>CP091033.1:719768-1439536 GCA_039725955.1 Sinorhizobium sp. B11
TTCGTGTACGCATTACCGGCGGTGTGCAGGGCGTCGGCTATCGCGCCTGGGCCCGCGGTCAAGCCCTGCAGCTCGGCTTGACGGGCTGGGTGCGGAATGAGGCCGACGGCTCGGTCAGCGCTCTGATTGTCGGCTCCCCAGTCGCCACCGGTTCCATGCTTGAGCGTTTCTGGAGCGGTCCCGCCGGTTCCTCCGTATTGGAGGTGAAAACAGAGGAGGCCGCTCTCGACGAGGTGCCGAGCGACTTTCGTATCGTCCGATAAGATCAGGAGAACCTGTGTTCCTTCGCGGCGAGCGGCGAGGCGAATTGCATTTCTCCGATCTTGATCGGCCGGTCGCCATCCGTTCGTACGACAAGCGTCTGCAATTCCGGTACATCGAGATAGACTACCGTGTCGGCACCGAGCCGCTCGATATGGCGTACCTTGCCCTGCCACTTTCCTTCGATCGATGAGAGCGCGATATGCTCCGGCCGGATGCCGTAAGTCCGGCAATTCTCCCGCGCAGCGATCTCTCCGTCGAACAGGTTCATCTTCGGCGAGCCGATGAAGCCGGCGACGAAGGGGCTGGCCGGATTGTTATAGAGCGTCATCGGCGTCCCGACCTGCTCGATCTGGCCGCCGTTCAGAACGACGATCTTGTCGGCCATCGTCATCGCCTCGACCTGGTCATGGGTGACGTAGATCATCGTGGCACCGAGCTTGGCATGAAGCTCGGTCAACTCGATGCGCATCTGCGAACGCAGCGACGCGTCGAGGTTCGAAAGCGGCTCGTCGAACAGGAAGACCTTGGGGTTGCGGATGATCGCCCTGCCGATTGCGACGCGTTGCCGTTGTCCACCCGAAAGCGCCCTTGGTTTGCGCTCGAGCAGATGCGAAAGCTGCAGGATATCGGCCGTCTGCTTCACCCTTTCGGCGATTTCCGCCTTTGGGCGCCTGGCAAGCGACAGGCCGAAGCCGATATTTTCCGCCACGGTCAGATGCGGGTAGAGGGCATAGGACTGGAAGACCATGGCGATACCGCGCTCGGATGGTTCGGCATCGGTCACGTCCTTTCCGTCGATGAAGACCTGCCCCGATGTTGTCGTCTCCAATCCCGAGATGATGCGGAGCAGCGTCGATTTCCCACAGCCGGACGGGCCGACGAAGACGCAGAACTCACCCGGCTCAACAGTGAGATCAATGCCCTTCATGACTTCCAGGCTGCCAAAATTCTTGCGGACACTTTCGAGAACAACTGATGTCATGGCCTATCCCTTGACTGCGCCGGCAGTCATGCCTGCAACAATCTGGCGGTTGAAGAAGATGAAGACGATCAGGGGCGGAATGGTTACCAGGAGGATGTTCATGAACAGCAGGTTGAACTGGGTCTGGAACTGGCCCTGGAAGTTATAAAGCGTCAGCTGCACAGTCACGTTCTCGCGGCCCGGCAGATAGTAGAGCGGGTTGGTGAAATCATTGAAGATGGCAATAGACTGGACGACAATGACAGTCACGGTGACGGGCTTCAAAAGCGGCAGAATGACGCGAAAGAAGATTTGGAACGGCTTTGCCCCGTCGATGATCGCAGCCTCATCGAGATCCCGCGGAATGGTTGCGATGAAGCTGCGAAACAGCAGAACCGTGAAGCCGAGGCCATAGGCGACCTGGATCAGCACCATGCCCGACAGTGTCTTGAAGAGGCCGAGCAGCTGCAGTACCCAGATGGTCGGAACAATGGCCGGCGGGATCATCAGGCCGGCGAGCACACATCCATAAATGACCGTATTCCAACGCGAGGGGCGGCGCTGCAGCACGTAGCCGACCATCGCCCCGAACAATACCAGCAGGCTGACGGCCGCCACGGTGATAACGGTCGAATTGAAATAGGCGAGCAGCAGCATGTAGTTGCGGGTCTGCACGACCTCCATGAAATTCTGCCAGAGCTGCCACTCGGCCGGCCAGCTGAATTTCAGCGCAGCCGCATCCTGTTTCGTCTTGGCCGCCGTTACGAAGATGAAGAGGAAAGGCAGCACGAAGATCACGCTGCAGGCGGCCAGTGCCGCAACCCCGGTATAAAGCTGGCGGCGGCTCATAGGTCCACCTCCTTGCGATTGAACCAGGCCGTCAGTGGCAGGACGATGAGGCCGATGAGCAGGAAGAGGATCACGTTACCGGCCGTCGAAAGGCCATAGAAGCCTGCCTGGTATTGTTTGTAGATGACGCTTGCGAGAACATCAGAGGAAAAGCCCGGCCCGCCGCGGGTCATTGCCCATATCAGGTCGAAACTTCTGAGCCCGCCGATCAGCGAGAGCGTCACGACGGTCACTGTGGCGGGGCGCACCAGCGGGACCGTGACACGGAAAAACATCTGCGTACGGGTCGCGCCATCGATACGGGCGGCTTCATAATAGTCCGGGCTGATTGAGGCGAGCCCGGCAATATAGATCACGGTCGCAAGGCCGATGCCTTTCCAGAGATCGACGAAGACGATGGAGTAGAGCGCAAGAGCCGGATCGGTCAGCCAGCCGGGGCCGTGGATGCCAATGGCTGCAAGCGCGACATTGATCAGCCCGCGGGTCGGATGCATGAGCACCGAGAAGGTGATGCCGACGCCGATTGTCGAGACAAGAACCGGAAAGAAGATCACGGTGCGCAGCAGGCCTTGTCCCCACAGGCCTGAGGTCAATAGCACCGCGAGAAGGAGACCAAGGACGGTTTTCGTGCCCGACGTCAGAACCGCATAGATGATCGTGTTGACCAGGCCCTGGATCAGGAAGGGCTCGCGGAAGAACTGCCGGTAGTTCTCGAGACCGATGAACTGCGTGGTGAAGAGATCCCAACGTGTGAGACTGAACCAGAAGGATGCGATCGTTGGCACCAGGAAGAGGACGGTGAATATCACCGCCGCCGGCAGTACGAACCAATAGGGATAAGGCGACTTGCGTGTTGTCATGCGGACACCGTGAAGCGTCCCCCACTCAGAGCTCAACGCGGTGAGCGGGGGAGCGGCTGGAAGGTTACCAGTTCGGCAGGCCAAGCTGCTTGGCCTGCTTCTCGACATCCTGATCGTAGAGAGCGGCTGCGTCCTTGGCAGAGCGTATGCCGGTCCCGACCTCGACGGTAATCTGCTCAAGCGCCGGTCCCTTCACCGGCGACAGGAATTCGAGTGCCGGACCATTGTGCCCGTCAGCATTGAAGTAGGGCAGCATGTCGGAAACGACCGGCGGAATATCCTTCGGAAGTTCGCATCCCTTGACGAGATAGGGACCTGAGGGAACGGCTTTCGCCATCAGATCGCAGGCTTCCTTGGAGCCGACGAAATCAAGGAATTTCTTGGCCTCTTCCAGGTTTTCGGACTTGGCGGAAGCATAGAGCGCCGAGGGCATCCAGACGGTCAGGCCGTTCTTGGCAGCGTCCGTCCCGGGTTGGGCAAAGAAGCCCAGGTCCTTCAGGTTGTCAGGGAAATTCTGCTGGATGGTGCCGATGCCGAAGGTGAGATTCGGATAGTGCGCGGCTTCTCCCGTGGCCACCATCCGCATACCGTCGTCAAAGGTGGCCGCGCCGAAGTCCGCATTGAGGAACCCGCCTTTCGCAACCTCCTCGAGATGTTCGAAACCGCGCAATGCGGCAGGTGTCGTGGCATATTTGATCTTGTTGGCTGTGTAGTCGCTCGCGAAGTTCGGAACCTCGGCCTGAACGTTATAGAAATCCGCCAGCACGAAGAGCTGCGACGTCCAGGTCGTGCCGTAAGTCTGGGCCACGGCTACCTTGCCGGCTGCCTTGATCTTCTCGTTGTTGCTCATGAACTCCGCCCAGGTCTTCGGCGGGGTGAGGCCGAGATCGGCGTAGATCTTTCTGTTATAGAAGATGCCGCCGCCCATGGCGGGACCAAAAGGAAGGCCGCGAACGTGGCCGTCGGGGCTGGTGACGACCTTCTTGAAACTGTCGAGAATGCCAGCTTCAGACGGAAGGTCAGAAAGATCTGCGATCGTCTCCTGCGGCTTCAATGCCTGGAAGAGTGAACCGCTATTATACTGAAAAATATCAGCCATTTCGCCCGTAGCAAGCCGGGTCTTGATGATGTTATCACCCTCAGAGCCACCGGCACGCTGTTCGACGTCGAATGTGACGTCCGGATGCTTTTCCATATAGGCTTTGGAAACGGCATCGAACGAGGCAATGGATTCCGGATTGGTATCGATCAGCACGCTGAGGGTCACATCTGCATGTGCCACTCCAGCGGCAAGAGCCATGATGCTGGCTGCAAGGATGCTGCACTTCGTCATTCGCATAGTCATTTCCTCCTCTTGAAGACCGGAATGCGTTGGGCTGATTGCCCGCGGATCGAAAACCCGCGGGCAATCGCATCAGATGGAAAACGTAATCGTATGTTCTCCTGCATCGAGCCTGGTCTCCTCACCTTGCTCGATCGGGGCGCCATTCGCCTGCAGCGACTTGCGATCGCCTCTCCCTTGCAGACGCGCGGTCACGCCCTGCGGCAGCACCAGGCGGCATGTGACGGTTCCCTCCTCCAGGGTCCATCCAGCTTCGATGCGACCGAAGCGCGTGTCATGCCAGGCCGAAACCGGTGAGAGGGCGGGCAGAATCGCGGGGTCGAAGGCCACTTCCTCGAAGCCGGGCTTGTCTTCCAGCGGCTTGATGCCGGCAACATCTTCGAAGAGCCATTGGCACACCGCGCCGTAGGCATAGTGGTTATAGCTGTTCATATCGGGATCATAGATCGTGCCGTCCTCGGCAAGCGCATCCCATCGTTCCCAGATCGATGTCGCGCCGCGTTCGACCTGATAAAGCCAGCCCGGGACCTTCCGGTTGAGGAACATCTTTTCGGCAAGATCCAGCATGCCGAGCCGCGTTAGCGCAGGTAGCAGGGCAGGGGTGCCAATGAATCCGGTACCGATAACGCCGTCGGTCTCTTCTGCCACTCTGCGGAAATAGCCGCGAGCGGCCTCCTCATATTCGGGCGGGACAAGGCCATAGAGGAACGCCAGAGACCAGGATGTCTGGTCGTTATGGGCAATGCGGCCGGAGGGTGAAAAGAACTCGTTCCTGAATGCTGCCCTGATCTCGTTGGCACGCTTTTCCAGCCGAGCGGCCTCGACAGTCTCTCCAAGAATGCGGGCGATTTTTGCCGTCAGCTGCGTTGAAATGAAATGGTAGAGGGTGGCTGCGCAATCATCCGCTACGGTCGGCCGTGGCTTCCTGTTGTCGCCCACCGGCTGGAGCCAGTCACCGAAGGTAAAGCCATGCTCGCCCCAGACGGCGGGCGGGCGTATGATCGGTCCATCCGAAATTCCCCAGAGATACTCGAGCCAGCCCAGCATCGCCGGGAAGCATTCTTCCAGCACTGCGCTATCGCCGTAATGCAGGTAGAGCTGCCAGGGAATGATGACAATCGCGTCGCCCCAGCCGGTCGAGCCAGCCCAGTCACCCCGTCCGTCGATCGGGTGCAATCGAGTGGGATCGGGTGAAAAATGCGAAACGGCGCCATTGGCGCGCTGGTCGTGGATCACATCGCGAAGATATTTCTTGAGGAAGGACTGGCTGTCGGCAAGCCAGCAGGACGCTCCGGCGAAGACCTGCGCATCGCCGGTCCAGCCGAGGCGTTCGTCGCGCTGCGGGCAATCGGTGGGCACTTCTATAAAATTGGAGCGCTGCGACCAGATGGTGTTGTCGACAAGCTTGTTGACGGCGGCAATACCTGATGTGAAACCGCCGGCGCTTGTCGGCACCGAGGTTACCGGGACCATGGTGACCGCGATCACTTCGGCCTGGCCGGTGACGGTAATGCGTGCATAGCGAAAGCCCATGAAAGTGAAGAGCGGCGCATATTCCTCTTCGCCTTCACCCGACAGCGTATAGATCAGCTCGGCACGCGCGCTGCGGTAGTTGCGATTGTCGAAAAAGCGGTCAGCGCCGAGCACTTCGGAATGCTCGACGCGCACCTGCGCTCCGGCAGTACCTTCGAGCCGCAGCCTTATATAGGCGCCCGCATTCTGCCCGAAATCATAGACGATCCGGCCGTCGCTCTCGGTCCAGCGATCGACAGGAGCGAGGCCGGGCAGTTCCTTGACTGCGCCGGTCTCGTGCGGAACGAGCAAAGCCTTGTCGAATGAGAGAACATCGATACCGTGGCTGTCCCGCGGGCGGATGCGGGCATCATAATCTTCGCCATAATAGATCCCGTTGCGCGTAACGGGAGTGAAGCCGCTCTTCCAGCTGTCGTCGGTTTTAAGGAGCGCTTCGCCGCCCGCGCTTAATTCTGCGATCGCCCCCGTCCGCTCGCCCCAGCAATTGATGATCGGATTGGACGCCCACATCAGTTGGCTGCGATACCAGCCGTCGCCGAGCCAGATCTCGATGCGATTGTCGCCGGGCTGCAGGAGTTTCGCGACATCATAGGCCTGATAGGCGATCCGGTCGTCATAACAGGTCCATCCGGGCGTCAGAAGGTCATCACCCACGCGCTGTCCGTTGATGAAGGCACGATAGAGGCCGAGCGCGGAGATACGCAGCGTTGTTTCGGCAGGAACGGCGTCGAGTGCGAATTCACGCGACACAAACGTGCCCGATGTTGCCTGGCCACCGTCGCAGGACGGGCCGATCATTGACGCCGTGAACCGGAAAGCAGAACCGGCAAGGCCGTCCTCCCCGGCGATGCCGTGGGCCGAAACAGTCTTCATTGAGAACCTCCCTCGACCGCCAATTCCTCCGGCGGTCACTCCGTGTATATCGTTCTATGTATATCATTCTACACTATCGATTGCCGCGCAAGAGCTTTTGTGCGTATAGTTTTCGCCACACTTGAGAGTAAGGCATTTTGGAATGAAAAATCAGGCCGTTAACGTGACGAGGGACAGGATCACCATCCGGGACGTGGCGCAGGATGCCGGTGTCTCCGTCGCTGCGGTGTCGAAGGTTCTGCGCAATGCCTACGGCGTTAGTGAAGTCTTGCGAACGAAGGTCGAGACCTCGATCGAGAAGCTGAATTACCGACCTTCTGTGGCAGCGCGCGCCATGCGCGGCCGCACGCAGACAGTCGGTGTGCTGGTCATCGAATTGTCCAACCCCTTCCTGGCCGGGGTCATCGAGGAGGCGAATGCCACCTTGGCCGAAAACGGATTCAAGGCGCTGATCGGGATTGGTCGTTCCACGAGCCCGATCGAGGCATCGATGATCGAGTCGATGATCGACAATCGCATGGATGGCGTACTGATCATCGCGCCTCGCATATCGGGCAAGGTACTGGAGCGCTATGCACGTCAGATCCCGATCGTCGTCATTGCCCATCACGAGCTGCACGCCCAGACCTATGACACCGTTAATTCCGATGATCGCAAGGGTGCAACTTTGGCCGTGGAAGCGGCATTGCGGTCCGGCTACGAGAACATCGCGATGCTGAGCTATGAGCTCGCTGATTCACCGCCGACCATCGTCGCCCTCCAGCGCGAGAAGGGTTATCTTGACGGCATGAAGACGGCGGGTCTGGCGGCTCGCATCATCCGTCTGCCTCTGGTGGGAGCCGACCGCCGCGCCGCGATCAATGATTTCCTGGCCTTGAAGGACCGCCCGCGCGCGGTCTTCGTCTGGTCGGATCTTGATGCCGTGCCGCTCATCAATGCCGCGCGCATGAGCGGTATACGGGTTCCGGAAGATCTTGCGATTATCGGCTACGACAACTCGCCGATGGCGGTCATACCGCTCGTCGGCCTGACCAGCGTGGACCAGAACGCCGCCGAACTGGGCAGAACCGCTGCCGAGATATTGCTCAGCAGGATTGATGGCCGCGAAGAGGCTCGTCACGTGCTGATCGAGCCGCATGTCGAGATGCGCGGAAGCACCTGAACGCTACAGCCTTTCTGTGGTCGCAGCCTATGCCGCGGCAAAGAGCGTTCTTAAGACGTCTTTCCGCTCTGTAATGTCGGCAACGCTATAGCGATCGAAGACCCCGACAAAAGCGGCCGTCGCTTCCCGCAGGATAGGGGGCATGCCGCAGCCTTGTCTGATGGAGCAGGAGGAGCACTCGAGAATATCATCCAGACCTTCGGTATGTCGGAGCAAACTGCCAAGATTGATGGAGGTCGCCGGACGATCGAGCCGGATCCCGCCATTTCTGCCTCTGATCGATTCCACGAACCCGGCTTTGGCGAGATCCTGAACGACTTTCATCAGGTGGTTCTGGGAGATGTCATAAGCGTCGGCGACCTGTCTGATCGAACAGATCTCTCCCTCATGTGATCCAAGGTAAATCATCACGCGGATCGCATAGTCTGTGTAGCGTGTGAGCTTCATCGCACCTGCGTCAAAACGCCCGAAAAGAAATGATGCATTCCAATAGCATCTTTTATCGGCGTCGTATACATGCATTCAAGATGCATGATTATGGAGCAACGCGATGGATACGGCCAAATTGGAAGAGGGGCAGATCCTCCCGGTACTGGAGCGGTTTTACGAAAAGGTCCGGCGTGATCCGATGCTTGGCCCGGTTTTCGCCGTGGTTGCGGATTGGCCGGAGCATTTGCAGCGACTAACCGACTTCTGGTCTTCGCTGATGCTGACATCAGGCAAATACAAGGGCAATCCCGTCGCGATGCACCTGATCCATGCCGACAGAATAGAGCCCGCGATGTTCGAACGCTGGCTTGCGATATGGCACGAGACAACGAACGAGATGTTGCTGCCTTCGGTTGCGCAGGAGATGCAAATCAAGGCGGGGCGGATTGCCTCGCGCCTGAACCTGGCGCTGACTGGGGAGGTGCTTGAATTACGGGCCCCAGATGCAGTGCTGGCGCTGACGCCATACAAGACGACAAAGATCTTCGATGAAACGACTGTGCCGACGGCGCTTCTCGAAAGCCATCGGCTCAAGTCCGGCGCTTGGGCGCTCATCCGCGTTCTGAGGGGCGGCGTGCGTCTGGTGACAGGGCAGACCGTGAGCTCCTTGAGCCCCGATTGTATCGGCCGGGTCCTGCCTGAGGTCGAGCATCATCTGGAACTCCACGGCCCGGTTCAATTTCAGATCGAATTCTTCGATCGCGATCCTCTCCACACTGATAGCATTGAAAGGAAAGAATATGCCTAAGCCACTTTCGCCGCGCACCATCGAACTGGTGAAGCAGAGCGCCCCGGCGGTCGCCGCCCATGCAAGCGACATTACGAAAACAATGTACGGGCTGCTCTTCAAGGATGAGCACATCAAGGCGCTGTTCAATCAGGCCAATCACGGTGAGAATGGTTCTCAGGTTCATGCACTGGCGGCGGCAATCGTCGGCTATGCACAGAATATCGACAACCTCGCACCACTCGTGCCCGTCATCGAACGGATCGCCCACAAGCACATCGGTTTTCATATCCTCGCCGAGCATTATCCCTACGTCGCCAAATCGTTGCTGGCGGCAATTCGTGAAGTATTGGGCGAAGCAGCATCCGAGGAACTTATCAATGCCTGGGGTGAAGCTTACTGGTTCCTTGCTGACACTCTGATCGAAAGAGAGGAGCAGATACGAGCCGAACTCGAAAAGCGGGCAGGCGGCTGGAACGGATGGCGCGAATTCAGGGTTGCCGAAAAAATCAAGGAAAGCGACGTCGTGACCTCCTTTGTCCTGCGTCCTGTCGACGGACAAACGGTGGCCTTGCATCGTGCCGGCCAGTACCTGACCTTCGATTTCAGCCTTCCCGAAGGCGTCAAGATGAAGCGGAACTATTCCATCTCATCCGGCCCGAACCAGGATTTCTACCGCATATCGGTCAAGCGGGAAGAAAACGGCAAGGGCGCGTCGCGCTATCTGCACGATAATGTCGAGGTGGGGGCGATCTTGAAAGTCACTCCGCCTGCCGGAGATTTCTACCTGCCCGAAGAGCCGACCAGCGAAATGGTTCTGCTGTCCGGCGGCGTGGGTCTTACGCCCATGGTCAGCATGCTGGAAGCGATCGCTGCCGATTATCCCGAAGTCGAAGCGCATTTCGTACACGGCGCGCTCAACAGCTCGACGCATGCGATGGACAAGCACGTCCGCTCGCTTGCGCAAAGCCATGGCCGGGTATCGGTCAGCACCTTCTACAGTGAACCGACGGCTCAGGATGCCGCGGGCTATTCTCATGACGAGGATGGTTTCGTTACCGGGAAATGGCTGGCCGCAAATACGCCGATTGAAACGGCCAATTTCTATCTCTGCGGACCGAAGCCGTTTCTGAGGGCAATAGTCGGTGACTTGCTGGGCCTTGGCGTTTCGCGCGATCGCATCCACTACGAATTCTTCGGGCCGACCGATGAGGCGCTGGCCGCCTGAAGCTATCTGTTCAGCCGTCTATTCCAGCACCTCCAGATTCGCGACCAGGCGAAGCCAGCTTAGGCTTCGCCTGGTCGCTTTCATTATAAAGACCGTCTTGACACCATAAATTGGACGGAGATGGCGGCCGCTTGTCAGGCGAGGAGTTCGCCTTTTCGGCAGGTTGCCGATCCCTGGCGAGGCCATTTTATCCAGCGAGCAACCCGATTAATCGCCTGTTCATTTTGTGGTCGCTATTGACCGCTATCCGCCATTTCGAACAATCCCAGTTTGAATGTAAACTCCCTTTCAAAAGCGATGAAGATGCCTAATTCGAAACGCTCGTGCTCCTGCTCGCATCCAGTTCCGCAAGAATGCATTCGTTGGACACGAACCCAGTAGAAGAGAAAACACTATGACCTCTCAAAATGTTATGGGTGCTACGAGCGTGCATGTTCAAGCATCGTCCGCGGATCCTGATTTCGGCATTCGCGCGCCGCTCCTGTCGAACGACCAGTTGAGGGCCAGGGCTGCGCAGTTTGCGGAAAGCCGCGCCCTTGATGTAACGAATTTCAAGAATTTTGATTTCTTCCAGCGCCACCGGGAGAATGAGGCCGAGATCCTGAGGGTCTACCGCGCCGCTGCCGCTGACGTCGATGCCGGCGAGAGCATTACGCCCGCCACCGAATGGCTGCTCGACAATCACTACATCGTCGAAGAGGCGATCCAGGAAGTCCGTCGCGACTTTCCGAAGAAGTTCTATCGCGAGCTGCGCAAGATCACGCTCGACGGGACGGAAGTGCCGCGCACGCTGGCGCTTGCCTGGCTCTACATGGCGCATGCTCACAGCAATATCAGCAATGCCGGCATGGCAGCCGTCACAGAAGGGTTCCAAGATAAGGAAACGCTGCGCATCGGCGAGCTCTGGGCGCTACCGTCGCTCGTCCGTTATGTGCTGATCGACAACCTTCGCCGCGTCGCGTCTCATATCGACAAGAGCCGCCTGATGCGGGCAAGCGCCAATGCCGCGGCGACCCAGGCGATCGCGCTCGGCGACGCAGGCGCGGCCGATCATCTGGAGACGCTGGCTGCCAGCCTCGACGATACGACCTTCGTCACGCAGCTGCATTATCGCCTGCGCAATGCGCTCGAGCCGACCGAATCCGCGCTGAGCTGGCTTGAGAGCAAGCTTGCCGCAAAGGGGACCGACGCCGAAGCCGTCATGTCGGCGGAACAGACTCGTCTTGGCGCGGCCAATGCTCTGATGGGCAGTATCATCAAGAGCCTGCGCGAGATCAACGATACCGACTGGTCCGAATGGGTCGAAGAGGTCAGCACCATCGACAAGCTGCTTTGGCAGCAGACGGATTATGCCGAGCTCGATTCCGGTTCCCGCAACAGCTATCGCCGCCAGATCGAAAAGCTCGCAAAGCGCTCCGACAAGACGGAAATGGATATCGCCGAGGCGGCCGTGCGCCTGGCCGACCGCGCGAAGGCCGACAGCCAGGATCTTTCGGCTTCAGCCGGCAATGTCGGCTATTATTTCGTCGGCAATGGACGTCCGGCGCTCGAAACCGAGATCGGCTTCCGGCCACCGCTCGGCTTGCGCTTCATGCGCGTGATCCGCAAGCTGAACTGGCTGGCGATCGCCGTACCGGTTCTGCTGCTGACGCTGCTGGCACTGGTCATCACCGATGCCATTTTCGTTGACGCCGGCATGCCGCTTTTTGCGACGATCGTGCTGCTGCTGATGTTTGCGCTTCCGGCTTCCGAGGGAGCGACCGGCCTCTTCAACTTCTTCGCCACCTTCTTCATCACGCCCGACCGCCTCGTCGGCTACGAATTCAAGAAGGGCCTGCCGGCGGAAGCCCGCACGCTCGTCACGATTCCCTGCCTGATCGGCAAGCGCGAACATGTCGATGAACTCGTTCGTAACCTCGAAGTTCATTACCTCGCCAATGCGCGCGGTGAGATCTACTACGCGCTTTTGAGCGACTGGCCGGATGCACAGGAAGAACAGAACGCCCGCGATCTGGAAGTGCTCGACTATGCGTTGAGCAAGATTGCCAATTTGGAGGCACGTTACGCCGAAGACGGCAAGCAGCGCTTCTACCTCCTGCATCGCCGCCGCCAATATAATCCCGCCGAAGGCGCCTGGATGGGCTGGGAGCGCAAGCGCGGCAAGCTGCACGAACTGAATATGCTGCTGCGTGGCGAGCCGAATACGAGTTTCCTGCCGGGCGCCGATGTCGTGCCGCAGGACGTGAAATATGTGATGACGCTCGACAGCGACACGCGTGTCGTCCGCGACACGGTGACCAAGCTTGTCGGCAAGCTGCATCATCCGATCAACCGCCCTGTCTTCGACGAAAAGAAACAGCGTGTCGTTGATGGTTACGGCGTGCTCCAGCCCCGCGTGACGCCGTCGCTGACGACAGGCAAGGATGCATCGACCTTCCAGCGCGTCTTCTCGGTCAATCGCGGTCTCGACCCTTACGTCTTTGCCGTCTCTGACGTTTATCAGGACATTACCGGCGAAGGCACGTTTACCGGCAAGGGGCTCTATCACGTCGATGCTTTCGAGGCGTCGCTGAAGGGCCGGATCAAGGAAAACTCCGTTCTGAGCCACGACCTGCTCGAAGGTTCGATGGCGCGCTGCGCACTTGTGACGGACTGCGAACTGGTCGAGGATTTTCCGATCCGTTATGAGGTGGAAGTCTCGCGCCAGCACCGCTGGGCCCGCGGCGACTGGCAACTTCTTCCCTATATCTTCGATGATCGCCGTGGCGTGACTGCGCTCGGCTGCTGGAAGATGTTCGACAATCTTCGCCGCTCGCTGACCCCGATCGCCTGGTTCCTGGCATCGGTTCTCGGCTGGTACTGGATGGACCCGCTTGGTGCGCTCATCTGGCAGATCCTGCTGATCTTCAGCCTGTTCGTTGCGCCGACCCTGTCGCTGATCAATGGTATCATCCCTCGCACCAGCGACATCATCCTTCAGGCGCACCTGCATACGGTCTGGAAAGACATCGAGAATGCCAACGCCCAGGTGGCGATGCGCATCGTCTTCATCGCCGACATTGCCTGCGTGATGGCCGACGCAATCATCCGCTCGCTCTATCGACTGTTCGTCAGCCGCAAGCTGATGCTGCAGTGGCGTACGGCCGCGAGCGCCCAGGCCATGGCGCAGACGACCATCCTCGGCCACTACAAGGTCATGTGGCGGGCTCCGGTGCTTGCCATCCTGGCATTGCTTTTCGTCATTTCCTCCGGCGACAGCGCCTGGATGGTCGGTCTTCCCTTCGTCATTCTGTGGGCGCTCTCGCCGGCTATCGCCTGGACGGTCAGCCAGACGGCGGAAACCGAAGACCGGCTCGATGTGCCGGAGACTGTCCGCAACGAATTGCGCAAGATCGCAAGGCGTACCTGGCGCTATTTCGACCACTTCGTGGTTCCCGGCCAGCATTACCTGCCTCCGGACAATGTCCAGCAGACGCCGCATGCCGTCGTGGCCATGCGCACGTCGCCGACCAATATCGGCGTCTACCTGTTGTCGGTGATTTCGGCGCGCCGTTTCGGCTGGATTTCCTTCGAAGACGCGGTCAAGCGTATCGAGCAGACGATCGAAACCGTCGACCGGCTCGAGAAGTATCGCGGTCATCTCTTCAACTGGTATCATACAGACACCCTAAAGCCGCTTGGCCGGCGCTATGTGTCATCGGTCGACAGCGGCAATTTTGCCGGTCATCTGATTGCGGTATCGTCAGCTTGCCGCATCTGGGCGCAGTCGCCGCTTGCCCATATTCACACTGACCTTGATGGCATCGGCGATGTCGCGGCCATTCTTCGCGAGGTGCTGAACGAGCTTCGGGAAGCAGACAGGTCTGTCCGATCCCTTCACGATCGTCTGGATGGCCGGATCGCCGACCTCGAAGCTGCGGTTGCCACCGGCAAACGCGAGAAGGAGTTCTCTTCGGGCCTGATCGAGCGGTTCGCCGGACAGGCGCGGGAAATTCGCGAACTCGCCGGCAGCCTCGACCGGGAGGTCAAGACGGCGCAGAGTGACGAGGTTGTTCATTGGGCCGAGAAGCTCGTGGCAACCTGCGAGCTTCATCAGGTAGATAAAGCCTTCGATCCTTCGCAGGTGGATGCCATCAGCGAAAGGCTGACGCGCGTCGGCAACCGTGCCCGCGAAATCGCCTTCGACATGGATTTCAGCTTCCTCTATCGCCCCGAGCGTCGGCTCCTGTCGATCGGCTTCCGCGTGGAGACGGAAGAAGTCGATGCGGCCTGCTACGACCTTCTTGCTTCGGAAGCGCGCCTGACCAGCCTGTTTTCCGTCGCCAAGGGCGATCTTCCGACGGAGCACTGGTACAAGCTCGGCCGTCACGTCGTGCCTGTCGGCCCGCGCGGGGCGCTCGTTTCCTGGTCCGGCTCGATGTTCGAATATCTGATGCCGCCGCTCGTCATGCAGGAGCGCAGCGGTGGTATTCTCAACCAGACCAACAATCTGATCGTTCTCGAACAGATGAATTACGCCCGCAAGCTCGGCACCCCCTGGGGCATCTCGGAAGCGGCCTTCAATGCTCGCGACCACCAGATGAACTATCAGTACAGCAATTTTGGCGTGCCGACGCTCGGTCTGAAGCGCGGTCTCGGCCAGAATGCCGTCATCGCCCCTTACGCTTCGCTGCTGGCGAGCCAGTACAATCCGGTCGCAGCACTCGAAAACCTCAACAGGCTGCGGGCCGTCGGCGCGCTCGGCATGTATGGTTTCCATGATGCCGTGGATTTCACGCCGAACCGTGTGCCTGAGGGCAAGCAGTGCGCTGTGGTCTACAACTACTATGCGCACCATCACGGCATGTCGATTGCGGCCGTTGCCAACGTCGCCTTCGACGGCATGCTGCGCGAACTCTTCCACGCCGATCCGGTCATCGAAGCAGCCGAGCTGCTACTGCAGGAAAAGGCACCGCGCGACATCCCCGTCATGGCGGCCAAGCACGAAACCGATGCGCCTGCCACCATCCAGGGCGATCTCATGCGCCCGGAAGTGCGCCGCCTGGAAGACCCGGCATCGCGCGAACGCGAATTGCTGCTGCTCTCCAACGGTCGCTATTCGACCATGCTGACGGCGACAGGATCCGGCTATAGCCGCTGGAAGAACCTCTCCGTCAACCGCTGGCGGGCCGATCCGACCGAGGATCGCTGGGGTTCCTTCATCTTCCTGCGGGACACCGCATCGAACGAGTGGTGGTCCGCGACCGCCGAGCCACGCTCGATTGCCAACGAGCACGTGCGCGTCAGCTTCAGCGACGACAAGGCCGAATTCGTCAAGACCGTCGGTGAACTGACCAGCGAGATGGAGGTCTTCGTCGCGAGCGATCACGATGCGGAAGGCCGCCGTCTGACGATCACCAATACCGGCACGGAAGATCGCATGATCGAGGTGACCTCCTATATGGAGCCGGTCGCGACACTCGATATCGTCGATACGGGCCACCCGGTCTTTGCCCGCATGTTCCTGAAGACCGAAATCGCCGCGGCCGGCGACGCGATCGTCGTCGAGCGCCAGAGGCGTGGCCTGACGGATCCGGATGTCGCCATCGCGCAGCTTATCGTTGATACGTCAGGCGGAAGCGGCCCGACGCAATGCGAGACTGATCGCATGCGCTTCCTCGGTCGCGGCCGTACCCTGACCGAAGCTGCGGCTTTCGATGCCGATGCCAAGCTGTCAGGCACGGACGGTTTCACCATGGACGCCTGCGTGTCGCTGCGCCGTACGCTTCGCGTGCCGGCCGGCGAAAAGGTCAGCGTGACCTTCTGGACCGTTGCGGCCGGCGAACGCGCCGAACTCGAAGCGGCGCTCGAGCATTATCGCCAGCCGGAGAGCTTTGCCCAGGGCCTCGTCCAGGCCTGGACAAGAACGCAGAGCCAGTTGCGCCAGATCGGCGTCAACTCGAAGGAAGCGGCCGCCTATCAGCGGTTCGCCCGCTACATAATCTATCCCGACATGGCGCTGCGCGCCGACAGCAAGCTGGTTCGGGAGGGCCTCAAGTCGCAGTCCGTGCTCTGGGGCGCAACGCTCTCCGGCGACGCACCACTGATGACGCTGCGCATCACTGATGAGCTCGGCACCGATCTTGTCAAGGAACTGCTGCGCGCCCAGGGCCTCCTGCAGGCCCGCGGCGTAGAGGTCGATCTCGTTATCTTCAATGAGCGCGCCGGTGAGGCGGCTGGCGAGATGCAGCGCACGATCGACCAGCTTTGTGACGCCGCGCGTCACGCCAGCGAGATTGCCGGCATCCAGCGCAACATCTACGTGTTGCGCAAGGATCTGACGACGCCGGAAGCCTATGATGCCATCATTGCCGCCTCGCGTGTCGTGTGGCGCGGCCGCGACGGCAGCCTGATCGACCAGGTGCAGAAGGCCCGCTCCGTTGCCGGCTCCCCGGCGCTGCTCGGCCAGTGGGGCGATTCCACCCTCGTTCCGAGGATGGTTCGCAACGCAGGCGATGCGACCTCGGCCGATGGCAGCGATCTCGCCTTCTGGAACGGCTACGGCGGCTTTGCGGCCGATGGCAGCGAATATGTCGTGCGCCTCTCGGGCGGCGAACAGACGCCGCATCCGTGGGTCAACATCATGGCCAATGACAGTTTCGGCTTCCATGTCTCGGCCGAAGGCGCCGCCTTCACCTGGAGCCAGAACTCGCGCGACCATCAGCTGACACCCTGGACCAACGACATGGTCACCAACCGGCCGGGCGAGGCCTTCTACCTGAAGGATCTCGACCGCGGTTCGGTCATCGTGCCCTATGCGTCGCTGGCGCAGCGTTCCGACACGCGCTTCGAGGCCCGCCATGGCCTCGGCTACTCGGTGTTCTCGACGGTTCAGGACGAAATCGCCCTGGAGGTTACGCAGACCCTGCATATGCAGAAGTCGGTCAAGCTGACGCAGTTGCGCATCCGCAACGAAGCGGGTGAGACGCGCAAACTGCGTCTCTATGGTTATGCCGAATGGATCCTCGGCAACAACCCGACGAAGAGCAAGCCCTTCATCATCTCGAACTTCGACAGTGCGAGTGGGGCGGTCTTTGCGAATAATCCGTTCAGCGTGAACTTCGGCACGCGTGTCGCCGCATTTGCGGCAAGCGAAACGCCGTCGAGCGTTTCCACCAGCCGCCGCGAGTTCATCGGCCGTCACGGGACGATCCAGCAGCCGCGCACCGTTTCTGCGGGCTCGCGTCTCTCCAACGCTTTGGATCTCGATGGTGATCCGGCAGCCGCCATGGCCTTCGATCTGACGATCGGGCCTGGCGAAGTGCGCGACATCTGCTTCTATATGGGCGATGCCGCCTCGCAGGAGGAAGCCGCCGCTCTGATCGCCGAGATCCGCACCGTCGGCTTCGAAGAGGTTCTCGGTCAGACCCGCGATTTCTGGAAGAACTTTACCGGCAAGACGCGTGTTTCGACACCGGATCAGCGTCTCGACTTCATGGTCAACAGCTGGCTGCCCTATCAGACCTACGGCTGCCGTATCATGGCGCGCACCGCCTTCTATCAGTCGAGCGGTGCCTGGAACCTGCGCGACCAGTTGCAGGATTCGCTGGCCTTCCTTCTGCATTCGCCGGAAATCGCCCGAAAGCAGATCCTCAACACCGGCCGGCGCCAGTTTCCGGAAGGCGACTTCCAGCATTGGTGGCTGGCAGACAGCGGCGCCGGCGTTCGCACGAACATCTCCGACGATCCGGTCTGGCTTGCCTATGCCGTCGATCAGTATTGCACGGCGACAGGCGACGGCGCGATCATGGACGAGATGCTGCCCTTCGTCGAGGGCGCGCAGCTCAGCCCCGGTCAGTACGATGCTTTCATCCAGCCGCGTGTTTCCGACAATACCGCATCGCTCTACGAGCATGCGGCCCTCGGGCTGGATCTTGCGATCAAACGCACCGGCGTCAACGGCTTGCCGCTGATGATGAGCGGCGACTGGTGTGACAAGATGGACCGGGTGGGCATGGCCGGCCGTGGCGAAAGCGTCTGGCTTGGATGGTTCCTGGCCGGTGCCCTGCGCCGCTTCATTGCCTATGCCGAAGCTCGTGGCGACACGCAGCGTGTCAGCCACTGGACCGCACATCTGGAGAAGCTCAAGAGCGCGATCGAAACGGCGGGCTGGGACGGCGAATATTACCGCCGTGGCTATTACGACAACGGCGCGCCGCTCGGCTCCAGCCAATCCGAAGAGGACAAGATCGATTCGATCGCCCAGTCCTGGAGCGTGCTGTCAGGCGAGGGCAATCCGGAACGCAGCGGCATGGCGATGAAGGCCGTCCTCGACAAGCTCGTCGATGAGGAGGGCAAGTTCATCCGCCTGCTGACGCCGCCTTTCGTCAAGCCGGTCAACGATCCCGGCGTGATCAGGGCCTATCCGCCCGGTGTTCGCGAAAACGGTGGCCAGTACACCCATGCCGCCACCTGGGCCGTGCTCGCTCTCGCCCGCATGGGGCGGGCCGAAGACGCCTGGCGCGCTTTCGAGATGCTGAATCCGATCAATCATTCGCTCGATAAATCGTCTGCAGACGTCTATCGCATCGAGCCCTATGTGATCGCCGGCGACGTCTATGGCGAAGGTGCTCTCAAGGGACGTGGCGGCTGGAGCTGGTACACGGGTTCGGCCGGCTGGCTCTACCGTGTGGCCGTCGAGGGCATCCTCGGCATCCGCTCGGAGAATGGCCGACTGCACGTCAGGCCGGTCCTGCCGGCCGGATGGGACGGCTTCTCCGCCGAACTCGATCTGCCGAGCGGGAAATATCAGGTTTCCGTTTCGAAGGTGGACTCGGATCGCTGCTCCGTGACCATCAACGGCGCGGCAGTTGATGATCTGAACGAAGGATATCTGCTGGCGGCCAAGTAAAACTCGTTGCCGGGGCAGTCTGACTGGTGTCACTGCCCCGGCGATTGTCCCGACCAGTCTCGTTCAATCCGTCGGCAGGGTGAAGACGGTGCAGGGATCGGCGATGCCGCGCAATCGGTGTTCACCCAGTGGAACCAGCTGCGTTGTCGTCTCTGCTGCCAGCGCACCTGATATCAGCACACGATGACCAAGGGACTTGCAGAGCCCTTCCAGCCGGCTGACCAGATTGACCGCGGGGCCGATGGCCGTGAAATCCAGCCGGTCGGCAGCACCGATATTGCCCCAGAGCATTTCGCCGAAATGCAGCGCCACGCCGAAGGGCAATGGGACCAGGCCCTGTGCTTGCCGTGTGGCGTCGAGATGGACCATGCCTGCACGGGCGGCAGCGACAGCACGCAGAGACGCTTCGCAGGCCTCAGCGGGCGTTCCGGTAACGGGAAAGATCGCCAGAACGCCGTCCCCGATGAACTTCAGCACCTCGCCCCCGAAAGCATGCACTGCACCCGCAATACGATCGAACCACGCGTCAAGGGTGGCGATCATGAGGGAGGGGTCGGTCGCTTCCGAGAGCGCCGTGAAATCGCGGAGGTCAGCACAGAGCAAAGCGGCGCGAATGGTTTCACCATTGTTGCGGCCGAGCGCCCCGGCCTGTACCTGTGCGGCACTGCGTTTGCCGAGATAAGCTTCAAGAAGGGTTGTCAGCGCTGTACGGGCGGTTAGTGCCGCTAAGGGTGCCGCTGCAAAACGCGCGGCTTCGTCCAGCCGCTCTGTCTCGGACGGGGTGAACGAGCGGGATCCGGCCCAGCCCAATATCGGATTGTCAGAGCCTCGGCCGATCTTTCCTTCGTATATTGGTCCAAGTCCGGCAAGCCAGTCGCCCGCAGCCTTGTTGAGCGAGCTGCCGGCAAAATCGAGTGCCTCGATGACGGCGCCGGTTTCAGCCCTCCACAACCAGGTCCGACGCGCAATGATCGGATGCGGAATGGAAAGAGTGAGAGCCCCGCCCGCAAGTGGCAGACCGTCGGCAAGCAACTGGCGGCCAAGCTCGGCTATGAATTGTTCGGGGCTGGACGAGGTACTGGCCTCATCGACCAGCCAGGCGAGGTGGGCGGGCAAATCCATTCCTCGATCATGCCATAGCGCCCGCCTGATGTCAGCCAGACGACTGCGACAGTCGGACGCGCTTTCTTCGTGAACCTGGCTTCCCTTTCAAATGATAAGCTTGGTCACTTCCTGCCGTGAAAGATATCCGGTCCCGGGTCGCGTCCCGCCGTCACTGCTTCCAGGCGGCCAAGGTAGTGGGCCCAGCCTTCGGCATGGCCGGCGCATTGCTCGACATTGGGCAAGCCGGTATGCGTCAGACGCAAGAGCGTTCCATCAGGCTGCTCGATCAGATCGATCTCGACGAGGCTCGATCCCGGCGGCACCACGTCGCTGCCATCCCAGCCGAAGCTGTAGGCCAGGCGGTGGACCGGCACCACTTCACGGAACGATCCGCGCGCGAAACGCGCACCTGTCACGTTGACGAGATAAAGCCCCCCGGGCTGGGCTCGATATCCGCCTCTGTTCCCATCCAGCGGAGGATCTTTTCCGGATCCGTCAGCAGGGCGAACACTGCCGCAGGCGGCGCAGAAAGATGCGTTTCGCGGCGAACAACGAGAGCTTCCTGCATCGTTTTCTCCCTAAATTGGTCTGCGCCGATTGAGGCCACGACGCGGTGTCCTCAATTATTTTAGGGGGAAGATCTCTCCCAGCAAGGGCGTCGTGAGTGATCGTCTTGAGAATTGTGGTTGCCGTCAGGCCTATGCAGATGACGGGGGGAACTACGGATTTGCCTTTAGAAAGGCGATAAGATCGTCGACTTCGAAGCTCCACAATCCCCAGAAGCGCATCTTTGTTCCCGGGACTTTTCTGTTCGGCGCTGCCAAAAATTCGGCAAGTTCATGCTCGTTCCACACGAGCCCCTCTTCGCCGGCTTTCTTCAAGGCAGGGGAGTAGGCGTAGTCGTCTAGGCCAGCTGCCCGCCTTCCCACGACACCCTTCAGTGAGGGGCCAAATGTACTTCTGGTGTCATCGACAATGTGGCACGAAGAACAGGCCCGAAAAATTCTCGCACCACGATCTGCATCAGCCGCGAAACTATTGCTCGCAACTGAAGCTGCCGTAATTGCCAATGCGATTGTTTTCAACGTCGTTCTAGGCCTGCGCATCGATCCTGGTGAGTTTGAAGAAGAACCGCCTTTCGTCGTCGCGCACGCACATCATCCCAGCCAGCGTGTTATCGTTCACCCGTCTGAAATGGTCGACGATCGGTTGCCTGTCGTAAACCATTGCAGCGCTTGCGACGTGCTCGAATGCCCGAACTTCCAGGGCTGCTGTCGTGCCCCGCGCGCGGAACGCCTTGTGCAGAAGCGAAAACAGGCTTCGGGCAAGGGACGTCCGTCCCAACGGCGCAAGCCTGATTGCAAGCCCGAGAGGAACGAAGCGTGGATCAACGGCCACAAGCCTCCCGGGAAGCCACTGAAAGAGCAGGGCGTCCGCTCGCCTGTCGGGGTGAAAGCGCTTGCCGAACCATCGCAAATTCTCGAGAACGCCGTCCAGTGGATGCCCCGACGGAATGCCGGCGCCTCTCCAAAGCCCGGTCATCTCAAGCGGATCGACAGGCTCGAGCGACCGGAACCAATCCGTCATGTCTTTCTGCAGGTCCACTTGCACGGCTTCACCTTTTTCTATGGTCACACCAGAAACGACGTAGCGCTTGTGTGCGGAGATTCCGAGGGCCGAATCCTCTCTCTGTCCGGAACTTTCGAAGTTCGTGCTGGTTGGACTGAATATAAAGAGCGTCAATCGCAAGACGGTGTCCGGCAAAATGGGTGTTCATTGTGGCTTTTTCGCCCTGGCGTTGGCGATACCAATCCGCGCTTATGCGCGAAAAAACTGCCGCGGGATACCTAGCCAGACACACGATTGATCGGATGCAATGAGGCCGATTATGACCAAACTCGACAAGCAACATCGCGAACATTTGGAAACACCTCCAGGCGCCCCGGAAAACAAGGTCGGGCGCGGCCCGCCTATCAAGGGGTCGGGCGAGCAAGATGCCATAAGGCCGGGCATCAACGATCCCCGCCTGATGCCGATTGGCAAGCCAGGCATTCGCGTTCGCGAAGGAAAGCGATGACTTGCCTGAAGCTCATCGCAGGTTGGGGGAACCGGAAGTGACACCGATGTGGACTTTGCGGCAAATACCCTCGGCCAGGCGCCCGATGCATCGCCTTTTCGGCAAGCCATTCTTGTTTGGGCTTGCCGTCGGGCTTTTCATCGCCGCTCCCCATGCTGCAATGAGCCAAGCCGGCAGCAAGGAACAGCAACCGGGATGTCAGGCCGATAACCCGTCGTCAGTCGAGACGGATCGGCAGACGGTGAATGGGGGATCGGAAAGCAAGATATCTCGCTGCAAAGGCGTATTGACGCCTCCGCCGACGGGCGATCGCGGGATGGTTGAACCGGCCCCTCCGACCGGGGACATGCCGGTCATTCGACCGGGCGACACACCCCAACAGGCACCTGCGCCCAAACAACAATAGGCGAGACAACGCCACTCGGCGTTGTCGGATGCCCGATATCTACGGGAACATGTCGTAACCGCCGCGGCGGAAGGACGGTCGTGCCTTGAGGCGCTCGAAATAGGCTATAACCGCCGGTAACCTGGGTCGTTCGATGGGCGTGTGAAACCATCTGTTGACCGAAAGGCCGATCAGGATGTCGGCCAGCGTGAATTCGTCTCCCGCTACGAAAGGTGCTGTCGTCGCGAGGGTGTTCTCCAGGACTTCCATCCTGCGATTCCAGTTCCCGGCACTGTCGGCAATGACGGAGCGGTCGGAATAGGCGAGGTCCTTGCGCACAAGGCCCTGGAATGCACCGCGCCAGGCACTGTTGAGCTCCGTTGCTTGCCAATCCATCCATCGTTCGACGAGCGCCCGTCTCCATGGGGAGGGTGGCAGGAGATCGTCGCGGCCATACCTGGACGCAAGATAACGGCAGATCGTATTGGACTCCCATAGGATGCCGTCATCGCTATCGATGACCGGCACGAGACCATTCGGATTAAGCGCAAGGAATTCCGGTGCGCTGGTCGAGGCAAATCCCGTTCCCCAATCTTCCTGCACATACTCGATGCCGATCTCTTCGCAGGTCCACAGCACCTTTCGAACATTGATGGATGATTGCCTGCCAAGAACTCGAAGGGCGCCCATGATCCACTCCTAACCAGTGGGCCTTGGTTATCGAATGAGATCTTGCTTTGCACCACCAAACATGTCGCGGCGACAACAAAGCCTGCACTTGTGTATTCCCGGCAATTTACCGCAGCAATTTCAGGGATCCGGTCAGCGACCTTACCCATTTAGCCGGTCCAGCAAGGCCCAGTCCGTCGATCTCCTCATCGCTCAAGTCCCTGTCCGGGAACTGACGCTGGTAGTCAGTATAGTCGTGCAGTGAGCGCGCAAAACCAGGAAACGGTACGATGGCGTGTTCTTCCGGCTGGTTCAGCGCCTTCAACAGGATCTGTCGGATCGTCTCGCCATCGGCCTGCAGGATCGGCACCGGTCGATTGGAGACGATATCGGTGGCCCTGCCAGCACGGTCGCTGAGCCTCTCGGCGCCAAGGAGCGGCATTTTGGCGCCTACGCCAATGCCGATGGCGCTGACTGTATTTGCAATGAGAGCGGACGGGAGTTTGGGGTCGACGACAATGGCAATGCGGATATCGGAGAGCATCTGAAAGACCTGAGATTACGATGGCGACAGCCTAAGTGATCGCAGCAGAACAATCCTGTCTGATATTGCCGTCCTCGGCCGAAACTTGGTAGGATCGACCTGCTTTGTGCAATTTGTAGGTAGATGCTTCCCATGACGACATTTGAGCCGGTTGAACTGAAAATCCTTTCGAGCCTGCAGGCCGAGGGACGCCTGACAAATCAGGAATTGTCCGAGCGTGTCGGCATGTCCACATCCCCTTGCTGGCGAAAGGTGCGGCAGCTTGAAGAGACAGGTGTGATCCGGGGTTACAAGGCCGATCTCAACCGGCGCAAACTCGGGCTCGGCGTCCTTGCCTTCATCCGAGTGAAGATAGATGGTCATAACGAGGCAGAGGCGGACGCCTTTGCCGCCGAGGTTGCACGGCTACAGGAAGTCGTCGCTTGTTATAGCATTGCCGGAGATTCGGATTTTCTATTGCAGGTCGTCTCGGCTGATCTCGATTCCTATGCCGATTTCGCCATGTCGGTCGTGCGCCGCCTGCCGCGCATCAAGGAAATGCAGACCACGTTTGTTCTTAAGGAAATCAAACCGTTCGAAGGTTTTCCGGTAGGATTTTAAGAAGCGGATCCGAATTGATGATCGGTGGAAATAGCCGTCCAGCGGGTGCTGGACGGCTAGAGGGTACTGAAAAGCGGGCCGTCATGGCTTCAATATAGCTGGATCAAATAATCACATTTCAACAGATCCAGAATGATCGGTGACGCTTGCGCGAGACTTTTCGCGACGCACAATAAGTATGACAATTTGATTTGTCAGGCCGTGCCACAGTTGTTGAGCCGTTTGCCGCGATGTGTACCAGCACAGAAGAATTCAGTTTCCAGGAAGCCGAAATTTTTAGTTTCCACCCGATTGACCGGATCGGAAACCTTGCGTTAGCTTGATTAAATCAATTTGATTGAATCAAAAAATAACAACTAAGGGAACGAAAAAATGGGACTGGATAAGAGCGTAATCCGCAGTGTTTCTGCGCGCGCCGCCTGGGCCGCGGCCACCGCCCTGACGGTGGTGATGACCTTTGGTATATCGGCTGCTTCGGCTGCCGAATCCGTGCTGACGATGCATATCGAAGAGCAGTCGAGCTGGGTGCAAAACTTCAATCCGTTCGATCTTGCCGGTCGTCGGCAGAGCACCATGGATTTCATCTATGAGCCGCTGGTCATCTTCAACGCGCAGGATGGCGGCAAGCCGGTCTGGCGCTTGGCGACAAGCTACAAGTTTTCCGACGATATGATGTCGATCACCTATGAATTGCGGCCCGGCGCGAAATGGTCTGATGGACAGCCGCTGACCTCAGCTGACGTCAAGTACACAATCGATCTGATGCTGAAGAATGCCGCGCTCGACACGGTTGGTGTCGGCGAGACCGTTGCATCCGTCGAGGCGCCGTCGCCGACGGAGGTGACGATCAAGCTCAAGGCCGTCAATTCCGACTTCCCGGAATCGCTTGCCGATCTTGCCGTCGTTCCCCAACATGTCTGGAAGGATGTTTCAGATCCGGTTGCTTTCAAGAATGAGAAGCCGATCGGTTCCGGTCCGATGACGGAAGTGCGCCGGTTCACGCCGCAGGTTTATGAACAGTGCCGCAACCCGGACTACTGGGATGCCGCTTCGCTGCATGTCGATTGCCTGCGACTGCCGCAGATTTCCGGCAACGACCAGATGCTCGCGATCCTGCCGGAAGGCAATATGGATTGGATCGGCTCCTTCATCCCCGAGATCGACAAGACCTTCGTGGCGCTCGACGCCGATCACAACGGCTACTGGCAGCCGCCGGCTGAAACCGTCGCCTTCCAGATGAACTTCAAGAGCAAGGACGAGGGCAATCTGGAAGCCTACAAGGATCTGAACTTCCGTCACGCCTTCAGCCTCGCCATGGACCGCAAGTCGATGGTCGACATTGCCGGCTTCGGCTATCCCGTCGTCAACGAACATGCCTCCGGCCTGCCGCCCCGCTTTGAAGGCTGGCGCAACAAGGCTGCCGAAGGCGACAAGGATGCCTTCATGGGTTTTGATACCGAGAAGGCCAGCAAGATCCTCGACGACGCAGGCTACAAGAAGGGTTCGGACGGCTTTCGTACGACGCCGAGCGGCAAGCCGATCAATTTCCCGATCATCGTTCCCAATGGCTGGACAGACTGGATCGATGCCGTGCAGATCGCCGTCGAAGGCCTGCGCGCAGCCGGCATCAATGCTTCGGTCACGACACCGGAATACGAACAGTGGCGCAAGCAGATTCTCGACGGTAGTTTCGAGGTCGTCATGAACTCGCGTGCCGATGGGGCGACTCCATTCCGCGGCTATTACCAAAGCCTGTCGACGGCTTATGCCGGCCGCGTCACAGGTGCTCCCTCGCGCTATTCCAACCCGAAACTCGACGCGCTCTTCGATCAATATCTGAAGGCGACGTCCGATGATGATCACAAGAAGATCTTCAACGATATTCAGCTGCTGGTGGCCGAAGATTTCCCCGTCGTGCCTGTCTTCAATGGTCCGACCTGGTATCAGTTCTCCAGCAAGCGCTTTACCGGCTGGGTAACCGACAAAGACCCGGTCATGAACCCGGAAGATCACGATAACAACCGGATGCGCCTCATGCATCTGCTCCGCCTGAAGCCGGTCCAATAAGACCGGCGAGGCAAGGGACATGCGTGTTTCCGGACGGCGCCTTGGCGTCTATGCAGTCGCCCTGGCGTTCGCCATCGTGATGAACTTCATACTTCCCCGGCTTATGCCGGGGACGCCCGTCGATGCCATGGTCGCGCAGCTCGGCCCGCGGGCGACACCTGCAGCCGTCGAGGCGATCAAGGCACGCTTCGGCGCAGTCGATCAGCCGGTGCTCCTGCAATTCGTCGACTATATGAAGGGACTTGCAACCTTCGATCTCGGCGTCTCGGTCAAATATTACCCTCAGACGGTTGTCCAGGTCCTCAGCCGCTCGACAATCTGGACGATTTTCCTTGTCGTCACCGCCATCATTTTTTCGCTCAGCGTCGGTGTGGTTCTGGGTGCAATTTCCGCCTGGCGGCGCGGCGGACGTTTCGACACGATCATCTCCCCGCTCGCGGTCGTGATGATTTCGGTGCCGCCTGTCATCGTGGGTCTGACGACGCTCTTCATGTTCGGTGTGTCGCTGCGGTGGCTGCCCGTTGGCTACGCCTATGATCCGAACCTCGATCCGGGGTTAAACTTCACTTTCGCCGGCAGCGTCTTCATCCACGCCATCATGCCGGTGCTGACGCTGTCGCCGTTCCTGATCGGGGAGTTTCAGACGACCATGCGCTCGTCGATGATCTCGGTGCTCGGGGAGGATTACGTCACAATGGGCCGTGCAAAGGGCCTCAGCCATCTGAGCGTGATGTTCGGCTATGGTGCGCGCAATGCCATGCTTCCGGTCCTGACGAACCTCGCTCTTATGCTCGGCGCCGTCTTCGGCGGTTCGATCGTCACCGAAATCGTCTTCAACTATCCGGGACTCGGCTTGACGCTCTATACCGCAAGCATCGCTCGCGACTATCCGGTCATCCAGGGCCAGCTCCTGCTGATGACGCTCGCAACGCTCGGCGCGAATTTCCTCGTCGATATCATCTACGGGTTCATCGACCCCAGGCTGCGGGATGCCGTGTAATGGGAGCCACGCTCAGATCCATTGTTCGTCAGAAGAAGGCCGTCGCCGGTCTGATCATCGTCGTCGGACTCTGGCTGATGGCATTGCTTGCCCCTGTCATCGCCCCTGGCGAGCCGGGCGCACGTGTCGGCCGTTCGCACCAGCCACCTTCCATCGAGCATGTGCTTGGCACGACGAAAATGGGCCGAGACGTCTATCGCCAGTTCGTCTGGGGTGCCCGCAGTTCGCTGTCGGTCGGTTTTGCAACGGGCATTGCCATCACCGTCATCGGCACCGCGATCGGCCTCGTCGCCGGTTACGCCGGAGGCAGGACGGACGCCGCGCTCGACCTTGCGACAAACGCAGTTCTGGTCGTACCAAACATGCCGCTTCTGATCCTGCTTGCCTCCTTTGCCGGCACGGTCGGGCCGATGACGATCATGACCATCATCGCGCTGACCTCCTGGCCATGGGGCGCGCGCATGACGCGCTCGCAGACCATGGCGCTGCGCAACCGCGATTTTGTCACCGCATCGAAAATGATCGGCGAACCGGCATGGCGCATCATCTTCGTCGAGATCCTGCCGAACCTGACGCCGCTGATCGGCATTAACCTCGTCGGCAGCATCATCTACGCGATCGTCGCACAGACGACGCTCGAATATCTCGGCTTCGGCGATCCACTGAAAGTTTCCTGGGGCACGATGCTCTATAATGCCCAGAATGCATCGGCGATCATGGTCGGCGCGTGGTGGGACGTCGGCGTGCCGGCCATCGGCATCGCGCTGACCGGCCTCGGCCTTGCGCTGCTTAACTTTGCCTTCGACGAGATCGCCAATCCGCAGCTTCGCTCCGGTCCGGCACTGACGCGCTGGTTCCGGCTCACCCGTGCCCGCAACCGTGAACTGGAGGCACGCCGATGACCAGCAATCTCCTGGAAATCGAAAAGCTCAATGTCGACTACCTGCTCGACAGGGGAGAGTTCCGCGCCGTCAAGGATGTCTCCTTCAATATCGGCAAGGGCGAGATCTTCGGGCTTGCCGGCGAATCCGGCTGCGGCAAGAGCACAATCGCCTATGCCATCACGCGACTGTCCAAGGCCCCTGCCTGGATCAGCGGCGGTAGCATCCGCATGGATGGGCAGGATCTTCTGAAGATGCCCGAGCGCGATCTGCAGAAGATCCGCTGGAAGCGCATCGGTATGGTCTTTCAGAGCGCGATGAACTCACTCAATCCGCTAATGCGGGTCGAAGCGCAGTTTCATGATGTGCTTCACAGGCACACCGGCTGCTCGCGTCAGGAGTCGCGGGCGCGCGGAGAGGAGATGTTCCGGCTCGTGGGCATACCGTCGCAGCGCATCAGCGACTATCCGCATCAGTTTTCGGGCGGTATGCGACAGCGCATTGTCATCGCCATTTGCCTGGCGCTGAGGCCCGAGCTCATCATCATGGACGAGCCGACAACGGCGCTCGATGTCGTCGTGCAGCGCGAAATCCTCGAACAGGTCGTCGACCTGCAGCGAGCTTACGGGTTTTCGGTGCTGTTCATCACCCATGACCTGCATCTGATGGCGCAACTCTGCCAGCGCATTGGCGTCATGCTGAAGGGCGAACTCGTTGAGGTCGGAGATGTCAGCCAGGTCAGTCAGGCGCCGTTGCATGATTATACGCGCAAGCTCTGGAACGCCATTCCCCAGCTTCCGAGCACGCCCCATCTTTCAGGAGCACTGGCATGAAGCCCGAGGCAAGTCCGTCCACGGCCACACCCGTCATACGGATCGAAGAGATCAGGCGACAATTCGGACCGGTGCATGCACTGAAAGGCGTTTCCTTCTCGCTCCATCCCGGCCGCGCGCTGGCGCTTGTCGGCGAGTCCGGCTGTGGCAAGACGACCTGTGCCCGTATCATCGCGCGTCTCGACCGGCCGACCGGCGGCAAGCTATTCTTTCGCGAGCAGGATCTGACCGCGCAGGGGACGGCGAGGGATGAACGTCTCTATCGCAAGGACGTTCAGATGGTCTTCCAGGATCCGTTCTCGTCACTCAATCCCGCCTTCACGGTCAGCCATCATCTTTCCCGGCCACTGCAGCTTCATAGCCAGGACACGTCGCGGATAGCTCTTGAGGATGGCATTACGGAATTGCTGACAAGCGTCGGTTTGGACCCGGCCGTGTCGAAGCAGAAATTCCCGCATGAGCTTTCCGGCGGCCAGCGGCAACGCGTCAACATTGCCCGGGCTCTTGCGGTCGCGCCGAGCGTGCTGGTTGCAGACGAGCCGACGTCGATGCTCGATGTTTCCATCCGCAAGGACATTCTCGATCTGCTTGCCCGGGTGAAGAGGGAGAACGAACTGGCGATGCTCTATATTACCCATGACATCGCAACGGCGGCGCATGTGGCCGAAGAGATCGTCGTGATGTTTGCCGGTCAAATGGTCGAATGGGGTGATACAGAAACAGTGCTCTCCAAACCCCGCCATCCCTATACCCAGCTCCTGCTATCGGCGGTGCCCGATGGCGGACGCCCTTTCGTGACCGGCGGCAGTGCACGCTTCCTCGAGCAGGCAGAGCGCGTCCGTTCGCTCAGCCGTCCGGAATCCACGGTGATCGAACAGATCGGCCCCAATCATTTCATGCGCGCACTCGGCGCCCAAAGCTAACAGGACATACGCCAATGGATTATCTCGTGAACCTGTCCACTCTTCCGCAGGACACAAAATCACCCGACGCGATGGCAAAAGCGGGCGTCACTATCCGCCGGGCACTGCCTCCTGAACTGAAGCTGATTGTCCGCTGGATCGGCGAGCATTTCGGCGACGCGTGGGCAAGCGAGGCAACGGTTGCGATGACGCGCCAGCCGCCGACCTGCTTCATCGCTACGCGCGAAGGCAGGCTCGTCGGCTTTGCCTGCCACGAGGCGACCGCTCCCGATTTCTTCGGGCCGACCGGTGTCGATGAAAGCATGCGGGGGCTCGGCGTCGGCAGGGCGCTGCTCTTTGCCAGCCTCAACGACCTGAAGACCATGGGCTATGGTTATGCGATCATCGGCGATGTCGGCCCATCCGCCTTTTACGAGAAAGCCGTCGGCGCCACTCCCATCCCCGATTCCGCTCCCGGCATCTATGCCGGCATGCTCAAGAGCTGATAACGACAGTCCGAACAGAAAGAAGCAATCATGTCCAAACCGCGACATCCGGCCTTGCGGCTCGAAACTCTCTGGAATCCACCAGCCGACGGCAAGGATTTCTCCTATGTCCTGCAGCTCAAGAATCTGGCCGCCGAGCCACTCTCGGGCTTCTCGCTCTGCGTCAGTGGCCCAGGACGGGTCGATCCCGCTGGACGTGTGGAGGGGGCAACCGTTTTAAAAAGGCTGTCGAACTTCACCGAATTCCAGCCGCCGGAAGGTTTCGTTCTCGGCAAGGGCGAGACCTGGACGATATCAGTCCACGCGCTGAGCTGGCAGTTTCGCCATTGGACGGATGGTGCGACCAGCGCCTATCTCGCTTTTGCCGACGGTAGCACCGTTTCGCTCGGGATCGAGCCCACGCGGTCATCTGCCAGCAATGCGCCCCTGAAGCGTGGCGCGGAGATTTTCCCCGTGCCGGCCATGGCGCCGGTGCAGGTTTCGATCATTCCCTGGCCGAACCATGTGGCTGTCGCTTCACGGCGACCCTTGCCGGCAGGCTTCGCACTGCAGGCTGAAGATGCGGATGCGATAGCTGCAGCTGATAGCTTTAAGACACTGGTCTCCCATCTCTTTGCCGTCGAAGGTATCGTCCGCTCGCCTGCGGAAGGGGCTGCAACTGTCAGCTTGAAGAAGTCCGCCGGTCTCAGTCCCGAGGCATACCGGCTGACATTCGAAGAGGAGGCGATCACCGTCGAGGCAAATGGCCAGACCGGCTTTCTCTACGGCCTCGTGACCCTTGGCCAGATCTGGCGGGGTGCGCGCCTGCATCCGCAGACTTTCCAGTTCCCGGCTTCAGGCGAAATTGTCGATGAACCATCGATGGCCTGGCGCGGTCTGCATCTGGATGTTGCTCGTCAGTTCTACGGCGAGGCGGAAATCAAGAAACTGATGGCGGTACTCGCCTGGAACAAACTCAACCGCTTCCACTGGCACCTCTCCGATGACGAGGCCTGGCGCGTGGAGATCGATGCATATCCGGCATTGACCGAGATCGGTGCGTGGCGCGGCCACGGTCTTGCCCTGCCGCCGCTGCTCGGCTCCAGCCCTGCCCGTACAGGCGGCTATTATACCAAGGACGCCATCCGTGAAATCGTCGCTTACGCCCAGGGGCTCGCTATCGAAATCGTTCCGGAGATCGATATACCCGGCCACTGCTACGCAATGTTGCAGGCCATACCGGAGCTGCGAGATCCGCAGGAAGCCGGTAGCTACTATTCCGTCCAGGGCTTCCCCGATAATTGCATCAACCCCGCTCGTGAAAAGACCTATGAGGTAATCGAAACGATCTTCTCGGAACTCATCGAGCTGTTCCCCTTCAAGACCATCCACATCGGTGCCGACGAAGTGCCGCTCGGCGCTTGGTCAGGCTCACCGGAGGCGCTCACAAATCTGCGTTCGCTCGCCGGTGACGACGTTGCCGATGCGCATGCGAAGCGCCTGAATGTCATTACCAATACTCATGGTGCCGACGATATCCACGGTTCTGGTGCTGCCTACCTGCAGGCCGAGTTTCTTGGGCGGGTTCAGCGCTTCCTTGCCTCCAAGGGCTGCATCACCGGCGGTTGGGAAGAAGCGGCGCATGGCGATGTCATCGACAAATCGAAGAGCTATCTTTGCAGCTGGCGCAATGTCGAAGTCGCCGCCGAGCTTGCCAATCGCGGTTATGAGATCGTCGTCTGCCCTGGGCAGGTCTATTATCTGGACATGGCGCTGCGGCCGGATTGGGACGAGCCGGGTGCGAGCTGGGCCGGCACCTCGGATGCCGAAAAGATCTATACGTTCGATCCGGTGGGCGGCTGGACTGAAACTCAGAAGCAGAAGCTTCGCGGTATCCAGGCCTGCATCTGGTCCGAGCCGATGACGGATCGTGCCGTCTTTGACCGGCTCGTCTTCCCGCGTCTTTCGGCACTTGCCGAAACGGGCTGGACGAAGCCGTCTGCGAAATCCTGGGAACGTTTCAAGGCACTCGCAGGGCTGATGCCACTGCTCTACGGGCTGCAGCAGTCTTGATCGATTGATGAAACGGAGACGGCTGATCTCACCTCTCGGTCGAGGAGGAGATCAGCCGACCGGCTTCTGCAACACGTCGAAGCGAGGATTGGTCTCCGAGAAGATCGGCAGGGCGGCCGCTCCGAGGATCGCGGTATCCTTGCCTGTCATGCCGATCATGACACGCGGAATGGTTCTCTCTTCAGCGGGGTCGATCGGTACGTGCAACGGCTCCAGCCGCTCGGCCAGCCGGCGCATCATGATGGTCGAGATGCTGCCGCCGAGCACAATTGTCTGCGGATCGAAGGCAAGCTCGAGGAAATCGATAGTCTGTCGCAACGGCTGCACGGCCTGATCCAACCATGTATCGAGACCATCGCCACTGCTGGCGATTAGCGCGTCGAGATCGTCGGGCGAAAGCTCATCCGCGTTGGTTATGCCCATAACCTCATAAGCGACGGTCGGCGAAACGTAACGGTCAAGACACCCGCGCTTGCCGCAGCTGCAGAGCCGGCCATGCGGCTCGACGATGATGTGCCCGATCTCGCCGGCATTGTGACGGCTGCCCTTGTAGAGGTGTCCATCGAGAAACATGCCGGCGCCGATGCCGCCGCCACCCGCAAGGAAGAGATAGACGAAGCTGCTGAAGCCACGGGCGACACCATGCAGGCGTTCGCCGATGGCCGCCGCCGTCGCGTCATTCTCGACGAGCACCGGGACCTTGACGCGCCGTTCCAGTTCGTAGCCAACCGGGAAGTCCTGCCAGCCGGGCAGGTTCAGTGGGCTCAGCGAGGTGACGCCGCCATCCGCATAACGGCCGGGCAGGGCCATGCCGACACCCAGCAACCTGTTACGGTCGAAGGAGAAGGCCTGCTGCAGATCCTCGACAATAGACCCGAGGACTGGCATGGCCTGTTCGGGATCGGGATGTTCGACATGGCGCTCGATGCGTGCACACACGGCGCCGGAGAGATCAGTCAGCACACCGCTGGCGCGCTGGCGGCCAAGTTCGAGACCGATGGAATAGGCGCCGTGCGGATTGATCGAATAGGGGATGATCGGTTGGCCGCGCGCAAGCTTCTGCGCTTTGGCGGGCACGAGCAGATGGGAACGCTGCAATTCCTCGACGATGTTCGATACCGTCTGTGCCGTCAGCGCTGTCATGCGGGCGATTGCGGCGCGCGACAGCGGACCATTGGTGCGGATAGCCTCGATCACGACACGCCTGTTGTGTGACTTGGCCTGCTCGAGATTGGTGCCTGAAATAGCCTTCATGGTGTCTTTTATAGGAGTTGAATATCACCATTGCCACAAGACGATCATGTGGGAAAGGGCAGAAGTGTGCAGTCTTTTCAATGCGATCGCGACGACAGTTGATATCGATTGTTTCGTCGGCTCTTAAAGTATCACTTTAACGACGGTGTCGCAGGCGTCGATGCTGTTGACGGTGCCGGACAGGGCATCGAATTCCCCTGAATGATAAGAGATTTGTCGTGAAAATCGTCTGCCAGGATCGACGGCGTCAGGATGAAGTTCTATGGCAGGCGGAATGCCTAACCAATTGAGGCGAATCATGAATTTGAGCATCAGCCGCACCGCTGGAAACGCAGTACTCTTCGGCGTGCTTCTGATGCTTCTCGGAGATCTCCTATTTTCCTTGAATGACGCCATGGGCAAATGGCTGGTGGCGAGCTTTGCGGTCGGTCAGGTCCTGGTGATCCGCTCGTTCGGTTCCTTTCTGATCCTTGCACCCATGATTGCCAGGCAAGGGCCTCGCACGCTGTTTCAGGTCGAGCGCGTGCCCCTGCAGGTCCTGCGGGTCATTCTGACGACAGGGGATGTTGCGTTATTCTATGCCGCGGTCGCCTACCTTCCGCTCGCCGACGTCATGACTTTCTACATGGCCGGGCCTATCTACGTGGCCGCTCTGTCGCATTTTTTCCTTGGCGAAACCATCGGCTGGCGTCGTTGGCTAGCCGTCATCATTGGCTTTGTCGGGGTCGTGGTAGCCCTGAGACCTTCAACGGCAATGTTATCCTGGCCCTCGATCTTCGGTCTGATCGGCAGCCTGTCCTTCGCGCTGACATTGATCCTCGGCCGTCGTCTGCGACAAACCAGCGATGCGACGCTGGTAACATGGCAGACAGTCGGCGCCCTGGTCACCGGCCTAATCCTGAGCATTGGCGACTGGCGCTCAATGTCCTCCCTCGACTTCATCGCGATGCTGGCGCTGGGTGTCGTCGCGGGCAGCGCGCATTTGATGATCACGCGCGCGCTGAAGCTCGCTCCGGCCTCCCTCCTTGCCCCGCTTCAATACAGCCTGCTGCTCTGGGCAATCGTGCTGGGCTATGTTTTCTTCGGCGAATTGCCGGACAGCCAGATTCTGATCGGCTCCGTTATCATTGTTCTGGCAGGCCTCTTCATCTTCCATCGCAAGAACATCGTGGATGTTACGCCCAAAGCCGACGTTCCGCCCGATGGGCATTAGAAGTCACGCGGTCCTGTGGTGATTTCACCGATGGGCAGGTCTACGTGCTCATCACCCACATGGATTGCACCGAGCTTGGCATCCGCCGCAGTCAGTCGCATCATATGGTGGCGTGATCGCGGGGTCTCCTCCGGGCTTTCAACCGAAAGCAGGATTTGCTCGTCGAATTTCGACTTTTTCAATTGCCGCTCACCGTTCGCGATATCTGGCTTGGGAACATGGCGTTGCTTCATGACAAGCAGGTAAGCCTGCCATGCGAAGCTGAGCATGAACCGCGGGTTTTGAAAAATCGCCCAGGCGGTCACGATGGACAGACGCAGGTGCCTTGCCCTTCTGTACTGCCGGAACGCATATTTTTGAGTAAGCGCGATAGCACTTCTGGCCGCGTATCTCGGAAGCTGCGGATTTGCGATGATCGAGCGCTTGATTACTTCCAAAACACCTCGACCCATCCGCGCGTGGTTGGACGACATATTGCCGGGATATTTCCTGTATCCCACCAGGCGTTCGGGAACGACTTCCATGCAATAACGCGCGGCAAGCCTGAGTTCGAAATCGAGGTCTTCACAGCCTCCGATATCTTCTGCAGCGTATGAGCTATCAAACCCGCCAATCTCAAGCGCAGCGTCCCGTCGGACGAGAAGCGCGCTTCCGTTACCTACATATTTGAAATTCAGATGCCGGGCGTAGATATAGCCCCTTGCGATCTTGGAGCCGCCGAGCCCGATGATCTCATCATCCTGATCGATGATATAATGCAGCACATAGACCGCGGCCCATCGCGGCGACAAGCGGATGAGAGCGTCTACCTGCTTCTCGATCTTCGTCGAGTGCCAGAGATCGTCGGCATCGAGGAATGCCACATATCGACCTGATGATGCATCGATTCCAGTATTTCTTGCGGCGGCGACACCATGGTTTGGTGTGGACAGGAGGCGGATCCGTGAATCCGTCATCGCTATCTGCTCAACCAGTTTTGCCGTGTTATCCGTGGAGCCGTCGTCGACAACAATGATCTCCAGCGCAGCATAGGTCTGGGCCATAGCGGACCGAAGCGTGCGCTCAATATAGCGGGAAGCGTTGAAGGCTGGAATGACCACCGAAACCAACGGTTGGGTGGAATGAAAAGCATCACCTCGGTCCATCGGTTCTTCCTTATATCCCCGCCGGGACGAGGCAGATTTGATGCTTCATCAGGCTGGCGACAGATGATCGGTGAGTGACGATGATCAGTGTCTTGGTCCGATATTCCCCAAGCAGGAGGGAAAGCACCCGCGCTTCGGTCGCCTCGTCGAGCGCATTGGTGGCTTCGTCGAGGAGTAATATTTCAGGCCGACCGGCAAGTGCGCGCGCCAGGCCAATGCGTTGCCGCTGGCCGCCAGAAAGCCTGATTGCCTCATCGCCCAGCCATTCGTCGAAGCCGGCGGGCAGTTTCTCGATGAATTCTGTGGCGCAAGCCATATCCGCCGCCCAACGGACATCCTCCTCGGAAATTTCCCGGCGGAACCGGATGTTGTCCAGAACCGTGCCTTCCATCAACTCGACGTCTTGGCCCGAGACGGAGAGCAGTCGCAACCAGCTCGGTCGCTCGATGGTTGAAAGATCCCGGCCATCGAGGGTTATGCGCCCCTCGCTCGGCTGGATGAGATCGAGCAGCATGTTGAGAATCGTTGTCTTGCCGGAGCCGCTTGGCCCCGTCAGTGCGGTTGTTTCTCCTGTTTTGATGGAGAAGCTCACATGGCTGACGGCGGGAGCGCTGCTGCCTTCATAAGAGAAGGAAACATCATGGAAAACGATCTCCTGCTGCAGATGTCTGAGCTTTTCTCCGCAGGCAACCTGCCTGGCATCGTCCGCCTCGGAAATTACTGCCATAACGTTCTGCAAGGGGGCTTCCAGGGCATGCAGGCCAAGGATCTGGGAATCGAATTCCTTGATATACGGTTGAAGCCTGTAGAGGAGGATGGTTGCCGATAAGGCTGCACGGAAATCCACCGGCAGAAATTGCGACGACAGAATGATCGTCAGGACTACGCCGAATGTCAGCGCCTCGCTCAAAAGCGAGGTTATCGCACCCATCTTGTCGGAATGGGACCAGGTTTTCCCGACATCTGTTGAAAGGGCATCGAAACTGCTTTCGTGGCGCTTTTCCAGGCCGAAGCTTTTCACCGCTTTTACGGTCTGCAATGTGGTCCAGGTTAATTGGGTCAGGTCCTCCATCGCCGAGATGGCGGCCGCGCCTGTGCGCCGATAGGTCTCGGCAAACAGGCCGAGGGTCAGATTATGGACCACACCGAAAATAAGACCGAGCACGGCGATCGGCCATGCCATCACGAGCATCCCGGCACCGAAGATGATGATGGTCCCAAGATTGATTCCCAGGCGAACCAGGCTCGCGTGAGCGGAGGCCACCGCATAGGACTCCGTTGCGATGACATTCATGAGATCGCTGCGTTCGTAGTGCTGAAAGCGCTGAAATGGGATCGTCAGGATTTTTGAATAGAGACGATTGCGGATGCTGCCGCTGATTTGATGGCTGACGGCGCTCGCGATGATCGAATTGGCGAAGCCAAGAACGATCCTGAGGATGATCGCGCAGACGAGGATGGCGACCAGCATCGATTTCGATATCGCAGCTTCAAACCCACCGAAGAATGCCGGAAGCCCAGGGATCGCAGCGCCGGTTGAGGGGCTTTGCTGGCCGAGAACAAAAACGAGGCTCACCAGAAAGGTGATCCCGACCATTTCCATCAGGCCGCTCAGGATACCGATCACGACCATCACCGACGTCTTCAGCCGAAGTGACGGCACGAGTTTCAGAAGCTCACGGAATCGAGCTGCGATGACCAAATTGAAGGGTCCGGCCGACTTGGCGGAAACGGAGTCTTGCTGCGTTGTCATAAGCCATTCCCGCGGGGTTTGGCTAAGACGCCGCTCTGACCAACAGCTGCCGTTTCAAAACGGGCATGGAATGAGGTGCCATTCTCGGGGAGGGCGATGACGGCCATTGTATCTGCGGCCTGCGGGAAAGGGCGCTTCCCGATCAGGCGTCTTGCCAATCGTCGTGCCCGGCGTTTGGCTGAGTGCCAGACAAGGCTGGCCCCATGTCTAGCAAGCCTCACGGGGAACCGCCCGGCAATCATCGGCGCGAGCTTTCTGAGCTGATCATGGTCTTTGCTGGAAAGCGCCTTATGGAAATACCATCGCGCCGTATCGAATTCCGCGGTGGCGGCGGCGGCGGCAAGATGCGGATGGCGTTTTTTTACCTCTGCCATCACCAGGGCATGTGATCTCAGCATGCGACAGGCATTGCTCGACATGTTCCCCTGGGTGAAACGGTATCCCGTCAGAAAATCAGGGACTGGGGTGAAAGGCAGCCTTTCGGCCAGCGCCAAATAAAGCCTCTGGTCTTCGCATCCTTCCGCATCCTGATCGCGCAGCGACGGGTCGTAGCCACCACATGCCAGGACATCAGCACGCGGCATCAGCGGCGTGCTGCCGTTACCGATAAAATTTTCCCGTATCATGATTTCGAAGACGTCGCCCTTGTACGAGACCGGGCTCGAATGGGCGAAAATCACGCCATTCGCGTCGATGGCCGCATACCAGTTGTAGGCGACGCCGCGCCCGTCGGGAAGGCTTGCGAGCGCCCGGAGCTGCAATTCGATTTTGCGCGGATGCCAGAGATCGTCGGCGTCGATGGGGGCAATGTAGCTGCCGATCGCTTCGCCGATTGCTGCGTTGCGGGCGCGAGCAACACCGCCGTTTTCCTGCCTCAGGACCCTGACGCGTGAATCCTGGAGCCGATAATCGATTGCCAGTTCGTAGGTCCCATCCTCCGAACCGTCGTCGACCACGAGGATTTCCAGGCGTTCGTGGGTCTGGCTTGAGACGCTTCGAAGTGTGTCTACGAGCGTCCTTGCAGCGTTGTAGGCTGGAATAACAACAGTGACCAAGGGGAGGTGATCGACATTCATGGCGCGCTATCCGATGAAAGCGTCGGGTTGGCCCATCATTTCGGCAAAGGCCTTGAGAGGAAGGTCGCCGCGAACTTCGAGGCGTGGCAGGGACAAGGGATGGTCGGCAAAGCTCGTCCTTGCATGCTTGGTTGAAAAGCCGATCTCGTAGCCCGCTCGAACAAGGATGCCGGGAACACGAAAATCGGTGGAACCGAAGGGAAGGGCGATGGACCTCACGGGCTCGCCGAGCCGGCTTTCCAGTGCGTCGCGCGAAAGAGCCGCCTCGTCGAGCAACGTAGCGTTATCAAGCGAACTTGCCGGCCTGTGAGACGCCAGATGAGACCCGAAGCGGATGCCTTGTCGGTGCAGGCTCTGGATATCGCCCCAGGACATCAGCGGTGCCGTATCCCCGTAGCGGGCATCCCAATCCGACCTGCCGCCCACCTTATCCGTCACCACGAAGACGTCTGCACTGAACCCGTTTTCCGCCAGGATCGGAAAGGCATCGGTGAAAAAATCGAGATAGGCGTCGTCAAAGGTCAGAACGACGGGTCGGCCCTGGATAGGTTTGCCCTGACGCAACAGATTGGTCAGGCTCTCGGCCGTCAGCGCATAGTAGCCCTGCCGCCGGAGGAACTGCATCTGTTGACGGAAGGTTTCCGGGGGCACCCGGAAGCGACGGAGCGAGTCCGGACCGTCAAGTGCGACCCTGTGATACATGAGCACCGGGATCGAGGTCACGACCTCATTCGCCCACGCGACCTCGCGATCGACGCCTGCCGGTCCCCGGATAATGTATTTGGCGACGTTCGCATCGAGAGGCACGCCATGGGCCGCGATATGCACGACTGGTGTTGCCGTATCGCGCTTTGCGAACCGATGGATTGCGTAAAGCTCGGTCTCGATTGTTTCCTCAAGCACAAGATCAGGCAGGTTTGACAGGACCTTCTTGATCGTCCCCATGCCAAACGGATTGTCCCAGTCGAAACCGGTTCTGTCGGGCTCGTCGCGCCGGAGATGGGCGTGTGCCGTGACAAGGCAGCCCCCCGGTTTCAAGGCGGCGGCGATCTTCCGGCATACTTGTTCGAGGCTTGCTTCATCGTCGATGAAGTAGAGGACCTCCGAGCAGACGATCAGATCCTGTTCGGGCGGAAGTTCGCCTTCGACGAAATCAAGGACGCGAAGCTCCACATTCGGAAGGTCGCGGCATCTCTCGGTTGCTCTTTCAACGGCGCGGCTGGAAATGTCGGCAGCCATCACGAAACCCACCTTTTGTGCGAGTTTTATCGTGAATAGTCCTTCAGCGCAGGCGAGCTCCAGAGCCTTCCCGACATCATCAGGAATGAGGCTCAGCGTTTGCTCGTATTTGAGCTGTTCGTATACTGAGACATAATTCCAGGGGTCCGGGCGCTCGAAAAAACGTTCCCAATATTCCTTCTTCGTCGCAGCTTCGGATAGATACGCTTGTTTGTCTTCCACTTCAGGAGACTCGTCACTGGTCACGGCTACGGCGAGTGGATGCCTGGAATGCGAGCCGGCCTCGGGCAAGCCCGCGTCATCCTCTCGCGCGTTCGCTGCCGGCCCGACGAGTGCGGTTACCTGGATCGTTTTGAAGAGATGGTTGAGTTGCCTTCGCCGTCCGCGATGCTGCCTCATAATTTTGCTGAAAACCCTCGCATTGCGAAGGGCTCCAGTTGCCCAGGTGCGCGCATAGGAAAATGTCAAAGGTGTCGGTAAACGATCTGCAGTCTTTAGTTCATTGATGATCAGATCGGCTTGGGCGCGGATGGATAAGTCTCCCCACAGGGCGGCGACATGCGATCCGACATGGTGCCGACCGGCATAGAGATGCAGCAGCAGCGTATCGGCCTCGTCCGCCTTTCTGATCAAGGCTAGCTTGCCGATGTCGGTTGCCACCACCTGGAGATGGCCGAGCGCGAAGGAGCGAGACATGTCAGCTGCAGAGATTGGCCAGACAGTGAGCTCTTCTATCCGGCGTCCGGTTCCGGGAAGAGAGTGCCGCTCAAGCAATTGTACCAGCTCGAGGAACGCGCGCTTCCAGCGCTCAAGCAATTCGACAAGATCGGAATCACGTTCAACTGCCAGGCCGACCTTCAACCCGTGCAATATCACCTCGGCCAGGAAGCTCTCGTAGCCGGAAGCGTTCGGGAATTCGGGCAGAAGTTTCGCCAGCTCGGCAAGATCGGTTCCCGTGCACAGGTTGACGGAAGCGGCCCAGGCGAGCATCCGCAATTGACCGAGAGCAGGCGCGGTCCATTGGGCGTCCTCATTGGACTGCGAAAGCCCCTCTTTCAAGCGCAGCTCTTGCGCGCTGGTGGTAACGCGGATTGCATCCCTCACCGTTTTAAACGGATTTCTGGAGAGAGAACCGGTCTTCATGCGATAGAAGGCAAAGCATCCCTCGACCTCTCGGAACGCAGCTCCCGCAAATGCCATGCGGAGCCAGAGATCCCATTCCTCGCAAGTCTGCAGTTCGACATCCAAACCGCCCATGCGGACGAAAAGGTCCTTGGGAAAGACCACTGCATGAATCGCTAGAGCGCAGAACGATGAGAATTCCCGCTTTGCCCTGTCTCCTGTGAGATCGGGGGGTGTCTCGACGCCTAGCTTTCGGCCGTCTGGCCTGACGCGGCGATAGCTGCAATAGGCAATGACCGGTTTCAGACCATCGACGGCGACCGGCAGCATGTTCTGAATGAATGCAGGATCCAGCCAGTCGTCGGCGTCGAGCATGCACAGCAGAGGAGCGGTCGCAAAACGGGCGGCTGCGTTGCGGGCTGCAGATGCGCCGGCATTCGCCTGACGATGGACCAGGATCCGGCTGTCCGATTTCGCCAGGCCTTCGAGCACATTCCAGGTGTCGTCTTTCGAACCGTCGTCGACGACCACCGCCTGCCAGTTAGACACCGACTGTCTCTGCAAGCTGCCCAAGCAGTCGGCCAGAGTTTCCGCCGCGTTATATGCGGGGATCAGGAACGATATGACAGGCTGCGATACTGTTACCATGCCGGCATCTTCCAGCGGCGCAGGACATACCAGGCGCCGTTGACGCATCCCAGCATTTCCTCCTTGAGAAAGAAGTCGTCCGAGGTCGCTCCCTTGGGCAGCCGTTTCTTCAACTTTCGAAAATAGTATCGTGGCAGGGCCACGAGGATGCGCCGCAGATTTCCCCGGTTTCCGGTGTTCTGGTACTGGACCAGCAAGGCAGCCACATGGCCACTCATATATTGGCGGATCTGCTTGGCGAGCCCTTTCATCTCCTTGCGATGGAAATGCCAGGAAACCGCTGTCGGCTCGTAGCGGCAGGTGCGACCGTGATGCAGAAGTCGATTCCAGAATTCGGAATCACCCGAGCATCCCGCCGCGCCCATATCCAGCCGCACGTCGAACAATCCGATATCGTTGAACACCTGACGGCGGAACGCCTGGCTTGCGCCAGCGCCGATCAGCCAGGCAGGCGCCCCGTATGGTGCGCTCTGGCGATAGAAGTCGGGACCGAAATCCAGGCGCTTATAGCCTCTGCCAAATCCCCAATGGGTTTCGAAGATCAGTTGCGCGGGCGTGGAAAGCTCTCCGGGAAGGACAAGGCCGGTAACGCATCCGATCTCGGGCCGGTCAAAGGCCTTCATCAGGTTTTCCAGCCAGCGTTCATGCAGGACCACGTCGTCGTCCGTGAAGGCCACGAACTCGGTACTTGCCGCGCGCACGGCGGCATTGCGGGCGAAGTCCAGGCCTATTCTGTCTTCCCGCACATAAGTCGCGCCGGCCGCCTCCACGACGCGGCGCGTGCCGTCGCCGGCTGAGGCGTTGTCGACGACGATGACCTCAACCGGCGACAGAGACTGGCTCGGGATCGATGCGAGACATCTGGCCAGTTCATCCGGCCGGTCCTTGGTGCAGATCAGGAGGCTGACGTCGCGGTTCCTGATCGGCGTCTGCATTACAATCCGGGCGTGTTCAGTGGTTTCCGTCAGTACGGTGTTTGCTGCCAGTTCGGTCAGCTCTTCTGGCCCTTTGATAAAGGCCTGACCGACGGGAAGGCCGTCGGAGGTGAAGACGACCAGGCCGGCAGCGACCGCCCGCGCATCCGCACGGACGTCATCCAAAAGATCCAGGTACTGGATGGGCACGGGAAAGACATTGTCTTTCATGTCACGCGGGACGGCGTCACTCATTACCACACTCTGCGCCAGATGCCGGGGAACTGGTTAACGTCCTGCCTTGGCCAGCCGGCGCGTGTCAGACTGAGCAGCGTCAGCCTCTGCGGCAGTAATTTTCATCTCCTGCCTGAACCAGTCCAAAGTTCTTGCGACGCCTTCCTCGTAGCTAATCGCGCACGACCATTCGGGCATCACATAGTTTGCATTCGTCAAATCCGGCCGTCTGTTTGTCGGATCATGCGGCGGCGAAGGTTCGAAGACGATCGGAACCCCGCCTATCAGGCGCGAGACATATTGAGCTACTTCGAGGACGGAGATTTCCCGATCGTTGCCGACATTGAGCGGGCCTCTGTAATCCGTCTCGTTCATCCAGAAGTAGCGCGCAAAACCATCGATGATGTCATCGACATAACCCCAGCTGCGGGACTGCAAGCCATCTCCGAACACCGTAATGGGGCGGCCTGTGAGAGCCTGGGCTACAAAGTTGGAGACGGCCCGGCCGTCGTCCGCCCGCGTCCTTGGTCCATAGACGTTGAAGGGCCGAACAATTTTGACGTCCAGCCCTTGCGTACGCTGCATTTCGAACAGCAGGGACTCCGTGCAGCGTTTGCTTTCGTCATAGGATGAGCGTGGCCCGGTGCAATCGACCTGGCCCTTGTAAGATTCCGGCTGCGGCGAGACGAGAGGATCACCATAAACTTCCGAGGAAGAGGTGAAACAGAAGCGGCCTCCCTTTTTCAGAAGGTCCAGAAGACGGTACGCTCCGATGAGATTTGCCGAAATGGTTCTCTTGGGTTCCTTCATGTACCAGGGCGGCGAGGCCGGAGAAGCAAGATGGTAAACTTCGTCAAATTTGTCCGACGTCTGAAGCTCTTCCACGTCCGATCGCACGAAATGGAAGCGCGGATCCCTAATATGGGAAATATTGGCCTCAAGACCGGTCCAAAGATTGTCAACGACGACCAGCTTTTCGATGTCGGTGCGATTTAAAAGCCTATCGCACAAATGGGATCCGAGAAAACCGGCTCCGCCTGCTACAAGCACTTTCTTCATGACTTCTCCTGCGGATCGAACGTTTAGTTTTGCTTATATTCGAATGCTGCGATCTAAGATCGTCAATAACTCCGGTCCATTTTTGGGAATTTAGCGTTAAGAACTGTGAATAATGTCGATAATGGTAGTAAATCTGCACGGAGATCCCCCGGCGGGAAAGCATAGCCAAGCGTCGTCGCGCAGGCCGCAACGATACATCTGCCCCAGATAAGGGAGGTCTCCTTCGATTTGTTGCTGCGCTTCCATATGCAGTCGGAGCGCCAGCGGAGTGAACTCCATCTAATGGACCGTCTTGGAGTACCGCTTTCAACGCACCTACAATGTCCTCGACTAAAAGCAACACGGTCGCGTTTTAGCTTTTTTGTGCGGTGCAGAACACGGACTTTAGTCTGATGTGGTCTACCTCATGCGAAGTAGTTAAAGAAACCGAGGATATGCTTTCCAAATCGGACTTAATTCTAGATTGAAACTTTAAGGCCCTTTTCCTCCATCTAAAGAGCCGGCGCGGCCTTATCCATGTTTCACGTCGCTAGAACTGGAGGCAGGTAGCCCTATCGGGCGAATAACAACTGGTGACGGGCTCTTGTTGTGCGTCACTAACCGGTGACCATGCCGCCGCAGGCAGAGCAACCTACTTCTCAAATCCGAGAAATCGCTCTCCTTTTTCAATCACTAATTACAATTCGATGATGCATTCGCGCAAGCATTGGAAAATCGAAAACGATCGCGGTCGCTTGCATCTGTTCATTTCCAACGATGGAGCCACTTTCCTGATTGACAGGACCACTTGCGCCGCTATTCTATTATAAAAATCGACATAACATAATTGTGGAACATTAAAACGGGAGCATGAAATGAAGACACTGGTCGCATTCCTTCTCGGCACGGCGTTGGTCGCTTTGCCGACAACTTTGATGGCTCAGGAAAAGGGTGGCGTGATCAACGTCGCGACGATCGGCGAGCCGCCGACGCTTGACCCGATGTCCTCGACCGCCGACCTCGTCGGTATCGTCACGCAGCACATTTTCGAAACGCTCTACACTTTCGACAAGAAGTGGAATGTTACGCCGCTTCTGGCTGAAAGCCTGCCGGAAATCAGTGCGGACGGTAAGACCTATACGATCAAGCTGCGCACCGGCATCAAGTTTCACGATAACTCCGACATGACCTCGGAAGACGTCGTTGCCTCGCTAGGCCGCTGGATGAAAATCGCCTCGCGCGGGAAGCAGGTTGCGAGCTTCATCGACTCCATTACTGCGGTGGATCCGGCGACCGTCAAGATCGCGCTGAAACAGCCCTATGCGCCGCTGACTTCGCTGCTCGCCTTCAACAACTCCGCAGCCATCATCATTCCCGCCGAAAAGCAGGATGAACCGATGAAGGAATTCATCGGCACCGGTCCCTATATGTTGAAGGAGCGCAAGGCAGACCAATATATCCAGCTCGTCCGTTTCGATGGCTATAAGTCACGGGATGGCGAGAGCGACGGTTATGGCGGCGCCCGCCACCAGTATCTCGACGAAATCCGCTTCGTGCCGGTTCCTGATGCCAACACCCGCGTCGAGGCCGCCGTTTCCGGCCAGTACGATTACGTCGACTCGATCCCGGTCGAATCCTTCGATAAATTGAAGGCGTCGAGCGCTTCGCAGCCGGTCATCCTGAAGCCTTTCGGCTATCCGGTCTTCGTCTTCAACACGAAGGAAGGGCTTGCCAAGAACGTTGAGGTCCGCAAGGCGATCCGCCAGGCGCTCAGCATGGAAGACATGCTTGCCGCCGCTTTCGGCAGCACGGATTTTTACACGCTCGACGGCGATATCTATCCGAAGCCTTACGCCTGGAATACGGATGCCGGTGTCGAGGGCAATTATAATGTCGCCGATTCCGAAGGCGCTGCCGCGGCAGCAAAAACGGCCGGCTACATTGGCGAGCCGATCCGCATTCTGACCAGCCGCCAGTATGAATTCCATTACAAGATGGCGCAGGTCGCTGCCGAATATCTGAAGGCTGCCGGTTTCGCCGTCGACCTGCAGGTTGTCGACTGGGCGACGCTGACGCAGCGCCGTACCGATCCGAAGCTCTGGGATATCTACATCACTCATAGCCCCTTCCTGCCGGAGCCGGCGCTGATCGGTTCGTTGTCTCCGAGCTCGCCTGGCTGGTGGGACACGCCGGCCCGCAAGACCGTCGTCGATGCCTTTACCTCCGAAGTCGACCCGCAGAAGCGTGTGGCACTTTGGGCCAATGTTCAGAAGGCCATGTACGACGAAGTGCCCTACATGAAGATCGGCGATTTCAACGCCGTATCAGCAAAATCGACCAAGCTCGAAGGCGTCGACCCGGCTCCGTGGCCATACTTCTGGAACGCATCGGTCAAGAAGTAACGCTCTCCATCGCGGGATATCGGTGCACTCGCGCCGGTATCCTTTTTCCATCGGCCCGCCCGGCACCGAGGCAGACCTCATGATACGTTACATTTTTCAGCGCCTGCTTGGCATGATCGTCGTGATGTTCCTCGTCGTCACGATCGTCTTCGTCATCGTGCGCGTCACGCCCGGTGATCCAGCCGCCGTCATGCTCGGCCCCGATGCGACCTCGCAGGATATCGCAGATCTCAGGGCCAACCTTGGTCTGGATCGGTCGATCGGCGTGCAATATCTCTATTATATCGGCCAGTTGCTGAAGGGCGATCTTGGGCAGTCGATCTTCCTCAATATGCCGGTGACGTCAGCGCTGCTCGATCGCGCTGAACCGACCTTCTTCTTGACGATCTTCTCGCTTGTCATCGCCGGCATCATCGCGCTTCCGATCGGCATCTATGCCGCCTATCGCCGTGGCTCCTTCATCGATCAGGCGGCAACGACGCTTGCGATGTTTGCCGCCAGCATTCCGAGCTTCTGGCTCGGTCTCATCCTCATGCAGATTTTTGCCGTGCGTTTCGGTCTGTTTCCCGTCTCCGGATATGGAGGACCTGGATCGACATTCCTCGATCGCATGTATCACCTGACACTACCCGCCTTTGCGCTCGGCATCGTCTCCTCCGCGCTCATCCTGCGCTTCACGCGCGCCTCGATGCTCGATGTGCTGGGCGACGATTACATCCGAACCGCCCGTGCCAAGGGCCTGATCGAACACCGGGTCATCCTCAAGCATGCCCTGAAGAATGCGTTGATCCCGATCCTCACAGTTCTCGGTCTCACCGCTGCGGTGTTGATCTCAGGCGCGGTGGTGACCGAGACCGTCTTCGGTCTCCCGGGTGTCGGCAATCTCGTCGTGTCGGCCGTCCTGCGCCGTGACTATCCGGTCATTCAAGGTGCGCTTCTGGTGATTGCGGCCCTGTACGTCCTGATCAATTTTGCGATCGACATGCTCTATCTGCTTGTCGATCCGAGGGTGCGCTACTGATGACGGATATCGCGATCAAACCGGCCGAAAGCGAAGGCCGTAAATTCATCCGCCGCCTTCTGAAGCGCAAGACGGTTGCCTTCGGCCTGCTCATCCTCACGGTTTTCGTGTTGCTGGCGATCCTGGCGCCATGGGTTACGCCCTTTTCGCCATCCAAGCTTTCGATCGTCAACCGGTTGAAACCCCCGAGCGGCACGTACTTCTTCGGGACTGACGAATTCGGCCGGGATGTCCTGTCGCGCACCATTTTCGCCGGCCGCCTGTCGCTGCTCGTGGGCGTCGCGGTCGTTGCACTTTCGGCGGCGATCGGAGTGACGCTCGGGCTACTTGCCGGATTTTTCAAAAACCTCGACACGCCGATCGCCCGCCTGATCGATGCGATGATGGCCTTCCCGGATATCCTGCTGGCGATTGCGCTTGTTGCGGCTCTCGGTCCGTCGCTGACGACCGTCATCATCGCGCTGTCGATTGTCTATGCGCCGCGCCTTGCCCGCATCGTCCGCGCCTCGACCCTCGTCATCCGCGAATTGCCCTATGTCGAGGCGGCGCAGGCGCTCGGTATTTCGACCTTCCATATCATGACGCGCCATGTGCTGAGGAACCTGCTCTCGCCGATCATGGTGCAGTCGACTTTCCTCTTTGCGAGCGCCATGCTCGCCGAAGCCGGCCTGTCTTTCCTTGGCCTCGGGGTCAGCCCGGAAATTCCGACCTGGGGCACGATGATTGCCGCCGGCCGGCAATATATCGGGCAGGCCGACTGGATGACGCTGTTTCCCGGCGTCGCCATCATTCTCTCCGTGCTTTCGCTCCAGATGGTCGGTGACGGTCTGCGCGACATGCTCGATCCCAAACTTCGAAAGGACCTCTAAATGACCGGTGGAACAGCGGGCAAGCCGCTCCTTCTCACCAACGTGAAGCCCGTTGGCTTTGGTGCTGGTACGCCTGAAGGGGCGATAGACATTCTGGTCGATGCGGGTGGCAAGATCGCCAGGCTCGGCCCGTCCCTGGCCGTGGCCGATGATGTAACACGCGTTGACGGCAATGGTGCCTTCGTCTCGCCCGGCTGGGTCGACCTGCATGTCCATATCTGGCACGGTGGTACCGATATCTCGATCCGTCCGTCCGAATGCGGCGTCGAACGGGGCGTGACGACATTGGTCGATGCCGGTTCCGCCGGTGAGGCCAACTTCCACGGTTTCCGTGAATATATTATCGAGCCGTCGAAGGAACGCATCAAGGCCTTCCTCAATCTCGGCTCCATCGGACTGGTCGCCTGCAACCGTGTCGCGGAACTGCGCGACATCAGGGATATCGACCTTGATCGCATCCTCGAATGTTATGCCGAAAACAGTGAGCACATTGTCGGCATCAAGGTGCGTGCCAGCCATGTGATCACCGGCTCCTGGGGTGTCACGCCCGTCAAGCTTGGCAAGAAGATCGCGAAGATCCTGAAGGTGCCTATGATGGTGCATGTCGGCGAGCCGCCGGCGCTCTATGACGAAGTGCTGGAAATTCTCGGCCCCGGCGATGTCGTGACCCACTGCTTCAACGGCAAGGCAGGCTCCAGCATCATGGAGGACGAGGATCTCTTCAATCTTGCCGAACGCTGCGCATCCGAAGGCATCCGCCTCGACATTGGCCATGGCGGCGCTTCCTTCTCCTTCAAGGTGGCGGAGGCAGCGATTGCCCGCGGTCTCCTGCCGTATTCGATCTCGACCGACCTGCACGGTCATTCGATGAACTTCCCGGTGTGGGATCTGGCAACGACGATGTCGAAGCTGCTCTCGGTCGGCATGCCCTTTGACAAGGTGATCAATGCGGTGACCCATGCACCGGCATCGGTCATCAAGCTGTCGATGGACAACCGCCTTTCGGTTGGCGCTCAGGCCGAGTTCACCGTTTTCGATCTCGTCGATTCCGATCTCGAAGCCACCGATTCCAATGGCGACGTGTCGGTCCTGAAGAAGCTCTTCGAGCCGCGGCATGCAGTCATCGGCAACGAGGCCTATACCTCCAGCCGTTATGTGCCGCGCGCCCGCAAGCTGGTGCGCCATAGCCACGGTTATTCCTACCGGTAAGACCGAAGCATAAAAGAAAATCGCATGACAGGAGTTCGCGTGAACCAGTCTTCCGCCACCGCCGGCACCATCGGCACGTCGCCTTATGAGCGGCTTGCCGCGCTCGGCATAAAACTTCCGGCTTCACCGCCGCCGATCGCCAATTTCGTCACCCACGTGCAGGAGGGCAACATGCTTTACCTGTCAGGGCAGGGGCCGCGTGAGGCCGACGGCTTCATGCATGCCGGCAAGGTGGGCGCCGAGGTCGGCATCGAAGCCGCCTACACGCATGCAAGGCTCACTGGCATCAATCTGCTTTCCGTCATGCATGAGGCGCTGGGCGATCTCGGCCGCGTCAAGCGTGTCGTCAAGCTGCTCGGCATGGTCAATGCGGTGCCGCACTTCGTCGACCATCCCGCCGTCATCAACGGCTGCTCGGATCTTTTGATCGATGTCTTCGGTGAGGAGATCGGGCAGCATGCGCGCTCGGCGGTCGGGTTCGGATCGCTGCCGGGAAATATCACCGTCGAAATCGAGGCTATCGTCGCGCTCAGGGATTAACGAGGCTGAGCATGATTGCTCCGGCCCAACAGTTTGAAATTGGAGACATCCATGTCTGAGGACATCCGCACATCGATCGGCCTTCGGCCGGTCATCAACGTTTCCGGCACGATGACCAGCCTCGGTGCTTCGATCGTCGTTCCCGAGGCGATTGCCGCCATGTCGTCGATCCTGCCGCAGTTTGTCGAGATCAACGATCTTCAGCGCAAGGCAAGTGCGATCATTGCGCGGCTGACCGGCGGCGAAGCGGGTTTCGTCACCGCCTCCTGCTCGGCCGGCATATCGCTTGCTGTCGCGGGCGCGATCACCGGCAATAATCTTCTCGCCATCGAGAAGCTGCCGGATCCTGTTCCGGAGAAGAACGAAGTTCTCGTCCAGATGGGCCACGTCGTCAGCTATGGCGCGCCGGTCGATCAGGCGATCCGCCTTGCCGGCGGCAAGGTCGTGCTGGTTGGTCAGGCAACCTCTACACACCGCTTCCACATGGAACATGCGATCACCGAAAAGACCGCGGCAGCCGTCTATGTCGTTTCGCACCATGTCGTGGATTATGGTCTGCTGAACCTCAAGGAATTCGTCGAGATCGCCCACGCAAAGGGCGTTCCCGTCATCGTCGATGCTGCCTCGGAATATGACCTGCGCATTTTCCTGGAACAGGGGGCCGATGTGGCGCTCTATTCCGGTCACAAGTTCCTGGGCGGTCCGACCTCGGGCATCGTTGCCGGCAAAAAGGAACTGGTGCGCAACGCCTTCCTGCAGAATATGGGCATCGGCCGTGGCATGAAGGTCGGCAAGGAAAGCATCTTCGGCGTCATGGCAGCACTTGAGGCCTGGGAAAAGCGTGACCATGCCGGCATCCGTGAGCGTGAAACGAGCTATCTCAACCTCTGGAAACAGACACTCGATGGCCGCCCCGGCGTAACTGCATTGATCGAGCCGGATCCGACCAGCAATCCGCTAGATCGCATGCGCGTGATCATCGATACCGATGAGGCCCATATCACCGCCTGGGACCTCGCCGATGCGCTCGGCCGTGGTTCTCCGCCGATCATCGTGCGCGACCACGAAGTCGAGCACCGCTACTTCTATCTTGATCCGTGCAATCTCCATCCGGGTCAGGAGAAGATGGTTGCCAGCCGTCTGGCCGAGGAACTCGACAAGGCACGTGCCTCCAACGAGATCATCGCGACGCCGATCGAAAACCGCAGCAAGCGACGTTTCGAAGGTGTGCTGAAGTGGCCGGATTGATACGAGACTGAAGGCGCGAATTCTAAGGAAGCGATCATGACAGGCATCCAGGCACAATCCATCGTAACGGTAGAGCCCGTTCTCTCCGTCCAGAATCTGACGACATCGTTTCTGGTCGATGGCGCCTGGAAGCCCGTCGTTCGCAACGCATCCTTCGATATCGCTCCGGGCGAAACGGTTGCCATTGTCGGCGAGAGCGGCTCCGGCAAGAGCGTGACCTCGCTGTCGATCATGCGCCTTCTGCAGGCGGATTCGAGCCGCATTGAAGGCAAGATCATGCTTGGCGGGCGTGATCTTCTCGCCCTGCCTGAGGACCAGATGCGCAAGGTCCGCGGCAATGACGTTGCGATGATCTTCCAGGAGCCGATGACGAGCCTCAATCCGCTCTTCACGATCGGCGACCAGATTTCCGAGGCCTTGCTCTGCCACCGGTCGATGTCGAAGGCCGAAGCGCGTGCGGAGACCGTTCGCCTGCTCGAAAAGGTGCGTATTCCTTCGGCAGCCTCGCGCTTCGACGAATATCCCCATCGCTTCTCCGGCGGCATGCGCCAGCGCGTGATGATCGCCATGGCGCTTGCCTCGCGGCCGAAGCTTTTGATCGCGGACGAGCCGACGACGGCGCTCGACGTGACGATCCAGGGCCAGATTCTCGATCTGATCAAGATGCTGCAGGAGGAGGAGGGGACCTCGGTTCTCTTTGTCACGCATGACATGGGTGTCGTGGCCGAGATCGCCGACCGGACCGTCGTCATGTATCGCGGCGAACAGGTGGAGACGGGAGCGACCGCCGATATCTTCCATCGCGGCAAACATCCCTATACCAGAGCGCTTCTGTCGGCTGTGCCGGTACTCGGTTCCATGCAGGGTTACGAGCGACCGCTTCGCTTTCCTGTCGTCAACACGGCAACGGGAGAATCAGACATTCCGGTCGTGACCGCCGATACGATCGCCGCGGCTGCCCGCCCGGTGCTCGAGGTGAAGAACCTCACCAAACGCTTCGACATTCATTCTGGCATGTTCGGCAAGTTGACTGGTCGCGTCCACGCGGTCGAAAACGTCTCCTTCGACCTTCATGCCGGCGAGACACTGTCCCTTGTCGGCGAGTCCGGCTGCGGCAAATCCACGACCGGGCGTGCGATCATGCGTTTGATCGATGCTCAGAGCGGTTCCGTCATCGCCGACGGCAAGGACGTCTTGGCGCTCGATAAGGCGGGCATGCGCGAGATGCGCAAAACCGTGCAGATGATCTTCCAGGACCCCTTCGCCAGCCTCAATCCGCGCATTCGCGTCGGCGACGCCATTGCCGAGCCTTATCTGGAACACAGGATGGGGACCGCAAAACAGGCAAGGGAGCGCGTCGCAGACCTCCTCGTCAAAGTCGGCCTGACGCCCGACATGGGCTCACGCTTCCCGCATGAATTTTCTGGCGGACAGCGCCAGCGCATCTGTATTGCGCGTGCACTCGCACTAGAGCCGAAGGTCATCGTGGCGGATGAAAGTGTTTCGGCACTGGATGTCTCGATCAAAGCGCAGGTCATCAATCTGATGCTGGACCTACAGCAGAGCCTCAACCTTGCATTCCTGTTTATTTCTCATGACATGGCCGTCGTCGAACGTGTCAGTCATCGCGTCGCCGTCATGTATCTCGGCGAAATCGTCGAAATCGGCCCGCGGGCGGCCGTTTTCGGCAACCCGCAGCATGCCTACACAAAAAAGCTGATGGCGGCGGTACCCGTTCCCGACCCTGATCGCCGCCGCGAGAAGCGGGCCGTCGCCAATGACGAGATCAAGAGCCCGATCCGCCCAATCGATTACAGTATCAAACCGCTCGACTATCGCGAGGTATCGCCGGGACATCTGGTCGCCGTCTGATAACGCCTCTAGGCCGCGGCTGCCAGCTTTCATCGCTGCCACGGTCTGCAAATTGGCGGCGCCGGGAGCGCTCAGTGCTTCGTATCGTCGGCTCGAAGCTGGTCGATCGCGTCAAGCGCTTCGTCCGCCGTCCAACCCGCGCGCAATGCCGCGGCAACGAGCCGAACTTCCGCCTCCATTTCAAGCCTAAGATATAATCCCTCAAGGGCCTCTTTGGCCGTAACCACGTGATCGTCATGCGGCACAACTTCAGCAATCCGTGCGGTCATAGACACATTCCTTTCCTTCCTCGAAGTGGGGTTGTGCTTCTTGTTAGAGCGATAACAGGTTTTTGTGCGTCCCAGTGAGAGGATACGCAGCAGCGCCGATTTTGTTCCATCGACCAATGCGAGCGTTGAAGATTTTTGCAACGGAGCTTATCTGCTGCCGCGATGGACCGCGGACGAAATTGCGGTAGAACGACAGACCTCCATCAAATCTGGAGGCCAGAGGGACCGTGACTATGCCGCGTTTGCAAGACCTGATCGACTGGATCATTGCCGAAGGACTATCGGCGGACTCCATCGAGACCATTTTGCAGGGCGTCGCAGAACGACTGACGGATCTCGGATATCCGATCCTGCGTGCGTCTATAGCGATGCCGTCGATCGATCCTATGCAGCGGGGATTTTCGGTCGCCTGGTATCGGTCTTCCGGCTTCTCGACGGAAGTTCAAGGGCATGATGAAGCGGGGCAGGAATTGTTCCGGCGCTCTCCCATCTTCTACCTCTTGGAAAACAATCTGCAATATGCCCGATGGCGATTGCCGCCGGGATCGGATGCTCCGCCGATTCCGTTGCTGACAGAGTTGGCTGAACTCGGAGCCACCGATTATCTGATGAAGCTCGTTTCATTCCCTGGCGATACGGCATTGGCGGGCGTCAGTTTCTCGATCGCCGTTGATGACCCCGACGGCTTTTCGGACAGGTTGATTGCAGATCTGGATAGATTGGTGCCGGCGTTGTCACTCGCGTGCTGCCGCATCGCGACCACACGGATTGCGAGCGATGTTCTTGCTGTCTATACGGGCGCACGGACCAGCGGGCGTATCCTCAACGGTCATATCAGGCGCGGCGACGGAACCGCGATCTATGCCGCAATCCTTCTTGCCGATCTCAAGAACTTCACTTCGCTCAATGAAAAGCATCAACCCGAACGCATCGTTGCCTGGCTCAATGAGCACTTCCAGGCGATCGGCGCTCCGGTCGAGCAGGAGGGCGGTGAGATACTGAAGTTCATGGGCGACAGTCTGCTTGCCATATTCCCTGCCGATATCGACAACCCGGCCGAGGCATGCGGCCGCGCTCTGTCGGCGGCGCGAGCAGCCATGGGCGCCAATGCTGATGTCAATCGCAGGCGAGCAGACGCGGGAGAGCCGGAGCTTCTCGTCGATATCGTCCTTCACGTCGGCGAAGTGTTCTACGGGAATGTCGGCGCGGTCCGTCGGCTTGACTTCACTGCCATTGGCAGAGCGGTCAACGAGGCGGCACGCATGGAGAAGCTGGCCGACGAGATCGGCTATAGCCTGCTGGCATCCGCCGATTTCGTCGTTCAGGCGCCGGGTCGCTTCGAGAAAGCGGGCACGTTTCCGCTCAAGGGCGTCGCTCGCCCAGCAGCGATTTACGCCTGGCCGGACTGATCAGCCCGGTTGAGCTAGATTGACGCAAACAGAGGGGCGTTTCCATGAACGCATCGTCAGGCCGATCGGCTCGCGTGCGCCGCCGGCCGTCGCATTGCAGGGAATGGAGGGTAGGCGCCATCTCTCGCGCCGACTGCGTGTCTTGGGACCCGGACTAACGATGTTGGCCGCCGGCGCGGGGTCCATCATCGTTGCGGCTGGCGGTTTGTATCGGTCGTCCCTGTATTGCGTTCGTCCGCGCAACCAGTCCATTCATCAGCAATCGAAGTATGAATCTCATTGCCGCGCCCACCGGGTCAGGCGGCAGACGTGCGGCGCATATAGCCGCGCCAGCCGCCGAGTGCAGTGATCTCTTCCGCATTCTTCACCGCATGGGATTCGCAGAGGAAGCAGGATACGCTCGATCCGTCCTCCAGCGTGACCTTGCCGATGCCGAGGGGTGCTGGGATCTTGGCGACAAAACGGCCGAATCCATCAGGCGGCAGCGCCCAGACCTCGACCTCCAGTCCACGCCCGTCATAGCCCGGTTCGCGAATGAGGCCAGGCTTTTGGGGCACGGTATTCGGCAGCACGAAAAGGCGATAGTCGCCTGTGGTGCGGCAGGCCTTTACCAACGTGCCGCCCAATGTTGTCAGCTCGTGATTGAGCGGCATGCCCGTCAAATGCGCACCGACCACCGCGATGGCGATGGTATTGTCTGACGGCAAGGCGACACGGCTCGGCTCGGGGACGGCCGCACCGCGATCAATCCCCATGCCGGCAGCAGCAGCACGATGTAGTGCGTCGGCAAGCGGGGCCAGCGCATCATCGGTGAAAGCCGGCGCAATCAGCGTCACGCCACCAGGCAGACCATTGCTGCCGAAGCCAGCAGGGACGGCGATGGCCGCGCAATCGAGCAGGTTGACGAAATTCGTATAGCGACCCAGTCGGCCGTTGAGAACGATCGGATCGGCCTGCATGTCGGCAACCTTGTAGGTCGTCGGGGCCGTCGGCAGCAACAGGATATCCGCTTTTGCCCATTCGGCTTCCGTCTTGCGCCTGAGTTCTTCGAGCTTGTAACGGCCGTTGAAAGCCTCAACGGCTGTCTTGCCTTTCGCACCTTCGATGATCTTGCGAACCGTCGGATCGAAGTCGGCGGCATTGCTGGTCAGAAAGTCCTCGACAGCTGCCAGACGCTCGGCAACCCAGGGGCCGTCATACAGAAGCGCAGCCGCCTCGCGGAACGGAACATAGTCGAACGGAACGATAGTAGCGCCGAGTGCCTTCAGACGCTCGATCGCCTGATCGTAAAGCGCCTCAACATCGGTATCGCCGAAGAACTCGCGTTCCGCACCTGCGAGAACGCCGACGCGCAGGCCCGTGCCCGGCAGGGTGGCGGGCTTGGCACGCCGCGAAAAGGCATCGGCAGCATCAAAGCCCTCAGCGATCTTGCGGATCGCGACCCCGTCACCAACGGTCGGCGCGAAGATCGTGATGCAATCGACGCTCTTGCAGGCAGGCACCGCGCCCGTATTTGGCAGCAGGCCCGGCGTCGGCTTGATGCCGACGAGATTGTTGAAGGCGGCCGGCACGCGGCCGGAACCGGCCGTATCCGTGCCGAGCGCGAAGGTGGCGAGGCCGGAGGCCACCGTCACCGCCGAACCGGAGCTCGAGCCGCCCGAAATATAGTCGGCGTCAAAGACCGAACGCGGCGCGCCATAGGGTGAGCGCGTGCCGTTGAGACCGGTCGCAAACTGGTCGAGATTGGTCTTTCCGATCACGATCGCGCCGGCTGCCCGCAATCTAGCAACGACAGTTGCATCCTTCTCGGGATGATAGGTGAAGGCCGGGCAGGCTGCGGTAGTCGGCAACCCCGCCACGTCGATATTGTCCTTGACGGCGAAGGGAATGCCCCAAAGCGGCAGGCTGTTCGGCTGCGGCGCACGCTCCATCAGGGCTCGAGCTTCGGACCGCAACACCTCATCAGGCGTCGGTGTGATGAAGATTGCCGGATCCTTAGAGGCGGCCCGACGAGCAATGACCGTCTCGATGATCTCGAGCGGGCTTTGGCCGGCCTCATAGGCTGCGCGAAGACTTGTCAGATCAAGAATGGTCGGCAGCATGGGTCAGCACTCCTCTAGAACAACAATGATATCGCCCGCTTTGACGTTTCGTCCGGGGCCGGCGCGCAGGTCGCGGACGCGGCCTGGCGCATGTGCGGTGACGTTGATTTCCATTTTCATGGATTCGATGATGGCAAGCGTATCTCCGGCTGCGACCGGTGCGCCCGGCTCGACCAGCAGTTTCCAGATATTGCCGGGCACGGCGCTGGCAACCCCGAAGCATCCCTCGGGAATGTCCCCATCCGGGCTCTCGCCGGTGCCTTCGTCGGTGACAAAGCTGTCGAGTCCGGCTTCCTTCCAGCGCTGGCGCTCGGCATCGAAGGCGGCCTGCTGGCGTGTCTTGAAGGCTCCGATCGAAGATGCATTCGCCTGCAATTCCCGCTCATAGGCGGCGTAGGAAAATTCCGTCTCCTCGATGCGGACGGGATAACCACCATGCGGGAAGGCGCCGCGGGCTTCGGCCAACTCCTGATGGCTGACCGGGAAGAAGCGGATCTGATCGAAGAAATCGAGCAGCCACGGCTTGTCCTTGGCAAAGACCGGCGTCTGCCGCCAGGTATTCCAGACCTGGATGGTGCGGCCGAACAGTTGGTAACCGCCGGGGCCTTCCATGCCGTAGATGCACATATAGGCCCCGCCGATACCAACGGCATTTTCGGGCGTCCAGGTGCGGGCGGGATTGTATTTCGTCGTCACCAGCCGATGGCGGGGATCGACCGGAGTGGCGACCGGCGCGCCGAGATAGACGTCACCGAGGCCGAGCACGAGATAGCTTGCATCGAAAACGACATCGCGCACCGCCTGTTCGTCCGCCAGCCCATTGATGCGGCGGATGAACTCGATATTGGACGGGCACCAGGGCGCATTCGGCCGCACGAGTTCCTGATATTTGCGCATGGCAAGTTCCGCGTCCGGATCATTCCAGGAGAGCGGTAGATGCACGATGCGGCTCGGTACCTTGACGTCCTGCGCCGCCGGCAGGCTCGCTTCGATCTCGGCCAGCAGCCCGAGCAGGCGTTTGCGGGTCAGCGATGTACCGTCATAGTGGATCTGCAGTGAGCGAATGCCGGGCGTGAGATCGATGATGCCGGGCAGACGCGCTTGCGACACCGCTTGCATCAAAAGATGCACCCTGAGCCGCAGTGCGATATCGAGCGACATCGGCCCATATTCGACCAACAGGTTGTCATCACCCTGACGGCGATAGACGACAGAGACTGGTCCGTCTTCACGCTTGCCAATAACGGGCGAGCCCATCTCTTCCTTCGCTCGATGCACGACCGGTCCGGCGATCGGATCGTCCTGCCGTGCAACGGGATGGAAGCGGATGCGATCACCTGGCTTGAACTGGCCCATCTTCCATTGTTCGTCGCGAGCGATCACCGCAGGGCAGACGAAGCCGCCGAGGCTCGGCCCGTCCGGCCCGAGGATGATCGGCATGTCGCCGGTGAAATCGATCGCGCCGATGGCATAGGCGTTGTCATGCAGGTTGGACGGATGAAGGCCGGCTTCGCCACCATCGCTGCGCGCCCATTTCGGTGCAGGACCGATCAGGCGCACCCCGGTGCGGGCGCTGTTGAAATGCACCTCGTAGCTCGTCGAAAAGAGCGTCTCGATATCGCCGTCCTCGAAGAAATCTGGCGCACCATGCGGACCGTAGATGACGCCGACATCCCATTCGCGCGTCAGTTCTGCCGCTTCGGTTGCCGGTGTCGGCGCTTTGGAGGGCGCCTGACGGGCAAGATGCAAAACATGGCCGGTCTTCAGCGTGCCGGTGGCGTTGCCGCCGAACTGGCCGAGCCCGAACGTGGCCCGCGAGCCAAGCACGACCGGGGCGGCGAAACCGCCTGCTACGGCGAGGTAAGCGCGCTGCCCAGGTCCATCGATGCTGCCGATTACGAGGGTCCGGCCGGCGCGGACGGTAACGGCCTCGTCATGCGGCAGTTTCTCACCATCGACGCTCATTGGCATCCTGGCGCCGGCAAGGGCGATCACGGTGTCGGTATGGAATTTCAGGACCGGACCTGAGACCGTCAGTTCCAATGCTGCGACCGCATCGCTGTTGCCGACGAGACGGTTGGCATGCCGGAACGAGCGCTCGTCCATCGGCCCGCTCGGCGGCACGCCGACGTGCCAGAGCCCAAGTCGGCCGGGCAATTCCTGGATGCTCGATTGGGCACCGGGTGCGATGACCTCAATCACATCAGGCACGAAGGAAAAGTCGCGCAGCGCCGTCGTTGCCACCTTGCCGCCGGCAAGCAACTCGGAGCCGGCAATGGCGCGCAAATAATCGAGATTGGTCTCGATGCCTGATATCGATGTTTCGGCAAGGGCCGACTTGAGCTTTTCGATCGCCGCCGGTCGATCTTCGGCCGAGACGATCACCTTGGCGAGCATCGGGTCGTAGAAGGGTGTTACTTCCGTGCCGGTCTCGATCCAGCCGTCGATACGCACATCTTCGGGAAAGGCGACTTCGGTCAGCAGGCCAGCGCTCGGGCGGAAATCGGCATGCGGCATCTCGGCATAGACGCGCGCTTCGATCGCCACTCCCTTCTGCTGCAGAGCCTCCGCGCCCGAGAGCACAGCTTCGCCCGCAGCCTGGCGGATCATCCATTCGACGAGATCGAGGCCGAACACGGCTTCGGTGACAGGATGTTCCACTTGCAGACGAGTGTTGACCTCGAGGAAGTAGAACTCCTCGCGAATGGGATCGTAGATGAGTTCGACGGTACCGGCGGACTCGTAGGAGACCGCCGAACCGAGATCGACCGCTGCCTTGTGCAAACGCGCACGCGTGGCGGCTGAGAGGCCGGGGGCAGGGGTCTCCTCGACCACCTTCTGGTTCCGCCGCTGCAGCGAGCAGTCGCGCTCGCCGAGCGCGATGACCTTGCCTTTTCCGTCGCCGAAGATCTGAACTTCGACATGGCGGGCTTCGGCCACGAAACGCTCGATATAGACGCGCGCATCGCCAAAGCTCGCCCGCGCAGTGCGCTGCACGCTTTCGAAGGACGCCTTCAGGGTTTCGGCATCGGCACAGAGCTGCATGCCGATGCCACCCGCCGCCAGCCGTGCTTTTCAGCATGACGGGATAGCCGATCGCTTCGGCTGCAGCGAGCGCTTCATCCGCGTTTGAAAGCAAGCCGGTGCCGGGCAGCAGCGGCACGCCGCTCGCCTTGGCAAGTTCGCGCGCCGTATGTTTCAGACCGAAGGCCGAAAGGTGTTCGGGACCGGGGCCAATGAAGGCGATGCCTTCGGCGGCAAGGCGCTCGGCAAAACCGATGTTTTCCGACAGGAAGCCGTAGCCGGGATGAACAGCCTCTGCTCCTGTGGCCTTGCAGGCGGCAATCACGGCATCGATATTGAGATAGCTTTCGCTGGCCGGCGCCGGGCCGAGGCGGACAGCCTCATCGGCCATCAGGGCGGGCCTGGCGAAACGGTCGGCATCGGAATAGACGGCGACGGACGCAATACCCATTCGTCGCAGTGTCTTGATGACCCGGATGGCGATTTCGCCCCGGTTGGCGATCAGGACTTTCTTGAACATGATCAGGCCTCGCCGTCCCAGATCAGCACCCGGATCGGCGTCGGATCAAAGCCGTTGCAGGGATTGTTGATCTGCGGGCAGTTGGAGATGACGCAGAGCACGTCCATCTCGGCGACGAGTTCGACATAATCGCCCGGTGCGGAAATGCCGTCCACGATCGTCATCTCGCCATTTGGCTTGATCGGCACGTTCATGAAGAAATTGATGTTCGGCACGATATCGCGCTTGCCCATGCCGTGCTTGCTGACTTCGAGTACGAAATTGTCGCGGCAGGCATGCAGATATTTGGTGCCATGGCCGAAGCGTACCGTGTTGCTCTCGCAGGAGCAGGCACCGGCCGAAGTGTCATGACGGCCGCAGCTGTCGGCCGTCATGGTCAGCATGACATTGCCTTCGTTCGACATGATTTTCGTGCCGATGCCGATATAGGCTGCACCCTGCATGCGCATCGTATCCTGATTGGAATAGCGCTCGGAGAAATCATCGGCACGATAGAAGAGCGTGTCGATCGCCTGCTGGCCAAAACTGTCCTCGATGCGGATCGTCTGGCCCTTGCGCACGATGCCGGACCACGGGGCTTCGGCCGCAATGAAATGATCCTGAGCGGCGTTCTGCGGGCTGCGGGCAGCGGAGGTCTGGATGAAATCGGACATCGTTTCCTCCTCAGGCCTGCAGCAAGGTGTTGTTTTCGAAGCCGCGCACGGCTTCGGCGGTCGCCGTGCTGCAAAGATCGTCCGCAGCCGGCACGGGTGCCTTGTAGCGGGTGATGACAACGGGCTTCGGTTGGTAGATGGGGTCCGGGTCAAGCGGATGCGGGCAATTGGAGAAGCCGACCAGCATGTCCATCTCGGCGCGCAGTTCGACGTAATCGCCGCTGTTGGAGCGTTTGCCCTGCCAGCCGAAACCGCCGGCCTCGGCAAGGCGCACGGGCGCGAAGAGGTTGAGGATAGCAGGAATATCGCGACGGTCGAGGCCGAGCTTGACGGCAACGAGGATAAGGTTGTCTCGGGTGTTGCGGGTCTTTTCGCCGGGATATTTCGCCGCGTTCGAGGCCGCAGTCGAGCCTCCCATCAGGCAGTCATGGGCACCGGAACTATCCTCAATCATCGAGAACATGACGCGGCCCATGTCGGAAAAGATCACACGTCCCTTACCGAGCGCCGTCGTCCACTGGACCTTGGCCGTATCGACGAGGTTGATCCGTTCGCTCGTATCGGTGGCATTCCAGGCGACGAGCGCCACCGTTGAATTGCCCTCGGCCTGATCGACCCGGATCGCCTCGCCGCGCTGAAGTTTGGTGGACCAGCACCAGCCGCCGGGAATGGTTTCCTGATGGATGACCGCGGCGGCTTCGATCGCCGGCGCCGGCAGCGCGCTTGGGCCGGGCAGGGCCTTGGGCGCGAATTCCAGACCCTTCTTCTGATGCTCTTCGTAGCGCGCGCGATTGGCGGCGATCTCTTCGGGCGAGCGTCTCACATGCATCATAGCATCTCTCCTGATGGTGCCAGGTCGTCCCGGCCATGCCCCAGGGAAGCGACCGGGCCGTCCCGGTCGGGGCTGAAAATCGATGACTGGCCGGCAAGGCGCGGCGGCCAGATGGAAATGTCCTTGGTGATAGTGGCGCCGTAGCGCTCTTTCTCTTCGGGCCGGTCACGGCGGCGCTCGAAGGCGACGACGCGGCTGGCGAGCGTGAAGGCCTCGCGCATGTCATGCGTCACCATGACGACGGTCATCTGCGTTTCGTGCCAGAGCCGCTTCATCAGCGTGTGGATCTCTGCGCGGATGCCGGGGTCGAGCGCGCCGAAAGGTTCGTCCAGCAACAGCACCTTCGGCTTCATGATGAGTGCTTGGGCGAGCGCTAGGCGCTGCTGCATGCCGCCGGAAAGCTGTGCTGGATATTTGCTTTCCGAACCGGCGAGCCCGACCTCTGAAATCAGCTGGCGCGCTGCCTCGATGGCGTTGCGGCGAGCTTCGCCGAAGAGCTTGGCCTTGTAGCGCGCGGCTGACAATTCCTTGCCGAGCAGCACATTGCCGAGCACTGTCAGATGCGGAAAGACGGAATAGCGCTGGAAAACGACGCCGCGATCCGGTCCCGGTTCCGGCGGCAGCGGCTCGCCGTCGAGCAGGATCTTGCCTTTCGTCGGCTGCTCCTGGCCGAGCAGCATGCGCAGAAAGGTGGTCTTGCCGCAGCCCGACGGGCCGACGAGGGCGACAAAGGCGCGGGAGGCGACGGTCAGCGACACGTCCTCAAGCACGATCTGGTCGCCATATTCCTTCCAGACTTTTTCGATCTTCAATTCGCTCATGCCTGTTTCTCCAGCTCCGACCAGGGGAAGACGGCGATGCGCAGGCGATCGAGCAGTGCATTCATGATCACGGCAAGCAGTGTGATCCAGACGACATAGGGGAAGATGATATCCATCGAGAGATAGCGGCGGACGAGGAAGATGCGGTAGCCGAGACCGGAATCCGACGAGATCGCTTCGGCCGCGATGAGGAACAGCCAGGCCGGGCCGAGTTGCAGTCTGAGGCAGGTGATCAAACGCGGCAGGATCTGCGGCAACACGACCCGTAGGCCGATCTGCCACGAGGTGCCGCCAAGCGTTTCGGCCTTGACGATCTGTTCGCGCGGCAGCTCCAGCGCCTTCAGCGCCAGATCGCGGACCATCGTCGGCGCGACACCGATGACGATGAGGGCGATCTTCGAAGTTTCTCCGAGCCCCATGACGATGAAGAGGATCGGCAGCAGCGCCAGCGGCGGCACCATGGAGATCACGGCGATGAAAGGGGCAAGCAACGCCCTCAGATAGGGCAGTATGCCGATCAGCATGCCCACGACAAGCGCGATCGCCGTGGAGATGCCGAGGCCGGATAGCAGGCGGATCAGGCTCGCCCCGGTATCCGACCAAAGCAGATACTCGCCGGTGCGCGGGTCAGCGACGAAGGCTAGACGGTTAATCGCATCGGCAAATCCCGCAAGGCTCGGCAGAAGCTTGTCATTGGCGTTCTCCGCCAGTCGCGCAGCCGAGCCGAAGGCATAGGCAAGGGCGAGCAGCACGAAGGGCAGCAGCATCAAGGCAAACTGTGCGCCCCGGCTTGGCCTCGTGTTGATCCAACGCATGGGAAATGCTCCGCTGGTGAAGATGGGGAGACGCGATTAAGCCGCGCCTCCGTTGCGATCAGAGCGAACCGTCGGCGGCTGCCTTCATGTAGGTTTCGGTGAAACGCAGCTTCACATTGCCGGTATCGCCCAGCACCTTGCCATCAGGCATTTCGATACCGATGACATCGGCAGACGGTGCACCATTGCCGAGCAGGCCCTTCTCGAAAAGGAAGTTACGGACCAGATCCATCGTCTTCGGCAGGTTCGGCGAAGCGGTGAAGGCAACGGCATCGGCCGGCTTGTCGAAGAGCTTGGTGGCGGCAAGCTGGGCTTCAAAACCGGCGAGATCGGTGCCCGAAGCGGACCCCATTGCTTCACGGGCTGCCTTGCCCTCGGCAGTATCGGCACGCAGAAGAGCGGCTGTCTCATACCAGATGCCGGCCAGCGCCTTGCCGAAATTCGGATTATCCTTGAGCACGCCGCTATTGGCGACCATCAGGTCGATGATTTCGCCCGGCACTTGCGAACTGTCGAAAACTTTTTTGGCCGTCGGATCTTCCAGGATGGTAGAGACCAGCGGGTTCCAGGTGACGACGGCGGAGACATCGGCGGTCTTATAGGCAGCGACCATATCGGCGTCGGAGGTGTTGACCACTTTCACGTCACGCTCGGTCAGTTTGATGCTTTCGAGCGCGCGGGCGAGCAGATAGTGCGAGACGGAGAATTCGACGAGATTAACGTTCTGGCCCTTGATATCGGCAAGGCCCGCCTTGTCCTTCAGGATGACGGCGTCATTGCCGTTCGAGAAGTCGCCCACGATCACAGCCGTCGTGTCGACGCCGCCGGCAGCCGGGATCGACAAGCCATCCATGTTGGTCAGCGTAACGGCATCGAAGGCGCCTGCCGTGTACTGGTTCATCGACTCCACATAGTCGTTGAACTGGGTGACATCGATCTTGATGCCGTATTTGTCGGCCCATTTCTTGACGATGCCGTGGTCAGCCGCATAGCCCCAGGGCATCCAACCGACATAGATGGACCAGGCGACCTTGAATTCGGTCTTCTGTTCGGCCTTGGCGAAGGAGCTGAAGCCCATTGCCAGCGAAGCGGAAAGCGCGGTGATGGAAAGGATCTTCGAAAAAGTCTGCATTGAAATTCCCCTTTTGCTTTTCTTCAAAAGGGATCGGCAATGACCATCGTGCCGCCAATCCCTTGGCTTACGAGGTCTCCCGGGCTTTTGTCCCGCCGTGCACCCGGCGGAATTTCTCCCCCGCCGGTGGTGGCTCTCGGACCAGTCACGCCCTTCGAAAGCGCCGGAACCCTAGCCACCAACTCTGCTCATATCGAAGCAAGCGCTATGCCAGATTATCTATGTGTTTGATTTGTAAGGACTGGTCGATGTGCCGCTTACTTTAAAGCTGCAAAAGTGCATACTCATGCCTAATTATTGATCGAAATGCGAAAGTATCCTGCGGTGATGCATAAAATTTAACGCGCCGCCACGCTCTTCCTGTTCTCGTTGCGCCCGGATCTAACTGTATGGCCTTACCGGTGACCTATGGAATGTCCCTCGACTCCAGTTCCGGGCAGCTTGGCTCGTTTCCGAAGGTGATCTCCCTGCGGTATCCGCCAAGCGTCAGCCCTCTGAAGGTCAGCACGTTCTCATCGCGATAGACGATCTCGCTTCGGTAAATACCCGCGCGTATTGCTCTGTTCCTGGCCCGACTGACATTGCACTGCCCGACCGGTGGCGACACATGCCAATTGGACGTGCCTTGCGTGTCGGTTTGCCAGCCGTCGGCAGGGGCCAGCGTCGAGCTGGCGAGCAGCGCAAATGCTGAAAGTATAAGCTTGGACGACAATCGAGACTTCACGATGTTACTCCGAGGCAATTCCATTATCGATGCTTCCGCTATTAACTGAAATTGCTCAATAAATCATCCGACGGTGCGCCAGCCGGCTTTGACTTCTCGGCGAATGGTGAACAACCACTCTAACAAGACGCTTTCTTTTTAGCGGGGGCTCATTCTGTCGAGAGCGCATGTTTGACGCGCAGGATGGCGACGGCAACAGCTCCGATAACGAGCGGGATCGACACAAGCATCACCAACGGACTGACGTGATAGCCTGCGTGATCGACGGTTTCCAAAACGACCTTAAACAGGCTTAGCAGATAATAGCTGATAGCGATGATGGAGAAGCCCTCTACCGCCCGCTGGATCTTGACCTGGGTTGCGGCGCGATCAGCCATCGCCTGGATCTGGATGGCATTCTGGTATTCGATTTCAACCTGAATGCGTGTTTGCAGGAGGTCGATCAGGTGCATGGTCGCGTGGGAGAGTTGCTCCAGACGCAAAGCAGTCGCTTCGCAGGTTCGGACGGCCGGTCGGAAGCGCCTTGCAACAAAAACTCCAAACCGCTGGAAACCCGGAACATGAGATTCGCGTAGCTCGCCGATCCGCTCCTCGACAATTTTTGCATAGGCGGCAGTGGCGCCGAAACGATTGCGTGTTTCTGCTGCCGCCGAGATAATCTGCGCGGATAGGCTGGAGATTTCGTCAAGCAGTTTCTTGTGTTCGGTCGCCGGGGTGGTCTGATTTCGGTTCGTCAGTTGGACGAGCTTCTTGTCATAATCCCCAAGCAAGGGAGCCAGCCGTCGGGCCTCGGGGAGACTAAGCAGCGCCATGGCGCGATATGTTTCGATTTCGTAGATTCTGCGCACCATCCTGCCAAGGCGGTAGGCATTCAAGTCCTTGTTGAAGAGAAGGATCCGGCTCGTCTTGTCATCCTGAACACGAAAATCAGAGCATACCTGCGCCGCCCCTCCGCCAATTGAAGACGCGGCGGTATCGCGAAATCCGAATTTCGAGAGAGTTAGCCCAAGCTCCGCCGGCGCAGGCCCGAGCACCAGTATGCCGACCCGAGATATGAGCGCCGGCGCGTCCATGTCTACAAGAGCCGGAATGTCGTCTTCCAAAAGACTGGATCGCGGCCACGTATCCGTATCTGCGCTCAATTGGGTGACACGCGTGATGGTGACGAATTCGGTGTGGTGCTCCACCTGTGTTCGCGGATCGCCGCTATCATCGCCTTCGGGCAGATAGCGGCTTCCGTGGAGGGCAACGAGGGCAGACGGCATGAGCGCTATATGCTCAACGAAAGCCGGGCCGGTAAAATAGATGGAAGGCCTGGCATGGAGCTCAGCGTTGAAATCCGACATCGTACTATCTCACCGTATTAAGGGTCAAAATGGCCAAGAAGACGCCCTAGCGAAAAATCCGTTTGATCGAAGTACACTTCTCCCAAATCAGTCGGATCTCACGAGGTCAACTATCCCAAGGTCTTGCTAATCGATTTTACTTTTCACGGTTAGGATCGGGACCGCCCGAACTGGAAACGGCCCGGTTTCCCGAGCCGTTTCATGATCCCTTTGTCTGATGCCCACGTGAGCTTGCGGGCATAGCCGGCTCACTCCGAAGCGTTCTGGCGACGGAGAGAACTCAAGGCGGATTCAGGGTTTCAAATCATATGCTTGGTGAGATGCGCGAAGCTCCGCCAAAGTCTTGCCGACGCAGCTACCGCCGCCTGCGCCGCCGGTCGCCTTCGCTTTACCATCCAGGGTGATCGTACCGCCCATGCGTTCGGATGCCACATAGGTTGCGGTACCGTCCTCTGAAATACGCGATATGTAGAAAGCGTGGTAGGTTTCCTTGTATTTGCATTGGATAAGTATTGGAAATTGTTCAAAAGATGGGGTTTGCGCCTCAGCAGTCGCGAGAGGAAGGCCAGTTAGTGCCATCAGGCTTGCGAGGACCACTTTGGCCGGTGCGTTCAATCCTCGATCGGATGCGTGCGTCATTGTTCAACCCCCTTTTTCAAGATCGATCTTCGAAATCCGCAGCATCTAGATCGTCAGCGCGACGAGCGCATCACGATCGAGGACTCGGACAATGCGTTGCAATTTTCCGTTGAGGCAAAGAATGCGTTTTTCGCGTAATTTCGTGAAGCAGCGGGCCACTGTCTCGACCGTCAGTCCGAGATAGTCGGCGATATCGCTACGCGACATCATCATATCGAATTCGCAATCTCCCGGATGACGATCGGCCGTTTCGTAAACAAAGGCGGCGACGCGCTTCAGTGCACTTTGCTCGGTGATGACGAGTTGCTTGTGCTGTGCCTTTGCAAGGTTCGTCAAAGCAATGTGAAGAAGGTCTATGGGGACGACTGCGTCCTGATTGGCGCGAAAGGGCTTGATAGAGGTTTCGCAAACGGCTTCTGCAAAATCGGTTCGTACATTGCCCGTCTCGAGCCCGAACCATTCGCCCTTGCCGCAAAAGGATAGAATGTACCGCTGCCCGCTTGCCGTGAGGCGGTAAATCCGCACCGCGCCTGCTTCGACCTGGTAGATCGCAAGCGCGTGTTCACCCTCGCTATAGATCGTCTCGTCGGCCTTGAGCCGGATGGATTGATCCCTGATTGCTCCGGCTGGTCCACCATGGCGGTGGCCCGAAACTGTCGTGTGCTTTACGATCGTTTGGTTTTGAAGCATCTGCGTCGCCCCCATCCACATCGCAGCATAAGCAATCGTTACCCGCCCCGATATTCGAGATATCCCTTACGTATTGCTACGGAAGCCCCGGGCTACCAACCGGTGTATAACGCAATTCCCCCTTGATGAGAGTGATACGACGGTATCGCAGGAGGTCTCAATGGTGTCGGAAGAGGGAGGGGAAAACCGCGCAGTTCATGAGCCTGCAAGCGTGCGTATGCAACTTGACCTTATACTCGCCAGTCCGGAATTCCTTGCCCCTGAGCGCGGACGCCGATTCCTGCAATATATCGTTGAAGAGACACTTGAAGGGCGTAGCGAACAGCTCAAGGCCTATACGATTGCACAAGCGGTTTTTGGGCGCGATGCCTCCTTCGATGCACAGAATGATCCCGTCGTCCGCATCGAGGCCGGACGAATTCGTCGCGCGCTCGAACGCTATTATCTCGTCAGCGGAAGCAATGACCCAATCCGGATTACCGTGCCCAAAGGAGGGTATGCGCCCCATTTTTCGAGCGAGGAAAACCGTTCGAACGGAGGAGAAATTTCCGCTCCGCAAAACCGCGAGAACATACGGCGGCCCCCGAGGCAGGGGCAGCCGGTCAGCTATCGTGATCTCCTGTTGCCGATCGGGGTCCCCGCACTGTTCGGGGTAATGGCCGTACTCGCCCTTGTTCGTCCGCTTGAAGCCTATCTCTCCCCACCAAAGGCGCTGCCGGTGCCTGCCGCGTCAACGTCGGAGAACAAGGTCAGGATCGCGATCGAACCTTTTATCGCACTCGGCGGCAGCACGCAGGCCTCTGATTTCGTAAAGGGATTGGCCGATCAGTTGATTGCAAAGTTTATGAGGGTGGAAAGCCTAATCGTGCTTGCCCCCAGCCGCTCCGGGCCAGAAGTGACAGGCTCGCATTTAAACCTGCAAGGAAGCGCCCTCGTCGAGGGCACGATCCTTCATCTTCATGTCCGCCTGATAAACGCCTCCGACGGCGCGGTCATTTGGGCCAATCAATATGATCGAGACCTGCGCGGCCAGACTATTCTCGACGTCGAGGACGAGATCGCCGCTCAAATCGCCATGGCGATTTCGAATAGTCACAGGCTGAGCGGCGTAAGCGCCGATCCTTAGTCCCTACTGTGCGGGCAGAGGGGGGATGACTAATCCCGAGGCGCGCAGTCCGTTCAGGAAGCGCTCCTGGTCCTCCGGTCGTTGCAGACGGAGTGCGACCTCCTGGCGGATATTCGTCATCAACGCTGGCGCGTGGATATTGAGCCAATCCCGTTCGAGAATGGCCTCGTCCGTCTTTCCGGCCGCTCCGAGAATGGATAGCAGCAGAAGGCGATGCAGCACATTGTGATCGACATCGGACCTCCGCGACCACTTTTCCGCCTCTTCGATATCTCCCTTCATCAACGCGCACAGAGCCAGACCGTTTTCATAATAACCTCTGGTGCCGACACCCTTGTTGAGGGCGATCGACAACAATTCGCAGCCCGACTGCCATTTTCCCGACAACGCCAATCGAAGGCCATACTCGCCCGCGACTTCCACGTCATCGGGATCGGCAGCATAGGCCGCCGTACCCGCCTTCAGGGCGTCGTCGATATCTCCCCTGAAGAAGCTCACCAGCATCTGCGCTTGCAGCACATGGGGATTGCCCGGCGCGAGTGATACTGCTCGCTCCACCGCAGCGCTCGCCAGCGCAAGAGGCTGCGATGACGATGACGTGCCGAGCCTGTGGCGGTATCTGATTTCGTCGAGATAGATCATGGACAGCAGCGCCCAGGAAACCGCATTGTCAGGGAACCGCTGGGTTGCTCGCTGCAAGCATTCGCGTGTCGCGCTGTGGTTTTGCGCGGTCATGGTCTGACGATAGCTGGAATAGGCAAGCGTGCATTCGTAGGCCCTCCGGTCTCCCGTCTGTGCCGGGGGCGCTATCATATCTTTGTCGGTCTGAAAGATGACGCCATAGGGTTGTGCAATTGCGTCGGCGATTTTTCGCGCGACATCGCCTTGAATCACAAGCTTGTTCTGATCTCGAAGATCCCCATCGAAATTATTGGCCCAGATGACGGCTCCATCCGCTTGGCGCACCAGCCTGGCGGCAGCTCGCAGCCTGCTTCCATCGATCTGGACATTGCCCTGCAACAGGTAGGCGGCAGCTGCGACATGCTCATCACGGAGCGGATCTGCGACGACAATGATGTCATCGAACTGGGCGAGCTGCCCGATAATGTCGTCCCGCAGACCGCGGGCGATATCGGAGCCGTCGTCAGCCGGGTTGCCATCCGCAAAAAAATCGACAACCACCCTTGGCTCCAGATGTGCCGTCGGCAATGCCGCGATTGGCACATCACGCCAAGACAGTGCGAAGGTGAGGGCTAGGAGAAGAAGGGCAAGGACGACAGCCACCACAGTTCCGAGACCAAGGCGGGCTATCCATCCCCCAGGATGTGATTCCTCAAGCGAATGTCCTTGATCTTCGTGCTCTACATTTCGGGGATCTTTCGAGATCTCGACCGGTTCAGCCGGAGCCTGCGCAGCCCGCGCATATTCGAAATGCGGCACATATCCGCCTTTGGGCACGGTAATGACGACGTCGTCCCTCTGGCCCGCGACGAGATAATAACGCTCGAGTGCCTTACGTATTCGGCCGGCCTCGATCCGGACAACCGGATCGTTCTGCGGGTCGAATGAAGCTTCCCGGCCAAAAACTACATTTGCTATTGTAAACGCCTTCAGGAAGTCCGATCGACCGGCAAGCGTCTCGTTGATGACGAATTCCAGGAAATTTCGCCCACGCTTCGGCGCGTGAAATTCCTCACTTGTGAGGATTCGTTCGACCTGTCGGCAAATCTCGTCAGCTGTCGGCTCAATATCGCTGAAATCTTTGATCTTTGCGCTTCTCATGATCGCCCCTACGACAAAGATCACACGCAACTATATAAGTCAGTTCTAACGCATCATACCGCACAAGCCTGAGGTTGCAAGAATTGCTTTAGGTTTGCCGAATATAAGTTGACCAGCTACCGACGGGCAAAGCTTTCGCGGTTTCAGGTGGTTGCGATGCGGCATCAATGGTTATGGCCATACGCATGAGCTCTGCAAGATTGCGTGCGCCCATTTTTGCCATCACATTGGCACGGTGGACCTCCACCGTGCGCGAGCTGATGCCGAGTTGATACGCAATCATCTTGTTCTGCGCCCCATCGAGGACGCCGATCAGAACCTGATATTCGCGCTCGGTAAGCTGGCGGAGCCGTGTGGCGACGCTGCCAGAATCAGGTAGAATCCTGCTGGTCCGCCTCTGGTCCATCGCTCCGTTGATGGCTGCAACAAGCACGTCTTCCTTCAACGGTTTTTCCAGGAAATCGAATGCCCCGGCCTTCATCGCCTGTACAGCCGCGGCAATATCGCCGTGGCCGGTAATAACGATTGCCGGCACGTCTATGCCGAGGCGTCGCAGGCGATGGAGCAATTCGATGCCGCTGCTGTCAGGCATGCATAGATCAGTGACAAGACAGCTTCGGCCGGACAGCGGCAGAAGTTCCAGGAACGCCTTCGCAGAACTATGTGCACGAACGGCAAAGCCTGCCGACACCAGCAAAAACGTCAGAGAGCGCCGGAGCGACTCCTCGTCGTCGACGAGATGGATCGTAAGGTCATTCGCCATTGATCGTTGTCTCCGCCAGCGGCAGCGAAAACGAAAGGACCGAGCCTCCCTGTATTCCCTTGCGCGCGCTTATGCGGCCTCCATGCGCTTCGATGATACGTTTCGATAATGCCAGCCCCATGCCAAGTCCGCGCGGTTTACTGGTCACAAAGGGACGAAACAGCGCCGCTTCGATCTCGGCGGCAATTCCGCAGCCATTATCGGACACCTCGACGACCAGCGAGAAGTCGCCGGTTCTGGTTCGGATTGCGATGGTTGGCTGCTCAATGCCATCGGTCGCCTCGACGGCATTGTGAAGAAGATTCATCAGCACCTGGACGATCTGGACGCGGTCCGCGACGACGATATCCCGCGCTGCGTCGAGCCGCATATCGGTTAGAAGGCCTTTCCGGGCTGATCCGGCGAGCCCAAGCGCTGTCGCTTCGCGGATCAGTGCGTGCATCGCCTCCGGCCGCTTCTCACCGGCGCCGCGCTTTGCAGCGTCCCGGATGTTCTTGACGATCGTTCCTGCCCACGAGGCGTGCTGTGTAATTTCCGACAGAGCTTCACGAAGCTCCTCGCCGTGCCGGCGGCCATCGCTCGTCACAAGGCGCCTACACCCCTCGGAGTAGGCGGCGATCGAGGACAGCGGCTGGGAGAGTTCATGTGCCAGCGTTGCCGTCATCTCTCCAAGCGCGACTATCCTGGCAAGACGCGCCAGCTCACATTGAAGCTCCTGAATCTGCTGCAATGTTCCGCGCTCAGTCCGGAAATCCTCAAAGATCGCAGCCGCGAAGGTTTCTTTTTCGCCTTTTTCTCGGATGATGGTCAGGGCAGTTGGAAACTGAACGCCGCTCTTGGTGGTTGCCAGGCCCGCACGCACTACGCCTTGGTCCGCCCAGCGTCCCTTGATCTGAATATCCGGCATTGAAGACCAGACGAAGTCGATCTTGCGGTCGAGCAATTCATCTTCCTCATAACCGAACAAAGTCACCGCAGCCCTGTTACAGGCCGAAATTCTATTGCTGGCGGTCATGAAAAACACCGCGTCGGGCATGAGTTCGTAGAGTTGCCGGATCCAGATCGCCTGTTGTCCGTTCTCCCGCGACAGGTTTGGCGCTGAGTCAGGGCGTGCTATTCGCGATCCGTCGAACGAGGTTCGTCCCATCCCGCCCGGGACAAAGGAACGATATCCGGCAACTTGCGGCGCCTCCATCTTGGTGGACATGATGGTCTCCTCCGCCCTTTGAGAAGCAATCCAGGGCCTCGACGGCCTTCCCTTCTCAACAATGACGTGAGTTTACCATCTTTGGATGGGGGATCAGTGTAGTATCGCGTAGACTCTATTGGTCTTTTTCTGCAACCGGACCTGCTGAAGGACCGGCGAGCCGGCGCTTTGGCGCGGCCTCATCTCCATTGATCCGGCTCAATGCCTCTGGCTCGCTGTTCCGCTACTCTGCGACGCGATGGGTTTACAGCCATTTGAGGGAGCTGGAAGATGAGAAAGTTTGCTCTTGCTATTGCTATTGCAACCGCTGCGTCGTTGGTGACACCTGTTGGCGCGCAGCAGAGCCGCAAGGAATTCCGGCGCATGAATTGGGCCGAAAACCTGCCGGAGCACATCAGAACCTATCACGACAAGCGGTTTTCCATCGTCAGTTTTCGAACCGCAGTTGAAGTCGGCGCAATGCCGAGGCCGGGCAGCGCTGAACACGTCAAGGAAATCCGGACGGCGATCCGTTCCAACTCATGGCTCGTTCAGCAACTGAAGGCCAAGAAACTGACACCCAATCAGATCGAATGGGTGACGCGCGCCCGCAACGGCAACCTGACGTTCTACATCGAATGAGCGAGCATGCAGGGTTCCCGCGAAGGAAGCCGCGCGATCGCGAATCCATCAAAAGGCAGGACATAGCGGAGGTCGTTGCGGCATCCGCGCGCTGGCAGGAAAAATCACGCCGGCCGAGTGACCGGCATTCCGAAACAGGGCCTCTTGTTGGTCGACGCTCGTTCATCGTCGGGGAGGGTTCGGTGATGTGGCGGTTGGTCGTCGAAGCTCCGTTCGAAGAGGATATAGAACTCGCCGTCATAGACGACGAAGGCGTCCATGCCCTTGTTTTTCCCTGCCTTCGTCTGCCCGGCGGATGGGCTAACGCGCTCACCGGCGAGTTGCTGGACGTTCATCCAACCCATTGGCGTTCGTGGCCGATACAGCGTTGCGATACGTCCGACCTTCATTGAATGGAACTGCATTCTCTGGAGGCTAGGCCAGGGAGTTGCAAATGCTGCAATGCACCTTGTCTGCAATCAATGACATGCCCCGGCCTGCCCAAATAGGCTGCCAGCAGGCTGAATGTGTTTAATGGCCGGCGGCGTAGCCGCCATCCTAAGGCTGGAAGGAGGACCGCATGCGTGGTTTCGGCGTTCATTCTGAGGTCGGAAAACTGAGAACCGTCATGGTCTGCAAGCCATCTCTGGCCCATCAGCGCCTGACGCCTGCAAACTGCCATGACCTTCTTTTCGACGATGTCTTGTGGGTGCATGAGGCCCAGAAGGATCACTATGATTTTGTCCTGAAGATGCAGGAAAGAGGGGTCGAAGTTCTCGAGCTCCATGACCTGCTCGGCCAGGCGCTCTCCAACAAGCAGGCACGCGATTTCGTGCTGGATCGACGCGTCACCCCGAACGTGCTCGGCTCGCAGATCGCCGAGGCGATGCGGCCATGGCTCGACGAGATGCCGGCCCAACAGCTTGCCGCCTTCATGATCGGCGGCATTTCAATTTCCGATCTGCCTGATGTCAGGGCGAAGTCGCTGATGCTGAGTGCCCTGCCGGAAACCGATTTCGTCATCCCGCCCATCCCCAACACCCTGTTCCAGCGCGACCCTTCCTGCTGGATCTATGGCGGGGTAACGTGCAATCCGATGTTCTGGCCGGCAAGACGCGCCGAGACGCTGATCCAACGCGCGATCTATAAATTTCACCCGATATTCCACGGCGGCGACTTCCGGATCTGGTGGGGCGATTCCGACAATCAGTTCGCCAATGCCTCGATGGAGGGCGGTGACGTGATGCCGATCGGCAATGGCACAGTTCTGATCGGCATGGGCGAACGCACCACCTATCAGGCCGTCGGCCAGGTGGCGCAGGCCCTCTTCAGGAACAAGGCGGCAAAGCGGGTAATCGGCTGCCTGATGCCGAAGAGCCGCGCGGCAATGCATCTCGATACGGTCTTCAGCTTCTGCGATCGCGATATCGTCACGCTATTTGCGGAAGTCGTCGACCAGATCCGCTGCTACAGCATGTATCCGGTAGACGACGACGGCACATTCGAGATTCATCCCGAAAGCCAGCCGATGCTCGATGTTGTCGCCGAAGCGCTCGATCTGCCGCTATTACGCACGGTCGAAACAGGCGGCAATTCCTATCAGGCCGAACGCGAGCAATGGGACGATGGCAATAACGTCGTCGCGCTCGAACCCGGTGTCGTCGTCGCCTACGACCGGAATACCTATACCAACACGCTACTGCGCAAGGCAGGTGTCGAGGTCATCACCATCCGAGGTTCCGAACTCGGCCGCGGCCGCGGTGGCGGACATTGCATGACGTGCCCCATCTGGCGCGATCCGGCTTATTGACGTTTTCACTCACAAAACTGACCGACGGAGCAAGACCATGAGCTTCAATCTGCGAAATCGCTCGCTTCTAACCGTGCAGGATTATACGCCGCGGGAATTCCGCTATCTCCTCGATCTCGCCCGAGATCTGAAGCGGGCCAAATATGCCCGCACCGAGCAGGAGCACCTGAAGGGCAAGGAAATCTGCCTTATCTTCGAGAAGACCTCGACCCGGACAAGATGCGCTTTCGAAGTCGCCTGCTCGGACCAGGGCGCCAATGTCACCTATCTCGATCCGTCGGGCTCGCAGATCGGGCACAAGGAATCTTTCAAGGACACGGCACGGGTACTGGGGCGCATGTATGATGCGATCGAGTATCGCGGTTCCGCGCAGAAGGGCGTGGAGACGTTGGCAAAATATGCCGGAGTGCCAGTCTATAACGGCCTGACGGATGAATATCATCCGACACAGATGATTGCCGACGTCATGACCATGCGTGAACACAGCGACAAGCCGATCGCTGCGATCAAATATGCTTATGTCGGTGACACACGCTCGAATATGGGGCATTCGCTTTTGATCGTCGGCTGCCTGCTCGGCATGGATGTGCGCATCTGCGGCCCAAGATCGCTGTGGCCCTCGGAAGAATATATGAAGATCGCCAAGGATCTGCAGCAGGCCTCGGGCGCGCGCCTGCTGGTTACCGAAGATCCCAAGGAGGCCGTCAAGGACGTCGATTTCATCCACACCGATGTCTGGGTTTCGATGGGTGAGCCGAAGGATGTCTGGCGCGAACGCATCAAGCTGCTCACTCCCTACCAGGTGAATAAGGACCTGATGAAAGCGACCGGCAATCCGCAGACCAAGTTCATGCATTGCCTGCCGGCATTCCATGACACCGAAACCACGCTCGGCAAGCAGATCGCCGAAGATTACGGCATGGAGAACGGCCTCGAAGTGACCAATGACGTCTTCGAATCCGAGGCCAATGTCGCCTTCGAGCAGGCGGAAAATCGCCTGCACACGATCAAGGCCCTGCTTGTCGCTACTTTGGGAGATTAGAATGCGTGTGGTCATTGCGCTCGGCGGCAATGCGCTTCTCCGGCGCGGGGAGCCTATGACTGCCGATACCCAGAGGCGAAATGCGCGCCTCGCGGCACAGGCGATCGCGCCCCTGGCGGCTGAACATGAACTTGTCATAACCCATGGTAATGGGCCACAGGTTGGGCTGCTCGCACTCCAGGGAGCGGCCTATAAACCCGAGGAGGCCTATCCGCTTGATGTTCTCGGTGCCGAGACAGAAGGCATGATCGGTTACATGCTGGAGCAGGAACTCGGTAATCTCCTGCCATTCGAGCAACCCCTGGCGACGCTTCTGACCATGGTGGAGGTCGATGCCGCCGATCCCGGCTTCCAGAACCCCACCAAGTTCGTCGGACCAGTCTATGACAAGGGCGAGGCGGATCGGATTCGCACGGAAAAGGGCTGGGTATTCAAACAGGATGGCGACAAATGGCGGCGCGTCGTGGCCTCGCCGATACCAAAGCGCATCTTCGAGATCCGTCCGGTTCGCTGGCTGCTCGAAGAGCGGACGATCGTCATCTGTGCAGGTGGCGGCGGCATACCGACCATGTATGAAAAAGGCGCCGACAGGAAGCTGATCGGTGTCGAAGCCGTCATCGACAAGGATCTCTGCTCGGAGCTTCTGGCGCGCGATCTCAACGCCGACATGCTGATCATGGCAACGGATGCCGAGGCCGTCTGCATCGACTGGGGCAAGCCGTCTCAGAAGGCAATCCATCGCGTCCGTCCTGATGATCTCAACCAGTTCTCCTTCCCGGCCGGCTCGATGGGGCCGAAAGTGGACGCCGCCTGCCATTTTGCACGGGCAAACGGCAAGACAGCCGCAATCGGTTCCCTTGCCGACATCGGCGGAATGGTCCGGGGCGAGCGCGGGACACTTATCAATACCGGCTTTGACGGCTTGAGCTGGCACTAATCTCTCGACACAAACACTATCCCGAGACGGCCGGGCGCGATGCTGCAGCTGCTGCCGTCTCCTTGTCTGTCGCTTCGGCCGCGTTTCGTCTTTGCCAGACATAGACAGGAATACCAAGCATCAGCAACACGAGGCCATAGAGCACCGGTTCTGCTCCGGAACCGTAGAGGGTGAAGATCGCAAAGACAAAGGCGATGAGTTCGATCGCGCTTACTCTTGGCATTCGCCCGAGCGTCGCGCCGGCAACAAGAGTTCCGGCAAGCGAACAGAAGGCATAGGGAACGACGGCGGCCATTGTGCTCAGCCCCACCATCAAACGATAGACGGCGGCAAAGCCTTCTGAGCCAAGTGCCTGAACGAGCACCAGGATCGTTGCGAAAAGAGCTGAAATAACCATGCCCCATGCAGGCACGCCACGCGAGGAGAGCCGGGCAAAAAGCGGCGGAAATAGACCGTCGCGGGCCGCCGCCATCGGAACCTGCCCCATGAGAAGAGTCCAGCCATTGAGCGCACCGATCGAGGACACAAGCACGGCGATCGAGATTGCCAGCTCGCCCGGCCGGCCCCACATGACCCCCGCCGCCTGGGAAAAGGGCGCGACCGAATGGATGAGCTGTTCGCGGGGCAAGAGGCCCATCACCACGACAGTGCCAAGTACGTAAAGCGCGGCGGCGATCGATATCCCAAGTACGGTCGATCGCGGAATGGTCCGCTCCGCATTTTCGACGTCGCCGGCAGGAACTGTCGCCGATTCCAGGCCCAGATAGGCGAACATGGTGAGAGGCGCCAGCGTTGCAAATGACTGCAGCAGCGGCTGGCCGCTCGGGTTGAATTCGGCGAAATGCGATGTGTCGATATAAAGAAGGCCGATAATGGCAACGGCGCCGAAGGGGAGCAGCTTGGCATAGGTCGTGACCTGCGCGAAGAGGCCAGCGGCGTGGACGCCGCGAAGATTGACGAGCACGATCGCCCAGATGACGCCGAGCGTCAGTACCGTCGCGGTGAAGCGGTTACTGAGGGCAGGGAAGAGATCGACCATCACGCCGGTAAAGGCAATCGCGATCACGGGCAGCGATGTCCAGATGGAAATCCAATAACCCCAGGCGATGAGGAAGCCTGCGAAATCGCCGTAACCGAGCCGCGTATAGGCATAGGGACCGCCAACGGCGGGCACGAGCCTCGCCAGGCGCGCGAAAGTAAGGCCGAGGCAGATCGCCCCGGCACCCATGAGGATCCAGACGATGATCGCAAGGTTGCCGTAGGGCGCAACAGCGGCCGGCGAAAGGTAAAATCCGGACCCAACCATGTTTCCAACAACGATGGCTGTGCAGGCGCCAAGTCCAAGGCTCTTGCCATTCGACGAGGTTGTCATGAAATCCCTCCCGTGAGCCGGCTTCCGGAAGCCGATGGCTCTTCGGACCGCCTTCGAGCCGCGATTGTCGTTGCTAAAACGGGCTCCCGCAATCCGGATCAATGCGTAGTCTGACGGTCTGGTTTAGCCTTCGACATCAGGGTAAAGCAGCTACTCACAGTGCTGGAGGTGACGTTGATGTTGGGCGAGCAGGGGTTTCTCAGGATCTCGATTGCAGCCACCGTTGTGGTCGCGGTGCTCGGAGTTGTCTTCGGCATTCTGTCCGGCTCATTCTCCATCGCCTTCGACGGCGTCTATTCGCTGGCCGATGCGGCGATGACCGGGCTGGCACTTTGGGTTTCTACCCTGATCATCAAGTCGACGCAGAGCGATGCCCAGTCCGGCAGGATCCGAAACCGCTTCACCATGGGGTTCTGGCATCTGGAGCCGATCGTATTGATGCTCAATGGCTGCCTGCTGATGACGGTCGGTGTCTATGCATTGATCAGCGCGATCATCAGCATTCTGAACGGCGGCCATGAACTACGCTTTGGCATGGCGATCGCCTATTCCGCGGCAACCGTGCTTGTCTGCGCCATCATGGCTGTCCTCGGCATCCGGTTCAACCGCCGCATCAAATCCGATTTCATCTCGCTCGACATCAAGGCCTGGATCATGTCGGGCGGCATCGCGCTTGCACTGCTTATCGCATTTCTCATCGGCATGGCCGTCCAGGCGACACCTGTTGCCTGGGTCGCCAGCTATATGGACCCTGCGGTCCTGATCCTCGTCTGTCTTGTCATGATCCCACTCCCGATCGGCACGATCTGGAAAGCGCTAAGCGAAATCCTGCTGATCGCGCCTGTCGATCTGCAAGAGCACGTGGATCGCATCGCATCCGACACGGTGCGCCGCCTCGGCTTCGTCTCGCACCGCGCCTATGTCGCCCAGGTCGGCCGCGCCAAGCAGATCGAACTCTACTTCATCGTGCCCGAAGGGCTTCCCGCGAAAACTATCGAGGAGTGGGACGCGCTGCGCGACGAGATCGGCAATGCGATCGGTGATGAAAGCGCCAATCGCTGGCTGACCATTGCCTTCACCGCCGATCACGAATGGGCGGAATAGTCCCGGCACGAGGCTTCCCCCTTCGCCGTGAAATGCTTCCCGTCACGTTGATTGCAATCAACGACGCTGCACTACCCGTCATGTACCATCCTTCAACCTGAGATGCAGACGGCTGCATGGCGGCCGCAGCGTTTGACCCCTCGGTTTCTGGAGGAACGCATGGAATTCCAGACGGCATTTCCTATCGCTGTTATCGACGAGGATTTTGATGGCAAGAGTGCTGCCGGGCGCGGTATGCGCGATCTGGCGGCCGCCATCGAGAAGGAAGGATTCCGGATCGTCTCCGGCGTGTCCTATGAAGACGCCCGTCGTCTGGTCCATGTCTTCAACACCGAATCCTGCTGGCTGGTCTCCGTCGATGGAACCGAGGACAAGGCGACACGCTGGCAGGTGCTGGGCGAGGTTCTGGCTGCGAAGCGGCAGAGAAACGACCGTCTGCCGATCTTCCTCTTCGGCGACGACACGACCGCGGAAGATGTGCCTGCCGCAGTGCTGCGGCACGCCAATGCCTTTTTCCGGCTGTTCGAAGATTCGGCGGAATTCATGGCCCGTGCCATCGCGCAGGCCGCCCGCAACTATCTCGACCGGCTGCCGCCGCCGATGTTCAAGGCGCTGATGGATTATACGCTGGAGGGTGCCTATTCCTGGCACACACCTGGCCATGGCGGCGGCGTCGCCTTCCGCAAGAGCCCCGTCGGTCAGCTCTTCTATACGTTCTTCGGCGAAAACACGCTGCGATCGGATATTTCGGTATCGGTCGGCAGTGTCGGTTCGCTTCTCGATCATGTCGGGCCGATCGCCGAGGGCGAGCGCAATGCGGCGCGCATCTTCGGCACGGATGAGACCCTTTTCGTCGTCGGCGGCACGTCGACCGCCAACAAGATCGTCTGGCACGGCATGGTCGGGCGCGGCGATCTCGTGCTCTGCGACCGAAACTGCCACAAGTCGATCCTGCACTCGCTCATCATGACAGGCGCGACACCCATCTATCTGACGCCGTCCCGCAATGGGCTCGGCATTATCGGCCCGATCTCGAAGGATCAGTTCACGCCGGAATCGATCGCCGGCAAGATTGCCGCCAGCCCCTTTGCCGGGCAGACCAGCGGCAAAGTCAGGCTGATGGTCATCACCAATTCGACCTATGACGGGCTCTGCTACAATGTCGATGCCATCAAGGCGTCACTGGGGGATGCAGTCGAGGTGCTGCATTTCGACGAGGCCTGGTACGCCTATGCGAATTTCCACGAATTCTACGACGGCTTCCACGGCATCTCGTCGAACCAGCCAGCGCGGTCGCAAAACGCCATCACCTTTGCCACGCACTCGACGCACAAGCTGCTGGCCGCCCTGTCTCAGGCATCAATGATCCACATCCAGCATGCCGAGAACAAGCGCCTCGATGTCACGCGCTTCAACGAAGCCTTCATGATGCACACTTCGACCTCGCCGCAATATGGCATCATCGCCTCCTGCGATGTCGCCGCTGCGATGATGGAGCAGCCGGCGGGTCGCGCGTTGGTGCAGGAGACGATTGACGAGGCGATCAGCTTCCGACGGGCGATGAATGCTGTCAGGAAACAAACTGATGGAAGCTGGTGGTTCGATGTCTGGGAGCCGACGGTTGCCGAGCAGACGCCGAGTGACACTCATGCCGACTGGGTGCTGAAGCCCGATGACGCCTGGCATGGTTTTACTGGCCTTGCCGAAAATCATGTCATGGTCGACCCGATCAAGGTCACCATCCTGTCGCCCGGTCTCTCGGCAAGCGGGGTGATGGACGAGCACGGAATACCGGCTGCCGTCATCACCAAGTTCCTGTCTTCGCGGCGCATCGAGATCGAAAAGACCGGTCTCTACTCGTTCCTCGTCCTTTTCTCGATGGGCATCACCCGCGGCAAGTGGAGCACGCTCGTCACGGAACTCCTCAATTTCAAGGATCTTTATGATGCCAATACGCCATTGACCCGGGCGCTGCCGGCGCTCGCCGCAGCCCATCCGGAAGCCTATGCCGGCATGGGACTGAAGGATCTTTGCGAGCAGATCCATGCGATCTATCGCAAGGACGATGTGCCGAAGGCGCAGCGCGAGATGTACACGGTGCTGCCGGAAATGGCCCTGCGTCCCGCCGATGCCTATGACCGGCTGGTCAAGGGCAAGATCGAGAGCGTCGAGATCGACAATCTCATGAACCGCATCCTCGCGGTGATGATCGTTCCCTATCCACCGGGAATTCCCTTGATCATGCCGGGCGAGCGGATCACCCAGTCGACGAAGTCGATCCAGGATTACCTGCTTTACGCTCGTGACTTCGACAGCAAGTTCCCAGGTTTCGAAACCGATATTCACGGCCTTCGCTTCGCGCCCGGTGATGGCGGACGTCGCTACCTTGTCGATTGCATTGCAGGGGAGGGGCAGGAATGATCCCGCGTGATGTGAAGTCTCCGACGGTCGCCATACCCTTCCACAAGATGCTGAAGATCGTGGCGATCATCGACCGCGACAATTCTCAGGCACAGGCGCTCGTGTCGCAGATCACCGCTGACGGATTCGAGGTGGAGTTGCGCGACGACTATTCCGCCGATGTCTCCGAGGATGCTGATGTCGGCGCCTATATCGGCTCGGTCGAGGGCGGAAAGCTGCCGGCGGCACGCAGCTTTCTTCGTTCTGTGAGAGATATAGGCTTCCGCACGCCGATCTGGGCGATGGCCGATACGCTGACCATTGCCGACATGGATGTCGTCGAGATGGCCGGCGAGGTGGATGGTTTCGTCTATCTCGGCCAGCAGACGCCGACCTTCTATGCTAAGCAGATCGTCTCCAGCGCGGTCAATTACGGCAAGTCGCTGCTGCCGCCCTTCTTCGGCGGCATGATGGCCTATGATGGCGAGGCCAATATCGCCTTCGATTGCCCGGGGCATCAGGGCGGCCAGTTCTATCGGAAATCGCCGGCTGGGCAGCTTTTCTTCAAATATTTCGGCGAGAGCATTTTTCGAAACGACCTCTGCAACGCAGACGTCGATCTCGGCGACCTGCTGATCCATGAAGGCCCCGCCGTCGAAGCCCAGAAACAGGCAGCGCGCATCTTCGGCGCGGATCGCACCTACTTCATCCTCAATGGCACGAGCACCTCCAACAAGGTGGTGGCCAATGCCGTATTGCGCAGCGGCGATCTCGTGCTCTTCGACCGCAACAATCACAAGTCCCTGCATCAGGGCGCTCTCGTGCAAGCCGGCGCTATTCCGATCTATCTGCCGACCGCCCGCAATTCCTTCGGCATGATCGGTGCTGTCGATTGGGCGGCCTGGGACGAGGGCTGGCTGCGGCAGAAGATCGAGGAGCACCCGCTGGTCACCGACAAGAGCCGGGCGAAGGGTGAGAGGCCTTTCCGTCTCGCCTGTATCCAGCTCGCGACCTATGACGGCACGATCTACAATGTGCGGCAGGTCATGGAGAAGATCGGCCATCTCTGCGATTACGTGCTCTGGGACGAAGCCTGGATTGGCTATAACGCCTTTCATCCGCTCTTTGATGGCCATAGCCCGATGCGCCTCAAGGACCTCGGTGCCGACATGCCAGGTCTGTTTTCCACCCAGTCGGTCCACAAGCAGGGCGCAGGCTTCTCGCAGGCGTCACAGATCCACAAGCGGGACGAACATATCAGCGGCCAGCGCCGCTTCGTCGAACACAAGCGCTTCAATGAATCGCTGCTGATGCATGTTTCGACCTCACCCTTCTATCCGCTTTTCGCCTCGCTCGATGTCAACGCCAAGGTCCATGAGGGCAAGGCCGGCGAGATGCTGTGGGACCGCTGCATCGAACTCGGCATCGAGGTGCGCAAGAAGCTGCGCGGCTTCGTCAATCACTACGAGAGCAAGGCGGCAAGCCCCGAAGAACAATGGTTCTTCGATCCTTTTGTGCCGGACAGGCTTTCGGTTTCGGGCTCGAAGCACACCGGCGATCTCGCCGATACCAGATGGGAAGATATCCCGACCGATGTGCTCAAACGCGAGCAGCAATGCTGGCGGTTCGATCCGCAGGCGAAGTGGCATGGTTATTCGGGCTATGCGCCCGGCTACACCATGGTCGATCCGAACAAGCTTGCAATCCTGACGCCCGGTATCGACCGGAAAACCGGTGAATATCGCGAATTCGGCATTCCGGCGACTGTCGTTGCCAATTATCTGCGCGAGCAGAGGGTGGTGCCGGAAAAATGCGATCTGAACAGCCTGCTTTTCCTGCTTACCCCAGCGGAGGACGAGAGCAAGCTGAATACGCTCGTTGCCAAACTCGTCAAGTTTAAGAACCTGTGGGACCGAGACGCGCCGCTGCAGGAGGTGCTGCCGACCGTGTACGCGGCCAATCGCGAGCGCTATGCCGGCTATACCGTTCGCCAGGTTTGCCGGGAGATGCATTCCTTCTACCGCGAGGCCGGCGTCAAGGAACTTCAGCGTCTGTGCTTCCGTTCCGAGAGCTTCCCGGAGCCCGCAATTGCGCCCAAGCAAGCCTATGAAGCGCTGGTCGCCAACAATGTCGATTACGTACCGCTGACGGAAGCCGCCGGCCGGATCTCCGCGACGCTGGCGCTGATCTATCCGCCCGGTATCGGCGTGATCGTGCCCGGCGAGCGCTGGGACGATCGGGCGCGGCCGATGCGCGACTATTTCCTGGCCTTCGAGGAATCCTTCAATCGCTTCCCGGGCTTCAACTACGAGGTCCAGGGCGTGTTCCAGGAGCGGATCGATGGGCGGATCAAATTCCACACATATGTCGTGCGCGAGTAGGGGGTAGGGAGGATTTCGTCATGACCGATAACACGATGCATCTCGCGGCCGAGACCACGGCCAAGAAGAAGATGAACCTTGTGCAGCTCACCTTCATCGTCGCCGTCAACATGATGGGCTCGGGCATCATCATGCTTCCCGCCAACATGGCCCAGGTCGGTGCGATCTCGCTGCTGTCCTGGCTCGTGACCGCCGTCGGCTCGATGGCGATCGCCTATGGCTTTGCCCAGGCCGGGCTGTTCAACCAGCGCCCCGGCGGCATGTCCGCCTATGCGGAAGATGCCTATGGGAAGGACGGCTATTTCATGGTGTTCTTCCTGTATTTCCTGTCGCTTGCCGTCGGCAACGTGGCGATCGGCATTTCGGCTGTTGGTTATCTCGCCGGCTTCTTTCCGGCTCTGACCTCGACCCCCATCATGACCTGCCTGGCGCTGATCGTCCTTCTGTGGCTGACCACGGCCGCCAATTTCGGCGGACCGCGCATCACCGGCCGCATCGGGTCGATCACGGTCTGGGGCGTCATCCTTCCCGTCGGATTGCTGTCGATCATCGGCTGGCTGTGGTTCAGCTCCAGCACGTTCGCGGCCGCCTGGAACCCGAAAGGACTATCGCTTGCGCAAGGGATGGGATCGAGCATCTCGTTGACCCTCTGGGCCTTCCTAGGCATGGAATCGGCCGCACAGAATTCCGATGCCGTCGAAAATCCCAAGCGCGATGTGCCGCTCGCCTGCATGTTCGGGACGCTCGGTGCAGCCGTCATCTACATCCTGTCGACGACGGTCATTCAGGGCATCGTGCCGAATGCGGATCTCGCGACCTCCACCGGGCCGTTCGCGCTCGCCTATGCCACCATGTTCAACCCGACTGTTGGTTCGATCATCATGGCGCTTGCGGTGCTCGCCTGCCTCGGTTCGCTGCTCGGCTGGCAGTTCACGATTGCCCAGACGGCGAAGACCGCCGCCGACGAGCGGATGTTCCCGTCCATTTTCTCGCGGGTCAACGAGATGGGTGCACCGGTGCGGGGGATGATCATTCTCGGCATCGTGCAGACCTGCCTTGCCCTGATGACCATATCGCCGACGCTGAGCGAACAGTTCTCCGCACTGGTCAATCTCGCTGTCGTCACCAATGTGCTGCCTTACATCATCTCGCTGTCTGCGCTGTTCGTCATGATGAAGGCCGCCCGCGTGCCGCCGGCGAAATACAAGCTGAATGCCACGATCGCGCTTATCGGCATGGCCTATAGCGTCTTCGCCATCTACGCCTCCGGCAAGGATGCAGTGCTCGGCGGCATGATCGTCACAGGCATCGGTTTCATCATCTACGGCCTGATCGCCCCGCGCTTTTCCGGCGGCGTGAACCAGGCCCCGGCCGAATAACAGAGGGAGGACCAATCATGTCAAAGAGAAATGGTCGCCGGGCGGTGATCGCCGCCTCCGTCCTCGCTACAATGGCGGCATCGGCGCTCATCGCGCCCGCGCAAGCCCAGACGCTCGATCGCGTCAAGACGAGCACCGCGCTCAAGCTCGGCTACGATCCGGATGCCAGGCCCTTTTCCTTCAATTCGGAGCAGGGCAGGCCGGATGGTTATGCCGTCGCTCTTTGCAACAAGATTGCCGACAGTCTGAGAGCACAGCTGAACCTGTCGAAGCTCGATGTCGAATGGGTTCCCCTGTCCGGCGATGCCAAGACCACGGCGATCGAGAGCGGTGCAGCCGATCTTGTCTGCGGTGCGGAGCCGGTGACCTTGACGCGCCGCAAACTTGTCTCGTTCTCGATCCCGATCTTCCCGAGCGGCACCGGCGCATTGCTCAGCACCAGTTCTCCGCTGGCGCTGCGGGAGGTGTTGCAATATGGCGAACCGACAAGCCGACCCGTCTGGCGCGGTTCGCCGGCCCGCACGATCCTGGAACACAAGACATTCTCTTCGATCGCCGGCACAACAAGTGAAAGCTGGCTGACCGACAGGATCAAGACCTTCCAGCTCGCGGCGACCGCAACGCCCGTCAACAACTATCAGCAGGGTATCGAACGTGTGCTGGACGGCAGTTCGGCGGTACTCTTCGGTGATATGCCGGTCCTCATGGATGCTGCCGCCCGCAGCGACAATTCCGGCAATCTCATCGTCCTGCAGCGCCATTTCACCTACGAGCCGCTCGGTCTCGAATTGGCACGCGGCGACGAGGACTTCCGTCTCGCTGTCGATCGTGCCTTGAGCCAGACCTATGCGGCGCAGGATTTCCGAACCTTCTTCACCACGTGGTTCGGGCCACCGGATGAAGCAACGGTGACATTCTTCCAGCAGACGGCGCTGCCGGAATAACACCGCGATCGGTGGGAAATACGGCCGTCGAAAATGAAGGCGGCACGCTCCGGAGCAGGTCCGTCGACCTGCAACCCGTCTGCATGCCGCAGCAAGAAATATGGATGCAGCGAAACGGATGGGAGTGGTGGGGTGAGCCTCCTTTGGAAAGAAATTCGTCACAACCCGATGCTGTGGCTGCTCGTCGCAGTGCCGGTCGTCTTTGTCGCTGCGAGCGTTGCCCCCGAGGCGCACACGCTGCTGTTCATCCTCTCTGTGTTTGCGGTGATACCGCTCGCGGGTCTCCTCAGTCACGCGACTGAATCCGTAGCGGCAAAGACAGGCGATGCTGCCGGCGGGTTGCTCAACGCGACGCTTGGAAACCTGACGGAGCTCGTCATAGCACTGACTGCCCTTCGCGCCGGGCAATACACGCTCGTAAAATCATCCGTCGCCGGTGCGATCGTCACGAACACCCTATTCATGCTGGGAGCGTCGTTTCTGCTCGGCGGCCTCAAACATCACACGCAGGAGTTCAACCGCGCCAATGCCCGCCTCCAGGCGGGCTTGCTCTTCCTCGCCACGATCGGTCTGCTGATGCCATCGGCAGTTGCTTCCATGGATTCTGCATCGGCGACGGCCGTCATCCACAAGCTCAGCTTCGGCCTGGCGATCCTGCTTATTGTCGGATACGCGCTGGGCCTGCTGTTCACGCTCAAAACACATCGCGACGCTTTCGCCGCAGCCGAGCAAGCCCATGACGCCGAAGAGCCGCCGTGGCCGATCGGCATGGCCCTGGCCACGCTTGCTGGTGTCACAGTGCTGGTCGCGCTCGTCAGCGAGATCTTCGTCGAGTCAGTGCAAGAGGCCGCCAAGGTTTTCGGGATGACGCAAGCCTTTGTCGGCTTCATCGTCGTTGCGCTGGTCGGCGGTGCTGCCGAAATGGCTTCGGCCTTTTCCGGTGCGCGCAAGAACCGGCTCGACCTGAGTGTGGGCATTGCACTTGGAAGCGCGTCGCAGATCGCGCTCTTCGTCGCGCCCGTGCTGGTCCTCTTGAGCTATCTGATCGGTCCGACACCGATGGATCTGCAATTTGCGCCCGGCGTCGTGGTCATGGTTTTCTTGGCCACGATCACGGCAATGTTCGTCACCAATAGCGGGCGTTCGGCATGGTTCATCGGCATGCTGGTGCTGATGGTCTACATGATCTTTGCCATGACGCTTTATGTTCTGCCCGATCAGACATCGTGATGCGGGCCGGCGGAGGCAAATATGCCAATGAAACCTGGTCGTGAATTGACCCATCGACAAATGCGGCGTCTGTTCTTCACCACACTGGTAAGGCAGCTTCGCGTGATCTGGCCAATCGTATCAGGGGTGGTCCTTGTGATGATCGGATGCGGGCTTGCAATCTGGCGCATCGAAGACTGGCGCCTCGATGAGGCTCTCTATTTCACGTTCGTGACGGGCCTGACCATCGGCTACGGCGATTTTACTCCCAAACATGTTTCGGCGCGGGTATTGTCGTTGGTCATCGGCTTCGCAGGAATTGTGCTGACCGGCATTGTCGCCGCAGTCACTGTAAAGGCCTTGAACGCTGACGATTGGGAGCCCTGATGCCCTCTTCGTTTACGCCGCACTGTGCAGAGCGCAATTCGATCTCTTGTAATGTGATCCAACGGAACCATTCTTACGAATAAATTTTCGGTAACCAATCGGGAACGGCCGGCGTTCCCCTGAGTTCGTACGATTTGCGGGGGTGCGCAAATATACGGAGCTGCCTTATGAGCCGAGAGCGTGGACGAAGGAAATTGATGCTCCGACTGCCTGATATTCGTCATCGTCTTTCTGGCATCGCCAGCGAGACACTTGGTGAAATGTTTGAAGCCTACGATCTTGCCGTCGATGCACTGGATCGGTTCCGCAATCAGCGCCCGCGTGAAGACAGGCTGATTACGGAATATGAGCAGCTCTGCCTTGAAATAGAGCAGGAGGTTCTCGTCTACTGCACCGACCGCTGAACCTGTCCGTCGAAGCCGGCAGCGAGTTCATGCTCGGATCCGGTTGACGCTGCCGCTGGCCAGGCCCAGGCTCGCAGCAATTCGTAAAAGACGCTGAGGACTACGGGCCCCAGGAACAACCCGAGAAGCCCGTGCGATAGCGTACCGCCGATGACCCCGATCAGGATCACGAGCATCGGGGTTGAGAGACCGCGCGACATCAATATGGGCTTCAGGACATTGTCGACCACCGTGATCGGTATCGCCAGGCAGGTAAAGATAAGTGCGGTGCCATAGGACCAGGAAAACCAGGCCCAAACGATCATGGGCAGAAGCACCAGCCCAGGACCCAATTGCATCACGCAGAGCATGAAGACGGCAAAGGTCAGCGCACCGCGTGCGGGGATGTCGAAAAAGGCAAAGCACAAACCGCAAAGCAGCGTCTGCAGGAAGGCGACGCCAATGACGCCGCGCGAGACATTCCGCACCGTACTTCCGGCAAGCCGGGCAAAGCCGACGCCTTTTTCGCCGCCGATCCGGTTTGCCAGCAGCTGCACTGCCGCAGCAAGTGGCGTGGCCCGCGTCAGAAACAGGCCGGAAAGCAGGATCGAGGCAACGAAACTCAAGACACCGCCGCCGACCGAAGCGAGCTTTGCCACGATGACGCCCATCACTTCGCGGATAGGCGCTTGAAACTTGATGATGGTAGAAGCCAGGTCGCCGGCAATCTGGTTCCATGTATTATAGATGCGCTCGCCGATGACGGGCCATTCCTTGATGGCAGCCGGGGCGGCAGGCAAGGTGAAGTCTTCCGTCCGCAACTTGCCGATCAACGCCTGCACAGTGTCGGCGAAATTGACGGCGACGAGGGCAAGCGGGGCAATGATCAGGACGAGGCAACTGACGACGATGACGATCGACGCGATCACCGGCCTGTTGCCGATCAGCCGCGAGAGTGCATCGAACATCGGAAACAGCGCCACGGCAAGGATAGCCGACCAGATGACGATCAGCGCGAAAGGAGCGATAAGCTCCAGTGTCCAATAGGCAAAAAGCCCTATAATGCCCAATCGAACGAGATCGCTGACGCGCGCCTCGATCGAAAATTGCCCCGCACCGCTCGGTTGCGGGGCCGTATCATTGACCTGCTCCATGGCTACATCCATCCCCGGCATGTAGAGCCGGACCCATCGTCATGACGTCGTGTCGGGCACGACATGCCGGATTGCGCGATCCTCGACATAGGCCGACGGGCGCTTCTGGCGCTTCCCAAGATCCGGCGCCTCGAATTTCACACGCTCATAAGGGATCGATTGCAGAATGTGCGAGATGCAGTTGATCCGCGCCCGCTTCTTGTCATCCGAAGGCACGATCCACCACGGCGCGTGATTGCTGTCGGTCATCCGCAGCATCTCGTCATAGACGCGCGTGTAGTCCCACCAGCGTTGGTAGGATTCGACATCCATGGGGCTGAGTTTCCATTGCCGCAGAGGATCGTCGATCCGGCGTCTGAAACGCCGTTCCTGCTCTTCTTCGCTGACCGTCAGGAAATATTTGAGCAGGATGACGCCGCTTTCGACGATGGCGGCCTCGAACCGCGGTGCGAGCTCAAGGAAGCGCTGTGCCTTCTTGTCGCTGGCGAAGCCCATGACCCGATCGACTCCGGCACGGTTATACCAGCTGCGATCGAAGATCACGATTTCGCCGGCGGCTGGCAGATGGGCGATGTAGCGCTGCATGTAGATCTGCGATTTCTCGCGGTCGGTCGGCGCGGGCAGGGCGATCACCCGGAAGACGCGCGGGCTGACCCTTTCCGTTATGCGCTTGATCATCCCGCCCTTGCCGGCAGCATCACGTCCTTCGAAGACGATGACGATCCGTGCGCCGGATTTTTTGACCCAGGCTTGCAGATGGGCCAATTCCACCTGCAGGCGGCTGATCTCCTTCTCGTAATCCCATGACTTCTTTTTCTTCTTGCCCTTGCCGGTGCGGGGCTCCTCGCCATCGGCGAGTTGCGGCTCGTAATTCTCGTCCATGTCTCTCCCTCCTTCTGTCATCACGGGGCAGCGCTTGCCGGTGCGGCATTGCCGATCTGGTCGATATCGCCGATCAGCGTTCGCAGGGCCTCTTCTCTGCCATTGAAAATATTCTCGGCGCCGACTGTCTTGATGATCCCGGCCCGCTCGAGAATGGCGCGGCTTTCATCGCTGAGATCGGCGAACGCAAAGATGATGTTTCGCTTCACAAGCAATTCCGCCACGGCCTCGAGTGCGGTGGCGCCGGTGCTGTCGATTTGCGTGATGGCGCTGGCATCGAGCACCAGGCATTTGGTGTCGGCGGGAAGTTCCTTTGCGACCGACATCAGCCGGATGCGCACATAGTCGGCATTGTAAAACAGGATACTGCCCTGAACCGCGAAGACGGCGGCGCCCGGGACGGGGCGTGCCTCCGGGTAGCGCTGAAGGTCGAAGAAGCCATGCCGGCCTTCGATGCGGCCAAGCAGGCCGTCGCGCGGAAACATGGTCTGGCGCAGTAGATAGACGAAGGTCGCGCCGACGGCGACGATCACGCCGTTGAGGACGCCAAAACTGATAGCTCCCCACATGGCGATCAGTGCAAAGACGAACTCCATGCGGCTGATGCGCCAGATTTTCTTGAGCTCGCGAATATCGATCAGGCTGATGGCCGCCGCCACGAGAATGGCCGCAAGTGCAGGGATCGGAAGAATCCGCAACGCGCCATGCAGGAAAACCAGTGCCGCGATCAGCGTCGCCGCCGAAACGAGCCCGGCGAGCTGCGAAACGCCGCCCGTCGACAGGTTTATGGCGGTACGGGAATCCGATGCGCTGATCGGAAACGAGCCGAAAAGGCCCGGGGCGATATTGGCAGCACCAAGCCCGATCAGCTCCTGATTGGCATCGACCTCTTCGCCGGTCCGCGATCCGAAGCTGCGCGCCGTCACGATACCGGCGCCGAAGCTGACGAGGAAGATCGTGACCGAGCCGATCATGAGTTTGTCGAGAGGCATCTGATAGAAAGCCGGCAGGGAAAAACTCGGCAACCCGCTTGGGAGGTCGCCGACGACGGCAATACCCCGACCACGAAAATCGAAGAGCGCCGAAAGGATAACTGAGATAACGACGACCAGGACGGGACCGGGGATTTTCAGATTGAAGCCACGGACGGTCCAGAGCAACGCGAACATGGCAGTGCCGAGGATAAGCGAAGGCCAGTGAATCAGGCTGCTCTTGGCGAAGATCTCGACAAGCGGCGAGACCAACCCGTCGGATTCGATTTTTACGCCCGTAAACCGACCGATCTGTCCGATCAGGATCGAGAGAGAGACGCCGGCAAAGAAACCGACCAGGATGGGGCGGGACAGGAAGCTCGCGAGAACGCCGAGCCGCAGCAATTTTGCTGCTAGGCAGCAAATGCCGACCCCCAGCGCAAGCGCCGAAGCGACCGCAACCCGATCGACATCGCCTCCCGCCGGTGCGGCAGCAATGATGGTGCCCATCGCCGCTGCCAGCACGGTCATCGTCGCAGCATCGGGCCCGACGATCAGGAGCCGGGAAGGCCCGAAAATCGCATAGGCGACCGGCGCGACAATACTGGCATAGATGCCTGTCTCCGGCGGCAGCCCCGCGATGGCGGGATAGGCGATAGCGCTCGGCAGACCGACGGCGGCGATCGACAGCCCGGCCGGGATATCACTCCGGAACCAGGCCTTGTTGAAACCGGCTAGGCCCCGCAACATCGGAAGACTGCCTATCACCGCGGACTCCTATCGCGTTGTCATGTTTCCTTACGCCCCTCCCAGCACCTTATGCTGGCTGCCAAAATCGTCATGAACCGGCTCAGTGCTCCAGGAACACGTAGTTCATCCAGCTGCTCATGCGCAGCAGCACCTTTCGGAGAACTGCAACATGGTGCCAGTAATGCGTATAGACCGCGACCTCTGCGACTACGCCGCCGGGCAGCTGATACGCATCGGTGCTTTCGAGCAGCTCGATACGCGCCAGAGTTTGTCCGGGCGAAAGCCGCTCGGGTGATTGCGGGTCGATCAGCGCACCGCCGGGCTGCAATTGGCCTTGGGCCATAACGTCGATGACCTCCTGAACGCGCGCCTTGAATATCTTGCCGGGGACGGCCTTGAATGCGACTTCAGCATCGTCACCGACGCGAACGCGCTGCAGCGAATTCTGGATGAATGCTGCGGCCAGCATGCGATCCTGACTGTCGATGAAGACCATGACTGGTCGGAGTGGCAGTGGATTGGCCATCATTCCGGGCCGGAGGAAAACCTGCGTGACATAGCCGTCGGTCGGCGCCCGCACGGTTGTCTGGTCGAGTTCGTACTCGGCATTGTCCAGTTCGGCCTTTATCCGTGCGACGGTCGGGTTCGTGCCGTTGATCTCGGACTCATAGGCAAGCTTTGCCTGCACGGCCTGCGCCCGCGCCGTATCCACCGCAGCTTCTGAAGTCAGATAGATGCCGCGCCGGTTTTCGACCTCGAGTTCGGAGTAGACGGCACCCCGGCCGCTCGACTTTGAATTCTCGTTCGATTGCTGGAATTTTTCGAAGGCTTGCAAGGATCTGTCCCGAGAAGCTTCGGCCCCCGTGACTGCCGCATTGGCGGCATCCAGCGCCGCCTTCAATTGCAGGACGGACTGTTCAGCTTCGGCAAGAGCTGCTTTCTTTTGGTCGACCGTGAACTGGTAGGGTCGCGGATCTATGCGAAAGAGAACGTCGCCTTTTTTCAACGGCGTATTCGCAGTGACAGGCACTTCGACAACCTGGCCTCCTACCGTCGGAATAACCGGAGCCGACGTGAAATAGATGCGCCCGTCGCTCGAATAGGGGTGGTTGTAGCTCATCAGAAGCAGGAGGGCTGAGATGAGGAATATCCCGCCAAGAACGGCAGTTGCGAGCGTCCACTGGTTTACCGGAATCCTGAATATCTTGAATATCGTCCAGCAGATCGCAGCGTAGGTGAGTATCAGGAGCAGATCCATCAGGCGTGCTCCCTCTCCGGGCTATGTGCCTCGAGTTCGGCAATCCGGGCATGAAGACGGGCAATTTCTGCATTCGCTTCTGCTTCCGCCGACAGCTTTCCATCCGTGCGAATGCCCCAACCGCGATCCTCGCGGTAGAGGGTGGCCCAGATGAACAGGAACGGCCAGATTGCATGGAGGGTGAAGAGGCTGACCCATCCGGCAACATGGATGGCGTCCTGATGCGGATGATTGCGCGCTTTGGCCATGAGGTGAGGAATGTCGTGGATTGCGATCACCGCGTAGAAAAGGGTGACGAAGACAAAGACCAGGACGCCCAAGGCAAAATAGTCGAGAAACACGGTCGCTCCCTTCGGGCTGGCCTTGCCGAGCCGTTTGATCGCTGTCGAGGGCAGAATATTAGGCCTGTTTTCATGCTGAGGCCCGTAGCATCGCGTAAGCTCTATTGAAGCGTTGGAAACTCTGCCGTTTGTGGGGACCATCTCCACGTGAGAGCAATAGGGCGGGATCAGAGCAACAGCGGTCATGCCGGCATTGCCACTCGGGACTGCCGCGGTTTTTCAAAAGCCGGCTAACGTAGGATCGTGTATTTTACGTCTGCTGCCGATCGCCCTGTTATATAGTTTCCTCATCTGCTTAGCGCAGTTTGATGGCGGGGGCGGGGATGGTGTCGGGAGAACAAGGTTCGACATATTTGTCCGCCCTCGAGACGGCTGAGACTTATTTTCCCGACCAGAAGCGGCTGGTGCAGCGACTTTTCTATATCAATGAGCCATTTCACAGCATGTGTGAGGATCTCACCGCTGCGGCGCAGGCTCTAGCGCATGTCGAGAGGCTACCGGAGGCAGTTCGGGAGGCGCGGCGACTGGAATATGCGGGTCTCGTCGATGCCCTGTTGAAAGAGATGGGGGAGGCGATCGCCCAATCGAAAATCGTAATGCTCAGGCGGTCCCCGCAGACCGGCCCGAAATTTCCGTAAGCGTATCTGTCATTCAATTGTCCAAGGGAGGTACGTGCGTGATGAAAGCATTGTCCCACAAACTGCTTGGTGGGTTATCGGCGTTGGCAATCATTGCGCTGCAGCCGACGTTACCGGCACGAGCCCAGACGCAAGCCCCGGCTCCTGCTGCGGCGGCGCCCGCGCAGGCGGCTGCCGAGCAACCGGCGGCCACGCTTCTGTCGGAGGACGAGCTCGAAGTGCTTGTGGCGCGGATCGCTCTCTATCCGGATGAACTGGTCGCAGCAATTTCCGCCGCCTCACTCTTTCCTCTCCAGATCATCGAGGCGCAGCGCTTCCTGGAAGCAAAAAAGAAGAATTCCGATCTCAAGCCCAAGAGTGATTGGGACGGCAGCGTCGTTTCCCTGCTCAATTACCCTGACGTCGTCAAGATGATGAGCGAGGATCTCGACTGGACCCAATCGCTCGCCGATGCGCTCACCAATCAGCAGAAGGACGTCCTGATTGCCATCCAGCAGCTTCGCGACGAGGCGGTTGAAAAGAACATCATCAAGACGGATGACAAGGTGACGGTCGTAACCGAAAACGACAATATCATCATCCGGCCGACGGATCCGGAAAAGATCTATATCCCGCAATATCCGCCGGAAATGCTCTACGAACCGGGTTATACCTCGGCGCCGATCTCCTATTATCCCAATTATTACGACAACTATTATTACCCTGGGGCCGCGTTCTTTGCTGGCGCCGTGACCGGCCTCGCCTGGGCGGCTGTCGTCAACTGGGATGACTGGGGTGTCTGGGGCGGCCGCTGGGGTGGCGATATCGATATCGACTGTAACAACTGCCTGAACGACCGCAACTTCAATGGAAAGCTCAAGTGGAATGATGTCGACTGGAGCAACGTCGACCGCAGCAAATTGAGCATCGGCAAGGACCAGCTTTCGAAGCTGGACCGTTCGGCGATCAAATCCGGCCTGCAGGCTGACAATCGCAACCAGCTGCGCAACAGGGCAAACGATATTCAGGCTGCCCAGAGGCCCGGTAATCGCGCCAATTCAGTGCGTGCGGACGATATCCGCAAGAGCACGGCACAGGGCCTGAAGGATCGCCCAGCGGCAGGAAACCGCCCAGCGGCAGGAAACCGGCCATCGGCAGGGGATCGCCCATCAGCAGGAAATCGACCAACGGCAGGAAATCGGCCTGCAGCTGGCCGGCCGGAGGCACGTCCTCAGAAGGCGGCCAATCGCCCGTCCAAACCCGCGCAGAGATCCGCCAACAGGCCCAATAAACCGCAGATGGCCGCCAGGCCCGACAATAGGGGGCGTCAACCGAGCGCACTTGGGAATGTCCAGTCCGGCCGGCGCGAAGCTGTCGCCTCGAAACGAGGATCGCAGAGCATGGGCGCCCATCGTCAGTCCGCTCGCCCCGCACAGCATCGGCCTCGCCCGCAGGGCGGCGGCGGGCGTGGCGGTGGTGGTGGCGGCAGACGGCGGTGAGACCTTTTTTCAGCTCAGGGAGTTACATCATGAGACGCCAATCGACCGTAATTCCGCTCATGTTCGCGGCGGCGCTTTGCGCAATGCCGGCTGCGCCGGCGCTTTCGCAAGTACAGACAGATCTCGCCGGATATGTGGCGGCAACCCCCTCACCGAAATTCGACACGCCGGAGCTTGCGCTCGACAAACTGAAATCGGTGCTCGGTTCCGGCAATATCGAAGATCTCGCAGCTCTGCTTGGCCTAAAGGCGGACAAGCTGCGTTCCAGCAACGAGGCGGTGATCGCTTACGGATTGATCCGCGAGGGCGCGGAACGGCAGGCGATCCTGCGGGATTTCGACGGCAAAAAGATTGTTGCGATCGGCGATCGGCTCTGGCCGCTGCCGTTTCCGGTGACCGAAGACAAGGACGGCAAATGGTCCTTTGACACCGAACGCGGCCTCGAAGAGATTACCAATCGTCGTATCGGTGAAAACGAACTCGCCACCATCGACACGATGCACGAATATGTCGCGGCCCAATACCAATATGCATCCGAGGACCGCGATGGCGATGGCATTTATGAATTCGCGAAGAAATTGATCAGCAGTCCCGGCAAGCTTGACGGCCTGTACTGGGATCCGAACGTCTATCCCGAAGAAAGTCCGGCAAGCGCGCTCGTCGAGACCGCCGCTTTCGGTGCCGCCAAGCGCGGGGAGGGCTATTTTGGCTATCGCTACCGCATTCTGACGTCTCAGGGTGACAACGTGCTCGGGGGCAAGCAAAGCTACATCATCAACGGTTATATGACCGGCGGCTTTGCACTGATTGCCTGGCCGGTCAAATACAGGGTCACAGGCGTGCAGACATTCGTGATCAATGGCGCCAACATCATCTACCAGCGTGATCTGGGCCCCAAAACGGAAGAGCGCGCAGCAGCGATCAAGGATTTCAACCCGGACGCCAGCTGGACCGTGGTAAGCGAATAGAAGTTCAGCCGGCGGCGTTCGACGCTGCCGGCGAAAAGCGCAAGGCAGCTGCCATAGCGCGGTTGGAGTATCGCTTCCTGCCCGTGACCTCGCGACCCAGCCATTGCGGCAGGTTCGGTTGCTCATCCTCGCTCGCCATTTCGATCTCGGCGAGCGTCAGTCCCTCATATGCGCCGGCAAAGACATCCACATCCCAGCTCTTGCCATCATGGAGAACACGGTAGCGGGTCTTTTCGATGACGCGGCCTCCCGCATGGAGCAGGAGATCCCGGGCCTCATCGACCGGAATCTCATACTCATATTCCTCTCGGGCAAGGCCCGGCGTGCGAAATTTGATCGTTAGACGTGCAGAGCAGCCATCGATCAGGCGGACACGGACAGGGTTTTGATCGCGCCGGCAAAGGTAGGCCTGCTGCAGCAGATGCGGGGCGCCGGCGAAAGCGCGCCAGCTATCGTTGCGGACCAGGACCTTTCGCTCGATCTCGGTCGCTTTCAATCCGATATTCCTTCGCTCATGCCTGCTGTTATGGGTCAGTCGAGAGGCGGTTCCCAAGTGAGAAAGAAACCCACATCTCCGGGCATGCCGTCGGGAAAATTGATGATCATCGCCTTGAGGCCATAACCCTGCGGCTTGGCGACCTCCTCGAACAGTTCGAGAAGTTCTTTTGCTTTACCCTGCAGCGTCTTCTGCCAGCCGGGCAGGTTGTTATTAATGGCGCGGCCGCTATCACTGCAGAATGTAGATGGAAAACTGTATATCAGGGCCTCGTACTTGCCGTCCGCCGCCGCTTTCATCACCAGCCGTTTAATGACGGCGCGTTCCGTTTCTCCGATCTGTTTGCGGAAGAAATCCTCTACGAAATCGGCATGTTTCTTTGCTTCACGTGATTTGATCTTTTCGTTGCGCTCCATTTCCAGAAGCTGGAGTTCCAGAGCACGTTTGCGCAGGTCCTCTGCGCTTGTCATAGATTGGGATGTGGACGTCTCAGGTGATGTCATCGCCGCCTCCTCCAGAATGAGGATGATGATAGAGCGCGCGCGGGGACGAGGGCAGTAAAATACACGTCCATTGCGGTAGGATACGGTATCTTACGCCGACCGATGACCGCCTGCAGTAACCTTGACGTCATACGGTCGATTCTTGAAATCCTTCCGTTAAATTAGCCTTTTCTATTAAATCACGTTGCCGCGGTGACGACATGGGATTATCGTCGGTGGCAGCATACTGCAGGTTGTGATCAATCGGATTCGAGGGCGCCGATGACAAATGCAGGCATTGACAGGGCTTGCGGCAGCGCACCTTCTCAGGAGGAGGTGCTGCAGCAACTTGAGCGCATCCTATCCAGCCCGGAGTTTCGACTTCCCGAGCGGGCGGGGCGATTCCTTGAATTTGTCGTAAACGAGACACTTGCGGGCCGTCGCGATTATCTGAAGGCCTTTACCATCGCCCAGGCGGTTTTCGGCAGGGATGCGAACTTCGATGCCCAGCAGGATCCATGTGTCCGCATCGAAGCCGGGCGGCTGAGGCGGGAACTGGAACATTATTATCTGACCGCCGGCAGCTCTGACCGGATCGTCATCACGGTTCCCCGTGGTGGCTACGTACCGGTCTTCGATGTGAGACAGGATATCGAGGATGCGGATGTCTCAAGCTTCGGACAAGAACCTCAGCCTTTATCGGGAGGAGATGACGCCGGGCGGGTCAACGTCATCAGGAACACGACTAGCCGGGCCGCAGCGAGCAGGCATCTGTCGCGCTCCCGATATTGGCTGATTGCGGGGGGTGTCGGGATCGTCCTCGCCTCTGTGGCTGTGATGCTCGAACATGTCAGCCCGTTCGACACGAACACCAAAGCGGCGAGGGGTGTAACCAGTCGCCCAACCATCGTTGTCGAGCATTTTGAAAGTGCCTCCGATGACGGACATGCATCCGATATCTCTCGTGGCATCACCGACGACATCATCGAAAAACTCGTCCCCTTCAACGATATTGTCGTGGTCGCTCCGCTGCCACGCAATCGAGAAGGCCAGGCGTCGGCGCAGCCGCTCTATGCTCTCCAGGGAAGCGTGCGGTTGGAAGGCAGCACCCTGCGCTCAACTGCCAGGCTCGTGCGACGGGTGGATGGAGTGGTCATCTGGGCCAACAATTACGATGCCGACATGAAAGTGCAGGGCATCCTGAAAACCCAGGCGAGTCTTGCGGAACATATCGCGACGGCGGTGGCACGGCCGTTCGGCGTCATATTTACGGCAGACACTGCCAGCATCGCTGGGGGCTCGGACGCCTTTTCCTGCATTCTCTCCTACTATAGCTATCGCAGCGAGATGACCGTGAAGACCCATGATGTTGCGAAGTCTTGCCTGCAGCGGGCCATCGAGAAGACGCCCGATGATTCCAATGTTGCCGCCTTCCTCTCGCTGGTCCATCTCGACGAGTTCCGCTTTCCGTACCAGTTGAACACCAATCCGACCGCCGCCACACTCAATCTTGCAAAGGAGCTTGCCGAACGCGCCGTACAACTCGACCAGAAGAATGCGCGCGCCCTTCAGGCGTTGATGCTCGCCGACTTTTTCAGCAATGACATGGTTGCGGCCCTGCGCGCCGGCGAAGCGGCCTATGCCAGCAATCCGAACGACACGGAAGTGGCGGGGGAATATGGCTTGCGTCTGTCGATGTCGGGAGAATGGAGCAGAGGCTGTGAATTGATTTCCGAGGCCATCAACAGGAACGCCGGGCCACGTGGCTATTACGAAGTCGGGATGGCGCTCTGTGCGTTCATGCGGGGTGACACGCAAGCCGCGGAACTTTGGTCGCGCATGTCGGATCTGAACTACAACCCGATGCATCGCCTCGTCTTGCTCTCCATCCTCGGGACCCTTGGGAAAACGGCCGAGGCAAAGGAGCAACTCGATTGGATCCAGCTCCGGTCACCCGCACTGATCCCGAACGTCGGGCGCGAAGTCGCCAAGCGGCTCGCCCGGACCGAAGACCAGGAGCGTTTCCTTGCTGGGTTGAAAGCCGCCGGCATGCCTGTTTCGGTTGCCAAGGCGTCTCTCAATTGAAGTGAGCATCGTCTCTGGTGCCGTGACCACAGCACTGGAGACGAAGATCTAGCGACACGTCTCCTTGAGCTTTTACATCTATCACGATCAGACTTAGTGGCCCGATTCCGAAATGCCTCTCGGCTGGGCTAGCGGCAGCATGCCGCGATAGATGCCCGGGTCCGAGCCTTCGATCGGGATTGCCCCGACGCTTCGACGGTAGAACTCCATCGGACCAGCGCCCCCGATTACCCCGTAGGCGTAGCCGTGCGCGTACATATCGAGAAGCGTGGTCAGCAGCAGAGCGTGGCCGACACCTTTGCCGCGGGCAGTCGTATCGACGCCGGTCGGCCCGAAAAATCCCTTGGCGGTTGCGTCGTGGCAGGCAAAGCCGATGAGTTCGTCGTTCTGGATTGCGATGAAGCAAGTGGGCGGCTGGCGCATGGTGGCAACCGTCGCTTCCGCGACCCAGCCGGATCCGAAGCGCGGCTCGATCCAAGCCGTCAGAGCGCTCAACTCCGGCGCAAGGACACGCCGGATGGTGATACCCTGTTCGGCGATGCGTTTATCGAGCGCAGGATCGGCCTTCAGCTCGTAGAGTTTTACCAGCATGTCCATGGTTTAGTCCTTTGTCAGCCCTTGATGGCGCCTGCCGTCAGGCCGGCAACTATACGTCTCTGGAAGATCAATACGACGATGATCAGCGGCAGCGTTACGGTAACGGACGCGGCCATGATCTGACCGAACGGATATTCGTACCGGCTATTGCCTGCGATCAGGCCGATCGCAACCGGCACGGTCCGGTTCTCGTCCGTCAGGGTGAAGGTCAATGCAAAGAGGAACTCGTTCCAAGCCAGAATGAAGGCAAGAATGCCCGTGCTGGCAAGCGAAGGTCCCATGAGCGGCAACAGGATCTTCATCAGAATTCTGAAATGTGAGCAGCCGTCGATGATCGCGGCCTCTTCGAGTTCCCGCGGAAACTCGCGGATGAAGGTGGTCAGGATCCAGGTCGTGAAAGGCACGGTCGACAGGAGATAGGTGAGGACGAGCACGCTTGGTCGATTGAACAGGCCCATCCAGTTGATCAGCTCGAACATGCCAGAGAGAACGACGACCTGCGGGAAGATCGAGATCATCAGCACGATCATGAGAATGGTGCGCCGTTGCGGAAAGTCGATGCGCCCCAGCGCGTAAGCGGCGCTGAGCCCGATGACGAGCGACAGGAACGTAGTTGAAACTGCGACATAGGCGGAGTTCAGAAGCGAGCCCATGAAAACGGGATTGTCGAGCAACTGGCGATAGTAGGTGAAGTCGAACGCCGGCATCAGCGCCGATTGATAGAGCGCCGAACCCTGCTTCGTCGAGGAAACGAAGGCCCAGTAATAGGGAAACAGCGTGTAGAACAGGACGAGCAGAAGGGCCAGGATCTGCAAGCTTCGCACGACGCGGCGCCGCATCCTGAAATAGGAGGCAGGCCTGCGGACGGTCTTCGGGATGATTGCATCGGCCATGTCGCTCAGGTCCCCGCGGCTCTGTCGAGGCGAAGGACCCCGATGATGATGATGGCGACAAGCGCGACGAGCAGGAAGACCCAGGTCGATGCCGCTGAGCCGATGCCGAGCTCCTGGAAGCTGATCAGCCGGTCGCGCGCGTAGATGGAGACGGTCATGACGCTCTCGTTGCTCGCCGCCATCACATAGGCAAGGTCGAACATCCTGAGCGCATCGAGGGCGCGGAAGAGGACCGCTACGCCGATCGCCGGGCGCAGCATCGGCAGGGTGATCGACCAGAAACGCTTCCAAGCCGGAATGCCATCGACCTCCGCTGCCTCGAATATCTCCGACGATATCAGTTGCAGGCCTGCCAGGATAAGCAGAACCATGAACGGGGTCGTCATCCACACGTCGACGAAGATCACGACGCCCATAAGGAGCGATCCGCTCGCCGTCCACGGAATGCCATGATCGATGAGGCCAAGCCCGATGAGGAGCTTGTTGATAACGCCGAACTGGTCGTTGAGCATCCATTCCCAGATCTTCGTCGAGACGACGACCGGGATCGCCCAGGGCACGAGGATGGCGGCGCGCGCCAGCCCGCGGCCGGGAATGGCTTCATTGACGAGGAGCGCGATCGCCAGGCCGAGGACCGTCTCGATCGCGACCGAGATGACCGTGAAGATCAGCGTATTCTTGACGGCAATCCACCAGCTGCGGTCGTTGATGACTTCAAGGAAGTTGTCGATCCCCGTCATTGAATAGACGGAGGGGTCGTCAAGATAGGCATCGGTGAAGGCGAAGAAGAAGGTGCGGCCGAGCGGCCAGAGTGCGACGACCAGCATGACGATGATAACCGGCAGCAGAAACAGCCAGGCCGCACGATGATCGCGGCGGGCAAGCCGGGCACTCATTGCCGTGCTCCTTCGATCACGCCGGCCTGGCGGTTGAGAATGAGGCGTTTTCCATCGGCAGCGAAGGCAAAGATCGCAGTATCCCGGAAATTGAGGCCGACCTCCGTGCCGATCAGTTCCCTCGGCGGCTCGACATTGACGCGGATGACCCAGATGACGTCGCCGTTGATGCGGCAGTAGGCAAAATGCTCATGGCCAAGATCCTCGATACGTTCGAGCACGCAGGTCATTCGTCCGTCTCCAGCGTTCACCAGCTGGATCGCCTCCGACCGTATGCCGATTTCGGCGATAGTTTGGCCCTCGGGGCCTGCATCGATAACGAGGCCGCCCGGGCCGGTCACCTTGGCTGAAGCTGACTGAACGGGCAGGAAGTTCATCCGGGGGCTGCCGATGAAGCCTGCGACAAACCGGTTGTCGGGGCTGTGGTAGAGTTCCTTCGGCGTGCCGACCTGCTCAATACGTCCGTGATTGAGAACGACGATCCGGTCGGCAAGCGTCATTGCTTCCGATTGGTCATGGGTGACATAGATCATCGTCGTCTTCAGATCATCGTGGAGCTTGGCGATCTCCATGCGCATCTCCATACGCAGATCCGAATCGAGATTGGACAGCGGCTCATCGAAGAGGAAGATTTCGGGCTGGCGCACCAAGGCTCGGCCGATCGCAACGCGCTGGCGCTGTCCGCCGGACAACTCGCGGGGCCGGCGTTCGAGCAGATGATCGACCTTCAGCATCCGTGCGACCGACCGCACTTTCTCGCTGATCGCGGCCCTGTTCATGCCGAGGGTTTCAAGCGCGAAGCCGATATTCCGCGCAACGTTCATATGCGGATAGAGCGCGTAAGACTGGAAGACGAAGGCTACGCCTCTCTGGGAGGCGGGCACATCAGTCACGTCGTCGCCACCGATCCTCACCACGCCATTCGACGCGGAGATCAGGCCGGCGACGATGCGAAGAAGCGTTGACTTGCCGCAACCGGAGGGACCGACGAAAACGACAAACTCGCCGTCGATGATCTGCAGGTCGACATTCTGGATAACAGTATGCGTACCAAAATTCTTCGAAACGGATTCGAGCGAAACCGATGCCATTGTTCACCTGGGGGTATGAGACGGCAGAGGGCTCGCCACCTTATTCGATGGCGAGGCAGTGACGCGTTCCGGCAGCGGGTCGTTCCCGCCGCCGGAGATCCGGAGAGCGTCAGCGGCTTTCCTTCAGTTTCTCAAGTCGACCGGCCAGCGACGTCAGGCTGGACTTGACCTCGGCACCGCCGGAAAGCATGTCGTGAACCGAGCGGTAGAAGGCCTGCGACACGCGATTGTAGCTTGTACCGGTGTAGCCGGACGGGCGCACGGCGCTATCGGCAAAAGCCTGCTGGTTATCCTTGAGGAAGGGTATCTTCTCGAGGACTTCCGGATCGCTGTAAAGCGCCTGGATCGACGGGTTGAGAGCCGCCTTCAGCGCACGCATCTTCTGCATGTCCGGGCCGGTGATGAAGTTCACGAAGTCGGCCGCGACCTCGGGCTTGGCGCTATATTTGTTAACGCCGTAATACATCGGGCCAAGGCATCCGCTCGACTTTTCGCCTTCCTTGCCGACCGGGAGGGGCATCACGCCGACCTTGTCGACAACATTGCTCCCCTTTTCATGCGAGGTGCCCCAGACATAAGGCCAATTGCGGTGGAAGACCGCGTTGCCGGATTCGAAGACGGCGCGCGACTGCTCCTCATCATAGTTGAGGACACCCTCGGGGCTGATCGAGCCGATCCAGCCCTTCGCCTTTTCGAGCGCTGCGGCAGCCTGCGGGTTGTCGATGGTCACCTTTCCATCGTCGGAAATGATGGTACCGCCGCCGTTGGAAGCAACAAGCTCGATTGCGTCGCAGGTCAGGCCCTCATAGCTCTTGGCCTGCCAGGCATAGCCCCACATGTCGGCCGAGCCCGCAGCCCTCTCCTTGTCCTGAATTTCCTTGGCCGTGGCAGCCAGCTCGTCCCAGGTCTTCGGCGCCGCCTTGCCGTATTTTTCGAGCAGGTCTTTGCGGTAGAACATGAGCCCGACGTCCATATAGGCCGGCATGGCAATGAGATTGCCGTCGAGTTTGGCCGCGTTGAGTGTCGAGGCGAAATGCTTGTCCTGGTCTGCCTGCGGGATCATTGTCTTGAGGTCGAGCAGGTTGCTCTTGAACATGCCGAGCCAGATCACATCGAGGAAAAGAACGTCGACGTCCTTGGATTTGGCGGCGAGAAGCTGCTGATAGATCGGGATCGCGTCGTCGAGAAGCGCGGGCATCTTGTTGATCTTGGCCTCATTGCCCGTCTTTTCCTTCCAGGCATTGGCAACGTTCGTGCAGAGCTCGAATTCCGTCGGCGAGCAAAACACGGAAATGGTTTCGGCATGTGCGCTGCCACCCCAGAGGGCAGCAGATATCGCCAATGCGGCAAGGCTTTTCTTCAGCATCGATTGTTCCCTTCGTTGATAACGCTTCGGCATTATGCGGAGCTCTTTGTCTCCTTGCTTCCAATAGGACTGGTTATGACCAGTCATGTCAACATGGACTCTGCCGGCGGTTGCGTCGAAGATACAAAACGGCAAGAGTGCTCCACATAGCACAGGATCGGATTCAAGATGCAGCAAGCGCCGGCATCATTCATCGCGCCACAGGGCGGCATCGACCGCAACGATCCTCGCCCCTTGCACAGGCAGGTCTACGAAGCACTTCTGGCGTCCATCCGCGATGGCAAACTGCCGCTGCGCGGCAAGCTGCCGTCAGAACGGGAACTTGTCGATCTCTACAATGTCAGCCGGATCACGGTGCGCCATGCCGTCCGCGAATTGATTCAGCAGGGCGTGATACACAGCCAGCCTGGAAAAGGACTCTACGTCGCCGAGCGTGGCGGCGGCTTCGAACTGCAGGTTCTGAAAAGCTTCACCAGCATCGCGATAGCGAACGGGCGAAGTCCCGGTCATCAGTTGATCGAGGCGAGCATCGTGCATGCGCCGCTTGAGGTGAGCCGTCCGCTGTTCCTGGCGCCTGGCGCCGAAGTGGTTCTCTTGTCGAGGCTTCGTCTTCTCGACAACATACCTGCCGTCGTCCAGACCGATTGGATACCGGCTTCACGCGTTCCGGGTTTGCTCGATCTCGACTGGGCCGTTGCCAACCGGTCGCTCTATGCCGAGCTTCGCGAGCGCTATGGCATTCATCCGAAGCGCGGGCAGACAACGCTGAGCGCGCGCCTTGCAACGGATCAGGAGGCTGTGATGCTCGAGCTGCCTCCGCCAGCCGCGGTTCTCACCGTGGACCAGATCGCTTTCGACGATCGCAACCGCCCGGTCAACCTGACAGCGCTGGTCCATCATCCTGCGCGCTATCCTCTGACGCTGCTTCAATCGGAATCGGGTGATTTCACGCAGTATTGAGCCACGCTGTCCCAGTGCAGGCCGACTGGATGCGAAGTTCCCCGCGAACGCGAAAGCGTAGAAGCCGCATCGTTCAGGTTTTTGGCGATCTGTGTCGTGACATGACGGCCGGCCAGATTCTCAGAGGTCGAGCTTCCGGCAAACTCGGCGCGGTCTATCCTGTTTCCGCATATGGCCCTGTTTGCGAACCTGAAGCCAATCATCTTAACCGTTAAATTCCTTGGCCAACCCTCTGCGAATGAAAGGTAAAATTTACCAAGATTTGTAACGATCCGGCTCAATTCAAATCGCGGAGGGAATTTCGTGAAGACTGCCACGCTCGCATCCATAACCTTGGCGATGTCGATCTCCGCCGCCAGCGCTCAGACAATCGGCATCTCGATGTCTGACCTCGACAAATTCAGAACGCTGCTGCTGAACGGAGTCGTCAGCCACGGGCAGACGATATCAGGACTGAAGCTCGTCACCGAAAATGCAAAGGGCGACAATGAGCTGCAGAAGAAGCAGGTCCAGAAACTCATTGCCGACAAGGTAGACGCGATCATCCTTGCGGTCTCCGATGGCGACCTCGGCCCGCAGATGACGAAGATGGCGGCGGATGCCGGCATTCCGCTTGTTTACATCAACAATGTTCCCTCCAACCTGCTCGACCTCCCGGAAAATCAGGTGGTGGTCGCTTCCAACGAGAAGGAGTCGGGAACGCTGGAGACGAAGCAGGTTTGCGCCCTCCTCAAGGGCAAGGGCCGCGTCGTCGTGCTGATGGGCGAACCTTTCCATGCGGCGGCCCGCGCCCGCACTCAGGACATATCTGATGTCATCGCCACGCCGGAATGCAAGGGCCTCGAAATCGTCGAGCGGCAGGCGGCCTATTGGTCGCACGATTATGCGGACCAGCAGATGCAGGAATGGCTCGCCGCCGGCGTCAAGTTCGACGCCGTTATCGCCAATAACGACGAGATGGCGCTTGGCGCGATCCATGCGATGAAGAAGGCCGGCATGCCGATGAAGGACGTCGTCGTCGCCGGCGTCGACGCGACGGACGATGCGCTCGCGGCGATGGATGCCGGCGATCTTGACGTCACCATTCTCCAGAGCGCCATCGGGCAGGGGGCCACTGCGGTCGACGCTGCGGTCAAGCTCGCCAACAAGGAGAAGGTGCCCCGGGAAAACAACGTTCCCTTCGAGCTCGTGACACCTGAAAACATCGCCAAATATCTGCCGAAGAGCCAGTGAGCATAAGGGGCTATCATGTTGCATTTCTGGAATAAATTCGGCATTCGCGCGCAGATTACCTCGGGCTTCGTGCCGCTGATCCTGCTGATGAGCCTTCTCACCGTCAGCGCTATCTCCGGCATGAGCGGTCTTGCCGGCATCTTCGCTTCCTATCGCGCCACAGCTGGTCAGAGCCTGGCGATCTCGGACTACAGCGACCAGCTGCACGAGATCCAGATGTCGGCCGAGGCCTTCCGCTCCACGCCGACGCAGGCCGTCGTCGACAGCTTCCGCGCCGGCGTCAAAGCTTTCGAGGCGGACGACCCGCGGTTTGCCGGCAACAAGGACCTGCAATCCGGCCTTGCGGCAATCCGTCAGGACATTGCGGCCTACGGCAAGGCGTTCGAACAGATCGTCTCCCTTCAGGCCCGCCGCGATTTGTTGATCTCCAAGGTCACCGAGTTCGGTCCCTGGACCAGCATCGCGCTCAACGATGTGATGCGCAGCGCCTGGCGCCAGAACGACGTGGCTCTGCTGCACATGACGGCGGAGACGCTGGAAGCCTTGAACCGCAGCCTCTACTTCTCCGAACGCTTCGTGCATTCGAACGACTTTGCCGCCTATGATGCGGCTCAGGCAGCGCTCGCCGAAGCGGTGGCGCTCAATGATGCCGCTGCCAAGGCTGCCAAGAACGAGCTGCAGAAGAAGCGCCTGATGGGCGCCGGCCAGCTCATGCAGAATTACACTGCCCGTCTCGGCGATATGAAGGAAGTATTGCAGGCATCCGGCAATATCCGTCAGACGCAGCTCAGCGTACTCGCACCGAAGATTTCGAGCGCGTTCAAGGATCTGCAGGTAACCGTGACCGGCGCGCAGAAGAACCTGGACGGTTCGGTCGAAGCAACGGTCGCTGCCGCGACCAGCACGACGCTGGTCATCAGCGGGTTGTTGATCGTCATCGGCCTCCTGCTCTCCTATTTCGTCGGCCGCCTGGTTTCCTCTGCCGTTCGCGGCATGGCGCAGTCCATGGAGCGGCTTGCCCGCGGCGACGAGACCATCGTGATCAAGGGCGTCGAGCATCGTCACGAGCTCGGTGCCATGGCGCGCTCGCTGAAGGTCTTCCAGGAGACCGGTCGCGCCAAGCTGATCGCCGAAGCCAATGCCGAGCGCGCGCGCCTGGCAGCCGAAGAAGAGCGGCTACGCCAGGAAGCGGAGCGCCTCAGCGATGCCCATGTGATGGAGCATGCCTTCCGTCAGATTTCGGTCGGCCTGGATGCGCTCTCGAAGGGCGATCTCTCCGTCCGCGTCGGTGAAGTCGACCACCGCTATGTCGGGATCCGCGATCACTTCAACAACTCGGTCGCAAGCCTGGAAGAAGCAATCGACGCCGTTATTCGCGCGGTCACGACCATCCGGTCGGGCCTTGCGGAAATCTCCACCGCCTCCAACGACCTCGCCCGCCGCACCGAGCAGCAGGCCGCTTCGCTGGAGGAGACGGTTGCGGCGCTCGGCGATGTCACCCGCGGCCTCAACGGAACGGCGGAAGGCGCCAGCCGCGCCCAGTCTGTCGTGGCAACCGCCCGCACCAACGCGGAAAAGGGTGGTCAGATCGTCTCTCGCGCCATCGCGGCAATGACGGAAATCCAGAACTCCTCGTCGAAGATCGGCAACATTATTGGCGTCATCGACGAGATCGCCTTCCAGACCAACCTGTTGGCGCTGAATGCCGGCGTCGAAGCCGCGCGCGCCGGTGAAGCCGGCAAGGGCTTTGCTGTCGTCGCCCAGGAAGTGCGCGAGCTCGCCCAGCGCTCGGCCAACGCGGCAAGGGAGATCAAGGAACTGATCTCCACCTCCTCGACGCAGGTCAAGACCGGCGTCGAACTGGTCGGCGAATCCGGTGTCTCGCTCGAACAGATCGTCGAACAGGTGACTGCGATGAATGCAACGGTTGCGGAGATCGCGGCGGCTGCCCGCGAGCAGGCCACAAGCCTGCGCGAGGTCTCGGCCGCCGGCGATCAGATGGATAAGGTGACACAGCAAAATGCGGCGATGGTGGAACAGACCACGGCCGCAGCCCAGAGCCTGACGCAGGAAACGGAGAACCTCGCGGAATTGCTGTACCGGTTCCGGACAAGCAGCGCTCGCGCCTCAGAAAATCGGCATTATGCGATGGCGTCCTAACGCGTTCGATCGTTCCCGATGGGGCAGTTCATGAAGGTGTCATCTTCAGAATTGCCCCACAGGCCGATTGCCGTGCAAGATCAAAAGGATCCGAAAAGCTCTCCGAAGCGGTGGCGATGTCCCAGTCAAGACTGGTCATGCGAGCTCGCCGCTCCCGAAACTGATAGGCCTGTAAAACAATGAAGAGCCGCACGTCGCCACTACAGTTCGGTTTTGGCTCGTGTCAGTTTCCTGTGGTGCTTCGCACAGCTCGGACCTTGTAAATCGGCATTGCCGTGCGATGAAGGCTCTCGCCTTGGCGATGTAGAATGCGCATAGTGGCTTGGCGGAGCTGCGCGTTCAAACCGTGCGCGCTGCGTGGACTGGGAGGAGGGCCCAATGACCACGATCCATGAGAAGCAATATCGCACACTGCTGACATCTGCGGAGACGGCGGTCACCATGATCCCGTCCGGGGCGAAGGTTGCGATGCCGCTCGCCGCCGGTCAGCCACCCGCACTCCTGGCAGCACTTGCCGAGCGCGCTCGTGCACGAGCAATCGAGGATGTGCGCCTCTACTATCTGCTTTGCGCCGGCGTTGCCGGCAAAAGCGTATTCGATTTCGAACTGCGCGACCTGATCGTCCCGATGAGTTACTTTCATTCGGGCGTCGAGCGTGCGCTCGACAAGAGGAGATTGGCGGAGGCGTTGCCCGCCGTCGATCTGGTGCCGTGTCATTTCAGTCAGGTGCCACGCTCCATGATCGAGCATGTCGGCGTGGACACGTTGATTGCAACCGTTTCTCGGATGGATGAAGATGGCAATTTCAGCCTTGGCGCCAGCACCGATTATGCCCTGACAATATCGCGAAAACCCGGACTTCGCCTGATCCTCGAAGTCAATAGCAATATGCCTTACGTGCGCGGCGATTGCATGATCCCCGTATCAAGCGCGACGGCACTTGTTGAAAACAACATCAGCCTGCCGATATTGCCCGCCGCCCCTCGCAACGAGGTCGACGACGCCATCGGAGCGATCATTGCTGGTCTGGTCGACGATGGCGATTGCCTGCAGATGGGCATTGGAGCTCTTCCCGATGCCGTATGCTCGGGACTTTCTCGACATCGCCACCTTGGCATCCATACGGAAATGATGACGCCGGGTCTTGCCAGCCTGGTCAAAGCGGGCGTGGTCGACAACAGTCGCAAGCAGACACATGCCGGGCGGTCCATCTTCACCTTCGCACTGGGAGATCAGGCGCTTTACGACTTCCTGGACAACAATCCGTCAGTCGAGGCCTATCCGGTCGATTACGTGAACAATCCCTTCGTCATCGCGCGGAATGATCGGGTCGTGTCGGTCAATGCGACGCTACAGATCGATTTGAACGGCGCGTGCAATTCCGAATTCGTGAACGGACGGCAATTCAGTGCGTCCGGCGGCCAGGTTGATTTCGTGCGCGGTGCTTATGCCTCTCGCGGGGGACGATCGATCATCGCCTGTCATTCGACTGCGGCGAATGGCACGCTTTCGCGTATCGTTCCGACGCTGACCGGACCGGTGACGACATCGCGCAACGATACCCATATCGTCGTTACGGAATATGGATGGGCGAACCTGAAGGGTAGGTCCGTCGCCGAGCGGGCGAGCGCACTGATTGGCCTGGCCCACCCCGATTTTCGTGAAGGGCTCGAGCGGGCAGCCCGTGAGACGGGCCTCTGCTAGCCCTGTCGCTCCTCGAACGATCATGGGCTTCAATACAGGTGTGCATCTTCACCGCGCGGTTCAGACCGCAAGGACGACAGCCCCACCCGCCATACCCGCACCGGCGGCGGCCATGAGAAGGCGCTCTCCGGGTTTGAATGGCCTGCGGTGATTTTCAACTGAAAGGGAGAGCGGAATGGTCGCAGCCGAAGAGTTGCCGAATTCCGCAATCGTGCTCACAAGCTTGCTTTCTTCCAATTCGAGATTGTGGCGAACCGCGTCGCAGAGGCGGGCATTGGCCTGGTGCGGAATGAAGCGATCGATGGTGGAGATCGTTGCGGTGGCCTCGTCGATCGCCTGGCGCGAGGTGCGCGTCATCAATTCGACAGCACGCGAGAAGACCTCGCGCCCATCGCGCATCGTCATCAGCACCTGGTCTGCTGCGGTTTCGGAAGAGAAGGGCCTGTTACTGCCGCCGGACGCTATGGTGATGAGATCATAGCCACTCCCATCCGAAGCCAGGACGGCTGCCTTGAGGCCGCTCTGACCGTTGCTGCATGGGACAAGCACGACCGCGCCGGCGCCATCGGCAAACAGAACGGCGCTGGCGCGTTCCGCCGGGTTGATGCGGCGGCTGAGAATATTGGCGGCCACGACCAGCACTGCTCGGCCATGTGCTCGCACGAAGCCGTCTGCCAGTGTCAGCGCGTAGAGAAAGCCGGAGCAGGCTCCGGCAAGATCGATGGCTCCGGAATTTTTTAAACCGAGCTTGTGTGCCAGCAGCGGCGCCGAGGGCGGCAAGAGATGGTCCGGCGTCGAGGTGGCGAGCAGGATCATGGCGATCTCGCCCGGCGCAATCGCAGCATCCTCAAGGGCCATTTTCCCGGCTTCGGCGGCAAGGCCGCTCAGTGTATCCCCATCGGTTGCCCAATGGCGGGATCGGATGCCGGTGCGCCTTTCGATCCAGCCCTCCTCAAGGCCGAGCCGGTTTTCGATTTCCGCATTGTGGACAATGCGGGATGGAACTGCGTGACCGAATCCGGCGAGCCGGGAGGAGAGGGGCGTCACGACACAGTTTCCTCGAGAACGAGCGAGGCGACTTCATCGATCGCGTCATAGGCGACAGCGATATCCTCGGCGCTCGTGCAATAGGGTGGCATCAGATAGACGACGTTTCCGAGCGGGCGCAGAAGCAGCCCGCGTTCGCGAAACAGCCTGCGCAGGCGCGGCCCCACTTCGGCGAGGTAGCCGCCAGACGGCACAGCAAGATCAAGGGCGGCGATCGTCCCGCATTGCCTGACGTTTACAAATCTCGCGTCGTTCTGGAAGCGCTGCAGATGCTTGGCGTGCTGCGCAGCAAGTTCGGTAATCCGGGTTTCCACCGGTTCATCGTGCCAGACCTGCAGATTGGCGACAGCCGCCGCACAGGCGATTGCGTTAGCGGTATAGGAGCTCGAATGGAAAAAGGTCTTGCGCCGGTCGCGAGACAGATGAGCCTCGAAGATCTCGGCGGTGCAAAGGGTGGCTGCCAGCGGCAGGGCGCCTCCGGTCAGACCCTTCGATGTGCACAGGATATCGGGCGCCACGCCCGCCTGTTCGCAGGCAAAACGCGTTCCGGTGCGACCCCAGCCGGTCATGACCTCATCGGCAATGAACAGGCAGCCGTGCCGGCCGGCGATTTCCTTCAAGGCGGTGAGGACCGCGCTCCCGTAGAATTTCATGCCGCCGGCGCCGAGCACCAACGGTTCGATCAGGATAGCGGCGACTTTTCCCGAACGGCAGATGGTTTCGAACGCATCGAGCGTTTTCTGCTCCCGACCGGGTTCAGGAAAGGGGAGGCGGTCGACACCGAAGAGCAGCGGCTCGAAGGGGGCGTTGAACACGCCGCGCTCCCCGGCGGACATCGCGCCGATCGTGTCGCCATGGTAGCCATGTTCCATCACGACCATGCGATCACGCGCAATGCCGCGATTGTGGAACGTGCCGAGCGCCATCTTGATCGCCACCTCGACGGCCGTCGACCCGCTGTCCGAATAGAAGACGTGTTTCAATCCGGAGGGTGCGAAGGCGAACAGGCGTTCAGCGAGAACTTCTGCGGGTTCATGGGTAAATTCGGCGAAGATGATCTGGTCGTAGGCTTCTGTCGCCTCGCGGATTCCTGCCATGATGGCGGGATGGCGATGGCCATGAGTGATCACCCACCATGACGAGATCGCGTCGAGTATGCGGTTGCCGTCCTCGTCGAACAGATATGCGCCTTCGGTCGCGACGATGCGCTTCATCGGCGGTTCCAGGGCATGCTGTGTGAAGGGATGCCAGACGGGCGAGGGGGTCACGCGCGTGCCTCCATCCGGGCGGCAATGTCGAAGTGCTCGTGAAAGGCGCGGCGCAGTGTTTCAGCAGTCAGGTTTTCCAGCAGCGGCAATCGCCCCAGCGCCTTCACTTGCCCGATAGTGGCGATGGTCGCCTGGCTGTCGGCATTTTCCGGTCCGATGAAAGCGACACCAAAAATGGGAATGTCACGGCTGCGCAGCGCCTCGATGGACAGGAGCGTATGATTGATGGTGCCGAGCGACGTTCGCGCACAGAGAATGACGGGAATGCGCCAGCGGGCGAAGACATCGGCAAAGACCGTTTCTTTCGTGAGTGGGACCAGCAGGCCACCAGCCCCCTCGATGATCAACGGACCGTCGCACTCCGGTGGCTCAAGCCTGGCAGCGTCTATCTCGACACCATCGAGGCGCGCCGAAAGATGCGGCGAGACCGGGGTGGAAAGCCGATAGGTCTCCGGCAGGATATGGTCGGACGGCAGGCCGCTCAGCCGGACGACGGTGTCGCTGTCCGTCTCGTCCTCCAGTCCGGATTGCACGGGCTTCCAGTATCGGGCGTTGAGTGCACCCGCTAGCGCCGCGGCGAACACGGTTTTGCCGATCCCGGTATCCGTGCCGGTTATCACGAAACGGGCGGTCATTTCCTGTGTTTCTCCATGGCGTCGGCAAGGCAATCCAGCATGCTCGCAATCTGCTCCTGATCGACATTGAGCGTAATCGAGAGGCGCAGGCGCGCCGTACCTTCCGGCACGGTTGGCGGACGGATCGCGCGGATGTCGAACCCTTGGGCCTGAAGAGTTTCGGCAATTCGTAGCGCACGCGCGTTGACGCCGATAACGACCGGCTGGATCTGCGAGCCGCTCGGCTCCTTGCCGAATCGGCTCCTCAATCCATAGCCGACAAAAGCGACCAAGCGTTCCAAGGCCTCGCGGCGCTCGGGTTCGTCATCCAGCATGCGCAAGGCCTCGCGCACGCCTGCCGCCATGAGAGGCGAGGGCGCGGTGGAATAGATGAAGGCGCGGGCACGATTGACGAGATAGTCGGCAAGCACGCGGGGGACTGCAAGCAGGGCTCCGGAAACGCCCAGCGCCTTGCCGCAAGTATGCAGGGCAAGCACGTTGTCTCGGCCTTCCAACCCGGTCGCCAGTCCTCTGCCGTTTCTGCCGAAAACGCCGGTGGCATGGGCCTCGTCGATCACGAGAAAGCCCTCGTGGCGTTCGGCAATATCGGCGAGGGCGGCGAGCGGCGCTCTGTCGCCGTCCATGGAATAGAGGCTCTCGACCGCAATCCAAGGACGGCCCCTGCCGCCGCTCCTGCGCCAGTTCCGGATTGCCTCATCGAAGGCGTTCGCATCGTTGTGTTCGGCGCTGACGGACGCTGCCTTGCTCGCCGCAATGCCCTCATGGGCGCTCGCATGAATGAGCGCATCGTGCACAATCAGATCCTCGCGCCGGGGCAAGGTCGAGAAAAGTGCAGAATTGGCGGCGTAGCCGCTGCCGAAATAAAGCACGCGGTCCGCGCCGAAAAACTCGGCGGCTTCCACTTCCAGCGCCTCGTGTTCGGAATGGTTGCCACGCAGCAGACGCGATCCGCCTGCGCCCGGCGGAACGCCCCTTTCCATCGCCGCCATGATCGCCGCCTTGAGGCGCGGGGCGCCCGCAAGTGCAAGAAAATCGTTCGAGGTGAAGTCCACGCCACGCTGCGGCGCCAGGCTGCGCAGCCGCGCCTTGCGCCGCAGGCCCTCCAGCGTGGCGGTATAGTCCGAAAGTATCGCCGTCACACCGCCGGCTCCAGCGGCATCGGAGAAAGGCCGAGACGGCGGAAGAGCGCCGTGTCGTGATCGTCGCCGGGATTGTCTGCGGTCAGCAGCGTGTCGCCAACAAAGATGGAGTTGGCGCCCGCGAAGAAACAGAGCGCCTGCATCTCGTCGCTCATCTCGGTGCGTCCGGCCGAAAGGCGTAGATGCGAGGCTGGCATCAGGATGCGCGCGAGGGCGATCGTTCGCACGAAATCGATCGGATCGACAGGTTCCGCGTCTGCCAGCTTCGAACCGGGAATGGGGATGAGCTGGTTGATCGGCACGCTTTCCGGCGGCACGGGCAGATTTGCCAGCGTCAGCAGCATGGAGATCCGGTCATCCACCGTCTCGCCCATGCCCAGGATCCCCCCGGCACACACCTTGATGCCGGCCATGCGCACCGTTTCCAGCGTATCGAGCCGATCTTCAAAGCTTCGGGTGGTGATGATCTCCGAATAGAAGCGCTCGGACGTGTCGATGTTATGGTTGTAGTAGTCGAGGCCAGCTTCCGCGAGTTCGCCTGCCTGACGCTCAGTCAACATGCCGAGCGTCATGCAGCTTTCCATACCGAGCGCTTTCACACCCTCGACCATGGCGACCAGCGTGTCCATGTCGCGGTCCTTCGGGCTGCGCCAGGCCGCCCCCATACAGTAGCGGGTCGCCCCCGCATCCTTGGCTTTACGCGCCTCGGTGAGAACGCGCTCGACTTCCATCAGCTTCGAGGCCTTCAGGCCGGTCGGGTAGTGGGCGGACTGACTGCAATACCCGCAATCCTCAGCGCATCCACCCGTCTTGATCGACAAAAGACGGCTCATCTGCACGGCGTTGGGGTCGAAATGTGCGCGGTGAATGGTTTGGGCACGGAAGAGCAGATCGCTAAACGGCAAATTATAGATTATTTTGGCGTCGTCCAGCGAGATGCCTGTTGGGCGCGATGCAGAAATCATCAAAAATTCAGAAGTTTGATCGCTTTTTTCCACTTTTTCCGTCCCTCTGATTCAAATTATGGATAGAAAATATTTTTATCGATAATTTTGCAAGAGCAATTCGGAAACAATTGAGCGAAACTATCGGTGCCGAACGTCCGTCGTACGTGCCAGCCTGTGCTTTTTGAGGGGGAACTTGATTGCGCAACTCTGATAAGAGCGGCGGGTTCTGTGAAGGCTTACGTCAACCGTTGTAAGACAGGTGCGGCAGATGTCGACGTAATTCACGAGAGGGTGGGGCATTCAGCGCCGGGGTGTCATGCTCCCGGCGTCCTACCGAGCCACCACTATGATTTGTGTCAAGCTAAGAGCCGCCCGCTATGAAACGCGCTACTCACTGCCTGTCTGCTGGTCAGCGATTGAGGCAGCTTGAATGAGGCCGCAGGCGCGACCTCTGTCAAAGCAGGCATCGTCATTGCTCAAGATTGATTAAATTCGCCTTTTTCGCGAAGGTGAAGTATCCCGAGCTGGACAACCTTGATCAAGTCCGACATCCGCGCGCCTCGGCTATTCTGGTACTCTTCCAGGCTAGGCGTACTGAGTGTGACATAGGTCAGCGCGGTAACGCGCTTGTCTCTCACAGCCTCGGCCCCAAGAGCCCAGATCCGATCGAACAGTCTTCGATCTGCTTCCTTGTTCGACATGACGGTCCCTTAGCTATTCTATCGCTGACGGTTACCTGGACACGCCAGCCTCTGATTGGGTTGATCGGCCTTACGCAGGTCGAGGTTGGTTCGCCTTCAGCGCAAACGGCGTACCCTCACTTGAAGCACCCCGACGCCTTCTCGACATCCGCGCTTGATGCCTTTCTGGATCGCCCCGACCATTTTCGTTGCCGCCTCCGGCGCGCTGATGGCGATAGGCGAAGCGGATCAATGGCAGCGGGATTGGGATAGGCGCTTGCGCTGCAGGCCTCGCTGCCAGGATAGATCCTGAAGATACCCAGGTGTGGATCGGTCGTGACCGCTGTAATACCCGCTTCATGTGCGGCGCGAATGATCGCCTCATGCACGGCATCGGGTTCGGCGTGTCCGGTCAGCACCTTCAGACAAATTCTCACCGCCGCAAAGAATTCCTCACCATCGTCGATGGGCCAATCCTTCAGCAACAATTGTGCAGCCTCGTGTGCGGTACGGATCACTTTACGATCTTCGCCTTGTGCGGAAACAAGAACAATCGTCGGAAACCTTCTTGATATATCGCATCTCATTGCCCTGAACTCCGTTGGAAAGCCAACGCCATTGCCAAGCCCATGGTTTGGGACCGGATTGACGACACAGGCTCGTCAACCAACTTCGGCGGCGTTTCGGCAAACATGTCACATATGATCCCCTCGATTGGGCGGCGCAGGCGTCCTGACGGCCTGTTTCTTCCCATCGGTGTCGAAAGAGTTGGCCAGATTGATTTCCAGCCGGCGAGCCACCGTCTCGAGGAGCCGCTTGAATTCTTCTGACGTCACGCCATCGGCGCGCATTACGGCAGCGATCAACGGATCACGAAGAACTTCTGATATTGTCAGCTCCTCGTCCTTTCCGGCAGTCTCGCTGGCGTAGCCTATGACCGAGTGCTGCGCGAGCGATGCTGCTTGCGAACCTGTCGCAGCCGGAAGGGCGGCTTTCGAGCGTTCGGCATAATCCATATCAGTGTCTCTCGTGGTGGAAGAAGGACTTGTGGATGCGAGGCGCCTGGAAAGCGAACGGAGCTCGCACTGCGAGCCTTTGAAGTCCAATATCCAACTGCGTCCACGCGGCGGGGCGTGTTTCGGAAGACATTCCTGAACAATCGCCGAGACGACAAGGCGAGCGACGGATGTGTTATTGGCCGCTGCCCGCATGGCAAAAGAGCGGTGCCCGATTGCGACACGGGCGTCGCAATCGCAGACCGGGCCTGCATCCGCTGGCAGAGCGATCGAGGGGCCTGGTTTGCAACGGGTGTCGGGGCAGTCGACATGTAAATGGGGTGGCAGCCCGGCTGTTGATGCGAGGGCGGCCGTCAGGACTTCTTCGGCCTGACGCGGATCGTCGCCCGCGAGAACGATGAACGGATTCTGCGCGTAGTCCGCGATCAACCGGAGTGCCGCGGTCCCTTGCGCAAATTCCGGCAGCGCGAATACGTTGGCCGAAAAGCGTGCTGCCAGATAGCTCGACAACTTTTCCGTCTTCAGCCAGCCGAGATCATCCCGGCTCGCCCACGGGAGATGGCCCAGGTTGATCTCATCGATACGATCGGCATCCATGAGAAGGAAACGATGCGCGCCTAGGGTCGCAAGCAGGATAGCAATCTGCGAGCCCAAGCCGCCGCATCCGACGATGACGAAGTCGATGTCGCAAATCTGCTGTAGGCAGCGAGGCGCCGGGAGGGAGCCAAGACGATCGTCTGTGGCCAGGACATGTTCATCCTGCGCCCTCATGTCGGAAGGGTTCGGCGAGACGGCAAATGCAGGCTTGATGACATTGGGGCCCTGTTGCTCGGCAGCATCAGCACTAATGCCGGGAAACAGAGCCCCTCTGCCGCCCCGCCCAACACTGTGGGCGAAGAGGTTGGGGAAATCGACGCGCGCCGTGGCAACCGCTTGCAGCTGTTTGGACCGATGATGGGCCATCACATCACCTCCATCTCGCTTTTCGCAGTTGCGTGGATCGTCTCGGCGCGAGGACTGCAATTCTTGCCCATCGCATGGTCTGCCGCTTTGGGAACCACATGGAATTTGCCGTCGTACCAGAGGAAGACATTGTCGCCGCTGTCGTCGATCTGTCGCCGGCCCATTCGAGGGTCAATTGGCTCCTTGCCGCGCAAGAGCATCTGTCCGATGTCCCAGGCTTGGCGATCGAGAATTTGCTGGCGTTCTGCAAAGTGGGCTTGGCGGTGCGCTATGGGCTCTTCTGCAAGCAGTCTGTTGACGAGAAACTGGATGCGGCCGCTCCATGAAGGTATGGCGGCGATGTCTGGGAGGTCGAGGAGGACATCGCCGCCGAGACGCTCTATTCCATTTCGAGCGATATCGATGAGCGGGACTTGCCGCGCGGCATAGGCTATTATGGATGCAGCCTTTCGGGCGCGGCGCTCAGGATCCGCTTCGGCGGAAAGACATGCCATGCGGAAGGCGCACTCCCAGGGAATGGTGTAGGCCGTATGCAGGATGCTTTCGAGCGTCTGTAGGTCGTTCTTGTACGGGGAAACATACTCGAATTCGTCAGGCAGGCATGCTGCCGCCGAGGCCGTATACAGCCCTAGCAGGACATGCCCGGCCTCGTGAAGCAATTGGGCTGCGGTCTCGGCATGATCACCGTCCCGCAAACGTTCTCTGGAAATGGCGATGATGACGCTACCGGGCAATTCAGTCGAACTCGATACCGAACAGGCCGGTTCGCGCCGCACGCCAACGTAAAGCGTATGCAGGCTGTCGATCAGACGCTGATGCCCGTACATGTCCATTTTCGCGATCAGCGCGAAGACCCTCTCCATATGGCCGGCGATTTGGTCCAGCTCCTCCTCGCCGGTGACGATGCGATCGAGACCTGGATCGTCCTGCATGCATTGGTGGAGGAGGGATTGCATCACGCGGCTTCGTGCCGGACTTTCCAAGGGGACAAGGCCGATGCCACAGGAGAGCCGGCGCGCCGGCTGACGTTCGAGTTCAAGATCCGATGCGATCATATCCGTCTGCAGATAGTCGCTGGCGACCCGGGCATCGGGGCCGTCGGCCTGCCATTCCACACTTCGTGTGAGCCCACCCATCCAGGCTGCGAGCACGGATGAGCGATAGGGGTCGGCATTGACCGGTCCGGCAATGGCTGCCGGAAGCTCCAGCAAGCGAGTGTATCCGCCATCCGCCAGGCCGGGGAAATAGGCTGACAGCGCCTCTGTACCGGTCGAGCAGCCGGCGAGCTTCGACGCTGCCGCGAGCGCGCGACCATATCGGAAGCGTCGCTTCGAAAGATTGCGTGTTGCGATGCGTCGCAAGGAGACGGTGCTTGCCATCAGGGGATTGGCCTTGAGCACATGGCGCGCCTCATCTGCCACTTGTTGAATGCGGGACGCGGACATTGACAGCCTCCTTGGGTTTATCTTCAGCCAGACCAAGATTTCATCTTGGGCGAAAATGCTCCGTGTCGGGCTGGCTTTGTCCCATCGGAGCGGTGAGCGTCGTTTTCTGTGAGGCACTATTGCCCAAGGGCGTCATCCGCCCGCCAGTTCGGCGTTAAAAATCCGTAAAAAGCGCGTAAACAAAGAAAAAGCCCCCGTGATAAAGGGGGCTTGGATTTTTGAAGGTCAACTACCGGGATTCAGATGGCGAGGGCTGACTGTACCGCGGTCCGCGCATTCGGCAGGCCCGACCCGAAGAAAAAGGCCATATCGATGGCGTCTTCACCTTCGGCGTTCATGCAATCTGCCGTTAGTTTTCTTGTTCCGGGCGCGACAACGGCATCTAGGCGGGATGCTGCTTTCAGAATGGACTTCACACGGGGCCCCGAGAGGCGGTCAGCAGCGTTGTGGCGGCTCTTGTAAGCCCGCTGTATCAGCGCGCAGAGCCCGCCCACTTGTGCCGACGCGCCGGAAGTTCCGCCGAAGCTCGTGTAGTATCCACCCCCGATGCCCGGGTTGGTTCCGAAGGGCACGATGGCCGACCATGGATCCGAGCCTTGATCATAGCCAAAAATTCCCGACAGGTCCGTCGTCAGCAGCGAGAAGTGTGAATAGTAGTATTCCCGGCTTCGATGGGTGTTGTAGTCGTGCTGTGCGGCAAACGGAGAAAGCCGGTCGAGGCGCAACTGATGCCGGTTGAAGACCTCACCGTCGTTAGAGGGGCAGACCACCGTCAATCCTTCGCCATAATTGCTGTAGCCCGAACGGAAACCTTCCACAGTAACGGCCCCCACGGCGATGATGCCGTTATTGTCGGCGGCGAGATTTGCCGGGTAGATCAGCTGACTTTCCGCACTGTTTCCTGCGGCACAGACGATAGGGATCTGGCGACTGATAGCGAGGATGAGCTGTTTGAGGATGTGCCAAGGGCGGTCGGGATTGGAGCCTTTCTGCGATGCCTTTGGCTCCAGTTCGGGCGCACCCAGGTCGGCGAAGGCAATGCGCGTGAAGAGATTGGCGGCATCCTGGTTCTTCCAGAGTTCCAGGTCGGCCTTCAACTCGTTCTTTGGATCGACCACACCGCGTATCGGGTCCGGCAGGCCACGCGGTAGGACGATCACGTCCGCCTTCTGATGATAGGCATAGAGAAAAGCAGCAATGAACTGCCTGACATCGTCTTCGAAGGACGTTCTGATCGAGATGAGCCTCGAGAAAGGGTCAACCCCGAAATAAGGGATGACATTACGGTTGCCGCTCGTGCGCAACTCCTCGCCATCGCCGTAAAAAGCTCCTTCCGGCGGAAGAGCGGGCGTACCTTCTTCCGAAACAACGGCGGGTTCGCCGACGATCAGCCCCGCACAGCAGGTACCATGCGATGCAAAAAGCGATTCCGGATTGTAGAGCCGCCGCAAAACGCCCTCCGATGCGGCATATTCGGCAACGAGATCACTGAGATAATCTCCATCGTCGTTTGAAAGGCCGATATTTCCGAGCGGAGCGATATTGAGTCCGGCAAAGAAGGCATGCTTTTCTTCTCGGTCAAATGAGCTGGTCGTATCGAGAATTTCGAGAACGCGGGCGCCGTAGCGATGCGTCGTCAAGTCGATTGACGCCTCCCGGTCGAGCCGTGTCGCAAGATTGGGATGATCTGCAGATACACCCACATCGATCAAAGCAACGCGAGCGGGTCGCAACGGGCCGGCAGAGGCGATATCATCCCAGACCGTGCCGGTGATGATGGGATCGGGCAGCGCGCGTGCCGCGCTCTCATCGGGCATGGGTGGAACAAGCGGAGGCGATCCATATTCGGCGTCGACCACGCCAAGCGCGGTCAAGTGCCAGAGATAATAGTAGTTTATCGGCGTGAGCTCGGGCATTTGCGATTGATCCGTCATGGTTTTACCCCTGTTGAGCAGCTGGCGAATTCAGACCCATTCGTGGTGCACGGCCTGGAACAAAGGACCGAAGGCATCGTGGAGGTAGGGAGCGAAGCGGCGGGCGAGATCGCGACCGGCCTGCGTGTCACTCGGATAATGGAGACCAGCCCATTCGCGGTTCTCTGCGACGTTCTGGGCAATGCGGGCAAGCTCGTCGGTGGCCGGATGTTCCGGTAGGATCGTCGAGAACGCGAAAGCGATCGAAAAGCACTGGAAGGCGTGGTTGCTGGGATAGGATTCATGCACCGGCACGGCCAGCAATGGCCGCAGCATGGGCTCGAACTGATTTGGCCGCTGTCGGTTGAATTTGCTCTTGTAAATCAGCCCGACATATTCGCAGGCCGTCAGGATCGCCTGGAAAAGTCCTTCCGTTTGCTCGTAACCGCCAAGATCCTCGATGTACAATGCTCGCGTGAATTCCGAGACCGAGATTGTCGACTCGAGCTGGATGTCGGGCAGTCGCCGCACACGTTCGCGGTCGCGTCGCTGCATCGAGAGCAGCACCGTCGTTTCGAGACGGGTATAATCCGGGCCGGGCGGCGGCAATATATCCAGCACCTCCCACGTAAAACGTCGCGCTGCGGTATAGGCGTTGCGTGACGGTTGCTGGTGCAGCCGCCGCAATTCGAAGGCGGGGATAAGCTGCGACACGCCGAGGCTGGCGCCATCCATCGTCGACTTGTTCTTGTTCTTATTTTTATTTTTATTCTTGTTTTTGTTCAGCGACGCCTTGTTGAGCACGGACTTGTTCGCCACGCTCTTGTTGAGGACCGAGGCGGCGGCCATCGTCGCCATCATGGGACCTGCATCGGGCGATTCCTCCTGTCCCGTGTTGAGCGTAAGTGCAGTTTCGGAGGTTGCTGTCGGGGCAATCGGCGGTACACCAGCGACAGGAGCCGTCCCTTCGTCCTCCCTCGGTTCACATGGAAGAACCGCATCCGGCTCAATCTTGAATTTGTAGTGATTGAGGAATAAGACAATTTTTGATTGTGGACCTGGGGTTATTTCCGCTTCCATTGCAGCCTCCTTGTGCAAAGTTCAGAAAAATTATCCGGGGTTCAGCGCAGCTTGGCGCCGGCCTTCACCAAACCGTCGATCAAGATCTGGCCGCCGCCTGTATTAAGGAGCGGATAGCCGCTAGCTCGGAAGGCGTTGATGGAGAAGCCGTCCTCGACTGCCGCAAGTCGCTGCAGATAGTGGCGTGCGCCGCCGAGATCATCGAGGTGCGCATGACTTGAGGCGAGGTAGCGTAGCAGGCTGTTGAACTTCGGCCGTGCCCGCAAGGCCTCTTCGCCGGCAGCTATGGCCGCTGCGTGATCACCGGCAAGTGCTGCTGCTATGCATTTCGTCGTGTCAAAGTAGTATTTGTGTGGGCTGTAGACGCCGAGTTCTTGCACCCAACGCGCCATAGCCATGGCCTTGTCCGGCTGGCCTGCATAGCAGTGGAGCATCGCGTAGAGATCCCAACTGAGCGGCAGGGCCGGGTTCAGACGGATCGATTTTTCGAACAGGTTGGCTGCGTAATCATACTCGCCGAAAAGGAACGAGTGGACATGGCCGACAAGGGCGAGCGATACGGAATTGTGCGGATCGATTTCCAACGCCTTGCGCGCGTAGGACTGGGCTTCCTCGATCAGATGCGCATCAAGCGCGTTGAACCGTTGGCCGACCTGGAAAGTTCGGATGAAGGACAACCACGCAAAGGTCGATGACCGTGGTTCATGCTGGATCTGTTCTTCGAGGCGTTGCTCGGCGTTAGCGAGGTCGTCACGTGACAGGCGAAAGATCGCATTGACGGCGTCGATCAGGAGGCCATCCTGCGACAGTCGATTGTCGTTTGACTGGGTCTCCTGGAAATAGGCCAGTTGATCTACGGCCTGGCTGATCAGTGCAGCGGCGATGCCGAACTCGCCCCGCTCGAATTGCGTGCGGCTCATTGCCTGACTGCCGAGCCAATGAATACGGTTGTTGATCAGGTGCTTCATCACCAGTTCGACGAGCACCATGCTGCCGTCAAACGTCAACCGAAGCTGGAGGGACATCGGAAGGCTGATCTGCCCCTCGCTCTCCTCAATATCCGGTAAAGTGAAAGAGAGGTCGGTGACGCCAATGGCGAGCCCATCGGTGACGGCTTTTGCAATGAGATTCTGGAACCGCGTGGCAGCAATTTGTCCGCCATCTCCGGCACCTATCACGATGGGGGATTGAAGAGCCATGACCCATCGCCAGCCACCGTCGCCTCGCCGGCGATATGTCTCGCTGCCGCCAGTCTCCACTGTTTTGCCTTGTCTTGGCGCATCCCGGGATGCTGTAAGCGGCAGCAGCGTAGAATGTCTGGCGATATCACGGTTCGGTTCTTGACGGGGCTCGAATACATCATGGACCTGGCCTTCATCGAGGCGGCGATACCAGTTCTGCCGTTCAAGCGTTAGCCAGTCCTCGAATTCCGGATCGCGGATGTCGATGCCTTCGAGCAATTCGTCGGTGATTTGATCAGCCGATCGCTCCGTCCGAACCAACACGTCGGTGTCAAGGACAAGCCGGTCCATATCCAGCCAAACGGTATTCTTGTCGGCTACCAGGAGATTACGAGCCGGTCCCAGAGTCTTGTGGATGTCCAGAAGGGCCTGACGCAGACTCGCTGCGGCCTGGTCGTCGGAACGATCACTCCACAGTTTGTCTCTGAGCCAGATCCTCGAGCGCGAACCACGGGCTGACAACGCAAGCATTGCCAAAAGGGCCTGGGCTTTCTTGGATTTCGGAGTAACCGACCGTCCTGCGGCGTCCACCAGGGCAAATGGCCCGAGCAGGAACATCCGAAACGGATTTTGCTCCTTGTTCATGCGATCCACCGGCCCCGCCCCCGTTGGCTCCGGTACGCTCGTGTGGCAGCCCGAAGATCTAGCATCCGGAGTCCACTCTGTCACAACTGAAGCGTCTGGCAAGCAACCGACAAGAGAAATCGGCATTTCGAAAGGTATACGGGTGATCTGGCGATGATTGAACTGAAGCATAACTGGCTGAAATCCCTCCGCGTAACTTCGCAGACCGGCCGTAGCACCCTGGCGTCAAAGCAGCGTCAAAGGAATGTTGTACGCCTTCGGTCAGCTTCCGGGCGCTGCAGAAGTTTCCGATCCGCTTCTTTGTCGTTTGTCCGCTTTTCGGATGAGACATGCAGATGATGCTGCAGCGGCATTCTGAATGGTGACGTGTCATCAGTCCGGTAGCCTCTTCGCGTTACTGTTTGATTGGAGAGGCTTTTTAGCTATTGCGCGAAAGTGTCTGTAACAATGCCTTTCAAAAATCGGTCTCGTTCGCTGTAACAGAGCGGTCTGCCTACGTACTTGCGGCGCGGCATCTGGATCTCGGGAGGGGCGGGGAGAGGGCGCCGAAACAAAACACGGTTGGGTCGCATGGCCTTTCATCCAACGAAGGGTTCTCCACAGCCACAAGCTGCGTCGTACCGGTTCAAGAACTCCGTGTCACACGCGAGCGCGCAACGCGGGCCTCGGAGACGGCCTGCCGCCGTGGCAATGTTTTTCGCCACCGCTGCCTAGGGAATTGTCGTCGTTAACGAGAGGAAAGCTGGCGGCACCGATCGAGGTTGCCGAACTCCATAGCGGGGCCGGAGAGACCCTATTTCGTGTCTCTAGCGAGTTCTTTGAGGCGAGACAGCCGACCCGACGCTCGGGGAATTGTCCGTGCAAGATGGAGCGCGCAGTCACCCGATCGGGTTAGTGCAATATGTATTGTAGAAGCCGCGAATATACGCATAATTTCTGCGGCTGGCATCACGAGACAAGATCACTCGAGGCTCGGGGGATTCCATGGAAACAAATGTTGCGGACGCCCATGCTGGCGCAGTATCGCCCGAGCTCGTGGTCGAGGCACTGTTTGCCTGCCGAAAGACGGCAGCGATCAGGGCGGCCATCGAGCTCGATCTCTTTACGCATATCGGCGAGGGCAAGACGGCGGCGCTGCTGGCATCGGCAATAGGCGCCTCGGAGCGCGGGGTGCGCATCCTCTGCGACTATCTTGTGGTTCATGGCTTCCTGACAAAGGAGAGCGGACAGTACCGAATGACGCCGTCGACCAGGATGTTCCTCGATCGCAATTCGCCTGCCTATATGGGCTCTGCGGTCGAGTTCGTCGCCGCGCCCGAAGTACTGGATAATTTTCTGCGCGATCCAGCCGCCATCGTGCGAAACGGCGGTTCGACCGGGCTTGCGAACATGTCGGCAGATAACCCTGTCTGGGTGAAGTTTGCCCGCGGCATGGGCTCATTTACCGGGCTTAGCGCCAAAGTGCTGGCTGGCGAAATCTCCGGCTGGCCGAGGTCTCCCAGAAAGGTGTTGGATATCGCTGCAGGTCCAGGCGTTTTCGGCATCGAAATTGCGAAGGCCATTCCGTCGGCGGAGATCGTCGCCGTCGACTGGGCTGCCGTATTGGAACTGTCGCGGCAGAATGCGCAACAGGCTGGCGTGGCTGACCGATACCGGACGATCGCCGGCAGTGCCTTCGATGTGGAGTGGGGCACGGACTATGATCTCGTTATGCTTCCAAACTTTCTGCACCACTTCGATTTGCCGACCTGCGCCCAACTGCTGCGAAGGATCATTGCGAGCCTTGCAGAACAAGGCCGAATCGTCGCGGTCGATTTCGTGCCGAACGAAGACGGCGTGTCGCCGCCTTTTCCCGCGGCCTTCTCCTGGGAGATGCTCGCCGGCACGCCGGCGGGCCAGGCCTATACGCAAAGTGAGCTGACTGAGATGGCAAGACAGGCCGGCCTTACCGGTGTCAAGGTCAGGCCGTTACCGCCGACTCCCGCAAGCCTCATTCTCTTTGAATAGCCACGGCCGTCTGCTTGGCCGGCCAACACTGTCGGGTCGCGCACGACACTTTAACGGGTGAGTTCATGCTGAACCCACCCGGCTCCACGTCAAAATCGCATAATCAACATTATGGAACCAAGCGGCCTAAGCCGTGCCTTCGGATGCACAGGCCAGCACCAGTCTTTATCGCCTACCCTTACTCCAGAAAGGGAAACGGTGCTTCGGGGTGAACGAGACCGGCGTGACGGATCTCACGCCAGAAGTCGTGCGGGATGACTTCTTCGAGCGCGGCGCGGTCCTCGGCGATGCGGTCGGGCTTGCTTGCGCCGGGAATGACGGCGGCGACTGCGGGGTTTGCGAGCGCGAATTGAAGGCCGGCTGCCTTCATGCTTACGCCGTGGCGATCGGCGATAGCCTTGATGCGCGCGACTTTGTCGAGGATCGCAGGTGTTGCGGGGGCGTATTCGAAATTCGGCCCACCTACGAGTGCGCCCGAGCTATAGGGACCGCCGACAACAATGCCTAGACCGCGTTCGGAGACTTGGGGCATGACGCGCTGAAGTGCGCGCTCGTGGTCGAGCAGCGTGTAGCGGCCGGCAAGGAGGAAGCCATCCGGGCGCGGACCGTCCAGCGCCAGTAGCAATTCAATGGGCTCGACACGGTTAACGCCGAGGCCCCAGGCCTTTATCACACCTTCGTCGCGCAGCCGATCGAGTGCCTTGAAGGCTCCTTTACGCGCGCTTTCGAAAACGCCGAGCCATTCGTCGCCGTAAAAATCCTGGGCGACGTCATGAACGAAGGCGAGTTCGATTCGGTCAGTGTTCAGCCGCTTCAGGCTGTCCTCGATCGAGCGCAGGGTGGCGTCTTCCGAGTAGTCGTTGATGATCTTGTTGGGGCGGCCGTATTTGAAGACCTCGCCTTTTTCGCCGAGATCCCGGGCGCTGACATCCTCGATCTCGTCGAGAATGATGCGACCGACCTTGGTACTGATCACATACTGGTCGCGAGGCTTGTTCGCCAGCGCTTCGCCCATGCGGATCTCCGCAAGGCCGGCGCCGTAAAAGGGGGCATTATCGTAGTAGCGTATACCGTCGCTCCAGGCGGCTTCCACGGTGTCGATTGCTTCCTGTTCGGGAATATCGCGGAACATATTGCCGAGAGGGGCTGCGCCGAAGCCGAGCCGGCTTGGCAGAATATCCTTGAGAGTCATTGGCTTATCCTTTGGTTGTCTGCAAAAGCGCCATGCACGAAAACGCTGCTCTTTGCCGGCTGTTAGGCGATTGGCGGCGACTGGAACGACACCGGGGCGGCCGCATCGACCAGGAGCGTTGACGGATAATTTTGATGTCCGTTCCCGTGTACTCTACCGAGCTCTGGGCGATCGGCAATGCTATCCTGATTGGTGATGTTGCTTGCCCCGCCCGCCCCTGCGCTTAATGCTCTGGCTGTCGGGAGTCTCCGGCCCCGTTAGCGGTTGCAAGGGTTCCTGCGCTTGATGAGAACCGGACGGCGAGCAATGCAGGCACTGCTATATGCCAGGGTTGAAGGGCGCCTCCCCGTATCGCTGGAATAGCCGGTGCGGCCGCAAATAATCGCGCCGCCATTGCCAAAGCTGAGCGCGATTATGATGGTCTTTTTGCTTTGCGTTACTTCGCAAGGCGCAAAGGCGTGAAACCGATCTGCATCTTCTGCGGGTTCTCCTGCCTCAGGGTCCGCAGCATGTCCTCGTATTCCCTCTCGACTTCGGGCGTTACGGACGGGCGCACCTCTTGGAGAGCCATGGCAAAGTCTTCCTTCGAGACCATCGACGCGTCGATCGATTGCCGGAGTGCAATAAGCCCGGCTCGGCGGGTCAGGTCCTCCAGATCCGCGCCGGTAAACCGCTCCGTTTTCTCAGCGAGGTCATCCAAACTGACATCATCGGCCAGTGGCATTTTCCGCGTATGGATACCCAGGATCTTACGACGCCCAGTCAAGTCCGGCACCGGAACATAGACAAGCTCGTCGAAACGCCCCGGTCGAAGGAGTGCGGGGTCGAGCAGGTTAGGCCGGTTCGTCGCCCCCATCACGACCACGCCTTGCATGTCCTCCAAACCGTCCATTTCAGCCAACAGCGTGTTGACAACTCTTTCGGTGACGGCCGGCTCGCCAAGTCCGCCGCCTCTGGCCGGTGCCAGGGAATCAATCTCGTCAATGAAGATGACCGTCGGCGCGACTTGACGGGCGCGCTCAAAAAGCCGCGAGACCTGCTGTTCGGATTCACCATACCATTTGGACAGCAGGTCAGAGGACTTTGTGGCGACAAAATTCGCCTCGGCCTCACGAGCGACTGCCTTTGCGAGCAGCGTTTTGCCGGTTCCAGGGGGCCCGAAAAGCAGGAAGCCTTTAGCTGGCCGAATTCCCATCCGCTTGAATGACTGTGGCGACCGCAGGGGTAATTCCACCCCTTCTTTAAGTTTCAGCTGCGCATCGTCGAGCCCCCCGACATCGTCCCAGCGCACATTTGGCGCCTGAATCATGATTTCGCGCAGCGCAGACGGCTGGATCCGCTTCATCGCTGAATTGAAGTCATCCTGGGAGACTGTGAGTTTTTCCAGAACTTCTGCGGGGATACCCTCCTTGAGATTGATGTCCGGCAGGACGCGACGAAGTGCATCCATGGCGGCCTCACGCACGAGTGCTCCCAAGTCGGCGCCAACAAAGCCGTAGGTCGTTCGCGCTATTTCGTCCAAATCGGCGCCTTCAGCCAGAGGCATGCCGCGCGTATGGATCGCTAGAACCTCCCGCCGGCCATTCTGATCAGGCACGCCAATCACGATTTCGCGGTCGAAACGCCCTGGGCGTCGAAGGGCCTCGTCGATTGCATCGCGCCGGTTGGTGGCACCGATAACGACGATGTTCTGTCTCGGCTCGAGGCCGTCCATGAGAGTGAGCAACTGAGCGACGATCCGGCGCTCGACCTCCCCCGTTACCTGCTCCCTCTTTGGCGCAATCGAATCGATCTCGTCAATGAATATAATGGAAGGTGCGTTTTGCGAGGCTTCCTGGAAAACCTGCCGCAGACGCTCTTCAGATTCACCGTATTTACTGCCCATAATCTCTGGGCCAGCGATATGGTAGAAGTTCGCTTCCGTCTCGTTTGCCACTGCGCGGGCCAGAAGTGTTTTGCCCGTCCCGGGAGGCCCGTAGAGAAGAACCCCCTTCGGCGGATCGATGCCCAGGCGCTGAAAGAGTTCGGGATGACGAAGTGGAAGCTCGACCATCTCGCGAACCTGCTCGACAGAGGATCCAAGACCACCGATATCGTCGTAAGTCACGTCGGCTCGTCGAGCTTCTCTGGGTTCCTCGAACTGTGGACGAAGCTCGATAGCCGTGTCTTCGGTAACCTGCACGATGCCGCGCGGCTGTGTGGATACGACGACCAGCCTGATTTCTTGAAGGCCATAGGCCTGAAGCAACTGAGGATCGCGGCTGCGCTGTTGCACCGACGTCGAAATCACATCACCTGCCACCATGGGGCGATACATGAAAGTCCGCAGGAGCGCGTCGCCCGAGCCTTGAAGCACCATGTTTTTCTGAGCCGGCGCAAGGACGATCCGGGTTGCTGGACGCGCGTCCGCTTTGCGAATTTCGATATGATCGCCGCTCGTGGCACCCGCATTCACACGCTGGAGACCATCTAGCCGGATGATGTTCAGTCCCTCGTCTTCCGGATAGGGCCGGACTGCGAGTGCGGCCGTATGGCGCTTACCAATCAGTTCGACCAGATCGCCCTCCGAAAGCCCGAGCTTGTTCATCGCTGCGGTTGGCAGCCGCGCTATGCTTGCTCCAGCATCCTGAGGACGCATGTTGGCGACCTGGAGCGTTAGATCATCGGAACCGGACATGAGGCCTCCCCAAAAGAGCTGAAACAATCAAGACAAACCTAGCGTCCTGATGAGAAAGGCAAGCGAGTTTGGTTTGGGGCCTGATGGCGAAAAGCCCGACGGGAAAACAGATGGTGCGGCCTTGCCGGCGATGGAGACATCGACGTCCGCGCATGCCACCCAGAAGCACTGTCAACGTGGCCAATATCCTGTTTCCTGTAAGGCATCCCGCCGGACCGCTCGGCACGGAGAGGCCGCCATCGCATCGATCGGTCGCACCCCGGCTTGCGCTTCAACCGCAAGCCGCGCTCATATCGGGCTTGATGAAAATTAATTTCATCAATTCGTCTTCAGCCCCGTTTTCGGTTGACGGCCCCTGATTTTTGTCCCAACCTGAAGAAAATAAATTACGAACTTGGGAACGACTTTAGCATGAAAGTGGGAATCATTGGGCTGGGATTCCGGCTCGGCTATCTTGGCTATGTCTTCAAGGCTATCGACAGCAGCTTCGAGATTGTCGGTTATGTCGATCCGGACCCTGCGGGGCTTCCCGGACTGACGGAAAACGGCGTCTCTGCCGGCACGGCCTATGGTTCGCCGCAGGAGCTCCTCGCTTCCGAAAAGCTCGATCTCCTGATGATCGGCTCTCCCAATCACATGCATCTCGATCATATTCGCCTCGGTCTTGAGGCAGGCCTAAAGGTCTTCTGCGAAAAGCCGATCGTCACCACGATCGCCGAGAGCATCGAACTCGCCCACCTGATGGCAAAGTTCGGCCATGAAAGGCTGATGGTCGGTCTCGTGCTGCGCTACTCGCCTCTTTACAAGGATCTGCGCGCCGTCCAGGCCGAAGGCAAGCTCGGCAAAATCGTCTCCATCGAAGCCTCCGAACATATCGAGCCCTATCACGGCGCCTTCTTTATGCGCGACTGGCGCCGCTACGAGCGCTATTCCGGCAGCTTCATGCTGGAGAAATGCTGCCACGACCTAGACCTTTATAATGGTGTGGTCGGCGCCCGCCCCGAACGTGTTGCAAGCTTCGGCGGCCGCAAGAGCTTTATCCCCGCCAACGACCCGGCGCGCGAAGGAAATCAACGATCTGGAACTCTTCCATCGCAAGCCGAGCGGCTGGATGGGCTCGGACAAGGTGTTCGACAGCGATGCCGACATTATCGATTACCAGGTGGCGATCGTCGAATACGCCAATGGCGTCGGCATGAATTTCCACACCAACCTGAATGTTCCCGACCAGTTCCGCCGCTTCGCCATCATGGGCTCGCGCGGCATGGCAGAAGGCGATTTTGTCCGCGGCTATCTTGACGTTCATGAGCAGTTGACCGGCAACAAGATCGTCGAAAACAAATATGCCGCGACCGAGCTGTCGCAGCATTATGGCGCAGACGAGCAGATGGCAGCCGATATTCTGCAAAGCGTGCGCACCGGGTCGGAACTCCCGGTCTCCACGCTGAACGCATTGGAGGCAGGCATCCTGGCGCTCGCCATGGATGAAGCCCGCATGAAGAAGGCCGTAATCGACCTTCGTCCCATCTGGGACCGGTTCGACGAGGCGCTACACTCCAGAGCGGCCTGAGGAGACCGGCAAGATGAGTGCTCAGAAAAGTGCCGTCATCTTCGCCTGGATCCTTCTCCTTCCAGCTGTCCTTTACGTGCTCGCGATCGTCGCCTATCCGCTGGTCGATACGTTCATCCTGTCGTTTACGGATGCATCGCTGCGTAAGGTGACGAACTGGGTCGGCTGGGCCAATTACGAGAAGATCTTCAACAACACGTTCGCGGAAGTCATTCTGCGAACCTTCATCTGGACCTTCTTTTCGGTCGCTCTGAAGATGATCATCGGCACGTTTGGTGCCGCAATGTTGAATGCTGCCGTGCCCGGCCGGTCACTGTTTCGACTGCTGACCATGCCGCCATGGATCGTGCCGATGGCTATCGGCATCTTCATGTGGGGCTGGATGTATAATGGGCAGTTCGGGATGATTTCCGGGTTGCTGCAGCGCTTCGGCCTCGTCGACGGCCCGGTCGCCTTCCTCGCCTATGGCAGCACTGCCTTCTGGGCGACGATCGTCACCGATGTCTGGATTGGCGTGCCGCTGGTGACGATCTACTTCCTCGCCGCAATCCAGTCGATCCCAAAGGATCTCTACGAAGCAGCATGGACCGACGGCGCCGGCCGCTGGTATCGTTTCCGCCGCATCACGCTGCCGCTGATGGTTCCCGCCATTATCACAATGTCGATGCTGTCGCTGATTGCGACCTTCAATTCCTTCGACATTATCTGGATCCTGACGCAGGGTGGTCCGAGCGGCGAAACGACGACGATGATCATCGATACCTATCAGACGGCGATTGGCTCGAAGAAATATGGCGAAGGGGCAGCGCGTGCGGTGCTGATCTGCATTTTCCTGTCGCTCTTCTGCTTCGCCTATTTCCGTGTCACCCGCCGCCTGAACCCGGAGAAGCGCGCATGAGCAGCCGTCCCATGATCGATCGCTACAGCTGGTGGGAAATCATCCTCATCTATTGCGGCATAGCGATCTTCCTGTTCTTCGTGCTGTCGCCCTTCGTCGAAGGCTTCCTGGTGTCGCTGAAGCCGCTCAGCCAGCTGTTTTCCTCGCCCTACCGCTTCTGGCCGGAAAACGGTTCGTTCGAGGCTTACCGGACGATGTGGATCAGCGTGCCGGGCTTCGGTCGCTACATCTTCAACTCGTTCTTCATCTCGATCATCGTCACTGTCATCGTGCTCTGCCTCGTCATTCCGGCATCCTATGCCTTTGCGAAATTCGAGTTCAGGGGAATGGGCATTCTGCTCGGCGCCTTCCTGACGGTGAACATGTTCTCCGGCGCCGTCCTGCTCATCCCGCTCTTCCGCCTGATGCGCAGCATCGGTGTTCTGAACACTTATCTTGCGATGATCGTGCCGGGCGTCGCCTTCCTTATCCCGTCGGCGATCTGGCTGCTGCGCACCTACATGATCCGCATTCCCCAGGAACTCAACGAAGCGGCCTATATGGATGGCGCCAGCCACTTCTATACGCTGCGCCGCGTCATTCTGCCCATTGCGATGCCGGGGATTATCGTCGTCGCGATCACCACCTTCATCGGTGCCTATGCGCAGCAGTTCATCTTCGCGCTGACCTTCAACTCGAAGACTGAATACATGCCCCTGCCGGTGGGACTCTTTGCTTACTTCGGCAAGCAGGAGGTCATCTGGAACGAACTGATGGCGGCCTCCTTCGTCGGCATCGCGCCGGCGATGATCGTCATCTTCTTCCTTCAGCGCTATCTCGTCGGCGGCCTGACCGCCGGTGCGGTGAAACAATAAGACCAACAATAAAGAGTGAACAGCTAACAACGAGAATGGGAGTAACGACGTGAGCATTACCATCAAGACAGGCCTTATGGCGCTCGCCCTGCTTGGTTCGACGGCGTTGACTGCGGTCACGGCCCAGGCAGCCGACAAGGAAATCAGCTGGATCTATTGCGGCGACACGATCGACCCGATCCACACCAAATACATCAAGGAATGGGAATCCAAGAACGCCGGCTGGAAAGTTACGCCGGAAGTCGTCGGCTGGGCGCAGTGCCAGGACAAGGCAACGACGCTGGCTGCCGCCGGCACGCCGGTCGCCATGGCCTATGTCGGCTCACGCACGCTGAAGGAGTTCGCACAGAACGACCTCATCGTTCCCGTTCCGATGACCGATGACGAGAAGAAGGGCTATTACCCGCATATCGTCGACACTGTCACCTTCGACGGCAACCAGTGGGGCGTTCCGATCGCCTTCTCCACCAAGGCACTTTACTGGAACAAGGACCTCTTCAAGCAGGCCGGCCTCGATCCCGAGACGCCGCCGAAGACCTGGGCTGAAGAAATCCAGATGGCAAAGACCATCAAGGAAAAGACCGGCATTCCGGGCTTTGGTCTTTCCGCCAAGACCTTCGACAACACGATGCACCAGTTCATGCATTGGGTTTACACCAATAACGGTGCGGTCACCGATGCCGAAGGCAAGATCACGCTCGACAGCCCCCAGATCCTTGCGGCGCTGAAGGCATACAAGGATATTTCAGCCTCTGCCGAAGAAGGCCCAACAGCCTATGAGCAGAACGAAGTCCGCGCCATCTTCCTTGATGGCAAGGTCGCGATGATCCAGGCCGGCTCGGGTGCCGCCTATCGCCTGAAAGACACGAAGATCAACTGGGGCGTCACCACGCTGCCGCTCGGTCCGGATGCCAAGGGCGCAGGCACTCTTCTCATCACCGACAGCCTTGCGATCTTCAAGGGCTCTGGTGTCGAGGACAAGGCGACAGAATTCGCCAAGTACATCACCTCACCTGACATCCAGGGCGAATACGAGCTGCAGGGCGGCGCAGGCCTCACCCCGCTGCGTCCGTCTGCAAAGGTCGACGAATTCGTTGCCAAGGATCCCTTCTGGAAGCCCTTCATCGAGGGCATCAGCTATGGTGGTCCCGAGCCGCTGTTCACCGACTATAAGGGCTTCCAGAACTCGATGATCGAGATGGTCCAGTCCGTCGTCACCGGTAAGGCCGAGCCTGAAGCCGCCCTGAAGAAGGCTGCCGGCGAGATCGAAGCCTTCAAGTAAACCGATGTCGAGGATCGCAGGTCGACGATCTGCGATCCTCACCGACCAAACTCTTGCGTATTCAGGCCGGGACCGGAGACAGATTTTTGGGACAGCTTCAGCTCAACAAGGTTCAAAAATTCTATGGCGACTACGAAGTTCTCAAGGGCGTCGAACTCGATGTCCGGGACGGCGAGTTCGTCGTCTTCGTCGGGCCTTCGGGATGCGGCAAGTCCACCCTCCTGCGCATGATCGCAGGTCTCGACGCAACGAGCAAAGGCGACATCATCATCAATGGCGTCAGGGTCAACGACCTGCCACCGGTCAAGCGCGGCATCGCCATGGTCTTCCAGTCTTACGCGCTCTATCCGCATATGACTGTTTTCGAGAACATCGCCTTCCCTCTTCGTGTCGAGCGGATGGAGGAGGAAAAGCTCAAGGCCAAGGTCGAGAATGCCGCACGCATCCTGCATCTCGAAACGCGGTTGCAGCAGAAGCCCGGCATGCTCTCCGGCGGACAGCGCCAGCGCGTCGCAATCGGCCGCGCCATCGTTCGCGAACCTAAGATCTTCCTGTTCGACGAGCCTCTTTCCAACCTTGATGCCGCCCTCCGCGCCGACATGCGCATCGAACTTGCCAAGCTGCACCGGCAGCTGAAGGCGACGATGATCTATGTGACGCACGACCAGGTGGAAGCCATGACAATGGCCGACCGCATCGTCGTGCTGGATGCCGGCAATATTTCACAGACCGGCGCGCCGCTTGAGCTCTACCACAAGCCCGCCAACCAGTTCGTTGCCGGCTTCATCGGCAATCCGAAAATGAATTTCCTGCCCGTGACCTGCACGTCCGCAAGCGAGGCAGGCGCGACCGTCGATTATCGCGGCCAGACGGCAACCCTGCCGGTAAAGCCGCGAGACGGTATGGTCGGCAAGATGATGACGCTTGGTATCCGGCCCGAGCATATCCAGCTCGGATCCGGTGAAATTTCGCTGACCGTTACACCCAGCGTTATTGAACGGCTTGGGGCCAACACCGTGGCCTATGCGGCACTCGGCAGCGAAACGGAAAACTTCTGCGCCATGCTGCCCGGCAGTGTCGGCATCCGTGCGGACACGCCGGTTGCCGTTGGCATCAATGCTGCCGATTGCCATTTCTTCGATGCGGAAGGCATAGCGTTCGAACGTCGTGTCGAACTCACAGATATCGATATGAACCTGTTGGCTCCGGCAACGGCCTGAGCGGCCGATTGGCCACTTACCAGACGAGTCCCCGCGCGGCGACGTCCTCGACGCGCGTGACGATCCCGCTGCGATGGAAGACCATCGTATCGAACAGGTTCGAAACCACGCATGTATGGTTCGGGATGATGAAGAGCTTTTCGCCGATCTGGGGCCGTTGACCGGTGCAAGCCGAAAGGTCGATGACGCCGTGTTCTTCCGACAGGCTGGTTATCCTCGCCTCGGGATATCCGACGACGAGGCCGAAATCGGTAAAACCCTGAAGATCGGAGGTGAGCGCCTTCGAGCCTGCATCAATGACGGCGCGGTCTGCATTCGGCCGCGACACGACAGTCGCCAGGACATGCATTGCACAATCGTCCTGCGTGCAATGTCCCATCCGGATCATCTGGCGGTCATTATAAATATATGTCCCAGCGCGGTGCTCCGTCGCCGATTTGACCAGATGCGCCTGAAAGAGACTGGGCGTGCCGCCATTGCTGACGATCGGACAGGCGATGCCCTCTGCCGCCAATTGCTTCAACGTAGCCTGGATGAAAGCTTCGACGGCATCGGCCGACTGCGGCTTCGGATAGGTGAGAATGCCACCAAATACCAGCCCGTCGGCTGCAGCGATATATTTTGCTAGCGAGGCCGCCTGCTCCGGCGTCTGCACACCGCAGCGCGCGCCGCCGGTGTCGCATTCAACGAGGACGGTGAGGGGTTTGCGGCCGGAAAAATGTGCTGACAGCCCGTCGACCGTGACTTGGCTGTCGGCGACGACCTTGAGACCGGAAATACGATCGTTCAGGGCGGCGAGCCGTTCGAGCTTCGGGGCTCCTATAATATTGAAGGTGATCAGGATGTCTTCGAAACCGGCGTCGGCAAAGACCTCGGCTTCCGTTACTTTCTGACAGTTGATCCCCTTGGCCCCGGCCGCGACTTGGGCGGCTGCAAGTGCGGGTATCTTGTGCGTTTTGATATGCGGGCGGAAATTCAGCCCGTGCTCGTCCATGTAGGACTGAACCCTTGATATGTTAGCAGCCAGCCTGTCTTCGTCGATGATCGGGCGCGGCGTGGAAAGATCGGCGATCCTGTCTCCAGCCTTCGCGACGACGGCAAACCGATTGTCATGCATCTCAGGCAGCTCCGCGTTCGGTTCCATGAGGATCGGCCACGATCGGCCAGATGGTCTTCGGTGCACGGCGATAGTTGGTTGTCGCCGGATTGTTCGGATAAGGGGTTCCTGCAGAACAGTACAGGATTTCGGCGGCGATCTTCGAGAAGGACGCGAAGAAATGATTGGTCGATTTTATCACCAAAATCTTCTGCTTGGTCGGATCGATGCCCATTACTGAAAACAGGCTCGGATCGAAGCTCTGCGCCCGCGTCGAGTTCAGGATGATGTCGATACCATTAAGCACGATATGCGCCGCATCGCCAAAGGGTGCGAGGCTCTCGCCGAACTGCATCTCGGCGTTCTTCACCAGTTTGACGACCTTCACCATGCCATCGACAGGATTGCCGGTTCCGGGTGCAGATTTCGCGCCGAAGCGCAGTGGGATTTCGGCCCCCTCGCCTGCGGCAAAACAGATCTGAACGGCGACCGGATCCCAGATCGTGCCAACAGCAGCACTTGCTACACCGCGGGCCAGAAGCTCCTCGAGAATGACGGTGGCATCGCCGGCCGTCCCACCGCCCGGATTGTCCCAGACATCGGCGATGACGACCGGCCAGGCTTTGGCAGCCATCGCCCGGGAGACGGCTTCCTTTTCGTCGATCTGCGGCACCATGAAGGTGCCGCGCTTGGAAAACAGCTTCATGCCGAGCTCGCGCGCCAGAGCCGCACCCTTTTGCGGATTGTTGTCGGTGACGACAAGCAGCTTGGTCCCCATCTCCGGCACATCGCCGACCATGAAGCCGTGGACCACGGAGATCGACAGGATTTCAGGATCTTCCTTCTCGATCCGCATGATCTTATCGACGAAGGAGCGCATCGGATCGCGCGAGGTCGGAAAGACATCGATCATCCGGCAATCGAAAACGGAATTGACCGGCTTGACCCTGCCCTCAAGCGCATCGACGGCGATACGCCAGAGATCCTCGGCGCGATCAACAAAATCCGTATGCGGGAATTCCTTGAAATAGACGGCGAAATTCAGCGCGTCGATGCGCTTCCGGGTCAGATGGCTATGCGGGTCGAGTTCGGCGCAGATCAGGACATCGGGCCCGACGATGTCGCGCATGCGGGTCAGGAGGTCGCCCTCCGTGTCCTCATATCCCGCAGCCACCATCGCCCCATGCAGGCCCATCACAACGGCATTGACGGGCATTGCTGCACGGAGCTGGTCGAGGATTTCATCGCGCAACCCTTCATAGGCCTGGCGATTGACGAGGCCGGCCGGATCGGCCCAGGCTGCGGTGCCCTCAATCAGTTCCCAACCCTTTTCAGCGGCGACGCGGCGGCCGACGGTGATCGGCGCAGTGCAGAGCGTGGGCGTCTCCGGATGCTGGCCGGGCGGCGCATAGAGAGAGGCTTCGAAAGCGCGGCGATCCACGCAGATCGGGGAAAACGTATTGGTTTCGGTCGCCAGTGCTGCCGTGAAAATGCGCAAGTGATTTGGCCTTGTTTTGCGGCCCTGCTTCAACCCATCGGGTTCGGCAGGTAGCCGGTAAATCCGCAGATCTTCCACCGTCCCTCGTGGAGCCTGCAATAATAGAGCGTCTGCCACTGCATGATATCGCGAGTGCCATCACTCTTCGTCAGACCCCCATCGAACTTCTTGCGGACAAGCGCCATGTCGCCCTCGATCTCGATGTCTTCGAGCGTCGTGGTGGTGAAGATCGCCGTGCGGGTGTCCTCGGCAAAGCTCTGCGTCGCAAAATCCTTTGCCTGTCTCAGCCACTCGTCGCGATAGGCGCTGAGTGCGGGGAATGCCAGGCGCCATTTGTCAGGGCTGACCTCTTTGCGGCCATCGATGCCGATGAAGCCTTCCTCGACGAAATCATCTTGGACCATCGACCAGTCGGAAGCCAGAAAGGCATCGATGTCGCGGGGCATGAGCATCTCCCAGATGGCGTGCCGTGCGGCGTCGGAGGACGGGAAAGGATTCTTGAAAGGATCACGCATGTTCGCCCCCGATTTAAATTCTTTTCATAAATGGCGTTTTTCACTGGTCAAAATCTGCTTTCTATGGTCCCTTGTCAACTTATCAAGAAAATAATTTGCAGGGATCCCAGCATGTCCATCAAGCGATATGGCACTGTTCAGACCGGCGCTGGCGGCAAGCCGCTGCCTTTTGCGCGCGCGGTCGAAGCCGATGGCTGGCTCTATGTTTCCGGCCAGGTGGCGATGGAAAACGGCGAGATCATCGACGGCAATATCGTTGCTCAGACGCACAAGACGATCGCCAACGTGCTCGCCATTCTCGATGAAGCCGGATACGGCGTGGAGGATGTTGTGCGCGTCGGTGTCTGGCTGGACGATCCGCGCGACTTCTGGACCTTCAACAAGATCTATCAGGATTATTTCGGCGCACATCCGCCGGCCCGCGCCTGCGTCCAATCGTCCATGATGGTGGATTGCAAGGTCGAGATCGATTGCGTTGCCTACAAGAAAAAGAGTTGACTGACGGATCGGCGGGAGGACCGGCTTGGATATCTTTTCCACATTGCAGGAAGACAAGAGCCGGCTCTCCGCCTCCGAGGCCCGTATCGCCGATATCATCGTGAATGATTTCGAATTTGCGGTGAATGCCTCGATCATCGAGCTTGCCGAACGCGCGGAAGTTTCGCCACCGACGGTGACGCGTTTCTGCCGCCGCCTCGGCTGCGACAGCTTTTCCGATTTCAAGGTGCAGCTTGCCCGCACCGCCCATGTCGGCGTGCGTTATCTGAAGCCGGAATCAAAGAGCAGCGATCCGGCCGATGTCGCTCAGGATATCATTACCAAGGCGCAGAATGCCCTTTTCCTGTTGCATCGCTCACTGGACCTCACCGCGATCGAAGCTGCGGTCGCGCAGATCGCCAAGGCGGAGATGATCTATGCCTTCGGATCGGGCGGCAACTCGTCGATGATTGCCGACGAGCTGCAGAATCGGCTCTTTCGGCTTGGCCTCAGGATCACCTCCAGTTCCGACCACAGTATGCAGCTGATGATGGCGGCGGCGGCGAAGGCTGGCGATGTGATCATTGGCTCGTCCTTTTCCGGCCGCAATGCCGAGCTGGTGCGGGCTTTTGCTTTGGCACGCGAGGCCAAGGTCAGGACCATTGCGCTGACGCAATCCGACAGTCCGGTCGCCAGAGCCGCCGAGATCGTCGTGCCGATCGATCTTCCGGAAGGGACCAACATCTTCCGGCCGACATCGACGCGTATCGCTTACATCGCAACCGTCGATATCCTGGCGAGCCTTGTCGCCTATGCCATCCAACCGAGGGCGATGACGACGCTGAGACGCATCAAGCAGCAGCTGGTTGCACACCGCGATGGCGACGACAAGCAGCTACTTGGGGACTGATCAACAAGAGGGAGCGACAATGACGCAATCGGTGGCCATCGTGACGGGAGCAGCAGGTGATATCGGCGCGGCGATTGCCGATCGACTGGCCGTCGATCATGATGTCGTTCTGCTTGCGGATATCGATCTCGTCAGTGCAGCAGCCGTTGCCAGCAAACTTGGACCATCCGACCGCTTCGTCCCCATCGAATGCGACGTGACCAGCGAGACAAGCGTTGCGTCTCTCGCCGGGCGTGCGGCGGAGCTCGGCAGTCTTCGTACCCTCGTCAACAATGCGGGTGCAGCCCGCGCCGTCAGCCTGCATGATACGACGCCGGAGATCTGGCGTGCCGACAATGCGCTCAACCTCGAAGCGGCATTTCTCTGCTTTCGGGCTGTCGAAGACCAGTTGAAGGCGTCGCGAGGCTCAATGGTCAACATTGCCTCGGTCAACGGCATGAATGTGTTTGGCCATCCGGCTTACAGCGCAGCCAAAGCCGGACTTCTGCATTTCACCCGGCTGGTCGCCGTCGAATACGGAAAATTCGGCATCCGCGCGAACGCCGTTGCTCCCGGAACGGTAAAGACGCAGGCATGGGAAGTCCGTGCCGCTGCCAATCCTAATGTCTTCGAGGATGCCCGCCGCTGGTATCCGCTGCAGCGCGTGGTCGATCCGAAGGACGTCGCCAATGCCGTCGCCTTCCTGGCTGGGCCGCAGGCTGCAGCGATCACTGGCGTCTGCCTGCCGGTCGACTGCGGCCTGACAGCTGGCCAGGCCGAGCTTGCCCGCACGTTTTCCCAGTCCGAGCACTATTGAAATCGAAATAGACAACAAGAGGAATGAGATATGAAGCCGGCCGACTATCGCCTGGAAAGCAGCTGGAACCCTGGTGGCGGGCCGCATGGCGCGTTCACCTTCACGCTTTTCAATCTCTCCGGCGCGGCACTTTCCGGTTTCAAGCTTGTCTACACTTCCCTCACCCGGGTCATCGATGCCACGGCGTGCGGCAATGCCACGTTTCTGAGACGCAACGCCAATTTTCACGAATTCGAGCCGCCGGCCGGGTTGGCCCTCGCCGCCGGTGAAAGCTGGACCTTCACCGTCGCCGGCTTGCATCGCCCAGCGCGCCATTGCACTGACGGCGCCAAGTCCGCCTATCTGACGCTGTCATCCGGAAAGCATGTGCCGGTTGCAGTTTCCGATCTACTTCTCGAAGGCCGAGTGAGCGAGCCTCCGCCTGCGCTCCTGCCTGAAGGCCGGCTCGACCTGCCCTTTGCCTTGCAGCCATGGCCGGCCGAGATCGATGCGAAGCCGGGCGATAGTTTTCCGGTCATCCTTTATCCAGAGGGCGCCAGCGCAGACGAATTGTCGGCGATATCAACATGCATTTCCCTGACGCGCCGCCTTTTCGAAAGCGATCATTCGGTTTTCAATCTGGTTGCCTCGCAGCAAGGCCGCGCTCTCACCTTCAACAAGGACGCCTTGCTCGACGCCGAAGCCTATCGGCTGACGTTCGCGGCCGATCGCGTGACACTTTCCTATTCCGGTTCCGCCGGGCGCCAGTACGGATTGACCTCGCTCGCGCAGATGCTGAACGGTGCGCGCGTCACCAAGGGCAAATTCCGCTTTCCTGTTTCGGGGACGATTTCCGATCACCCCCGCTATAGCTGGCGCGGCTGCCATCTCGACGTTTCCAGGCAGTTTTATCCCGTTGATGACGTCAAGCGGCTGATCGACATTCTTGCCTGGTTCAAGCTCAACATCTTCCACTGGCATCTGACAGATGACGAGGCCTGGCGGCTGGAGATCAAGGCCTATCCGCAGCTGACGACGTCAGGCGTGTTGCGAGGTCCGGACGAGCCGCTGCTGCCACAACTCGGCAATGGAGCCGAGCCGGTCGGCGGCTTCTATTCGCAGGACGATGTCAGAGACATCGTCGCGCATGCGAGCTCCCTCAACGTCGAGGTGGTTCCCGAGATCGACATTCCCGGCCACAATGCGGCGACGCTGATTGCCCTGCCCGATCTGACTGATGGACAGGAGGCACCGGAAAGCTACCATTCCGTCCAAGGCTACCCGAACAATGCGCTGAACCCGGCAGTGCCGCTGACCTACGAGTTCCTGGAAAAGGTCTTCGACGAAATGGTCGAACTCTTTCCCTCGACTTACATCCACATCGGTGGCGACGAAGTGGCGAACGGCTCCTGGCTCGCCTCGCCGCTTGCCAGGAAGCTGATGGCGGAACAAGGCATTTCCGGCACGTTCGGTCTTCAGTCCTATTTCCTGAAGCAGATCAAGACGATGCTTGACAAGCGCGGTCGCAAGCTTGCGGGCTGGAACGAGGTCGCTCATGGCGGCGGAGTTGCCGCGAAGGACAGCCTGCTGATGGCCTGGGAAAATCCGCAGGTCGGTATCGAGCTTGCCGAACAGGGTTATGATGTCGTCATGACGCCGGGCCAGGCCTATTATCTCGACATGGTACAGGCGGAAGCCTTCCAGGAACCGGGTGCGAGCTGGGCAGGCACCGTGCCGCCGGCTCACACATATGCCTATGAAGCTGCGGGCGAATTCCCCGAGGAATTGAAGCACAAGCTGAAAGGCGTCCAGGCCTGCATCTGGTCGGAGCACTTCCTGTCGCGCGGTTATTTCAACCGGCTGGTGTTCCCCCGCCTGCCTGCCATTGCCGAAGCCGCCTGGACGCCGAGGGCATCGAAGGACTGGGCTCGGTTTGCTGCGATCGTGCCGCTAAGCCCAACGCTTTAACATGGTAATCGAGAGGCAGTCGGCGCGCCACGGTCATCGATCCGACAGTGGACGCCCCTGCCCCTGGCAAATGTCGGGCGCGACCGGCCTGACCTTTCCATTCAATAGGAAATTCGGCTAAACGGCCAATGCGCCCCTCCCCGCTGGCGCGCCTGACATTGACCCACGGCGATTCTTGCAAGGACGGGAATTTTGCTCGTCTTCGCAGATGCGCTCCAAACCATTGCTGATGATGACGATGAACCGCCTGATCCCCGATGTCTTCCGCAATCCTGCAATCCGGGTGAGCATGATTGCCATCTTCACGTTCGGTTTTGCCGGCGCGACGACAAACCCTTATCGATCCGTGGTCGGTATCGTCGAACTCGGCCTGTCGAACGGGGTCTACTCCGCGCTGATTTTTGCCGCAGCGGCCGTCAACGTGATCGTCAGCATTCTTTTCGGCAATCTTGCCGACCGGCTCGGCGAATACCGCACGATGATGCTCGTTGCCGCGACATTCGGCATTCTCGGTTATGGTGCGGTCTATTTTTTCCCGACCCGGGAAATCTTTGTTCTCAGCGCTCTCCTGCTGCTGCCGGTCTATGGATCGCTGAACTCGTTGCTCTTTGCCAATGTGCGCGCGGCAGCCAGAGGAATGGCGCCTGGCGAGATTGCGACCGTCAATTCCGGGACACGGGCGATGATTTCGCTTTCCTGGGTGCTCGTTCCGGGGTTTACGGGCGTTCTGCTCTCCTCCTCGCCGTCCATGTTGCCGGCCTATCTGTTTGCCTGCATATCCTGTCTGGTCTGTGTCGGCCTCATCGGTATCCTGCTGCCGCGGCAAAGCGGCACCGACCGAGCTGCCACGCACCATCTCTCCTATCTCGCCGCTCTCGGCCAGGTGATCTCTCCGAAGATATTCAGTCGGGTAATGGCGATCGCGCTGATCAGCAGCACGCTGCATGTCAACGACGCAATATTTCCCCTCGTCGTCACCGGTGCCGCCCACGGCACGGTCGCCGATATCGGCATTCTCGTGGGGATCGTCGCACTCCTGGAAGTGGTCTTCATTATCGTATGGTCACGCATGCTGCGCATTGTCAGCCAGCTCACAGCTCTTGCCGTTGGAGCATTGATCTATGCGATCTATCTGATGCTTCTGGCTTTTGCCGATCAACCCTGGCATGTCTACGCCCTCACCATCATCAGCGGCATAGGCGCAGCCTCGCTGATCTCCGTCCCGATCACCTATCTTCAGGATCTGATAGCTGAGCGGCCAGGTCTTGGCAGCGCGCTGATCTCGGTCAACATCTTCCTCAGCGCCGGACTGAGCGCCGTGCTCTTTGCGGCCGGAACCGCTATCACCAGCTATTCCGGCACGGCTGTCGTCGGCGCTTTCTCTGGGCTTGCCGGGACGGCCTGGCTGCTGTTCCTCGACCGCCGCCGACGCTCAGGCTGAAGGCTGGAACCCATTGGCACCGCGCTGTTGGTGCAAGCAGCGATGACAGAGTTCCCGCTCTTGGAACCAATGTCCGGACAGGCAGCTGAATATCCCCGCTACGGGAATATCGCCTAACTCGGGGCGACGTCATGCCCGCCGGCGGCTCTTTGAACCAGGCGAGCAACCACCTCGGTGCGGTTCTGTGCCTGCAGCTTGCGCATTATGTGCTGCAGATGCATCTTCACCGTATGCCCCGACAAATTGAGCTTTCCCGCAATGACCTTGTTCGAGCAGCCACTTTGCAACTCTGCCAGCACATCCGCCTCGCGGGGGGTGAAATCGGCAATCGCCAGATACTGCATCCTGTCATCCAGGCTTTTCTCGGCCTCGTTCCTGGCCGGAATATACTGCTGCGGGCCGTTCGTAACGGCTCCCAGCAGCTGCGGGAAAAATGTTCCTCCTGCCAGTACAAGACGGAGACCGGCAAGAGCAATGTCAATACCGAGTGAAGTCGAGAAGAGGCCACGGATACCCATCGTGAGCGCCTGACGGGCTATGAAGACGTCATCCGTACTTGAGAGCAACGTGACAGGAGCCTCAGGAAAACGTGCAGCAATTGCCGCAAGGTCATCACGCAGGCTGATGCTCTCAATGCTTCTGCCGGCCAAATCCAATGCAATCAAACGCACCTCAGCTCCAAGAGCCCTGTCGAGACTCTCAGTCGAGATCAAATCGATAAAGTTCCACCCGGCGAGCTCATGCTCAAGCAGTTTCACCACGGTGGTGCGTGCCAGTGTAGAATGTTCGATTATGATCACAGTTGGTGCATTGCGCCCCATACGGCGCTTAGTTTTAGCACTGTCGGACACTTTCGTGCTCCCCAGAAGATTTGCAACCCAACAGCCGCTCACATTATTCCTGTTCTCGCTTCATGTCATGAGAAAAAACGAGTGTATTCTCGATAACAATAGTCTGATCTCTCATGATAATTCTTATAGTCTATGAGATACGGGCGAGAGAAAACTAGACATGTAGAACAGTTTTGAAAGCTTATCTAAGAGGAGCGTTGAATCGACTTGGCGCTGCACACCTTCCAGTTTTAGCCGAATTCACGTATGGAAAGCGCGTCAACAAACTTGCAAAAGGCACTGAAAAAGCAGGCGATCTGTTATGGATCCATTCGGGAAAGAGCCGTTTGATAGAACGAGCTGCCGATCGGCCCGGCCTTGATCCCATATCTCGGTTCAAAATAGCCGTAGACTTCGACAGCAAGACGACCAGCGCAAAAAGCGACAAAAGCCGTAGATCGCCGGTAACCCGTTATGATTACTGAATAACTAGGGGCCATTGAACGCGCCGATACCGGAATTCAGCGTTTTCACACAGGCAGCGCTGCGTCAGAACCGGCAAAGGCCAACCGGAGGCAGCGGCCTCAGGGGGGCCGAAATACATGACAATGCGGGTAAGGTCATCGTGGGAGGTGGCGCCCCTCACCGACGCGGCTGTTTCGTGCCATGCCGGCCCGGGAGACGAAGGCTGGGCGGAGGAAGCGGTTCAACATATGGCTAGCAGAAGCATCTCGTGAAGTTGGCCTCCGCAATACTAGTGGGAATACGCTAGCTATGCATGAAGCCTAGAATGTCGTCTACGAGAGCCGAATGTGCGTCCGTGAGGTTGCCCTCTCCGCTATGCCCCCCGATGCCAGCCATCTGGAGCGCATGCTGGTCATAGAGAACATGATCGACCTGTTGCGCGTCCGCCGTCCCGCCGGCGGGAACGGCAATGTTGATGGGATGGAAATAGCCGAAATTGACGTCGACCATGCTGCCGGTCGACGATCCGGTCCCGCCGCCTCCGCCCGCATGGTTGCCGGTGAAGATCGTGTCCGACGACAGGTTGAAGCCACCGCCATTGCCGCCGATGCCGGCGATCTGCATGGCGCCCTGATCGAAAATGACATTGTTTGTCTGATGAGCCTCAGCCGAGCCGCCTGCGGCGCCGATGGCGATGTTGATCGGAGAGAATATGGCAATACTTATGTCGACCATGCTGCCGACGAAATATCCATTGCCGCCGTGGCCCGCATAAAAGTCGCCGTTCAATGTCAGTGACGTTCCCGGGCTCAGCGAGTCATGGCCCGCAGCATTATGGTCTCCGCCCGAGCCGCCCATACCGCCGATCTGGGTTGCGCCCTGCAGGAAAAGTGCGTTGTTCGTTTGCAGGGCGTGAGCCTCCCCGCCGGGGCCTGCCGCCACGGCCGTGTTGACGGGAACAAAGAGCGCGGTTTCGGTGCTGACGAGCCCGCCGTAGAAGAGCCCCATGCCGCCGCTGCCGGCATGACTGGCGCCCTCGCCGCTGCCGATGGCAACGTTGCCGCTTCCGCCATTCCCGCCTATCCCGGCCATTTCGGTGGGATGCTGATTGATGAGCGCATCATTGCCCTGGAAGGCCTCGGCACTCGAATGCGGTCCTGTAATAGCGGCATTGGACGGCATGAAGACGGCCAATGCATTGCTGCTGATCACGCCGTCGCTTATTCCATCACCGCCGCCGCCGGCTGAGCTATAGCCTGGACCGGAGGCGACATCCAATGGAAGCCAGGTCGGCACCAATGCCAGATGCCCCGCGGCCACGTTGGGGGCGAGGTTTTGATCGGAGCCCGACTTGGGCAGGTCTTCCGATAAGGGACGAGTTTCCGTCATTACCGTCTCCATTCCGCGGACAACCGCACGGCCAACGAGCGTGCAGCGGATGCAGGCTGAATTGTTCAGGCCCTGGATTGCTCAGGTATTGTGCATCTGAACGGACGAAAAGCGGAGCCTGCAATTCGGCTACATCCCATCGGCTGGTTCTGTAGCCATTTGGCTGTGATGGAGGCGGCGCTCGTTAAGCGAGTTTGCCAGCGTCGGATCCGCCTTCCGGTTGGAGGCCCGGCATCCTGCACTGCGCTCGCGCCGCCGCTCATGAGAGTCTCTCAGCGCGGGAAAAGGGCGCATTTGCGGGGCGCAGCCTGATGAGAACCCTGCAACAGAGCCGGCTCCTTCTGATGGCCTGTGCCTCGAAAAGCGGGAGGACACAGACATGATCATAACAATACCATCTCCCGCCATGTGACCAAGTTCACACCAAATAACGTCGCGCAGAATATAAGTATACATCCAAAAGAACGTCTCCGAATATCTAGATAGTTTAAAGTTTAAATCGCAGGCAATATTTGCACGCGGTTGTATTGGCTGGCGGTGGCTTCCTGAATACCCACACCGTAGGGAAAAGCCGTAGAAGGAACTCGGACGAAACGAAGTAAACGAAGTAGAAGGAGTGATATCAATGCCTATTCCACAATTGTCTGACACGATCTATCTCCACAACCCTGATGCGGGTGACGCAAATGCCGGCAACGGCGGCGATGGCATCAACCATGGCAATATCGACTACAACCCGGTTGCTTATGTAGATCCCGTTCAAACGGTCTACGGGGCAGATACCCATCTGCACAACGGCGATCACGTTTGGCAGGGGGCAGATTGGGACGCTGGCGGCGGTGGACCCGGCGGTTTCAGCCAGGCCCAGAACGGCTTCCTGGCATCGCTCACCAGCGGCGCCGGCGGCGCAGGGGGAGCGGCTACTTCCAACGGCAGCCAAGGAAACACGAGCGGCGGCGATACGGCTACGGTGAATGCGGCTACGACTGCAACACAGTATACCCAGCTCGTGGCCGATCAGCATGCCACCATCCTGGCAGGCGTCGGCGGCAACGGCGGCAACGGTAACAACGCTCTCGGCGGGGACATCTCGTCAGCAGTGGTTCACACAAATCCCGAAACGACGACGGTGAACAATGCTCTCGATCATTTCATAAACGCCTTCGGCCATATCGACGTCAGCCATCTCGGCTCGTGAACTCAATGCTCTGAGGGTCGCCGGCTTCGGCTGGCGACCCTCCTGTATTGCTGAACCGGCAAGCAGCCTCTTCGTGTCAGTATCAAATGCAGCGAGATCTGATAATGGCAACGATTTCCATAAAACCATTGCGCCCGCAGACCCACCTCGTTGTTGCGCTCCGAGCTTGCGCCGGGGCCTTCGGGTTGGTCTTCCTCTATAGCTGCGGATACAATCTCTTTCTTCTTGCGCCTTCCATCTATCTCTTGCAGATCTATGACAGGGTCTTGTCGAGCCGGAGCGCCGACACACTGCTGATGCTGACTCTGATCATCGCCGTTGCCGTCCTGGTCGGGTCGATGCTGGATATCGTGCGCAGGGCAGCTCTTTCGCGCATCGGCAGCTGGCTGGACCACAGGCTGCGGCCCATGGTGCTCACCGCATCATTCGAATATGCCACTCTTGCCGATACGGGAGCCGCCACGGAGTGCTACCGGGACCTGGCCGCATTGCGCCAGTTTCTCGATTCACCGGCCAGTTCCCTCTTTTTCGACGTTCCCTGGGCGCCAGTATTCCTGCTGCTGCTCTTTCTCGTTCATCCGCTGCTCGGGACCATCGGTCTTCTGAGCGCAGTTGCACTTCTGCTGTTTGCGTTCCTGACGGAAGTGGCGACGAAAGAGCCGCTTACCCAGGCCAATTTTGCGCTTTCGAGCAGCTATATCCGATTTGCGACCGCCCTCAAGAACATCGAGGTGATCAGGGCGATGGGCATGCAGGATGGCGCTGCACAGATCGTCTATCGCGATGCAGAAATGGGAAGAAAGGCGCTGGACGTCGCGATGCATCGGACAGAAATCATTCTTGGTTTCTCCAAATCGATCCGCACGCTCGCGCAGATCCTAATGATGGGATCGGCGACATGGCTGGTGCTCGTAAACAGCGGCAGTCCCGGCATCATCTTCGTTGCGAGCCTGCTGCTCGGGCGCGGGCTTGCGCCAATCGAGGGCGCAATCGGGGCATGGCGCTCCTTCACGTTTGCGCGCAATGCCTTCAATCGCTTGAACAGAATGCTGATAACAGTTGCCTCGGAACACGATGGGAGAATAGTGCCGGTTCCGGAGCCTAACGGCCTTGTGCTCGATAATGTCAGCTATGTCAGGCCATTCGCCGATCGGCCGATATTGACCGGGATCACCCTGCGCCTGGCACCTGGCGATTGCGTAGCGCTGATTGGTCCGTCGGGATCGGGAAAATCAACGCTCGGTCGCGTCATAGCCGGCGTCGTGCCGGCCACGAGCGGATGTGTTCTTCTCGGCGGCGTGGATATCTCGACCCTGCGCCTTTGCGGGGGAACCCGCCATGTCGGATACCTGCCCCAGGACATCGAACTCTTCGGCGGAGCGATCAAGGATGTGATCGGTCGGCTGGACGGAGGAGATCCCGGCAAGGCGATCGACGCCGCAAAGCTGGTCGGATTGCACGAAGCGATCATGCGGCTTCCCCGGGGCTACGAGACCGATATCGGCGAAGGGGGAAACCTGCTCCTTCGGGCTCAGCGCCAACAGCTGGGACTGGCGCGCGCAGCCTATGGAAATCCATCTCTCGTCGTTCTCGACGATCCGAATTCGAGCCTGGATTATGAAGGCGAACGCATGCTGTTCACGGCGATCGAGCGCATGAAATCCCGAGGGATGACCGTCATCGTCATAACGCACCGGATGGGGATCCTGCCGGTCACCAACAAGATTGCCATCATGCGCAACGGGACGGTGGCTGCCTTCGGCGACAGCGACCGTATCTACGATACCTATCTTCAGCCACCATCTCGAACAGGAACATAGGGAAGGATGCGGCCGTGACCTTTGTTCAGTTGGACGCAGCGCTGGCGAGATTTTCAGACCTGTCGAAGACGGGTTTGCGGTTGGCTCACCGATCGACAGCGCCAGCCAGGCGACAGGCAGGCTCCTTCCCGATCATCGATCCGAAACAGCGCGGGCCCGCGCCGCCCTCGCCCATGCCCGGGCTCAGAGGCGTTGTCTGGACGGGCAACCTTTTGATCCTGGTCTTCATCGTCGGATTGGGTATCTGGTCGGTTCTGGCGCCGCTGAAAAGCGCTGCGGTTGCATCCGGGGTTATCGAACCGGAAACCAGCCGCAAGACCATTCAGCATTTGGAAGGCGGGATCGTGCGGCGGATCCTCGTCAAAAACGGCGATGCGGTCATGGGCGGGCAGATCGTGATAGAGCTCGACGATACCAAGTTCCGCTCGGAGCGCGACAGCATTCAAGGGCAACTTTGGGACGCCGAAGGAAGCCGTGCGCGCCTGCTCGCGGAACAGACGGGCGCCGACCATGTCACCTATCCCGGGGATCTCGGGGCAGCAATGGAGAGATATCCCTCGGTTGGCGCAATCCTGACCGGGCAGCAGAAAATCTTCGAAGCCCGCCGCCGGGTCATGCAGGCGGAAATCCAGATCGCCAATGAAAAGATCGCGCAGGTGCGGCAGGAAATCGCCGGACTTGGCGCGCAGAAGGCGGCACTGGCCGGCAGAACCGCAATCTCGAGCGAGGAGATGGATCAGGTTACGACCCTCAACGCCAAGGGACTGGAAAAAAAGAGCAGGCTTCTCAACCTCCAGCGGGAAAAGGCAGATCTCGATGGCCAGGAGGGGCAGGTCGAGGCGCAGATCTCTCGCGCATACCAGGTGATCAGCGAGTCCCAGGCCGATATCGCAAAGCTTGAGAGCGACCGGTTGAGCGAAGTCGCCCAGGGCATGCGCGATACGGAAAGCCGGATCATGCAATTGCGCGAGCGCTTGCGGGCGATCGACGACCAGCTTGCAAGAACAGATATCCGGGCTCCAGAAGATGGAACGATCATGAACCTGCGCATCCACACGGCCGGTGGCGTGGTCGGCGCGGGCGAACCGCTCGTCGATCTCCTGCCGCGCTCCGATCGCCTCATCGTGTCCGTCCACGTCAGACCGGAAGACATGAACCTCGTCCGTGCGGGGCTCGAGGCACAGGTTCACCTCCTTCCCTACAATCAGCGGCGCGTCCCGCTCCTGAAAGGTCGTGTCGAATATGTATCGGCCGACCGTCTCATCGATCAGCAGAGCGGCCAGCCCTATTTTGCCGCAACGATCCGTGTAACGGACGAGCGGCTGGCGAAAATGAGAAATGTCGAACTGGTCGCCGGCATGCCCGCACAGACACTGATAGAAACGGGCCAAAGCAGCGTGGCGCTCTATGCCGTCAGACCACTCCTCGACAGTTTCAACAGAGCATTTCGCGAGGACTGACCGGTGATGGGCAAGAGAAAATTCGATGACGACCAGATTACGGGCATTCTGAAGGAACACCAGGCCGGGGTTACGGTAGCGGATGTCTGCCACAGGTATGGTATCAGCGAGCCGACCTTCTATCGGTGGCAGTCCCTGCAATTCGGTAATGTCAGTCTCTACGCCAAAAAAATGCGAGCGCTGGAGGAAGAGAACCAGAAGCTCAAGAAGCTTTTGGCGGAAGCCATGCTCTCGGCAGCAACGCTGAGCGAGATGCTGGCCAAGACCTCGAGAAGTTGAAGTTAACTTCTAGACAGAGGCCTTGCTTACCCTATTGGTGCGGTCCAAGATCCCGCTTGCCAGCCGATCTATGCTAGCGGAAATCCCGTTTCAATCTCCTCCTCGGGACGGCGGCGGACCAGAACGAGACCACTACATCCCCTTTCCTACGGCTCAGCGTCGATGACGCCACTCCATATTCTGAGACTACGCACTTAGCTCTCTCGCACAGCTACACTTTTAGATATATATTGAGGACGGCACGGCGATTGACACGCCTGCCGAAGGTTGTGTTGTTCGCGTGGAAGGAGATTTGAACATTTTTAATCATCGCTACCTAAATTAGAAAATTCATACATATATTGTGGCGGCGTTCAGTTGCGGTGATCGTTCTCAGGGAAATTCGACCATGGAGAGCTCAGACATGCGTAAAGCTCGTGCCGCAGGCACGGCTCCTGAAAATAGACAGGAACATGCCTCGAGTCCGATCGATAGGCTTTTGTTCTTTGACCGCGATTTCAATCCGATTGGAAATTTGCCGGGCGATGAACTGCCCGCCGCGCTTACACCCGCGATGTCGCTGTGGGAGCATTTTCCTGAGCTGGACAAATCGGCAACCACTCAGGCACTCCAGTCAATGGGCGAAGGCGTCCAATCCCTGCGATTATCGGTCAATGTCAGCAAACCTGGTTCGCAACGACTGACCATCTTTCAGATCGGCAATATGTACGCCGTTGTTCGATCCGGCGATCGCCTTGATGACGAACGGGCAACCCTACTGCATCTGGCCACCCATGATCCGTTGACGGGCCTGCCCAATCGACGCCAGTTTGGCGAGGATCTCGCAACGTCGTTGACGGAAATAATTGCCTCCGGCGAGACCTTGTCTCTGATGCAGCTTGACCTCGACGACTTCAAGCCCGTGAACGACACGCTGGGGCATCCGGCCGGGGACAAGCTTCTTCAACTTGCTGCCAGCCGTATTCAAGGATGCCTTGCGGAAGACGACAGGGCCTATCGCCTCGCGGGTGACGAATTCATGGTCATCTCCATGGGCCCGGGACATCCGCTCAAGGGTCACCAACTGGCGGAAGCCATTGTTTCGGAATTTCAAAAACCCTTCACTATCGATGGCATCGCGGTGTTTGTCGGTAGCAGCGTTGGTGTCTCGACCGCCCCACCGGATGGCGCCAGTCCCGAGCAACTTATGAAGGCATCCGACGTCGCACTCTACGCGGCGAAGAAAGAAGGTCGCGGTCGCGCAAAATCGTTTGATCCTTCAATGCTTGAATTGCTGGAGCAGCGCGAACTGCTGCGCCGCAGCCTTCGAATGGCCTTGGCAAAACACCAATTCTCGATGGAATACCAACCGATCGTGGAGGCCAGTACCATCGTCGGTTTCGAAGCGCTTCTGAGGTGGCACCACCCCTTGCTCGGAAGTATTCCTCCAAGCACCTTCATTCCGATGGCCGAAGCAGATGGCTTGATGCCGGAAATAGGTGCATGGGTTTTGGAACAGGCCTGCCGGGAAGCGATGAACTGGCCCCAGAACTACATCGTCGCCGTCAATGTATCGGCGGCTGAATTCCTGACAAATGGCCTTACCGATCGGATTTCTCAAACGCTGGATCTTGTCGGATTTCCATCGGATCGCCTTGAGCTCGAAATAACCGAAAGCGTTCTGCTCGAGCGAACCGTCAACAACATCGACACCCTCAATACTCTCAATGTGCTCGGCATCAGAATCGCCCTCGACGACTTCGGGACAGAGTATTCATCCCTCAGTTATCTAAAGACATTCCCTTTCGACACGATAAAAATCGATCGGTATTTCATCACGGATCTCGAGAGCGATTTCAAAAGCCAGGCAATCGTCCGCTGTGTCGTTGAGCTCGCTCATGGCCTCCACATGCGCGTAACCGCCGAGGGGGTTGAGACGGAACAGCAGGCGGAATGGTTGCGCAAAGCGGGATGTGACAGGCTGCAAGGCTATTTGGTCAGCAGACCGCTGCCGATCGCGGCGATCAGCGAATTTATCCATCGGACGACAACATCTCAAAGCCGCGCAACATCGTGAGTGCGAGCGTTGCGGCGCGTTTCAAGGACGGCAAGCGCCATCCAGATACAACGGAGGATGTATTGGAAGAGATAGCATCAAGCATCGATCACCATCCATTCGCCCTCATGCTGTCGCTGGAAATGGACGTCGCGCTGGTGAAATCCGAATGGAGATTTTGCGACAGAATTACCGAATATCTCGCTGATATCCTTGGCCAGGGCCAGAGCGATCCCGCCCGATATTCGAATTTTCTTTCGGTCGCGGCGAACGAACTTGTTGAGCTTGCTTTCCGCTGGTCGGGTCAATCAGGTTTGATGAGTTTCAGCCTCCATCGAAACGCAACGACAAATCGCCTGACAATTGAACTCCCGTATCAGGATATGTCCGGTGGCCGTCACACAGAGACGAGATTGATCGAGGCCCGGCCTGACCTCGTCGTTGAAGCAGGAGACGGCAAGGTGTCCACGGCCGGCACGACGGCGCTGCTAGAAGATTTGGCTACAATATTTCGCACAGCGATCCGGATCGAGACGGACGGTGTGCGGAGCACGAAGATCGTCGCGGATTTTCCCTTGGCCGAGGATTTTCGATGAACCACGCAGCGCCCTTCTCGGTTCTTTTTGACCCGACAAACCAGGAGGTGGTCCTGTCCGGCAAGATACGGCCAGAACGTGCTGCAGAAATTGCCGATGCCCTGTCGCTGGTGCAGCAAAGTCTGGAGAGGTACAGCGGGGTCGTCTACCTCAATGTCAAACGTCTGACGCATATCAACATGACCGCCTTTTCGGCCCTGGCAGATATCCTTGCGGAAAGCTGCCGGACGAGGCCGGAGCGGAAGATCGTCATTGTAACCTCAAGCGTGATGGAATGGTCGACCCCGGTTTTTGAAAAGCTGGCAAAACACCACGCCAACTTGACAGTGGCGGTTTATGACTCGGCATTTTATCCGGGTCAGAGCTTCGTGGAGGACGAGGCGTTCATTCCCATTCTCCGTACTCAGACCAAAATGACATGGAGGCATGAGAAGGAACTATTGCCTCGTCACGGTCTGCGTAGCGGTCTCGCTGTTGCGGACATCTGCTGCGGGATTGGTGATTTCGCAGCCTTGGTTCAACGGGAATTCAAGCCGTCCCGCCTTGTTGCGCTCGATCACTCGGTGCGCAGCCTGGAATACGCCCGGAGAGTGGCTGCGGACTTCGATTTGAAAGAAATTGAATACACTTATGGCGACGCGTCCCAGATGCTGCTTCGGGACAATCAATTCGACTTTGTGACGTGCCGGCATTCCCTCCAGATTTTCGATCGTCCGGAGATGCTGCTGCGCGAGCTCTATCGCATCTGCAAGCCCGGCGGTCGCGTCTATATTACCAACGAGAAAAACTCTCATTGCCTGGGTGAGCCGCATGCGGAAACGATCAGGTGGACATATGAAGAAGTCGCCAAATTGTTCAGCTACTTCGACATGGATGTCGAGATGGGGCCGAAAAGCCGCCACCTGCTTGCCGACGCCGGCTTTGACGCGATCAAGGTCGATGCTTTCATGGTAACGAACCTCGACGGCGATCCCCAGGACTTCGCCGACATCATCGAAGCCTGGGAAAACGTCTATGCAGGCCAGATGGCTGTCCGGCGGGGGGATACGCCGGAGTTCATTCGCAGGTTCAGGCAGGGGTTTAAAGACCACGTTTTCGCGGCCCTTCATCCGAAAGGCTATGCGGGCTGGCCGATCTGGGCGGCGTCCGGCCGAAAGCCAGCATGATGGGCGGGAGATTTTCGAAAAGACCGATAAAGCTGGGCTCGTTCCGTGCAAAGTTCATATTGGTCGTCGGCGGAGCAGTCCTGTTCGATCTGCTGGTGAGCGGAGGATTGGCACTCTGGAATGTGCAACGGCTTTCACGCGACGCGACGCTGGAGGTCGGGCAAGGACTCGAGGCGGCAAGCCAGGAATATATCGTGACATATGCCGACTCCACCGCTGCCCAGGTCAGTTTGTTGTTTCGGCAGGTCCACAGCGATGTTGGCGAGTTGGCTGGCGTGCTTCAGGCACAAATCGACAATCCGCAGCGCAATTCCGACGTCGGCGCAGCAATCGCCCGAACCTCTCCCGGCGCCGTGAACCTCGCTTATGACCAGAAGGGCAACTGGTCTCAAAACGCTCCGGGCTCGGTCTCCGTTGTGAGTGTCTGGGGCTACCTGCTGAGGCCCGACCACAGTCCCAGACCTGATGTCGAAGCCGACATCCAGACGAGTGCGGTTCTCGACATCGTAGCGCCGAGTTTGCTGCAGCACGGTTCTTCCAAGCTCCAGATGTATTACATTGGCCCGAAGGAAAGGCCGATTTTCAGAACCGCACCATATACGGACCAAGCCCAGACTTTCGATCGTCTCTATCCCGGTCACAACAATGAAAATTTCTGGCACTTCTTTTTTCCCGGGCTCTACGAGTCTTGGCAGGGCTGGGCCGCCAATATGAATTCGCGGCCGGTCGCAGAGGATATCACGCAGACAGCGCCATATACCGATGCGATTACCGGGAAGCTCATCGTGAGTTTCTTTCATCCCCTATGGACAGCCGACAGGAAGGACGTCGCCGGCGCCGCTGGCGCGGACATCACGCTCGACCAACTCGCGCAGACCGTTGAAAACGTTAAAGTGGCCCAATCCGGGTTTGGTCTTCTCGCAATGTCCGACGGAAACGTCGTCGCGATCAACCATACAGGCGAGGAAACTCTAGGCCTGCGATCCGCGAGCGATGCGAGCGGAACAGGCGTGACTGGGCTGGAGCGGTCATTGAAGGGAAGTTCACAGCCCGAAATTGCGAAAATGGCCCTGGACCGCGAACAGGGCATCCAACACCTGTTGTTGGAACGAAACGGGCAAAAAGTTCCCTACATCGTGATCGTGAAGAAACTCCCTGCGACCAATCTCTGGTCCAGCGGCCCGGTCCGTCAAGAGGCGATGTCCCTCGTCCTGGTCGTCCCCGAGCGGGAAATCGACGCTTCCCTGTATGCGGCGCAAGCCAAGATTTCCGAGGCCACGAACCGCATCGTGCTCTATCAGATCCTGGCAATCGCGATGTCGCTGGCAATCGTCACCATCGCGGTGCTTGCAGCATCAAAGCGAATAACGAGCGGTATCAGTGCTCTCGCCGATGCCGCGAGAAGGATCCAGACGAAGGATTACTCGGTACGGGTTGCCATCACCAGCAGAGACGAGGTTGGCGAGGCCGGGGAAGCATTCAACAGGATGGCCGAAGAGATCAGCTTTCACACCGAAAATCTCGAGCAACTCGTCGAGGAGCGAACGGCGCAGATCGAGGATGCAAAGGAAGAGATTTCCACGTTGAACGCTCAGCTTCAGCGAGAAAATCGACGGCTTGGGACGGAACTGGCCGTCGCCGAGAGAATCCAGCTGATGGTGCTGCCGTTGCATCAGGAGCTCGACGAAGTGCAGGCGCTGGAAATAGCGGCATATATGAGACCCGCCGAGGAGGTCGGTGGCGACTATTACGATGTTTTGAAAAGCGGCCATCGCCTGAAAATCGGCATTGGCGACGTCGCCGGGCACGGGCTCGAAAGCGGAGTCTTGATGTTAATGGTTCAGTCGGTCGCCCGCGCGCTGCAGGAGGCAGGCAATGCCGATGCAGTCAAATTTCTCACCGACCTTAATAGTGCGCTTTTCAAGAATATCGTGAGAACCAAGATCGACAAGCACCTCACTTTGGCGTTCCTTGATTACGATGGAAAAGAAATGATCCTGTCCGGCCAGCACGAAGAGGTGATCGTTATACGGACGAACGGTGAGATCGAGCGTATTGATACGATGGATCTGGGAATACCGATCGGGCTGCAGGCCGACATTTCCGAGTTCATCAAGACGCGCAGGATAACGTTCGAGAAGGGCGACCTCATTCTTCTCCACACAGACGGCGTGACGGAGGCCGAGAACGATGCTGGAGAACTGTTTGGCATTGAACGTCTGTGCCACGAGGCACTTCGCGTCAAGAACGAAAGTGCCGACAAAGTCGTCTCCGGAATCGTGGCGGCATTAATGCACTTTATCGGGTCACATAAGATCCATGACGACATCACACTTCTCGCAGTACGACACAGGTGATGCATGACACCGACGTTATATGGAATCGAAACTCTTGCAGGTGAGAACCTGGATGCAAGCACGCGTCTGACCTTGCACGACGGACCGCTTCAACTCGGGTGGAAACATTCGGGCATGACTTCGGACTTTATCGCAGAAGTTATGGCGCTGCCCTATTCCCACTCGAAGAGAGACTACACGCAAGCCCATCACGACATCGGCTATCTCAGCAACGAGCTGATCGAAAATGCCGTAAAATTTCGACGGCCAGGAGAAATCCTCATCGAAGCCGGAATATCCGACGGATGCTTTTTCATGAGGATAACGAACAACATCGATGGCGCATCGTCATCTCGTCTGCAGCAACTGCTGCACCGACTTCGCTCGACGGAACCTGGTGAACTCCTTCTGGAACGAATCGAAAGCAATGCCATATCCGAAGGGAGTGGCTCCGGTTTGGGTTTGCTCACCCTCTTAAGCGATTATGATGCAAAAATGGCGTGGGCATTCGAAGAGGCCGACGAGGACGAATTCAAACTGACGACGACAGCCTTGGTGGCTTTACCGCCCTCCTCCAATCTGTGAGCGAAAAATGGAAATCAGGGACGAAAACTTCCGTGTATGGGCTGAAAACAACGAAGTATATCTAGATGGTGTATTTCGGCTGGCAGGACCCGACGCCTACGCGCCTATTCATTCGATGATACTGGGGCTGCTCCATGGAGGTCACAAACAGGTAATATTCAACTTGACTGGCCTCGAGTTCCTCAACTCTTCCGGCATAAACCTGCTTGCCAAACTGACAATCGAGGCCAGGAAAATGGACGAGCTTCAGCTCGTTGTGAAAGGCACCAACCAATATCCCTGGCAAGCAAAATCGCTTCCGAATTTGAAAAAGCTGCATCCACTGGTTGATTTGCGCCTGGCGTAAAGTTTGCTGCTATCGGCGGAAAGGCATGACGACAGAAAACGAGCGATAGGTGCGCAGCGCATCGACGGAAGGCTATTTAGTGAAGACCTGGAAATGAGTTTCGGGGTTTTGCTATCAGATCGTGAAATGAACCTCTCCTAAGGCTGGGCATATATCTCAGATCCATCAAGCCAATCCTGTTTTCCTGCATACCCGCGGCTCGACGCGTGACCCCGTGATAAGCGCAAATGCATCGGCCCGAGGCTCACCCGACCGGTCGGACTGGCCGACCGGTGAGAGCGCAAGACCGATGATGGTGTGATGCATTCTCCTGCGCCAAGAACGCCCTGATCAACTATTTCAGCGAGCGAATTCCAGCAAAAAGCGGGCCGAGGCCTTCCGCTATCGTCAGGTGCACGATTACCGCTTCGCGAAGCTGAGTATAGGGCAGTCCGCCCATCATTGCCGTTTGAACCACGGCCATGACCTCTCCGGCTTCGGAGCCGATCATCGTAAAACCCAGGATGCGATCATCATTCGCGCCTACAATAGCTTTCATGAAGCCTTGCGTCTCCTCGGTTGCTTCGGTGCGCAGCACATTTCCCATGGGCAGTGTCGCGACCCGATAGGCGATGCCCAGGCGCTGGGCTTCGCTTTCGCTCATGCCGACACGGGCAAGCGGAGGATCCGTAAACATCACATAGGGGATCTGGCGAGCGTCGGTGCGACGGTTGCCTCCCGCCATGTTGTCGCGAACGATCCGGAAATCATCGACAGACACATGCGTAAACTGCGGACTGCCGGCGCACTCGCCGATCGCCCAGACGCCGTCTTTCGTAGCTTCCAGACGTTCATTGACGCGAATGAATCCGCGAGTATCCAGTTCGACACCGGTCTTCTCAAGTCCGATGTCGGCCGTGTTTGGAACCCGACCGGCAGCCACCAGCAAGTCGCTGCCTTCGACGGTCCGGTTCCCGGCGTCGGTTTGAATTTCGACAACAACAGCATCCCCAGACAAGCCCCGCACCTGTGTCGGCCTGGCGCCCAGGACGACTTCGATCCCTTCTGAGGCAAGTATGCGCTGTATCTCCTCGGCGACGTCGGCATCCTCCCGAGCCATCAACCGCTGCGATGGTTCGATAATGGTCACCCGGCTACCGAAGCGGCGGTATGCCTGCGCCATTTCAATACCCACATAGCCACCTCCGAGCACGATCAGATGAGACGGCAGATAGTCGAGCTCGAGAGCCTCGATATGTGTCATTGCGCGCGCTGCCGGCAGGCCAGGGATATCCGGTATCGCAGCATGACTGCCGACATTCACCACCACCTGATTGCCGGAAAGCCTGCGCTGACCGCCATCGTTCAAGCTGACTTCGATGGTCTTCGGCTCGACGAACTTTCCCTCCCCCATGATGAGTTCGGCACCGCTTGCCTTATAGGCATCAAGGTGAAACGCGATCTCCCGATCGACCATCGCTTGCTTGCGCCGGCGGACGGCTGCCATATCGACGCTGACTGGTCCGGTCGCGGTACCGAATTCGGCCGCGTGCTGAACCAGATGAGCAACTCGCGCGCTCCAGATCTCGTTTTTGCTGGGCAGACAGGCGACCGCCGGGCAAGAACCGCCGACCCACCTTCTTTCGACAACCGCAACTTTCTGACCGGAACGAGCCAGGTGCCAAGCGAGCAATTTACCGCCCTGGCCGCTGCCAAGGATCAGAGTGTCGAAATTCTCAATATCAGGCATGGGACTCTCCGTGAGCTGGCAGCAGCCGAGCGCTTCGAAGGCGATCTGCTTCTGCAATGACGATAGGAGCAGGTTATAATGACGGCGTGATTTGATTAATGCCGATTTAGCTCATATTCATGCTCGATCGACTCATCTTGAAGGGATCGACATGTCACAAGGCATCGATTGGCTCAGTCGTCTACTCGAAATGATGCCGGTCACCGGCAAGCTGGAGCTTCACTGCCTTTACGGTGCACCTTGGCGGGTTGCCTATGAACAAGGCCCCGTCCAGGACATCGTTTATCACGTGATATTGAGCGGCGAGGCATGGCTGAATGATAGTGACGGCAACAGAGAACAACGTCTCACGCCCGGCGACATTCTGCTGGTTCCCGCTGGAGCGCCTCACGTTCTGACCGATGGCAGCGGCGCCGAGCCGGGGAAGGCGACGCAGAGGCAAGGGCTGAATGTGGTGATCAGCGAGAATGCCGGCCAAGGCGAACGGCTGGACATGCTTTGTGGCCGCTTCGTGCTTGCCTCACCGCATGACCGACTGCTGGGGACTTACCTGCGTTCCCGGATGGTCGTACGGGGAACGTCTAACTCAGCGACGTCACCACAATCCGTGACGCGCCGACAGATGGAGGCCCTGGTGGCGCTCATGCGGGCCGAGGCGAACGTCGAGGGGATTGGCGGTCAGGCGATGCTGAATGCGTTCTCAGCAGCGCTGTTCACGCTGGCGCTCCGGCTGGCAAGTCAATCCCATGACGCACCACTCGGGCTGGTCGCCCTCGCAAGCCATGTCAGGCTCGCTCCTGCGATCAACGCGATATTCTTCGAACCCGCCCGCCCATGGACGCTTTCGAAACTTGCAAGCCTCTGCAACTTGTCTCGTGCAAGTTTGGCGCGCTACTTCCAGAGCAGTTTGGGCCGCTCCGCTACCGACCTTCTCCAGGACGTTCGCATCACGCTCGCTGCGAATGCGCTGCGGGTGCAGACGACATCGACCGCTGCGGCAGCCGATCTGGCCGGTTATCGATCTGAAGCTGCCTTCCAGCGTGCCTTCAAGCAGCATCTGGGATTGACCCCGGCCCAATGGCGCGCCTCGCGGATGGCCAAAGAGACGGCGGACACGGACGATGCATCCGCCGCCGCCCCTCAACGAGGCCGGCATCAACGGCTTCGGAATGCGTCGAAAGAAGCCTGAACTTTTCCAGCATATTCCGAGGAATATCAGTCTCTCAGCGCCAACCGGCAGCCGCATGCCATTGACGCCCTTTGCGACGACGAGACACCTTTGGTCGAAGCGGCAACCACCTGTCCCGACTAAGAATTAACTGGCGCCAGCACGAAATCGTGCTCGACCTGCCAGAATTTCCCCTCGAAGCCGAGTTCCCTGGCGTGCGCGGGATCCTCAGTCAATCTGAAGTCGGCGAGAAGGCTCTCCTTTACGCCAAACACCGCGTCCGAACGGATATAGGGATCGTCGGGATCAAAGATGTGTGTGACGAGCTTCTCGAACCCTTCCGCCTTGATGATGTAGTGCAGATGCGCCGGCCTGTAGGGGTGACGGCCGAGCGCGCCCAGCATCTGCCCAACCGGTCCGTCATCGGGAATCGGATAATATTTGGGCTTGACCGCGCGGAACAAGTAGCGCCCGTCCTCACCCGTTCGGAAGACGCCGCGCAGATTGAAATCCGGCTGAATGCCCTGCTGCTGCACGTCATAGAAACCTTCGTCATTGGCCTGCCAGACATCGAGAACGGCGCCCGCGATCGGCTTGCCGTCGGTATCCAGTATGCGGCCGCTGATGACCATGTCTTCGCCCTTGTGGTCGAGGCAGATATTGGCGCCCATAGGCAATTTCGGCGCGTCGGCGACATGGAACGGGCCGAGCACGGTGCTTTCCGAGGCGCCGGTAGGTTTGCGATTGTTGATCGCGTCGACCAGCATCGAAACACCGAGCACGTCCGACAGCAGAATGAATTCCTGCCGCCAGTCGGTGCAGGTATGGCCGGTGCGCGTGAGGAAGAGGATCGCATCCATCCACTCCTCCTGCGTCGGCTCGAGTTCCTTCACCGCCTCATGGAGCTTGCGGGTGACGACCTCCATGATCTGCTTCAGCCGTTCGCTCTTTGCCCCCGCATTGCGGCTTATGACGACATCGACGGAATTTTCCTCGGTGAAATAACCGTTTTCTTCAGCACCCATAACGACCTCACCGATCCAGGATTGTTTTCAGCACGCGGCGCAGTTCTGCTTCCGGCTCGGAGGCCGCTACATGTGAACGCCAAGCGACATGATGGTCGGGACGAACGAGCAGGGCGCCGGAATCGCTGATCTCGCGGGCGCGTGCCCAGTCTCCCGTCAGGTCCTGCCAAATCTGGCGGGGACCGATCTTGTGCACAGTGATCGGCACTCCGAATTCCTTTGAAAGCGCCTTTGCTGCGGAAATCCAGCCGTCGCCACCGATCCCGGTCAGGATCGTGAAGAACCCGTGACCGGTGAGATCGAGACTGGAAACCTTTTCTCCCTGCGCCCCGAACAACCAGACATGCGGAAGCCGTGCACCTGGCCAGGTGGTCGGCTGGCAATGAAGTTCGGCATCCTTTTCGAAGGCGGGCTCCGCCTGCCCGTCCTTGACGACCGCGTTCGATGCATAGCGATGATTCATTTCGACGCCATGAGCGTCAAATTCATAGACCTTATAGGCAATGGCATCGCGGATTGCCGCGCGCTGGCGTTCGGCAGCCTCACCGTCATCACAACGTGCGTCCATGTTCTGCTGCATCTTGACGGGATCGACGGAATCCAGGAGGCCAAGCGCCTTGAAGATCGGACCGAATTCCTCGATCGACTTGTTGGCGCGAGTGACGATCTGTTTGGCGATCGGCGCGCGCTCGGCCTGATAGCTGTCGAGGAGGCCCATTCCGGCCTGTCCTCGGATCACCATGGCAAGCTTCCAGGCGAGATTGAACCCGTCCTGGATCGAGGTGTTGGAGCCCAGGCCATTCGATGGCGGATGACGGTGCACTGCGTCGCCCATGCAGAAGACCCGGCCGCTCGACAGGGTCGTCGCATACATGTTGTTGACCGTCCAGGTGGAGACCGACTTGATCTTTGGTTCAAGGTCGGGAACGCCGACCAGTTCACGCACAACCTTGGTTGCAAAGGCGTTGTCGACGGCAGGTGCCGGCTGGTTAATGTCATAGCCCCAGACGATCAACCACTCATTCCAGGGCCGCACCATGCGCACGAGGCCCATGCCGATACCGCCGACATCCGCGCCCGGCTGCAGTACCCAGTAGAGCACGGAAGGACGATGGGCGACATAACGCGACAGATCAGCCTCGAAGAGGATATTCATGGAACCGGCAACGCCCATGCGGCCCTCGAAGGACAGGCCGGCATGTTCGGCGACCTTCGAATTGCCGCCGTCTGCGCCGACGAGGAATTTCGAGCGGATCACCACTTCCTTGCCCGTCAGGCGGTCGAGGCAGGTCGTCGTGACTCCACCCGCGTCCTGGACGTGGCTCAAATATTCGGTCGACATGCGCGACTGGGCGCCGCGCGAGCAGGCCGTCTTGAAGAGCAGCGGCTCCATATAGGTCTGCGGCAGGTCGTTCATCCGCCCTGGCGAGGACAGGAGATGCTCGGCACGTGACAGTGGATGATTGCCCCAGCTCTGCATGCGGCCGATTTCCTCGCCGGCCACCGCCGTACAGAAGACGTTCTGGCCCATCAGGTCCTGTTCGGTCGCAAAGAGATATGCCTCATCTTCAACGTCCCGGCCGAGATCGCGCAGGACCTCCATCGTGCGCTGGTTGGTGATGTGCGCGCGTGGCGTATTGGCGAGCCAGCGATAGCGATTGATGATAAGCGGCTCCAGACCGTAGCTCGCAAGCAATGCGGCGGTCGCCGAACCCGCAGGTCCCGTGCCTATGATCAAGACGTCGGTGGTGATGTCAGCCATTCGGCCCTCCCTTTTCATTTGGTACAACAGGTCCGCCCCTGAGCAGGCGACGAACCGGAAAGAGTTCGAAGCCGGTACGGTCGGATATCAGCCCCCAGAGACCCCGGGGTGCAAACAGCATGGTGACGACGGCGAGTGCTCCAAGTGCCAAAAGGTACCAGGAGCCGTAGGCCGAAAAGGCGTTCTGCAGGAAGAAGAAGACCAGCACGCCAAGGATCGGCCCTTCGATCGTGCCGATGCCGCCGATGACCGTGATGAAGATGACGTAGGCCGTCCAGTCGGTCAGCGAGAAGGCGGCGTCGGGCGATATCCGCGCCTTCTGGAGATAGATGAGCGCGCCGATGATGCCGGTAATGAAGGCCGTGAGCAGATAGATCATCGTCTTCAACCGGCGTGCATCGACGCCGAGCGCACGCGCCGCCGTCTCGTTGTCGCGCACTGCGGCAAGCCCGAGACCCTGCCGGCTGCGCAACAGCTTGTAGACGATTGCAATTGTGATAGCCGTAACGATTAGCGCGAGCCAGAAGGACAGGGCGTCGGCTGCCGCTGCCGCACGCATGCCGAACCAGTCTTCAAGGAGGGAAATGCCGAGCATGTCGCGGGTCGCATCCCGCGGCAGCGATGTGCCGGTGCCGCCGCCGAGCGCCTTCCATTGGGCAAGCACCAGCCGCCCGACTTCGGCGATCACCCACGTTCCGATCGCAAAATAGGGACCGTAGAGGCGAAAGGCGAAGAACGCGGTTGGCACGGCGATGAGCATGGCCGAAACGCCGGCGAGCGGAATTGCGAATATCGGGTCGAGCCCGGCAAGAATGACAAGGCCGAAGAGAGCATAGGCGCCGCAACCGACAAAGAGCTGCTGGCCGACCGAAATCAGCCCCGCATAACCTGCAAGCAGGTTCCAGCTCTGCGCCAGCGTCAGCATCGTCAGAATGAAGAACAGATCCTGCACTACGCCGCGCGACAGCAAAAGCGGTGCGACCGCAAGGGCGGCGAACACAACCAGGCAGACGAATGAAAAGGCCCGCGACAGCCGTGTGCCTGTCTCGATCCGCCAGTCGGGGGATGCTTGACTACCGCTCGTCATCGTTTCCAAACCCGTGGTCATGGCGCGGCCTCAATCGACAGCGCGCGGAAAGAGGCCGCGCGGACGCAGGAGCAGGACGATCAGGAAGGCGAGATGCCCGGCAAGGATCTGCCATTCCGGATTGATGGCGGCGCCGATCGTCTGCGCCAGCCCGAGGATGATTCCGCCGGCAAGTGTGCCCCAGAGCGATCCGAGACCGCCGATGATCACCGCTTCGAAAGCATAGATCAGCCGCGCCGGCCCGGCTGTCGGATCGAAATTCGCCCGCATGCCGAGATAGAGTGCGGCGATGGTAACGATCATCATCGCCAGGCCCGTGGCGATGGCGAAGATCGAATTCGGGCGAATACCCATCAGGCCGGCGGTGACCACATCATCCGACGTCGCGCGGAAGGCGCGCCCAAGGGCCGTGCGATAGATGAGCTGGTTCAAGGCGACGATGACCACGACTGCCGAGCCGAAGGTCAGGAGCGGCATCAGGCCGGCATTGATGCTCCCCAGTTGCAGCGACGCCGTCTCCAGCGCGCCGGCGGAGATCCTTCTGCTGTCGGCCGTGAAGGCCTCTAGAAGGCCGTTCTGGATGACGATGGAGAGGCCAAAGGTCACAAGCAGTGGCGGCAGGACATCCTTGCCGAGCGTGCGGTTAAGAAGGTGGTATTGCAGCAGCCAGCCGATCGCAAACATCAGGGGTGCGGCAATCAGCGCCGCAACGAATGGATCGAGGCCGAGCGACGAAACGAGAAGCAGGATCAAGAACGCTGCCAGCACGATGAGGTCACCGTGGGCGAGATTGACAAGCCGCATGATCCCGAAGACCAGACTGAGGCCAGCCGCAAACAGCGCATAGAGCCCGCCAAGCAATACCCCTTGAAGAACCGTATCAAGCCAGTTCATCGCTCTCCGCTCCGAAATAGGCTGCATGGATTTCGGCCCTGTCGAGATCGGCAGGGCGCCCGGTGAGTGTGATCCGTCCCTCCATCATGCAATAGACACGATCGGCGACCTTCAGGGCCTGGGCGATGTCCTGCTCGACGACGACGATCGCCATCCCGGATGCACGAATACGAGTGAAGGCAGCGTAGATGTCCTTGATGACGACAGGCGCCAGGCCGAGGCTGAGCTCATCGCAGAGAAGGATTTCCGGGTTCGACATCAGGGCCCGGCCGATTGCCACCATCTGCTGTTGGCCGCCGGAAAGTGCTGTCGCCGGACTGCCGCGTCGCTCTTTCAGGACCGGAAACAGAGCGTAGACGCTTTCCAACGACCACGGTCCGGAGCGCTTGGAGCCATAGCCGCCGATCTGCAAATTCTCTTCCACCGTCAGCGAAGCGAAGAGCTTGCGCCCTTCCGGCACGAGAGCGATGCCGCGACCCACGACATCAAAGGCAGGCATTGCACCGATCGCCTCGCCCCGATGCAGGACCATGTCCGCCCGGTTCGCAATCACGCCAGCGATCGAGCGCATCAGCGTCGACTTTCCCGCTCCGTTGGCGCCGATGACGGCAATCGTCTCACCGGCATCGAGATCAATGTCGATGCCGAAAATAGCCTGGAAGTCGCCGTAAAAAGCCGTCAGGCCGCGGATCTCAAGAAGGCTTGCCATCAGACCTCCATACCGAGATAGATGGTGCGCACCTCGTCCGAAGCCATGATCGCCTCCGGCGCACCGATGCCGACGACCCGTCCGAAATTGAGGACCAGGATGCGCTCGGCAACCGCCGTCAGCGCATGCAGCACGTGCTCGATCCAGATGATGGTCATGCCGCGCTGATGAACGCGCCTGATCGTCGCGACCAGCTGCCGGCACTCGCCCTCCGTCAGGCCGCCGGCGATTTCGTCGAGGAGCAGAAGCTTCGGCTTGGTGGCAAGCGCGCGGGCGAGTTCCAGCCGTTTACGCTCCAAAAGGGTGAGCGATGCCGCCGGCCTGTTGGCTTTGGCAATCAGACCGGTCTCGACCAGAATATCGGCGCAGAAGCCTGCGACATCGGCTTCCCTCGCCCGGGTACCAAAAGCGCCTGCGACCAGAAGGTTTTCATAGACAGTCAGGCGCTCGAAAGGTTGCGGGATCTGGAAGGTGCGGCCCATGCCGGCAAGGCAGCGCTGCATCGGCGGCGCATGGGTAACGTCGCGGCCGTCGAAGCTGATAGCGCCGCCCGCAACGGACAGATTGCCGTTGATCAGATTGAAGAGCGTGGATTTGCCGGCGCCATTCGGTCCGATGACCCCGAGCGCCTCGCCAGGCTCGACCGAAAAGCTGATATCCTCTGCAACGACGAGCGCGCCGAAGGACTTCGAGACAGCATTAAGTTCCAGGATGGGCATCGGCCAATCTCCGCAAATATCCGCCCGGCCGCAGAGCCGGGCGGACGTGCACCCTACGCAAGGGCTTCGAGCTTGCCGCCGAGCGGCACGTTTGGTGCAAGGCCATTTTCGACGACGACGAGATCGTAGCCGCCGCCCGATTTCAGCCGCCACTGACCGCCGACCAGCGGCGTCTTGGCGACGTTTTTCTGAGCGAAGGGCGGAAGCTTCTCATTGCCCCAGGCAATCGGTCCGACCAGCGTATCGAGCTTGGTTTCCCCGATCGCCTTCGCCACCGCATCACCGTCGCTGACATCGCCGGCGCGCTTCATGACGTCGACGGCGAGTTCGAACAGGGCATGGGCAAAGCCGATCGGCTGCGTCCAGGGACGACCGGTGGATTTCGTGAAGGCGTCAGCAACGGCAGCCGTCGTCTCACCGGTCAGCGAGGATTTGAACGGATGGCTCGGTGTCCACCAGACTTCCGTCGACAGATTGTGGCCGGCATTGCCAAGCGCCTCGACGGTCTGCGGGAAAAGAAGCGCCTTGCCGATCGAGGCAATCTTCGGCTTCAGACCCTGCTGCTTGGCCTGGTTCCAGAAGGTGGTGAGGTCGGGCGGGATCATCACGCCTGTCAGGATTTCGGTTTGCGCCTGCTTGAAGGCGTTGATCTGTGCGGAGAAATCATCCGTCAGGTTCTGGTAGCGGCCGGTATCGGTCAAACCATAACCGAGCTTTTCGAGCACGGGCGGAAAGCCGACGACCTTGTCGCCCCAGGCATTGCCATCTCCGTCGTTCGGAAACAGCCCGCCGATCTTCTTGTTGGTTTCGATCTGGCCCCACATGCCGGTGAAGACGGCAATGATATCCTCCAGCCCCCAGAAGAAATGGTAGGCATAGTCGAAGGGCTTCCATGAGGCAGGGTCGCCCGGATTACCCTGCTGGCCGATAAACCAGGGCTGCCAGGGCGCAACCGTCGAAATGCAGGGCATGCCCTCGCCTTCGCAGGTCGTGGAAACCGGGTTGGTCGTCTCCGGCGTTGAGGATACCAGCATGAGGTTGATCTGGTCGTCGACGATCAGTTCCTTGGCAACTTCGGCGGCGCGGTTGGGGTTGGACTGGCTGTCCTTGATCACGACTTCATAGCTGAGGCCGAGCTTCTTGGTCGTTGCCAGGAAGGAATCGATGACGAACTTGTCAGCCTCGCCGAAAGCGGCAAGCGGACCGGTCTGCGGACTGACGTAACCAAGTTTGATAGCCGCCGTCTGGCCGATTGCTGGCGCAGCCAGGCCGGACGCAGCAAGCGCGGCTCCGCCGGCGGCCGTCGTCTTCAGAAAATCGCGTCTCGTAAACATGTATCCTCCCATTTTCCTCTCCTCCCAAAGAGCGCGTGATCCGGCAGATCTTCAATCTACCGGCCGGCGGCCTTCCCAGGCCTCCTGCAAGAGCGCCCGGATCGAATCCCGATCGATGGGGCGCGGGTTCCAGTAAGGATTTTCGACGGCGATCGATGCAGCGCGGTCGAGATCGGCCTGTGACAATCCGAATTCCTTGAGCGACAAAGGTGCGCCGATCGCTTTGGCAAAATCCCAAAGCCCGCCGCCGATCGAACCGCCAAAGATGTCGGCTGCCGTAGCAAGTTCCGATGCTGCCGCCTTGGCGTTGAACGCGGCCGTATGCGGTAGCATCACCGCATGGGTTTCAGCATGCGGGGTTTCAAAAGAACCGCCCAGCGTGTGGCAAATTTTGTGATGCAACGCCATGCCGACAGTGCCGAGCACCGTGCCGCAGAGCCAGGCGCCATAGAGCGCTTCATTTCGGGCGCCCGCGTCATCGGGCCTTTCGACGATTACGGGCAGGCTGCGGGAAAAGGCGCGTAGGCCCTCAAGGGCCATCAGGGTCGAAATCGGATTGCGATCGCGCGCATAGAGACCCTCGACGGCATGCGCCATGGCATTGAGCCCGCTCGTCACGCTCATCGAAACGGGCAGTCCCAGGGTCAACGCCGGATCGTAGATGACGATTTCCGGCAGGATCCGTGCGTCGCGAACAGTCGTCTTGCGACCGCCTTCCGTCTGGCCAAGAATGGGGGTGACTTCCGAGCCGGCATAGGTGGTTGGCACGACGATCTGCGGAAGGTCGGTGCGATAGGCAATCGCCTTGCCGAGCCCCGTCGTCGATCCTCCGCCGAGCGAGACCACACAATCCGTCCTGGTTTCGGCCACGACCTTCATCGCGGCCTCGGTCACGTCGACGGGCGTGTGCATGACTGCGCCGGCAAAGACGCCACAGGCAAGCGGGCCAATGTCGCGGGCCAGTGCTTCGGCATCGGCCCCCTGATGCGGCGTCGAAAGGACCAGTGCCCGCTTGCAGCCGGCATTGGCAATCCATTCAGCCAGTTTGTTTTTACTGCCCGTACCGAAGACGATCTGCGCAGGACTGCCCGCATAGGAGAATGGGCCGATCATGCCGCCCTCCCCGGTTTTGCCCGGACCATGACGAAGGTAAGTTTGACTGCCTTTGCGCTGCGACCGTCGACCTCGTGGGGATCGAAAGAGGTGACGAGTTCGGGCCGCACGCCAAACAGCGCGTCTTGGTGCAGATGCGGATCACTCGCGTCGTAGACATGCGTCGTAATCGTCTCGAAGCCTTTCGCACGCACAACGAAATGCAGATGCGCCGGCCGGCGCAACGGATAACCGGCCGCAGACAGCAGCCCGCCGACAGGACCGTCGGCCGGCACGCCGTAGCCGGACGGAACAACGGAGCGATAGGAAAAACACCCCTGCGCATCGGTTCTGAACAGGCCGCGCAGATTATGTTCCGGCTGGAGATCCGGCTGCTGGTTCTCGTAGAAGCCCTCTGCATTGGCCTGCCAGGTCACCACCTCAGCATCTGCGACCGGGAGGCCGTCGAGATCCTGGACACAAACCGAGACCAACAGCGGTTCGCCGATGCCATCGAGCGAGATCGACGAAGCCGAAGCACGTTCCGGCGCATCGGCGCGGAAGAACGGCCCGCGGATGGTATTGGGCGTCGCCCCCTTAGGCCGGCGCGAATTGATATCTTCTACGAGTGCCGAAGCGCCGACCAGATCGGACAGGAGGACCCATTCCTGCCGGCGCTCGTCCGAGGCATGACCGACCTCCGTCAGGAAGGCGATGAACCTTCGCCACTCGTCCTGGGTCGGCCGAAATTGTTTGATGAGGTCGTGCACATGGGTCACGGCAGCGGCGAGCAGTTCGACCAGCCTGTCGTCCCGACCGGAAGAAAAGCGCTCGGCGAAGGCTTCGGACGAAGTAGCCTCGCTGAATGTCAGCGGTTGAGAGCGCCCCGCCATGCCAATCCTCCCGACTTGCTCTGCGACAGTATCGGGAGAATAGCAGGTGGAGACACATCGATTGATGATTTTGTTGGAAGATAATATAACAGATCGTTATGAAGATCGATGAGCGTCACCTGATCCAGCTCGCGGCCGTCGTCAAGACCGGCGGCGTTACCGAAGGCGCGGCTTTGCTGGGGCTCGCGCAACCTGCCGTCTCGCGCACCTTGTCGATGCTGGAGAAACGCCTGGGCGAGCCGCTGTTCGTCAAGGGCCGTCGCCCGCTGCAGCCGACAGCTTTTGGTCTCGCTCTCGCCGAGCACGGTTTCGTCATGCTGGCGTCCTCACGCAAGGCCTCCGATCTCGTCGAGAGTTTCAGGGTCGGCAAGAGCGGCGTCGTGCGCGTAGGCGGCACGCCCTTTTTCATGGACGGACTGATTGCCGGCATCTGTGCGGAGTTTCAGTCGAGCCACCCCGATGTACGCATCGACCAGAGCTACGGTTACTTCCCGGATCTCAGGGCGGCGTTGAAGGCCGACCAGATCGACCTTGCTATCTGTCCGATCGATATTCTCGACGAAGGGTCGGGGCTCGAGTTTCAGCAGATTCTTCCCGGCCGCAACGTTGTCGCCTGCCGGGTCACGCATCCCCTGCTCTTGAAGCGGCGGCCGCAGCCAAGCCATCTTCTCGAATATCCGTGGGTCGCACCGCCACCGGGCAGCCCCTTGCTCGCGGATTTGCGCGCGCTGCTTCTCTCATTCGGGGCAACCGAGCTCAAGATCCGCTATTCGGGCGGTTCGCTGATGGCAGTGATCAACTATCTGAAAATGGCCGATGCGCTGACGATCATGCCCCATAGCGTCGTCTTTGCGCAGCGCAGGGACAAATCGATCACGGCACTGCCCATCACTATTCCGCATCCCGAACGAGCGTTGGCGATCCTCAGCCGTGTCGATGCGCCCCGTTCGCCCGCCGTCGACCAGTTTGCCACATTTGTCCGCTCCGGCTTCGAAAGTCTGAGGCACCTCATCAAACGCCACGAGGAGGCGGTCGTATGGGGTCTTTGATATGCCAGTCGCTCCGATCGTGACGCGTCAAAGCGTTTCGAACGACAGCGAAACTGGTTCACAGACTTTCGATGTTATGACCGCCCTGTCGGACTGGTCCCAAAACTCTCGCGAAACCGGCGGGAAAAGTGTGAACGCGACACGTAACCCGCAGCCTCGGCGGCGGCGATTGCCGTCGCGCCGGACGTGATTGCATGTTGCGCTGCCCTTAGACGCTCGCGCCGCAAGATTGCACGGAAGGAGGTGCCGTCCGTGGCCAATCGACGTCGCAGCGTGGACGCTCCAATTCCAAGTTTTTCTGCAACATCAGAAACGTTCCAGGGCTCTGAAGGAGCAGTTGCGATCAGCCAGGCGATATCGTCCGACAGGCTTTGTCTGAAGAGCGGTCGGGCCTCGGCAAGCGGCCGCAATAGCGCCAGAACTTCTGTCAGCCTCAGCCGCTTGATCGTTTCGCCAACGCTGACATCGGCGATCGTGGATGCTGCATGGCAAATCGTCTCGACGAGATCGATGCTCAGCGGCACTGCATCGAGATCGGCGGCACGACCGGCGCGCTCTGCAACGGAAAGCGGTGGAATGCCCACCGGCAGGGACGGCACGTCGAGCCGCAACGCTGCATAGACGCCCGTCTTGTCGTCCGGAATGTTGACCACGTCCATCGCTACACCGCCGGGCAACACGAAGAGCGAGCCGGCTGGGAAGGACCGGGTGCGATCGCCAAGCCACACGTCCTTTTGGCCGTGAAGCACGATGCAGATCATGGGACAATCAAGTCGAAGAGCGGCCAGCCGTTCGCGGTCGAAGCAGCAATAGGCGAACAGTTGCTCGCCATAAGGATGCATCCCTACGTCGAGCTTCCCCGCCACCATGGGGCGGAGTCGATCGAGCAGGCGGCGGGAAAGCTCGGAACGTCGGTCGCGGATCATCATGTTCATAAGCGCAATGTATGAGAAGGCGCGGCAAGAAAAAATACCGCGGGTGAGCGTTTCGGGCTCAAGTGACCACAAATCTGGCGCACGGCCTGCGAGGAAGGGCGGCATAAGAAAGGTCTTCAACACAAGGAGACCTTTATGAAGACCTTCAAATTTGCGCTTGCAATCGGAGCAACGGTCGCATCGCTATCTTTCGCCTCCACTCCGACACGCGCGGCTCCAGACCTTGAACTTTGGCGTCTCGATTGTGGCGACGTCATCGTCAAGGATCTGTCGATGTTTTCGGACACGTTCGCCTTTGCCGGCAAGAAGGGCGTGCTGACCGACAGCTGCTACGTGATCCGCCACGGTGGCGATTACCTGCTTTGGGACACAGGGCTTCCTGCCGGCCTCATCGGCAAGGCACCCGATCAGGATGCGCCGATCGGCGTCTCGCTCAAAACCGACATCCCGACACAGTTGAAACAGATCGGCATCAAACCGGAGCAGATCGCCACCATCGGTATCAGCCACAACCATTTCGACCATCTCGGGCAGGCCGCGACCTTTTCGAAAGCAACGCTCATGATTGGGGCTGCCGACTGGCAGACTTTTCATGACAACCCCCTACCCTTCGCGGTTGTACCGGATCTCGTCAAACCCTGGCTTGATGGCAAGGCGAAACTCGACCTCGTGACCGGTGACCGCGACGTCTTCGGCGACGGTAGCGTGATAATGCTATCGATGCCTGGCCATACCAAAGGGGAAGCCGCCCTCCTGGTAAAGCTTGCGAAGAGGGGACCGGTCCTGCTTTCCGGCGATGTCGTGCACTTCGCGGACAATCTGGCCACTCATGGCGTGCCGGGTTTCAATGAAAACCGGGCAGATACACTTGCATCGATGGAACGCCTCGAGGCGGTTGCCGCCGGGCTGAATGCCACGCTCGTCATCCAGCACGATCCCACCCATATCTCGCGCCTGCCGGTCTTCCCCGAAAGCGCAAGGTAAGAGACACAGTCGCCATTGGGCTGTGGTTACAATTGCCACCGGCATGAGATGCCGGTGGCAGCAACGGGTCAGGTCGCCACATCATTCCCTCGACAACCGGAGGCCGACCACCAAACGGCAATTCGGAAAAGGCTAATCACATCGAGGCATTGCCAACTTATCCACAGTTTCGCTTCCGAAATAATTGCCCAAAAAAGCCCGCACTAGCGGGATTCTATGCGGCAGACGGTAGAGCTAATCCGATCGATCGAATTGCGGCCGCCAAGGCGCGGGGTTCTAATCGGATCGTCACGGTGAAGGGCATAGATGAGACAGGCACCGGGGCTGGGGCTCGTCTTCGTGCTGGGTGGCGAGCCCCAATATTCTCGTCGCACTCATGACGAGGCTGCGTCAGAAAAGACTGCGTTGGGGGCTTGAAGGACGAACATCAGAAGGTCCGCCAATGCCGACAACCTTGCTCGATTTCGATGACCCGAATAGTCTTGATATTGTCTGCGATGTCATCTTGGCGGACTGGTTCAACGCGGGAATAGACACGTTCGATATCAGAGACTTTCGCGGTGAATTGGAACAATACTATATAGAGGCCGGCAGACCCGTCCCAGCGGAGATCGCGGACCCTACAAAGCTTGTTCCAACCCTCCGATTGCTGCAGGCGCGCATGCACATTGTGAAGCCGACACGGATCACCGGTATCGAATGGCAGTTCTTGCGCAATGGTGACCCCATCAAACGCAATGGCAGAAACTTCTGAACGGAATGAACATCAGTATCGAGGTTCTTGACCCTGATGAGTTCCAGCCATACCTCGCGACGATCCCCTCATGTTCTCTTCCGATGCCGGAAGCGGCGCTGCGTGCCGCAGAAGGAAAGTGGGGCCTAAATCCGGCGTCTCCTCTTATGTGGCCTGTCCTGACTGATGCTGAAGCATTTGTTCGCGAGCGCTTCTAGCCGCCAGGGACAACGCCTCCCCGATCTTTTCGGGGCTTGCGGGTTTACTGATGACGGGCCGCCCATCTGTCTGCTCGATGAGATCGGGATTGGCCGTGAAATAGGCGACGCCCAGTCCGAATCCAGCAAAAAGCGCACGAGCGATGGAAGGGCCTGTAAGACCATCGCCAAGTCGAACATCGACGAGTGCGACATCCGCCTCCGGTCCAAGCTCCACGGCTTCGGACATGTTTGTTGCAATACCGGCGATCTCAAAGCCGGCGGCGATTGCGACGTCCTCAATTGCGAGAGCAATTCCCGGTTCGTCTTCGACGATGAGCAAGCGCATGGTTCCTCCTAAAGGTGGTTCAAGTACTTATCGGCGGCGCACGAGGACGCTGCTAGACCGGATGATCCGGTCGAGCCTCGGGACCGCTTGATCTGAAGCAAAGGCCCTGCCCTGCTGGCGAGATTGGCGTCAATGCGCGAGATCAAGAATAGGACACTGCAGCCATCGCAGAATTCGGTTCCTGTCTCTTGGCGTCGCCAACCGCTAAACCGCTCGGTTCTTAAGCAGTTCCACATATAGGACTTCAGTCTCAGGCCCTATCCGACCAAAGTCCCCGGTGATGAGGTCAATCAAAAAATCCAATAGCATTGACTAATTGATTAGCGGATGCTATTGGGTTTTCATGTTCGAAGCCGAAACCATAACCACTGTCATGCGTGCGCTGGCCGATCCCACGCGGCGGTCCGTGTTCGAGCGTATCGTCAATGCCGAGGAGATAACGGTGGTCGAGCTGACCCGAGGCAGCAATGTCACGCAGGGCGCGATCTCTCAGCATCTCAAATCACTGAAGCAGGCTGGCCTTGTCAGCGAACGCCCGGAGGGCCGCAATGTCTATTACCGCGCGGAGCCTGCCGGTCTCGAGCCGCTGGCCGACTGGATGACCCATTACGGCATCTTCTGGCGTGAACGCTTCACCGATCTCAGAAAGCTCCTGAAGGAAATCGACCCATGAACCAAGCCATGAACCCCGGGAGGCACGCCTCCGACACGCAGGCCATCGTCGTGGACGAAGTCTTCCCGCACGCGCCTGATATCATCTGGAAAGCGCTGACCAGCGGCGAGTTGATCGGCCGGTGGCTGATGGCGCCCGATGGATTTGTGCCCGTCACCGGCAATCGTTTCACCTTTCAGACCAAACCGGCCGGCAAATGGGACGGAACCATTCATTGCGAGGTGCTGGAGGTCGTGCCGAACGAGCGATTGTCCTATGCATGGAAGGGCGGCCATAAGAGCAATGATGACGGATATGGTTCGAAGCTGGAGACGGTGGTGACCTTCACCCTCGCCCAGGCGGAAACCGGCACGCGCCTGCGGCTCGTCCATTCCGGCTTCGTTCTGCCGCGGAACGATATTGCCTACCGCAACATGAGCGAAGGCTGGAAGAAGGTCGTCGAGCGGCTGGATACCGTCGTTGCTGAAGAGGCGACTTCGCAGGGGCTGGATTGAGGCAAGGAGAGAGCGATATGACGAAGTCCTATAACGGTGGCTGCGCCTGTGGCGCGATCCGCTACGAAATATCGGGTGAACCCGCCGTGATGGTCGATTGCCAGTGCCGACAATGCCAGCGCTCCAGCGGTACCGGACATCAATCGCATCTGACCTTCATTGCAGCCGAAGTGAAGGTCGACGGAGAAGCATCCGTATATCAGACCGTCGGCGAAGGCGGAACGGTCAAGCAGCGCGGCTTCTGCCCGACATGTGGATCGGCCGTTTTCATGACATTCCCCGAAATGCCTGAAGTCTACATCGTCACGCCGGCAAGCCTTGACGATCCAAGCCGATATCAGCCGCAATTGGTATCCTGGACCGCAGCCGGATACGCTTGGGACCACCTCGATCCGGCCGTCCCAAAATTCGAGAAGATGCCGCCGGCCTGAGCACTGGACATGACGCCCTTCTTTCAATGAAAGCAGCACAATCGCGGACCGATTGATCGGACTGCCGGACCTCTCAGCCGTGATGCGGACATTCAACCGGCAGAACGTCACAATCCGTCGGGGGAATGGCTCAGTCCCCAATTCGCCGCTTGTTCTGCTGAGCATGCTGACCGCCTTGCCCCGGTCCGCGCCTCATCTACTTAGCAATGACAAGAGCCGCGCAGTTTTGGGGATTTGCTGATGCCTTAGCGGTCGCGTGGCCAGAACTCTCAGCGTGATTTCTATAAAGGTGTGAGTTGACCGTTTCCAACCGCGAGGCGACACTCACGGTCTGCGGCAAGCCAGGAGGAAAAATTATGGATGAGCCACACGGCTGGCGCCAGATGACAACCGCGCCGAAAGACGGCAGCCGGATACTCGTTACGATCCGCCCGTCCGAACAGGGGCCGGCGGAAGTTGACCTTGCTTATTGGTCGAATGGCGATCAGTTCGGTGCAGAAGGCTGGCGTGCTTCCGATTCCTCGCCCGGCCGCCTCGTGGAATATGCCGAGCCGGAATTGAAGTGCTGGATGCCAATGCCCTCGGCCAATTCGGGCATCACCTCCATGCCCTCACCCTGGGAAGGCGACGACGCCCAGCAACTCGACGGGTCAGGGATTTGAGAGCTCCTGCGACCGGGTTGCGAGGATTCGATACACTGCTGATATAAAGGTGCGAACGGCAAGGCTCCTCCAGTCACGCGGCGATTCCCAGGCGCTTCAGAACAGGTGATGCTGGTGAGGTCTTCGATGGTCGTCGCCATGGCAATTGCATCTGCACCTGGACAGCCGGCCCGTTGATGCGGCAGATGTCGCTCTAGATCCGGGCGGCTACCGCGATTGTGCTCCTGGTCGCGGCATATGGTATCCAAACACTCGTACTAGACCTTCACCTTACCGATATCCGTGGATGGGGCGCTCGCAGAAATGCGTCCTTTCGCAGCGTCTCGCTCCATCGTAAGACTTGGAGAAATGTCAGGAACCGCAATTCACCGTGGACTTCCAATGAACGAACATATGAAGGCAGTTGAACTCAAAAAGGCCTTTCGCCTGATCAACTACGGACCAACGATCCTGGTATCGGCCCGCCACGGCGGCATTGACAACGTCATGGCTGCCGCATGGTGCTGCGCGCTCGATATCGATCCACCGAAGCTGACCGTGGTGGTCGACAAGCTTGCCCAGACGCGAACACTGATCGAGGCGAGCGGACGTTTCGTCATACAGGTGCCGACGGTTGCGCAGCTCCAGCTGACGCATGAGGTTGGAAACCGCAGCCTGTTTGAGGAGCCTGACAAGCTGCAGAAGTCAGGGGTATCGGTTTTCGATGTGCCGGGCCAGGACCTGCCCTTCGTGAAAGGCTGCTCGGCCTGGCTCTCCTGCAGGTTGATCGACGAGCCTCATATCCAGGATGCTTACGACCTGTTTATCGGCGACGTAACGGCGGCATGGGCGGATGACCGTGTGTTTCGCGACGGACACTGGCACTTTGAAACAGCCGGGCCTGAATGGCGCAGTCTGCATCACGTTGCGGGTGGTCATTTCTACGCCATTGGCGAAGCGCTTTCGGTCGAAGCAGAACCTGTCGAGCGCGCGTAGTCCCTACACTGACCGGAAGGCCAATCCAGCCTTTTGTCGCACCTGACGTCAGCCCGTCGACGAAAAGGTTCTGGAAGAAGAAAAACAGGAGAGCGATTGGTAGAGCCATCACCATGGAGTCCGCCATGACTGCTCGCCGAACGGTGTTGACTCGGTCGATCTGGGCGGCATCGCCGAGCTCAAATGGATTGCCGAATATGCCAATCTGCTTTCGATCGTGATGGCGCCCATGGCACGGCGAATGGTTCGCTCGGCCTCAAGGCACTATTCAGGTCCGCGCCACCCTGCCCCATGACATCATCGCCTTCGAATATAGGGCCGGCGATCCGGAGGGTTGCCGCAGACGATCGTCGAGGATGGTTTTGTCGATGTGATCGACCGGCCAGGCATAGGTATCGATCTTCCGCCCGAACGGACGAGACGGGGTCTCGCGCAAGACGATTGTCCATTCTTCGATTGATCGACGATCCGAAGGTCGCCACTCGATCCAACTTCAGCGCGAGCAACAGCTGCGGCCGCAGCCAATTGTCATTTGACATCGCGATTATTTGATTCCTATAGTTGATCTATTATGAACTAGATGTTGTTCATATCAGAAACAGGAGAGCAGCGATCTGGAGGAGCAGAGCGCTGAAGACCTGAGGAGGAGGCTCATGGGAATCCGATGGAGCCGCGTCACCCCGCATCTGGCCGTTGCGCCTGCGGCACTGTTGACGCTTGTCTTTTTCGTTGGGGCGATAGGCTGGACCGTCTATCTCTCATTCACGGCGTCCAGACGCTTTCCCGACTATGAATTGGTCGGCTGGAAGCAGTACTGGCGGCTGTTTCACGATCCGTCCTGGATTCTGTCGCTGCAGAACCTCGTCATCTTTGCTGTGGGCAGCCTGCTGTCGATCGTCACGGGTTTCATCCTGGCAGCGCTGATCGACAAGGAAGTGCATGGCGAGGGCGTCTTCCGCACCGTCTTTCTCTATCCGCTCGCCGTCTCGCTAATCGTCACCGGCCTCGTCTGGCGCTGGCTCTTCAATCCGGGCCTCGGCGTAGAGAATGTGCTGCACTCGATGGGCTGGGAGAGCGCCTCCTTTAACTGGCTTGCAAGTCAGGACACCGTCATGTTCGGCGTTATTCTGGCGGCGGTCTGGCAATCGACCGGTTTCTTCATGGCGCTCATGCTCGCAGGCCTGAAGTCGATCAATACCGAGATCTGGCAGGCCGCGCGCCTCGATGGCGTGCCCTTCTGGCGGCTCTACATCGAGGTCATCATTCCCATGATGAAACTCACCTTCCTGACCTGCATCATCCTGCTCTGCATCGGCGTGGTGAAGGCCTATGACATCATCGTCGCCATGACCAATGGTGGACCGGGCGGCGCCTCGGTCATGCCTGCTTATTTCGTCATCGATGCCTATTGGCAGAAGCAGAACCTCGGTTTCGCGTCCGCGGGTGCCACCGTCATGCTCTTGACGACGCTCATTCTGTTCCTGCCGCTCGTCATCATCACCGCCATCAGGCAAAGGAGGGAGGCATGACGGCGATATCAGCTGCATCGCAATCCGGTCGCGAGACCAGGGTGCGCAGGCGTCCGCTGATCCGGCCGAGCCGGGTGGTGATCTTCCTGTTCCTTTTGATGGCGGCCGCCTTCTTTGCGGTGCCGCTCTATGTCATCGTCGTCACGTCCTTCAAGACGATGGATCAGATCCGCGAGGGGCAGATATTTTCCCTGCCCTCGCCCTGGACGACCGATGCCTGGTCTTATGCCTGGATGCAGGCCTGTTCGGGCATGAACTGCAACGGCGTGCGCATCGGCTTTGTCAATTCGCTCTATATTCTGACTCCCAGCCTGGTCCTGACGATCTCGCTGTCGATCATTACCGGTTACGGTCTGGCACTCTGGAACGTCAAATGGGCGAACGGCTTCCTGTTCGTGCTTTTCATCTGCGCCTTCGTGCCGTTCCAGATCATCATGTATCCGCTGATCAAGATCACCGGTGCGCTGCATATCTACGGCACGACATTCGGTATAGCCGTCATTCACAGCGTGTTATCAATGCCTTTCCTCACATTGATTTTCCGCAATTATTTCAAGGGAATGCCGCCGCAGATCATTGCCGCCGCGATGATCGATTCCGGCTCCTTCTGGCGGATCTTCTTCGAGATCGTCCTGCCGATGTCAGGCAATATCATGATTGTCGTGCTGATCCTGATGATAACAGGCATCTGGAACGACTTCCTGGTCGGCCTGACATTCGGTGCGCAGGACACGCAACCGATGACAGTCGTACTCAACAACATCACCGTCACGACGACAGGCGCCAAGAACTATGCGGTCGACATGGCTTCGGCACTGCTCACCGCGCTGCCGCCGCTCGTCATCTACTTCGTTCTCGGCAGGTTCTTCGTGCAGGGCATCACTGCCGGCGCCATCAAGGGATAGATGCATGCCTTCCATCGCATTCAACAATATAGTCAAGAAGTTCGGCGCGCTGACAGTCATCGAGAACCTGAACCTCAGCATTGGTGACGGCGAGTTTCTTGTGCTGCTCGGGCCCTCCGGCTGCGGCAAGACAACGCTTCTCAATCTCCTGGCTGGCCTGCTGGAGATTGACGACGGAGAAATCCTCATCGACGAGCGGGATGTCAGTTACCTCGACCCCAAGGATCGCGGGCTCGCCATGGTCTTCCAGTCTTATGCGCTCTATCCCACCAAGACCGTGCGTGGGAACATGAATTTCGGGCTTTCTTCCCGCGGCATTTCGCGGGAGGAAGCGGATAAGCGGATCGCCTGGGCAGCCAGGCTCCTGCAGATCGAGCATCTGCTCGACCGCAAACCCTCGCAGCTTTCCGGCGGCCAGCGCCAGCGCGTGGCGATCGGCCGGGCGCTGGTCAAACAGTACGGCGTCTGCCTGTTCGACGAGCCGCTCTCCAACCTCGATGCCAAGCTGCGCAACGAGATGCGCATGGAGATCAAGAAGCTCCACAACCAACTCAAGAATACCGTCGTCTACGTGACCCACGATCAGGTCGAGGCCATGACCATGGCCACCAAGATCGCCGTGATGAACAAGGGCGTCATCCAGCAGTTCGGCACGCCGGATGAGATCTACAACGAGCCGGCCAATCTCTTCGTCGCCGATTTCGTCGGGTCGCCGGCCATGAACCTGCTCGACTGCACCCTCAGGCGTGATGGCGGCGATCTCGTTGCCGTGGATGAGAAGGACAGCATCCGCATCAATCTCGGCGAATATAAGTGGAAGTCGAAGGCGGCCGAAGGCAAGCCTGTGAAGGTCGGCTTCCGGGCGGAGGAGCTTCTGATCGAGGAGCGCCAGGATGCGGGAAATACCGTCCGTTTCGATTGCCCGGTCGAATATTTCGAGAAATCCGGACCAGATGCTTTTGCCTTCCTGACCATGTCGGGAAAGAGCATCGCCGTGCGCATCGATGGGCGAGACGCAAATCGCTATCGCAGCCAGCCGGCTCTGCCCGTTTATCTGCCGCTGACCAAATTGAACGTCTTCGACGCTCCGACCGGCCAGCGGCTCTGATCAGATCTAAAAGGGAGGAATGATGCATGACAAAATGGAAATCGCTGAAACGACTATCACTGTTGCTTGCCGCGACCACTCTTGCTGCAAGCGCCTGGGCAGATGAAGTCGTCGTCTATCACACCTGGTCCAAACCCTCAGAGATTGCGGCGCTCACCGTTCTCAGGGAGGCGTGGGCCAAGGACGGCCACCAGTGGAAAGATCTGTCCATTGCCCATGACTCCGGGGCCAACGTAAGCCTGATGAACATGATCACGGGCGGCAATCCGCCTGCGATCTTCATGAACTCCGATCCCGGCATCTATCGGGATCTGAACAAGCAGGGTCTCGGCGTGCCGCTCACCAAACTGTTCGACAGCATCGGCGCAACGAAGAACTTCCCGCCCTCGGTTCTCAAGAACATCACTGTCGACGGCGAGATCATGAAGGCTCCCGCAACGGTGCATATCGACGGCATGGTTTACTACAACAAACATGTCGCTGAAGCGGCCGGCGTCGACCCGAAATCCTGGAAGTCGCTCGACGATCTCTTTGCAGCCTTCGACAAGGTCAAGGCAGCCGGCTACATCCCGATCGCCCAGGGCGGCGACCAATTCCAGAAGGCTTACCTGCTGCAGGCATTGATCGCCTCGGAAGAAGGCCCCGATATCTACAATCGCTTCTACGGCGAGAAGCCCGACCGCACCGTGATCGATACGCCGGAGATGCGGGCGGCTCTTAAGCGTTTCCGCCAGATTGCCGACCACACGGATCCGGGCTCACCCAATCGCCAATGGAACGACACGACCAATCTGGTCATCACCGGAAAGGCCCTGCTGCAGATCCATGGCGACTGGATGAAGGGCGAGTTCATGGCCGCGCAAAAGAAGCTCGGCGAGGATTTCGACTGCATCAACATTCCGGGAACCAAGGCTGTCGTCGTCACCGTCGATTCCTGGGGCTTCCTCAACACCAACAATGCCGATACCGCAAAAGCCCAGGAAGACTTTGCCAAGCTCGATGTCGATCCGAAGCTCAATGCCGATTTCGTACTGAAGAAGGGTGCAAGCCCCGTTCGTACCGACGCCGATACGACGAACCTCGATGCCTGCAACAAGCTCGTTCTGGAAACGCTGAAAGATCCGACGAAGCAGGTTTCCAACCCCTTCAATATGGCCGACGCCGACTGGTATCGCACCATCTGGCAGGAAGCCGATAAATACTGGAGCGATCCGAAGCGGACGGATGACGAGTTCGTTCAGGCGATGCAGGACGCCTACGACCAGATTTTCTGAGATCGACAGACGAAAGAACCCGGCAGGTGACTGCCGGGTTAGCTTAAATCCTTGCCGTTAAGGCAAAACAGTCCATTTAGACTGATTCAGTATGCAGCCTCTTGATGGCCTGCAGCTGAATGCAATCCGGCGCCATTTCCATGACCTCGATCTGCGTGCCATCGGGATCCTCGATCCAGGCACCGCGATTGCCATCGATACCGATTTTGGTCGGCCTTGGCTGGCTGGGCTGAATACCGACTTTTGCAAGCTCTTCGAACGTCTTGTCGATATTTTCGACGGTGAGGCAGATATGGAAGATGCCGATAGTGTCAGGGGCGGTTTCCGGCCGCCTTACGCCCTTTGGGAAAAGCTCCAAATACTGATCGTCGTTGATGCGCAGATACACGATCCACGCTTCGCCCTGATCGTTCAGCAGACGCGTCATCTCGCGAAAGCCGAGTTTCTGGTAAAATGCGAGCGACTTATCCAGGTCGTTGACGCGCAAGGCGATATGGCCGAGATGCTTGAAAAGGTCCATGGCTCAGGCCCGTCCGTTGATGCGGCGAATAGCGGCCGTCTGCATGGCGTCTGTGCCAAGCTGCATCAGTTCGATGCGGTTGCCCTCGGGATCGGCGATCCAGGCCTGGTAGTTGTTGTCGACGCCGAGCTTCTTTTCGGCCGTCAACACAACGCCACGGCTGGTGATGTCGGCGATCGCCTCGTCGATGTTTTCGACCTCGAGGCACAGATGGTTATAGCCGACATTGGCAAATGGCGGTGCGCCGTCGCCAACACCCTCCGGAAACAGTTCGATGAACTGCGTGTCGGTGATCCTGAGGTAGACGATCCACAGGCGGCCGTCACGCTCGAGCCGGAACATTTCGTCGAAGCCCAGCTTGTTGACATAGAAGTCGAGCGAGCTGTCGATGTTCTTCACACTGACGGCCACATGTCCGATCGATTTCACACTTTTCATTGCATCCTCCTCCGTATTTCCGTTTCACAGCGCACGCTGGCGCAGCCACCTGCCGAACCTCCTGATCCGGCATTTCTCGGAACGTCGTGCCGAGGATAAATCGACGTGACGTTTCTTATTTGAACTGATATAAGTTCATTTAAGAATTTATCGGCATTCAGGTGTCGGAGTCAATCGAAAGGAGCCGCGATTGCGTGAACTCCACGCATTGCTTATGGAAGGCTAAGCATTGCCCCGATGGGCCTGGCAGGATTTTCATGACCGACATTAGCGAAGACGCCGCGCAGAAATATCGCATCCCCGTCATCGAGCAGATGGTGGAGGTGTTTGCGCTCCTGGAGCGCACGCCGGAAGGCGCTACGATCCGCGACGTTGTGAAGGCCGTGAAGCTGTCACGCACCACGGTCTACCGCATGCTGAACACGCTGAGCGCCTACGATTTCGTGCACCGTTCACCGGCGGGAAGCTATACGCTCGGGCGGCGCCTGCTCACCCTTGCTGCCCATGTCGCCCCGACCGTTGCGAGCTACGATCTCTTGGCGATCGCGCAGCCGCATCTTAACAAGATCTCGGAACTCCTGGGTGAAGGCAGCAAGCTGACGGTACCATCCGGCGACAATATTCTGGTCGTCGCCTCGGCGCAGGGGCATGGCCAATATGCTCTGTCGGCGACGGCCGGCCAGCGCCTGCCGTTTCATGCGGGCGCTGCCGGCAAGATCCTGCTCGCCTTTTCACTGCAGGAGGATATTGAGCGTCGCCTGACCAAGCTCGAACGCTTCACCAGCCAGACGATTACTGACCCCAGGCAGATGCTTGACGAGCTTGCGCTGATCCGGAAGCAGAACTGGGCGCGGGACATGGGGGAGCAGATGTCCGGCGTTCACGCGATCGCAGCCCCCGTCCGGGATCATCAGGATACGGTCATTGCAGCCGTCAGCGTTCCCTTCGTCACAGGCGTCGACGAAAAGCGTATAGCGGACATCAGGCAGGCGGTGATCGCGGCAGCACAATCAATCACCAACGACATCCGCTCTGCTACGCCTCACATGGCTTCGGAAGAACTGGCCGACGAGAAGCCGGCACCAAAGCGCGCAAATCAAAAGACGGCAACAAGGCCGAAGCAGCGATAGACATCCAGCCGTCTGAACTCTCCTCTCCTCGACGGACGATGCATTCTCGCATCGCCCGGCCGGCGGGAGAGAGTTCTAAATGAAACTGCCTTCCTTCAGATGCTTCGGAATCGGATCCGGACGACCGCAGCTGCTGCGGATGGCGACCGGCCGTTTGGACTGTGCAGATCGTTCAAAGGCGGTCATCACCTCGAGGGCATGAAAAGCGAGTTCCGACGAGACGCGGTGCGGCCTGCCGGAGCGCAGTGAATCCACCATCTCGGCTGCACCAAGTCCTCTCAGGCCGAGATGACCAGGAACGCCTTCGACGTAGGGATGATCGACCGCCACCTCCTCCCAGGCCTCATCGCCTTCGGTGAAGATCTCGACCTTGCCCGTGAAGTTGTTTGGATCCGGCGTCACCATCGAGCCCTTGGAACCATAGATCTCGATCTGGTTGTGCTTGTGCTTGATGACGTCAAAGCTCGTGGCGATCGTCACCGTCGCACCGCTATGGAACTCCATGACACCGGTCAGGTGCGTCGGCGTCAGCACCTTGATTGTCTCGCCGAAACGTGGCCGCGTCTTCACGGTTCGCTCTATTCGGGTGACTTTGGCAGCGCCGAAGACTTCGCGAACCGGTCCAAGAAGGGCGATCAGATTGGTGACATAATAGGGACCGACGTCGAGCATCGGCCCACCACCACGACCGTAGAAGAATGCCGGATTGGGATGCCAATGCTCGTGACCCGGCAGAAGCAGCATGGCGGTTGCGGAAATCGCCGTGCCGATGCGGCCTTCGTCGTAGAGGCGGCGCGTCAGCTGATGGCCGCCGCCCAGAAACGTATCGGGTGCGCAGCCAAGCCGCAGATCGCCGGCACGAGCGAGCGCCATCAATTCCTCGGCTTCTTCCATCGAAACCCCGAGCGGCTTTTCGGAGTATACGTGTTTGCCGGCAAGCAGCGCCTTCTTGCTGATGGAATAATGCGCAGTCGGGGTGGTGAGGTTGATAATGAGGCCGATTTCGGGGTCGGCAAGCATTGAATCGAGCGACACCGACTGCACCCCGAACTGTTCGGCAAGCTTGCGCGCCGGTTCCTGGTAGAGGTCGTAGATCGATTTCACGCGAATGAAATCGAACATATGCAGCGTCGCGACATAAGTGGCGCTAATATTCCCGGCACCGACAATGCCGACTTTCATAGGGTTGTTCCCGCTCATTTTGGTTCCTCAGGCGATGATGATGTCGAGTTCGGCAGCGCAGTCGCGCAGGTAGCGGATGCCGCGCTTCATTTCGGAATCGAATTCCGGCGTGGCTTCCCGGAAATGGGTCCAGTGCGACGCGCCGGGCGCATCTTCAAGCTCCAGGGTTATCGGTCCCGAATAGCCTATTGTGCGCAGGGCCGCGAAGATCGCCTTCCAGTCGATCTTGCCCCGACCGGGGCGCCAGTGGGCATTTGTGTGCCCCTCATTGTCGGAGAAATGTGTGTTGTAGATCCGGTCTCCAAGCTGCAGCACCACGTAATGCGGCATGTCGCCCGCTGGAAAGAGATGGCTTGGATCGAAATTGAGTCCGAGATTGGGTGCGCCCGTGCGCTCGATCAATCGCAGCATTCCCTGACCCGAGCTTACCCAGCGATAGGGGTGCGGTTCGATGGCGACACGCAGCCCGGCATCCGCGGCAAGGCCGCAAGCGGCGGCGAAGCCTTCCACGACGACCTCATATTCCTCAGCCCAATCCCACTCGGGCCTGACGACGGCGGACCATTCCTGGGCAGTGGGCCGCTGCAGGATCGGCCGGATATCCGATTGGAAAGGATAAGGCGTCATGCTTGTCATGATCGGCGTGCCAATCTTTGCCGCCAGCTCGACGCCGCGTTTATAGGCATCGAGGTCCGCGCGTGAGACCGGCGCGCCATCGTCGCGTGAAAATGGCAGATTGTAGAAGAAATTGGTCAGCGTCAGCCCTTCGCCATCGGCGATCGACCTGAGCTCGCGGATCGTCTCGTCAGTGTAATAACCGAGCATATCGACCGACCATGCCGTCAGCTCGAAACCTTTGCAGCCGGTGGCAGCCAGCCGGCGCAGAGGCGCTGCATAAGGCGGGTTCCAGTTAAACGTCCAAATTGGCGAGCCGAAAAAAAGCGCTTGAGCACCCACGCCGTCCTCCCATCATTTCGCAGCGTATTTTCTCGCCCTCTGGAGCGCTCCTCCGCTTCAAAAGGCAATTCGTAACGTTACGAATGCATGGCGTGGCTTATTGTGTCAACGGCATTCCCTCTGGATTTCTATTTCCCTTGCGACAACGCCAGCCGAATTCGTAACGTTACGAACGACTTGGCCTGCGAAGAATTTCCGGGGGATTTTTAGCGAAGGTTGAATTCGCTGCGGCGTTCGACAAAACTGGCACGGACGATCTCAATCAGGCCGGACGCAGCCTCGCCCTGCATCGACCTGTAGAGAAGATCGCTCAGGCGCTGTCCGATGAGGAAATTCGGGAAATAATAGGTACTGAGCGACGGGTTGTAGAAGTCGTGAAGCCGACTGCCCGAATAGGTCAGTATGGAAAAATCCTCGCCGACCTTTCGCCCGAGATCGGCGAGACCGGAAACGAAGCCAAGGGCCGCCTCGTCGCTTGCCACGAAGGCGCTGGTGACATCAGGGTATTTGGCAAGCGCATCCACGGCAATCTTCTTGCCGCTGTCAGGGGTGGTTGCGGTGAAGAACATCCGCTCGTCGGGAACGGTTTGGTTCCGGCGATTGAACTCAGCCGTCCAGCCCTTGATGAATTGCAGGCTGTAGGTGAACTGGCTGGAAGGCGCGACAAGCAGCGGTGCCTTGTGTCCTGCATCGAGCAAACGCGCCGCAGCCGCCGCGCCGATCTCCTCGTGGTCTATGTCGATACTTGGATGTTTGCTCAGCAGTTCAGTACGCCCGAAGGTGACGAAGGGCATGCCGACCTCCAGCAGATATTTCACCCGATCGTCCTGGGGTCTCGTATGGGTGAGAATGACGCCATCGACCGTCCCCTCCTCGACGAGATCCCGCACCGTTGTCAGCGGATCGTCTGCCTGAAACTGTGGGACAACGGTCGTGCGGTAGCCCAGGCGTTTCATCGCGCCGCAAAAACCTTCGATCAACGAAGCGACGACGATATTCATCTCGCCCTCCCGCTGGAACGGCATGATGACACCGACAGCATGTGTCTTGCCCGTTTTCAGGTTTATGCCGCCGAGGTTCGGTCGATAACCGAGATCGGATGCGGCTTTCTTGACGAGGTCAATCGTCTCCCGGTTGACCTCGGGCCCGTCCTTCAAGGCGCGGCTGACAGTCGTGACGGAGAGGCCCACCGATTTTGCCACGGTACGCAGGGTCACCCGCTGCGCAGCCCGGCGGGACGCCGCCAATTTTGCCTGATCCGCCACCCATTTCCTCCAATTTACAGCCGATATCCTTGCGGAAGCATGGCAATCTCTAGCCTATCATGGGAGGTTCGTCCAAAGGGGGCGACCGAATCCGAGGCCGGCATCAGCGAATCTTCGATGCCATCGATCGCTGACAACAATAGCTTCGGCTGGCCATGCGGCCGTCGTTCGCATAATAAGCAGATAACTATTTAGTTATTTCCCAACCTCCGAGGTATTCATCATGAAATTCTACAGGCTTCCGCAAACCGACCTTGACGTGTCGAGCATCATCCTTGGAATGATGCGGATCCCAAACATGAGCAACGGCGAAATTCAGCAGCTCGTTGGCGCGGCCCGGGACGCCGGCGTGACGTTTTTCGATCATGCTGACATCTATGGAGGCACGCCGCATCGCTGCGAGGCTCGCTTTGGCGAGGCAATTTCACTTGATGCGGCCGAACGGGAAAAGCTTGTCATCCAGAGCAAGGTCGGCATCCGCAAGGGATTTTTCGATTTCTCCGCCGAGCATATTCTGGCCTCCGTGGATCAATCGCTCGCGGCGCTGAAGACCGACTATCTGGACGTGCTTCTGCTGCATCGTCCTGATACGCTCGTCGAGCCCGAGGAAGTTGCCGCAGCCTTCGACACGCTCAAATCTTCGGGCAAGGTACGCCATTTCGGCGTTTCCAACCACACGCCTGGCCAGGTCGAACTTCTTAAAACTGCGGTGACGCAGCCACTCATCGTCAACCAGGTACAGCTCAGCATCACGCACGCGCCATTGATCGCATCAGGCGTCGCAGCCAACATGGCCGGCCTTGACCAGTCAGTCGATCGCGACAACGGTCTCCTCGACTATTCCCGCATCAATGGCATGATGCTGCAGGCGTGGTCGCCCTTCCAGAAGGGCTTTTTCGACGGCGTATTCCTCGGCGACCGCGAAAACTTTGCCGATTTGAACGATGTCATCGACGAACTCGCCAAGGCTTACGGCGTCACCCCGACAGGTATTGCCGTTGCCTGGATCACCCGCCATCCGGCAAAAATCCAGGTAGTCCTTGGCACCACGAAACCGGAACGTGTCGTCGAAGCCGCAGCCGGCTCTTCTGTCTCGCTCACCCGCCAGGAATGGTATCGGCTGTTTACGGCCGCAGGACACACTTTGCCCTGACCTGCCTCGAAGATGCTGCCGTCCGTCAATCGGACGGCAGCTACGAACGCAGGCTTTGTTGGGGGAGTTCGTCCACCAATTCGTAGCCATTGCGCAGCGCCGGCGCGCCCGTCATGATGCATGATCTTCGGCATGAACGGACGGCCATGCACATCTATCTCGTTCGACACGGCGAATCTCTTGGCAACATCAGCGAGAGCGCCTACCGGCAGTTCGGCGATCATAATGTTCCGCTGACGGAATGGGGTTATCGGCAGGCGCTGGCAGCGGGGCGCAGGATCGCTGACTCTCTGGCTGCGCTGCCCGTTGCTGCGCGGAAGGCAACCATCTGGCATTCGCCATATCTTCGGACGCGCCAGACGAAGGACGCAATCATCGAGGCCTCGCCTGCTAGCGCCATCGGCGGTGTGCATGAGGACTACCTGCTGCGGGAACAGGATTTCGGCTTGTTCACCGAGATTTATGACCGGGCCGAGCAGCGACGCAAGTTTCCAGAAGAATTTGAGAAATGGGCGCGGCTGCGCAACAACAGCGGCAAATTCTACGCCCGTCCGCCGGATGGCGAGAGCCGGGCGGACGTTGCCCAGCGGGTGCGGCTGTTTCTGCAAACTGTTATGCATGACATCGGAAGCGGCAACGACACCGTGATCATCGTCGGCCACGGTGTCACCAATCGTGCCTTCGAGATGAATTTTCTGCATCACAGCGTCGAATGGTTCGAGCGCTCCGATAATCCGGGCAATGCCGATGTGACACTGATCGAAGGCAGTCATGCGGAAGGCTATCGCTCCACGCTTCTGCACAAGGCCGACGACCGCGATCCATCCGCGGCGACGGAAATGCGCGGCGCCTATGGTTCGGAGCTGACGATTGCGCCGAAGACCCGCATTTGATCTCCGTAAGCCGCGAGATTTGACCTTCCCGAAGAGAATAAGCGTCCATCCGACGCGGACTATTTCAATGCGGCATCACCGCGTTTACACGACAAGTATCGGCTTGTTGTATCCTTGGCAGCGCGCTAACGTATACAAAATCAAACGAGCCTCTGAAATCACATGTCCTCCAATTCCGATCGGGTAGATACAGCCCATCGCACCCTTCGTCAGGCCATCATCGAGCAGGCGCTGAAAGCAGGCACCAAGCTTCCTGAAGACGAGATCGGCCGGCATTTTTCGATGAGCCGCACGCTGGTGCGCACTGTGCTGGCCAAGCTGCAAGCCCAGGGACTGGTCGACACCTACCATAAGCGCACTGCCACTGTGGCCCAGCCGAGCCTCGATGAGGCCCGCGACGCCTTCGCCGTCCGACGCGCGCTCGAGCGGGAGGTGATGAAGGCGGTTATAAAGCGCTGGAACCCTGCAATCGAAAAGCTGCTGCGAGAGCATGTGCAGGAAGAGGAAGCCGCTCACGCCAGAGGAGATGTGCGGCTTTCGACCCGTCTTGCGGGCGAATTCCATCTGAAGCTTGCCGAGTTGTCAGGGAATGCCCTGCTCGAGCGCTACCTCTCCGAACTCGTCTCCCGCTGCTCGCTGATCCTTGCCATGTACAGCCGGCCGCATTCCAGCGAATGCGCTATCAGTGAACATTCCGGTCTCATCGGCGCATTGAAGAAGGGCGACCTGCCCGCAGCGGAACAGCTGATGGACGAACATCTGTCGTCCGTCGAAAGCCGCGCCTTGATCGAAGACGATCTTGCTGTGGAAGCTGACATCGGTTCGATTCTCTCGCGATTTTCCAACCGCGCAGCCGGCTGAGCTGCCGATTTTTCAATCACGTATACAATATTATGATCATTATGTAGACGCGATCTGGTTACCTATCTTCCAGATCAGTAGCTGCACTTTGCAGTGAGCATGGCCTCGTCGTCATTTTCTCGCAACGAATTCCTATGCTTAGTCTTTTATGAATTCGATGTCGCCGCTTGCGATACGTCTTGGCATCCATATTGCATACTTGATTTTCAAGATCATGTAGCCTGGATTTTGCTCATGCCGCATACTGCGTTATCTTCATCGGAATACCGTCTGGAGCTACGAGGCATTGGTAAAACCTATCCGGGCGTCATTGCCAATGATGGGATCGATCTCCGCGTCAATCCTGGTGAGATCCACGCGATCGTTGGCGAGAATGGTGCCGGCAAGTCGACGCTTATGAAGATCATCTATGGGATGGTCCATGCCGACTCCGGCGACATGCTGTGGGATGGGCGGGAGGTGAGCATCACCTCACCTGCGGACGCGCAGAGACTCGGCATCGGGATGGTGTTCCAGCATTTTGCGCTCTTCGATACGCTGACGGTCGCAGAAAACATCGCTCTCGCTCTGCCGGGCAAACAGAATATCGAAATACTGTCCGGCAGGATTGCCGATGTCGCGACCCACTACGGCCTCCCGGTCGAGCCTGGCAGGCATATCAACACCATGTCCGTCGGCGAGCGACAGCGCGTCGAGATCATCCGCGCGCTGCTGCAGAATCCACGCCTGCTGATCCTCGACGAACCCACCTCCGTCCTGACGCCGCAAGCGGTCGAGAAGCTCTTCATAACGCTCCGGCAGATCGCGGAAGAGGGCTGCAGCATCCTCTACATCAGCCACAAGCTGAATGAGATCAGGGATCTCTGCCATAAAGCGACGATCCTGCGGGGCGGCCGCGTCACCGGTGTGTGCGATCCATCGCTGGAAAGCCCGGCCTCGATGGCCCGCCTTATGATCGGCACGGACCTTGCCGATTATCGCCAGCGCACGCGGAGCGTTGCCGGTGCCGTCAGGCTTGCCGTAAACGGTCTTGATCTGCCGACTGCCGATCCATTCGGCACGATACTATCCAGTATTACGCTATCGGTGCGGGGTGGAGAGATCCTTGGGATTGCGGGGGTCTCCGGTAATGGCCAACAGGAATTGCTGGCCGCACTCTCCGGCGAAACCCGTCTTGCAAGAAGGGGCGCCATTATCATCGACGGCGCTCCGGCGGGACATCTCGATCCGGCCGGACGGCGCAAACTCGGCCTTTGCTCGGTCCCCGAGGATCGGCTGCGGCAGGGATCTGTTCCCTCATTGCCGCTGTCGGAGAATGTGCTGCTCACCGCCAATAGCGGCGGCGCCGTCGAGGCCGGCCTTATCCGTTTCGACCGCATCCTCGACTTTGCCGAACGCTGCATCAGAGCCTTTGACGTCCGCTGCCCTGGACCGGCAGCGCCTGCCGGCAGTCTGTCGGGCGGCAACCTGCAGAAATTCATCATCGGACGCGAAATCCTCCAGGAGCCAGGCGTGCTCATCGTCTCGCAGCCGACCTGGGGCGTCGATGTCGGTGCGGCGCTCGTCATCCGCCAGGCGTTGCTCGATTTGCGTGAGCGTGGCGCCGCAATCGTCGTCATCTCGGAAGAGCTGGATGAGCTCTTCGACATTGCCGATCACATCGCCGTCATCGCCGGCGGCCGACTGACAGAGGCAACGGCGATCGCAGACGCCAATCGCAACGATATAGGCCTCGCCATGTCCGGCAGCAGGATGGAAAAGGAGATGGCCGATGCGCTTTGAGCGACGCCCTAAGCCCTCCACGCTGATGATTTTCCTCTCGCCGGTGATCTCGCTTGTTCTGACCGCAAGTGTCGCGATGGTCATCTTTGCCTCGGCCGGCCTCGAACCGCTTGGCGCGCTCGTCACCTTTCTGACGGCGCCGCTCGCTGATCTCTATGGTGTCGGCGAATTGCTGATCAAAGCGGCCCCCCTGGTGCTGATCGGCATCGGTCTTGCGATCGGTTTCCGTGCCGGCATCTGGAATGTCGGCGCCGAGGGACAGCTGACCGCAGGCGTCATCTTCGGCGGCTATGTTGCCCTGCATTTCGGCCCGGATGGTGGCCTCTCAGTGCTGCCGGCGATGGTCATTTCCGGAGCAATCGGCGGCATGATCTGGGCGGCCATCCCCGCGTTTCTGCGTGTTCGCTTCAATGCGTCCGAGATCCTCACCAGCCTCATGTTGAACTATGTCGCCGGGCTCTGGCTGACCTGGCTGATCTTCGGCCCCTGGCGCGACCCGGCCGGTTTCAATTTCCCACAGTCCGAGCCGTTGGCGCCGGCTGCCCTCTTTCCGATTCTCGTTGAATGCACGCGCATGAATGCCAGCATCATCTTCGCGCTGATCGCCGTTGTCATGGGATGGATCCTCATGAAGCGCAGCTTCATCGGGTTCCAACTGAAGGTCACAGGCCTGTCTGCGGGGGCAGCGCGTTACGCCGGCTTCAGCGTGACGCGCGCGGTCTGGATCGGCATGCTGGTCAGCGGCGCAGTTGCCGGCATGGCGGGTGTCGGCGAGATTGCCGGGCCTTTGGCGCAGATCTTTCCCAATGCCTCACCCGGCTACGGCTATGCGGCGATCATCGTCGCCTATCTCGGCCGATTGAACCCGCTCGGCATCCTCTTGTCAGGACTGTTGATGGCGCTGCTCTATCTCGCTGGCGATCTCGCCCAGATGTCGCTCGGCATGCCCTCCTCCATCACCGGCCTGTTGCAGAGCACACTGCTCTTCTTCCTGCTGACGGCCGATGTCCTCGTCCACCACCGTATCCGCTTCAAGACATCCGGCAGAAAGGGCGTCACGGTATGATGAGCCAGATTCTTCCCATTCTGATTGCCACACTGATCGCCGGTACGCCGCTCGTCTATGCAGCCCTTGGAGAGCTGGTCACCGAGCGCTCCGGTGTGCTCAACATGGGCGTCGAGGGCATGATGGTGGTCGGCGCGGTCATCGCCTTCATCACTATGCAGACGACGGGTGAGCTCTGGCTCGCCGTGATGACAGCGATGCTTGCCGCCATGGTTTTGGCGTTGATGTTCTCGGTGCTGGTCGTCAGCTTTCGCGCCCATCAGGTAGCGGTCGGCCTGGCGATGACCATTTTCGGAACCAGCTTCGGCTCTTTCATCGGCAAGAGCTATGTCGGCATGGCGATTGTCATGGAGCCGTCGACGCTTTCTGCGCTCGCATCCAAAATCCCACTACTTGGCATCGTCCTCGGACAGTTGCACCCGCTGGTCTGGCTTTCCTGGGCACTGTTTGCCGGCGTCTGGTTCTTTCTCTATCGCACCCGGTCCGGCCTCATCGTCCGGGCAGTGGGCGAGGCGCCCTCCTCGGCCCATGCCATCGGCTATCCGGTAGTGCTGATCCGTTATCTCTGCACACTGTTCGGTGGCGCGATGGCCGGGGTCGCAGGCGCCTATATCTCGATTGTCTATACGTCGCTCTGGACAGAGGGGCTGATTGCCGGACGCGGCTGGATTGCAGTCGCGCTGGTGGTCTTCGCCACATGGCGTCCAGGCCGATGCTTTCTCGGCGCCTATCTTTTCGGCGGCGCGACGATCGCGCAGCTCTTTGCCCAGAGCGCCGGCATCGGCCTGCCCTCGGAACTGATGTCCGCCCTGCCTTACCTCGTCACGATCCTCGTGCTGGTGCTGATCTCACGCAACGCGACGCTGATGCGTCTCAACGTCCCCGCTTCCCTTGGACAGCCCTTCGTCGCCGGAGGCTGAACCTCGATGCCGCATACAAACACAACAAGAGAGGAACTGAAGATGAAATTCCAATCCAGACGCGATTTCCTGAAGACGGCAGCAGCCGGATCTCTGATCGCAGCAACCGGTGTCCGCCCGCTTCTCGCCGCCGATGAAGTGCTGAAAGTCGGTGTCATTCACATGGGTCCGATTTCCGACACCGGCTGGGAATATTTCCAGGCCAATGCCTGGCGCGCCCTGGAAAGTGCCTTCCCGGGCAAGGTAAAGGTCACCGCCCTCGAGAATATCGCCCAGATCCAGGACTGCGAGCGGCTGTTCCGCCAGTTGTCGGCCCAGGGCCATAAGCTGATCTTCGGTACCACCTTCTCGCAATATGCCTCGCTGAAGAAGCTCGCGCCGACGATGCCGAACTCGCATTTCGAATGCTGCGCCGGCATTGCTGCCGGCACCAATCTTGGCGTCTTCGAAGCCCGCGAATATGAAGGCGCCTATGTGACCGGCATTGCCGCCGGCCGTATGACGAAGTCCAATGTACTCGGCTGGGTCGGCGCTTTCCCCGTGCCGCAGGTCATTTACAGCATCAATGCCTTCCTTCTCGGGGCACGCAGCGTCAATCCCGATGTCGTCGTCAAGGTCGTCTGGGCCAATGCCTGGGTCGATCCGGCCAAGGAAAAGGATGCTGTCGCCGCCCTCGTGGCTCAAGGCGCCGACGTTCTCTCGGGTAGTCCCAACACGCCGGTTCAGGGCCTTGCCGCCGAGGAGAAGGGCGTCTGGTCAATTGGCAATACCGGCGATTTCTCTCGCTACGTGAAGAAGAAACAGCTTGTCTCCTACGAACTCGACTGGAGCTCGGCCCATATCAGTGCTGCCAAGGCTGTCATGGAGGGCAACTGGAAGCCGGAAAGTAGCTGGCTTGGGCTTGGCGAAGGCGGCTACGTCAAGATGACGACGAGCAGCCCGGAACTGCCTGAAACCGTCGCCAAGGAAATGAAGGTGGCCGAGGATGCCATCGTTGCCGGCAAGCTGAAAGTCTTTGCGGGTGAGATCAAAGACCAGAGCGGCAAGGTGAAGGTCGCCTCCGGTCAGGAACTCTCCGAGAATGACATCAAGGGCATGACATGGCTGATCGACGGCGTGCAGGGTACGCTGCCGCAGAACTGATCATCCATTGCCAAAAAGTGGCCGGCCACCGCACAAACGGGGGCCGGACCAGAATTGACGGGAAAGGAAACACAAGTGAGCGCAACACAAACAGTCTTCACCAACGCAAAGCTTGCCGACGGTACGCTGAAAGATATCGTGGTGCAGGACGGCCGGATCACGGCGATAGGAGAGACGGGCTCCAGCCAGGGCGTGAAAGATGTCGTCGATATCGGTGGAGCCCTTGTCGTGCCAAGCTTCGTCGAGGGTCATATCCATCTCGATACCAGCTTCTACGGCGACAGGTGGATCCCGCATAAACCATGCATCAACGGTTTCGACGTGCATGAACGCGTCGCTTTTCAGGCTGAGAACATGGCTGCCGCAGCGCCCATGGATGAGCGCGCCCGCAATCAGCTCGACCTCTGCATTTCGAACGGGGCATTGCAGATGCGCAGCCACGTGATGGTCGATGGATCGGTCGGCCTGAAGTCGCTCGAAACCATCCTGAGGGTGCGTGAGGAATATGCCGGCATCATCGACATCCAGCTCGTTGCCTTCCCGCAAAGCGGTATCCTGAAGAGCCCGGGCACGCCGGAACTGATGGACGAGGCAATCGCGATGGGTGCCGATCTTGTCGGCGGTCTCGATCCGCTGTCCTTCGACCGCGACATCAAGCGCCATCTCGACGTCGTCTTCGGCATCGCGGAAAGGCGCGGCGTCGATGTCGATATCCATCTTCATGATGCAGGCACGCTCGGGGCCATGACGATCGAGGAGATTTGCGCTCGCACGACCGCACTTGGCATGCAGGGCCATGTCGCCGTCAGCCATGCCTATGGTCTCGGCGATCTCGCACCGGAGGCAGCAAAGAAGATTGCCGCCCTGATCGCTCGGAGCGGCGTCTCGATCATGACCAACGCGCCGGGCAATCACAATTTCCCGCCGGTCGCGCTGTTGCGTGCCGCCGGCGTCAATGTTTTCAGCGGCAGCGACAATATCCGCGATTCCTGGTGGCCCTTCGGGGACGGCGACATGCTGCGCCGGGCAGAGATCATCGCCTACCGGTCCGGTTTTTATACCGATACGGAACTCAGCGCTGCTTTCGATGTCGTGACGGCAGGCGGTGCCAAAGCGTTGCGACTGGAAGGCTACGGCGTTGCTGCCGGCGCAAAGGCCGATTTCGTCACGCTCGCGGCGGAACACGTGCCGGAGGCCGTTGTCGCCATTCCGAAGCCGCGTCGCGTCTTCAAGGAAGGCCGCCTGGTGGCCGAAAACGGCGCGGTGATCCGCTGATGTCGTCTCCCGGCAAGCAAGGTGCGGAGCCCGGCACATCGCCCGGCGCCATGATCGTGACGCCGCACTGGCTTGCAAGCGAAGCCGGGGCCAAAGTCCTGCGGCGCGGCGGCAATGCCATCGAGGCGCTGGTCGCCGCCGGCGCTGCGCTTGCGGTCACCTACCCGCATTTCTGCGGGCTTGGCGGTGATGCGGTCTGGTTGGTGGCCGATGAGGCGGGCAAGGCGCAGACATTCCTCGGCATAGGTCAGGCAGCAAGCATTATTCCGGATGGAGATATCCCGCTGCGGGGCGCCGGCTCCACGTTGACGACGGCCTGCCTCGTCGACAGCTGGCAGACGGTGCTTGCCTATTCCGCTGTCGAATGGTTGGGCTCGGAGAGCTTGTCGGGCCTTTTGGACGATGCGATCGCCCTTGCGGAAGACGGATTCGAGGTCAGCCGATCACAGGCGTTCTGGTATGATTTCCGCCGTGGCGAGTTGGACAACTGGCCGGGATTCGCGGGTCTTTTCCAAGAGTCAGGCATTCAGCGTCAGCCGTCGCTTGGCAAGACCCTTCAGGCGATCGCCCGCCACGGCAGCCGCGAATTCTATGAGGGTGCGCTCGCTCGGCGGATTGCAACGGGGCTCGCCGAAGCCGGCTCACCGCTTTCAGCAGCCGATCTCGCCGCAACACGAACGGAGATGGCGGCTCCGATCAAGCAGAACTATCGCGATATCATCCTGCTTGCTCCGCCTCCGCCAACCCAGGGCATAACCACGCTCGGGATCATGGGCGTACTCGACCATCTGCCGATGGCGGATTTTCCGCCGGGTAGCGCCAGCTTCTATCATAGGCTTGTCGAGGCGGTGAAGCAGGCCTTTCTCGACCGGCTTAGCATCGCCGATCCCCGATATTCGGACGATGTTTCGTCAAAGTTGCTTGAGCCGACGCGCCTCGCGACCAAGGCAGCGGTAATCGATCCCGGCCGCGCGCTGCCCTGGCCAGAGCCCTATCGACACGGTGACACGGCCCTGCTCGCCGCTGTCGACGACAGGGGACGCTGTGCTTCGCTGTTACAGAGCCTCTATTTCGATTGGGGAAGTGGCGTTGTCGTCGGCGATACCGGTATCCTTTGGCAAAACAGAGGTGCAGCCTTCAGCGTTGACCGTGCCAGCCCCAATGTCATCCGTCCCGGCAAGCGTCCCTTCTACACGCTCAACCCCGGCCTGGCGCTCAGGGACGGCCGTCCTCACCTCGTCTATGGGACGCAGGGGGCAGATGGACAGCCGCAGACCTTGTCGCTGCTCCTCAGCCTGCTGATCGACCACGGCCTCGATCCATCCGAGGCGCTCTCCCGCCCACGCTTCCTGCTCGGCCGCACCTTCTCCGACAGTCGGGACAGCCTGAAGATCGAGGAGAATGCCGGCCCCGAAACGGTCGCCGCACTTGCCGCCATGGGCCATGAGATTTCGACGATCAACAGTTTCAGCCCGCTGGGCGGCCAAGCCGGCATAATCCGCATCACGCAAGACGGGACAATCGACGGTGCTCACGACCCACGCAGCGACGGGGGAGCAATTTCGCTGTGACGTCTGTCTCATTGTTTGATCTCATTATCCGCAATGTCCGCATCGAGGAAAATGGTGCTCTCGTCGACATCGCCGTGCGCAAGGGCCGGATCGCTGACATCGGATCCGGCATGCGTTGCGAGGCGATCGAAAGCGTCGATGGCGAGGGCGCCTTCGCCTTCGGCGGATTTGTCGATACGCATATCCATCTGGACAAGGCCTGTATTCTCGACCGCTGCACGATTTGCGAAGGTACCCTTGCCGAGGCCGTGCGGGAGACGGCCAGGGCCAAGGCGAGCTTCAAGCAAGACGATGTCTATGCCCGCGCGGCCGGCGTCGTCGAGAAGGCAATTTCGCACGGCACCACGCGCATGCGCACCTTCGTCGAGATCGACACTCGCGCCGGCCTCCGTTCCTTCGACGCAATCAAACGTATCCGTGAAGACTACGCCTTCGCGCTCGATATCGAGATCTGCGCTTTTGCCCAGGACGGGCTGACGAACGAGCCCGAGACATCAGACATGCTCGACCACGCGCTCACCAACGGCGCAGATCTGGTCGGCGGTTGTCCCTATACGGATCCGGATCCCAACAGGCATATCGAGATGGTCTTTGCACTGGCGCTCAAGCATCACGTGCCAATCGACTTCCATCTCGATTTCAGCCTCGATCCCGAGCGGACCGATTTGCCGGCGGTGATCGACGCCACACTCCGTCACGGCTGGCAAGGTCGCGTTGCGATCGGCCACGTCACCAACCTCTCGGCCATGTCACAGGCGGAGATCGTCTCCATTGCAGATAGGCTGGCTGAGGCCGGCATTGCGCTTTCCGTCCTGCCGTCCACCGATCTGTTTCTGAACGGGCGCGGTCACGACCGGCTGGTTCCGCGCGGAGTCGCGCCCGCTCACCTGCTGGCAAGCCGCGGCGTCGTGACCTCCATTGCGACCAACAACGTGCTCAATCCCTTCACTCCTTATGGTGACGCTTCGTTGATCCGCATGGCCAATCTCTATGCCAACGTCGCCCAGCTCTCGCGAGACGAGGATATGGCGCTGGTCTTCAACATGGTGACAGAGGCGGCGGCACGTCAATTCGGCAGCGTCAGACGATTAGAGGCAGGCGCCGAAGCCACGATCGTACTGCTCGACAGCCCCGGCCCACATACCGCAGTGCGCGAGATCGCCCGCGTCGTTGCCGGTTGGAAGAGTGGACGCAAGAGCTTCGACAACGGCAGACCTCGGCTTCATAAACCGGGCTGAAGGCGCGCCCGCTCGAAACGTCAGAGCAAGAATCAGCCGCACAGCCGCTGTTCGAGGCTGGCGATCTCCGCCTCGCCAAGGCCGATCCGCGCGAAATAGGTGCCGGCACCGCCGTAATGCCCGGCAAGGTATCCGAGTGTCCGGGCCATGCTCTGCGGCGCCGAGGCGAGGATCAGGTCCGCTAGATCTGACGGCACGCCGCGTGCGATGGCCCGGGCCCGGAACTCCGCGAGCACGGGAGCAAATATCGAGCCCGTAAGCGCATAATCTTCGATGATCGTCGCTTCATCGACACCGGCATGGGCCAACATCAAAGCGGCAATGATGCCGGTGCGGTCCTTGCCGGCCGTACAATGAAAGAGGACGATCCCATCAGGTGCCCGTGCGATCGTCATCAGCACCTTGGCGATCGCCAACTGGCAATTGTCGAGCGCGTGACAGTAGCGGTCGCCCATGTCGAAATCGATCGATTGCGCCGCCATCATTTCGACCGGCGCCAGCGCCGAGAACAGCGAAACATTTTCGTAGCGAACGCGCGCATCGTTCATGAACGGATTGGCCTCTCTTTCGAGTTCCTGAGGATTGCGCAAGTCGATGACCGTCGTAACTCCGTGGGCGATCAGCGCCTCGATGTCGGCGTCGCTCAGCATATGCAGAGCGTCGCCGCGCAGGAGCGAGCGCCAGCGCGTCTGTCTCCCATCGCCGACCGGATAGCCGCCAAGGTCGCGCACGTTACGAGCGCCATCGAGCACAATCAGTCTCTCATAATTTTCCATTGTCAGCGGATTCCGGATTTCATAAAGGATTCAATAACGTGGCGCTGGAGAATAAGATATAGGATCAGGATCGGCAGGCTGGCGAGTGCTGCTGCAGCCATCAATGGTCCCCAGAGATTGCCCTCCTGGGTCATGAACATCTGCAAACCGATCTGCACGACCGAGTTCTCGGGCTTACGCGATAGCAGCAGCGGCCAGAAATATTCGTTCCAAGCGGAAATGAAGGCGATGATCGACAGCGAGGCGATGGGCGCGCCCATATTCGGCGTGACGATCTGCCAGAGGATGCGGAAGCTCCGCGCCCCATCCATGCGAGCCGCCTCCAGCACCTCGATCGGGAAAGCCCGCATGGCGTGATAGAGAAGCAGGATCGCAAAGGCGTGGGACGCATTGGGCACGACAAGACCCGTCAATGTGTCGAGTAGTCCAAGCCTTGAAGCGAGCACATAGTTCGGAATCATCGTGACCTGGAACGGCACCAGCCATGAAAGTGCAATCAGGCCATGAACGACTGACGAAAACCGCATGCGCCAGCGCACCAATGCATAAGCAGCAAACATGCCGGTCACAACCTGCAGAAACGCGGTCGCGACAGAAACGACCGTCGTGTTGAACAGCATCTGCAGCATCGGCACGCGTGTCAGAACGAAGATGTAGTTCTCCAAGGTCGGATGCGATGGCCAGAGCACGGTCGAGAAAATCTCGTTATCGGGCCGCAGCGAGGTCACGATCATCCAGTAGACCGGAAAGATCGAAACGAGGGAAAGCAGCACCATGACTGCGTGCACGACGAACTTGCGTGCGAACCCGCGTGATGTCACGGGTCGGCTAGGCCGGTGATCGTCGAGGGCATCAGTTGTCATAGAAGGCGAACCTCTTCGTCAGCCACATGCAGAGCGCTGCGAGCACTGCAAATCCGGCAAAGGCGATCATGCCGGCAGCCGAACTCCAGCCTGCCGAAAGCGTCTGGAAACCGTATTCCCAGAGAAGGTAGAAAATATTGGTCGTGGATTTCAGCGGCCCGCCATTCGTCAGCACGTTGATATAGGCAAAGCTCCATTGCGCACCGAACAGCACCGTCATCATCGACAACAGCAGGATGGTCGGCGAGAGCAGCGGTAGCCTTATGTCGCAGATGATGCGCCAGCGGCTGGCCCCATCGATGCGCGCGGCCTCGATATAGGATGGATTGATACCGGCATTGGCTGCGGAAAAGAGCAGGGTTGAAAAACCGATCAGCTTCCAGCCGGTGATCCAGGTGAGCGTCGGCAGCGCGTAGGCGGGATCGGTCAGGAAGCCGATGCGGCCGAGCCCCAAACCCTCGAGAGTCAAGGTTATAAGCCCCTGATCTTCGTTCAACAGCCAGCGCCACAGGATGGCGGCGACGACAGGAGCGATGATCATTGGCACGAAAATCATCGCCCGGTAGATCGTCCGGGCGCGGCCGCCGAGATCCTGCGTCCAGATCGCCACGAAAAGTGGAATGATCACCGACATCGGAAACAGGCCGATCGTATAGTAGAGCGTGTTCCAGAGAGCGTTGCGCATTTCCGGCAGCGCCAGCAACCGCTGGTAATTGGTCAGCCCGACAAAGCGCTGCGGTGAAGTCGGCAGTATATTCCACTGGTAGAAAGACAGGCGGAACGCCTCGGCAAGCGGTATGTATGTCCAGACCATCAGCAGGACGACCGCAGGTGCCAGATAAAGCAAAGGCGAAATGCTGAAGCGCTCGCGGCTGATATCCGATCGCGTGGAAGCCGTCTTCGCTGCGGCGGGGCCGGCAACCTCTGCCTGGATATCTGTCATTGCGAAAGCTCCGATCGATTTCGATGAGGGGTAGCCCTCGCGGCCGCCCCTCACCTTCCTCGTGAAAACCAGGGCGGCTTACGGCATCAGATCCTGGCCCTGTTCCTGCGCGGCCTTCAAGGCTTCCACCGGATCACCGCTGCCGAAGACGGCCTCGCGAACGCTGTCCATCATCATCTTTTCGACCTGGCGGTAATTTGGGCCGGGAAAGGCAATGTTTGCGGTCAAGTGGTCGAGCTGCTTGAGATTGGCCCGGAACATCGGGTTTTCCTTGACCCAGGGGCCGAGGTAGTTCGGATCGTCGACGATATCGAGGCGCAGCGGCAGGTAGCCGATCTTGCTGGTGATGATCGTGTAGGCTTCCTTGCTCGTCAGGTACTTGAGGAGCTCGTAGGAGGCGCGCTGCTTTTCGGGATCCCTGCTGAAGACGAAGAGCGCGCTGCCGGAATTGGTCGGCGCCGTCGGCTTGTCGCCAAAGGAGGGCATCGGTGCCAGACGCAGGTCGAACTTGCCCGCAGCCGACTTCTTGACGCTGGAAAGCAATGCGCTCGTATAGAGGAACATGCCCATATTGCCGGCAGCAAACGTGTCGGATGCACTGGCCGGATCGATCTTGGCATGCGCGCCGCTGTCGACCATGTTGCGCAACATCTTCACGGCATCCGCCGCGTCCTTGTCGGCAAAGGTCAGCTTGTTGCCATCGCGCACCTTGCCGCCGTTCGACATGACGATCGACTGATAGACGAAGGTGCCGTCGGTCGGACCATAGGCACCCGGAAAGAAGCCGTTCTTGCCGGTCTTTTCCTTGATGGCCTTGCCGTCAGCATTGACTTCGTCCCAGGTCCTGGGCGGCTTGTCCGGATCGAGGCCAGCCTGCTTGAAGAGGTCGGCATTGTAGAAAAGGATTGGCGTCGAAAACGTATAGGCAAGGCCATAGGTCTTACCATCGACCTTGCCCAGCTCTAGTCCCTGCGGGATCATGCCGGCGAACTGATCCTTCAGCTCGGTCGCATCGACCATGTCTTCTAGGGCATTGGCGCCGAGATCGCTGGCAATATAGATCAGGTCGCGGAATACCAATTGCGCCACGTCCGGCTGCTTACCGGCGACGATGTCGGCCTGCACGCGCGACATGATCTCGTTGGATGGTACGGCGACGGTCTCGATCTTGATGTTCGGAAATTTCTTTTCGAAACCGGCAATCAGTTCCTTGGTCGCTTCGGCACCGGCGCTCGCCGAGGCGAGATTGTAGTTGTAGAAGCTGATCGTCACCGGCTTGTCGACAGATGCGGGCATTTGAGCAAATGCGCCCGATGGCAAGAGCGAAACGGCGGCGATCGCTGCGGTGAATTTCAACGTGGTCCTGCGCAACATGGATGCCTCCTGACGTTTATTCGGCGGCGACGGGAACGGCCCGCGCCATCAGCATTTCGAGCGGATAGGTGTTGAGTTCGGCGCGGTCGGACGGCAGTGGCACGAAGGCCATTGTGAGCCCGGACGGACGGATCGTGCCAATGCCGAAGGAGGCGCCCCGCACCATGCGCAAAATATCCGTGCGCAGAATGTCGGTCGCCGCATGCTGGCCGGTGCCGACGACCACGGGGATGCCGTGCCAGACCGAAACACGGTCGTGATGGATGTGACCGCTGAGGATACCGATGATGTTGCGGCCCATGAGCAGCGTGCGGAAGCGCTCAGACTGCGGAAAATGAATGGTACGCCAGTGAGTTGCGTCAGGTTCTTCACCCAGAGCCGGCGGATGATGAACGACGATCAGCTTCGGCAGGTCGGGATGCGTGTCCAGCGTCGAGGCCAGCCAGTCGAACTGCTCCGGATCGATCGTGCCGCCGATCAGCCCCGGCGTGGAGGAATCGATCGTGACGATGTGAATGCCGTCGACGACGACATCGTGATCGTAAGGGGCGTCCGGATCTTCAGTTGCAATGCCCATGCCCTCGTAGAAGCCGGCGCGCGTATCGTGATTGCCGAGCGCATAGATAACCGGCACGTCGACCCGCGCATCCATGATCTCCTTCAACCGGCGGAAACTGTCCGCATCGCCGCGGTTGGTGAGGTCGCCGCTGGCGACCACGAATTGCGGCCTGGGCGTCACCGTTGCGACCAGATCGAGCACTTGACTGAGCGTCTCAGTCGTATCGCTATAAAGATGATCGTCATCGGCGGTGCCGATGTGCAGGTCGGTCAGATGAATGAAAGTAGTTTCGCGGCGCATCGGATGGCTCCCTGACAGTTCTCGCAAGAACCGATAGAAGGAGCGTGTTTCGCAGGCGTGACGGATTTCGAATGCTGTTCGAAAGCCGCCCGGACCTGATCCGCCGACGTCAGGAGACCCTTCGGAACATCGGCGCAATCACCTCTACCATTCGCGCGATGACGACGTCCGGATTGTCGAGGTCCATCTGATGATTGGTCAGAACCTCGGTGCGCTGTCGGCTGCGGGTGACCTGCGAACGGATGCCCAGTGCGCAGTTCATCCGCCAGCCGATATCCACTTCGTCGAGCCAGGGCGCGATCCGCTTCAATTGCGGAATGAAGGCCCGGTGATGTTCGACATCCTCGATGATGCGACGGTAGAAAGGCGCGCCTTCACGGTGGCTGTGCGCCATCGAGGTGAAGTGAGACAGCACGGGATAGCTCGAAGTCGGATCGGTTGCCCAGCGGATCGAAGGGCCGACAAGGGCTGCTATCACCTCGTCGATATCAGGCGGATTTGGCGCCCGCCGGTCGATAGCTTTCTGCAGCAGGCTCAGGCGCTCGGCGTTCAGTCGGCGATAGACACGTTCCGCAACCGCGGTGATCAATTCTTCCTGGGATCCGAAATGATAGGCGATCGCCGAAGGCGTCGCCTGCGCCCGGATCGCGATCCGGCGCGCCGTCAGCTCTTCGAGGGCATGTGCCTCGCAAAGCAGCAGCTCGCAGGCATCCATCAGGCGTTTTGCAGTGACGTTCGTTCGATTGGACATGAGGCGCGCACCTCCAGCCAATGACCTAGACTGCAAGTATGTAGCCCGGATGACGCAAAATGATGAAAGTCGAATAGCCTGCGTTACCGGATAGCGTCTGGTACGGCCTCAATATGAGGCCAGCAGGTTCTGCCCGAAATCCGGTTCGACGCCGAGGATCGGTGCGACGCGACTGATGATGTCATGCACCATCGGGGCTGCCGTATTCGTCGCGAAGGTAAGCCCGTGCTGGCCGGTCAATGGTTCGTCGATGAAGGACAGCACGACATATTTCGGGGCATCGATCGGGAAGGCCGCCAGATAGGCGTTGAAACTCAGCGTATGCGAATAATGGCCGTTCACGACCTTGTTTGCCGTGCCTGTCTTGCCGCCGACATGGAAGCCGGGCACGTCGGCGGTGCGCCCCGAGCCCTGTTCGCCGTTGAGCTTGAAGAGATAGCGGATCGTGTCGCTGGTACTTTTCTTGACGATCTGCTGCTCGGTTTTCGCGGCTTCCTCGGCGGAGCGCGGCAGGAAAGTCGGCTCTATGAGCTCGCCGCCATCCACGAGCGCGGCACCGGCAACAGCTGTCTGCAGCGGCGTGGTCGCGACACCATGGCCGAAGGAGATCGTGATCGAGTTGATCTTCTTCCAGACCTTCGGCTGCGTCGGCGTCTTCACTTCCGGCAACTCCGTCTGCATCTTGCTCAGGAGGCCGAAGCGGGTCAGATAATCCTTCTGCCGATCCATGCCGACCAGATCCATCATCCTCGCCGTGCCGATATTGGAGGAATAGCGGAAGATTTCCGGAATGGTGAGCCAGCGGCGCGGCACGTCATGGTCATCGTGAATGGTGAAGCCGCCGTAGTGCAGCGGCCCCGTGGCGTCGAAGCTGTCGGAGAGTTTCACCGTGCCGCTGTCGAGCGCCAATGCCATCGAGAAGGTCTTGAAAGTCGAGCCCATTTCGAAAGTGCCGTTCGACATGCGGTTCAGCCAGCCTTCGCTGCCAGTCGCCTGCGGGTCATTCGGATCGAAATCGGGGGCGGACGCCATGGCGAGCACCTCACCGGTATGGACATCGAGGATGACGGCGCCGGCCGCCTTGCCCTTGTAGGTGGTGATTGCGTCGGTGACGACATCATGAACGACATTCTGCGCGCGAATATCAATCGACAGCTTCACCGGCTCCAGGTTTTCGCGCACTGCAAGCCCCGTCGATTCCAGATCGGAAAGACCCTGCATGTCGAGATATTTCTCCATGCCGGCCATGCCTTTGTTGTCAATATCGACATAGCCGAGAATGTGAGCCGCCGTTCGCCCGCCAGGATAGAAGCGCTTCACTTCCGGGCGGAAACCGATCGCGGGAAGGCCGAGAGCCAGAACCTCGTTTTGCTGCTTCGGCGTCAGCTGGCGACGCAGCCAGGTGAATTGTGAACGTTTGTCCGACAGCTTTTGATAGAGTGTCTTTCGGTCGAGCTCCGGGAAGAGTTGCGTGAGCTTCTCAACCGCTTCGTCGACATCGACCATATGGCTCGGCTCGGCAAACATCGACACGGTGCGGATATCCGTCGCCAGAAGCTCGCCGTTGCGGTCGAGAATATCAGGTCTGGAGGCCATGATCGGATTTGGCGGAATGCTCGATGTGGTCGTGTCGACGGCAACGCCATAATAGATCAGCTTGCCAAACATTCCGACGTAGACGATGCCGAGAACGGTCGCGAGAGTGACGATACGGCTTCGCGCCTGACGTGCCGTTCCGGCCGTCTTTCGGGCGGCCCGAGTAAAGGGAGCAGATTCGAATGTGAGCTTTACCAACCGACCACTTCTCACGCTGATATTATGAATGATCGACATTGACACACACCAAGAACAGAACGCACCAGCGCATAACCCGCCCGTCGGCATCGACTCTCGAGTGTATGTGCGGATTTAAAGCCCTACGCGGCGGAACAGATTCACACGGCTCTGGTAGAACGTTTAAACTTCCCTCCATCTGAAGCCTGGATGGTTAACAAGGCCTTATCCGGCTGCGTGCATTTTGTCGCAGCGCTGCGCTGCCCCGCACCAAAAGACGCTGCGGGATTTAAAACGATTTTAAAATAGCGACTTCAAAAGCTAATCGATTTTAATTTTACAGTTAAAATTTTCTTGTTGCAGCGCAAAAGAAATCAGGCCTAACTTCTCTTCCGAAGGTCAATTTGCTCCCAGGAGGAACGCATATGACTGTGACATTTCCGCTGACTGAAAAGCGCAACGCCGATGAGCTGCTCAAACACCTGATCCAGCACAACCTCTCCTATCCGGGAAATTGTGCCGTTTCGGTCAAGACTCACGTCGCCCTGGTTACTTCCTCCCATACGTTCGCACTCAGCACCGCCCGAACGGCTTGGTAATTATCGACAACCGGACTTCCGTTAAATTCAGGCGTCGATCAGCCTTTGGGCGTCGACCACCGAGATGTCGATGTTCTGCACGCTGTATGTGCGGAAGCGATCCGTGTCTTTCCGACCGTTACCCGCCCTTGGTCCTGTTATGCAGATGGCTATAGGGACACCTCTATCGAGTAACGATTGGAACGATTTATAGCCTGAACACAAGCAACTCAGCCTCAAGCAACAGGGGATGAGAAGAGTTTTGTGTTGTCGCAAATGAAAAATCTGTTTTACTGGCACCGCGCTTCTTGGCTTTGAGGGGGATACGGCCGATGGTGTGGACACGCAGGGATATCTTGCTTGGCGGATTGACATTACTTGGCACCGCCGCCGTACAGAAGCCGGCCTTTGCCCAGGCGGCTTCCTATTTTGCTGGAACTGCCGTCGATAATGGCGTGACGTTCCGAGCGACCAACTTCGCCAAGATCGACAAGCAATGGCATCGCCAGGTTGTCAGATATTTCAGTAGCGAGCCGATCGGCACGGTCGTTGTCGATACGCGCCACCATTTTCTCTACTTGATCATGGAGAACAAGACAGCCATCCGCTACGGCGTCGGCGTCGGCCGAGAGGGCTTCAAATGGTTTGGCCGCGCTACTATCGACAGCAAATCGCTCTGGCCACGCTGGACACCGCCACCTGAGATGCGCAAGCGCCATCCTGAATTGCCCGAATTCGTAGCCGGGGGCTCGCCGAAGAACCCGCTCGGCCCCCGGGCCATGTACCTGCATCGTGACGGTGTCGATACCGGCTATCGCTTCCACGGCACGCTTGAGCCCTGGAGCATCGGCAAGGATGCCTCTAGCGGCTGCATCCGCATGTTCAACGAAGACGCCATCGATCTTTACCAGCGTTGTCCGATCGGCACCGCCGTGCAGGTCCTCCCGCATATTGCCGACCAGGCGCCACCCGCCGAAGTCAGCCAGGCAACTCCGGCCGAATGAGGAAATTACCTTGATGTCTGGATATACGAAGCGTCTCGCCGCCGCGGCCTTGCTTTTGGCACTCGCAGCCTGCAGCACCACAGATATCGCCTCCGTGGAAGAACCTCCGGCGGCGCCGTTGACCGGTCAGACTAACGATCCTGCGCCCGGTTTTGAGAACGTCAAAGCCGGCAGCGAAGAGGATTTCATCCTCAATGTCGGGCGGCGGGTCTACTTCACGCAAGATTCCGCCAAGCTCGATACCGTCGCCATGACTACGCTCGACAACCAGGCTGCCTGGCTGAGCCGGAATCCCAGCTGGCAGATCAAGCTGCAGGGATTTGCCGACGATTCCGGTTCGGAGGCGAAAATGAAGACCTTGTCGCAGCAGCGCGCCGATGCCGTCATGACCTATCTCGTTTCCAAGGGCGTCGACGCCGGACGCATGTGGGCCAAGGGTTACGGCGCAGATCGCGAGGTCCGCGACTGCACGGAACGTTCCTGCAAGGTGCAGAACCGGCGCGTCGTCGCCAACCTGCGTACCGAGCGCGACGCGACCTGATTGCAATTCGTTCAGGACACCCGCGAGGAAGTCACGCCTCCAACCAATTTTCGCGAGCCGGCAACTTATGTCCCGGCTCGATTTGGGTTGAAGCAACCTACCCTATCTCATCAATAGTGATGAAGCTAAACATCCGGCCTTCATCTTCCTCAAGCCTTCCCCAGGCTGCAAACTGGTGCTGCGGCCTCGGACCTGGTGTCCGGCGTGCGCGCAGCGTCTAAGGCATTGAACCTGTATCCGCTTAAGGATGCTTTGCAGGCTGGACATGTATATGAAGCTCTCGTACCGCGTTCCTCGCATGTTCTTTCGTGCGACGTTTGCCGTTAGCGCACTCGTCCTCCTCACCGGCGTGGCGTCGTCCGCTCTCGCCGACAGCGCGCCCTTTGCTCCGCAAACAAAAATCCGCCTGACGGTCGTCCAATGGATGCCATCCAAAGGCGCGTTTGAGCGATGGGATGCGATCGGCGGCGAATATACAATTTCGAATGAGGGCGCAGTCTCCCTGCCTTTTCTGGGTTCGCTGTCCGTCGGAAATCTCGACAACGCCGGACTGACAAGGGAAATCGCCAAGCGCCTGCAGGATAAAATGGGTTTGGCCCAGACACCTGCAGTCACGATCGACGTTCTCGACTATCCGTCCGTTTACGTCGTGGGAGACGTAACGACCCCGGGGGAATACAAGTTCCGGTCTGGTCTCAGCGTCCTGCAATCCCTGGCCATGAGCGGCGGCCCGCTGCGGCCGGCGGCACGGCAAAGATCGCAGACGATCACGCTTGCCGGCGACCTGCGGGAAATCGATCATTCACTGCTGCGCAGCTCCGCAAAGCTCGCGCGGCTGCAAGCGGAGATGGCTGGAGCAAAGGAGATAACCTTCGATCAGCCGCCGGTCACCGACCAGCAATATGCCGCCAGTATCCATGACGAAGAGCGGGTCATATTTCAGGCTCGCGCAAGTGCACTGGAAAGGCAGTCGACGGCACTCGTCGAATTGCGCGATCTCCTGAAGGCGGAAATCGATACGCTGGAGGAAAAGCTGAAGGGTTCGGATGACAATATCCAGTCAGTCGAGGAACAGCTGACCAGCGTCAAGACGCTGGTCGAGAAAGGCCTCACCATCACCGCCCGCCAGATGGACCTGGAACGGTTGCTCACCACCTACCGGTCAGACAAGCTGGATCTTGTCACAGCGATTATGCGGGGGCGTCAGGCGATCAACGAGACGACGCGCAATCTCGAGGGTCTTTCCGACACGCGCCGGAGTGAAGTCGCTTCCGAAGTACAGTTGGAGAAGGCCAATCTCGATCAGCTGAAACTCAAGCGCGACACGACGCAGCAACTGCTCCTCGAAGAACTCGCCAGCAGCGGCAACATGAATGAGCGCGGCGAAGAACTTCCGCTGACCTTCACCGTGAGCCGTCGCGACAACGGACAGGTCGAAGAATTCCAGGCATCCGAAACGACCGAACTGGCACCGGGTGACGTGGTCAAGGTAACCCAGGCACGTATGGCAGAAGCGGCATCCGAAGACGCCGCTGGCCTGCCTGTCCAGACAGAGGCGCATATCAGCCAGGTAAGCCGGTGATGCGCGAGAAGCATGTGCCGCAGCCAAGCTGTCTTCTGCGGAAGGTTGAGCGCCATCACGAGATACAGGCCAGGGGCGTCCGATGACTTTGCGCATGACCCCGAGCAGCAGCCAAACCTACACCCAGATTCTGAAGTCGACCATGCTGATGGGCGGTTCCTCGCTCGTCAACGTCGCCCTCAGCATTATCAGAAACAAAGCCATGGCTGTTCTTCTCGGCCCGGAAGGCGTGGGGCTCATGGGCCTTTACGGGTCGATCCTCGATATCGCGCAGGCGGTCGCCGGGCTCGGCGTCGGCAGCAGCGGCGTGCGCCAGATTGCCGAAGCTGCGGGCACTGATGACGCTGAAAGGATCGCACGATCCGCGACAGTACTTAGACGCATATCGCTTGTGCTCGGATTGCTTGGCGCGCTCCTTCTCGCCGCGCTGGCATTCCCGGTCTCGAATTTCACCTTCGGCGACTACCAGCATGCAGGCGGCATTGCGTTGCTGTCTCTGGCAATCTTCTTTCGACTGGTCTCCGCAGGGCAGACTGCCTTGATCCAAGGCCTACGAGGCATTGCCGATCTAGCACGCATCAACGTGTATGCCGGGCTTCTAGGCACGGCGATCAGCATTCCGCTGATCTATCTGTTCGGCTTACAGGCGATCGCACCGTCTCTTGTGGTAATCGCGGCCGCCTCAATCCTGCCGACCTGGTGGTACAGCCGGCGGATTTATTCACACCCCACGCCCATGCCTGTACGCCAGTTCGGCGGCGAAGTGTCGGCGCTGCTCAGGCTCGGCTTCGTCTTCATGGCAAGCGGGCTTCTGACCTTTGGCGCAGCCTATGCCATCCGCCTCATCGTGCTGAAGGAAGGCGGCGTCATGGCGGCGGGATTGTATCAGGCGGCCTGGGGCCTTGGTGGTCTTTACGCCGGCTTCATCCTGCAGGCGATGGGAACGGACTTCTATCCGCGCCTGACAGCGGCGGCGGACAACAATGCCGAATGCAATCGCCTGGTCAACGAGCAGGCGGAAATCAGCATGCTGCTGGCCGGTCCCGGTCTGCTCGCCACACTGACCCTGGCGCCGCTCATGATGAGCTTGTTCTATTCCGCGGAATTTCACGGGGCCGTGGATCTCTTGCGCTGGATCTGCCTCGGCATGATGCTGCGGATCATCTCGTGGCCAATGGGTTTCATTGTCGTCGCGAAGCGTACCCAGGCGATTTTCTTCTGGACTGAGGTAGCGGCCGCAGTCGTGCATGTAGGGCTCGCCTGGCTCTTCGTATCACTGCTCGGCACCCCCGGAGCCGGCATGGCCTTTTTCGGGCTCTATGTGTGGCACAGCATCCTGATCTACGTGATCGTGCGGAAGCTTACCGGCTTCCGCTGGTCTCCCGCCAATCGCAGGCACGCTTTGCTTTTCCTGCCTGTCTCGGGGCTGGTTTTCCTGGCATTCTCTGTCCTGCCGCTTTGGCCGGCGACCGTGATGGGCTCCGTCGCTGTGGCTCTCACCGGGCTCTATTCTCTGCGCATGCTGGTCGAGCTGCTTCCGCCAGAATCCGTGCCAGCAATCATTCGGGGATGGATCGCGAAGTCTGCATAAAGAACAATGCGCGCATCAGGCGATGCGCGCATTGTTCTTTATGCAGACAGCAATAGCCTGTCAGGCCAGAGCGACGTCCAAATCGCGTTGTACATGCACCTCGGCGGTCACAGCTTCAGCAAGTGCCCCGCGAAGTGCCTCGACAACACGTGCGATGTCGAGTTCCGTCATCTGAGCATAAAGCGGCAGGATGATTGTTTGCTGCTGCGCTGATGCGCTTCTCATCAGGCTTGTGGCGGCACGATGCGAGTTCCGATCGGAATAGGCCCCCTCAAGATGGATGTTCATGACGCCGCGCCGCGTTGAAATCCCCTGATCGAGGAGGGCTTGCATAATCGCCCGTTGATCCACCGTTTCAGGCAATCTCACACAGAAGCTCTGCCAGTTGCTGCGAGCCCAGCGCGGCTCGACAGGCGACAACCCGGGAATAGCGGACAGGCGCTCACGATATTGCTCCGCAAGCAGCCTCCGCTGTGCAATCAGGCCCGGCAGCCGCCGCAACTGCTCGCGCCCGACGGCAGCCTGAAGGTCGGTCATACGGTAGTTGTAGCCCATTTCGTCATAGTCTTCGAAGATGACCTGTTTCGAGCCGTGACGAACGGCATCAGTGACACTCATGCCGTGCTGACGCCATAGCCGGAATTTTCGGTCATACTCGGGATTGGCTGTCGTCAACATGCCGCCATCACCCGTCGTGACGACCTTCCGGGGATGGAAGGAAAAGCAGGCAATGTCGCCATGCGCTTTGCCGATCTTTTCCCATCGCCCGTCCCAGAGGATCTCGCTTCCTGTCGCGCAAGCCGCATCCTCGATAACCGGTATCTGATGACGCTTGCCGATCTCCACGATCGAGCGCAGATCGCAAGGCATGCCGAGCTGATGCACGCAGAGAATTGCTTTGGTGCGGGGTGTGATCGCCCCTTCGATCAGGCTGGCATCGATATTGTAGCCATCCGCTTCGATGTCGACGAAAACAGGCACTCCATCACAGTATCGAACGGCATTCGCGGTGGCGATGAACGAATGGCTGACCGTGATGACTTCATCGCCGGCATTGACCCCCACCGCCTTCAGGGCGAGATGCAGCGCAGTCGTGCAGTTGGAAACAGCGCAGGCATGCGCGGCGCCGACAAAGGCGGCAAATTCACTCTCGAAAGCCGCAACTTCCGGCCCCTGCGTCACCCATCCTGACAGTATCACGCGGCGCGCAGCCTCGGCCTCCTCCTCCCCAAGAACGGGCTTGGCGACCGGAATTGTAGATGGCGACGGGCTCATGCAGCTTGACCTCCTGCTCCAGCAGTCTTCAGCTGCCACCAGGCGACAAGGTCGCGAAGCCCTTGCTCCATTGATATTTCAGCTTTGAAGCCCAGAAGCTTCTCGGCCTTGCTGATGTCTGCAAGACGGCGAGTTACACCGTTGACCGCACGTGCCTCTTTATGCTGCGGTTCGAGCGAAACTCCCATGATGCTGCTCAGCATCTGTGCGAGTTCCAGAAGGCTTATTTCCCGGCCGCTAGCGACATTGAATACTTCATCCGTAACGTCGCTCTTCGCAGCCAGCAGGTTTGCCCGGGCGATGTCGCGTGCATCGACGAAGTCCATGGTCTGGCTACCGTCTCCATAGACGAGAGGCGGCATTCCGGCCGCCAGGCGCTCCATCCAGCGGATCAGCACCTCTGTATAGGCACCATAAACGTCCATTCGTGGCCCGTAGACGTTAAAATAACGCAGCGCCACGTAGCGCAGGCCATACATCTCCGCGAAGCTGCGAAGCAGCCCCTCGTTGAACGTCTTGGCCGCACCGTAGATCGTCCGGTTGTTATAGGGATGGTGCGCTTCAGTGGTCGGAAAGCTCTCGGCCAAACCAAGCACCGAGGCCGAGGAGGCAGCGACGACCTTCGACACGCCTGCCTTGACGGCGGCCTCTAGGACATTGAACGTGCCTTCGGCCAGAACATCGAAGGCGAGCCGGGGATCTTCCGCGCATTGCGTGATGCGGATGGCCGCCTGATGAAAAACGATGTCGACGCCCTCGAAGGTTTTTGCGAGCAGCGCTCTGTCGCGGATATCTCCCTCGATGATGTTAATGGCCCCGCCGGCTATCGCCGTGCTGAGATTGTCCCGACGTCCGCGCACGAAGTTGTCGAGAATGATGATCTCACGCGGTTTTTCCAATGCGACGAGATCGGCAATATGCGACCCGATCAGGCCCGCTCCACCGGTAATGAGCACCCGTTGATTTCTCACGATTTTCCTCCACGCGATATATCCAGCACAGGATCGGCTTCCGTGCGCCAGCGTATGAACTTCGCCGGCACCCCGGCGACGACTGAGAATGGCTCGACATCGGAGACGACGACTGCACCTGCTCCGACGATCGCCCCCTTCCCGATTGTCACGCCGGGAAGAATGGTCGCGTTCGTTCCGATATCGGCCCATGCGCCGATGCGGACCGGTTTGATTTCGAGATCCGTACGGATGATCGGCACATCAACCGGGAGTGCCGTGTGGGCCGAGCCAAGCACCTTGGCACCCGGGCCCCAGCCGACACAATCTTCGATCACCAGGTCGCGCGCGTCGAAATAGGCCATCGGACCGATCCACACATTGTCGCCGATCACGCACGTGCCGTCGAAGCGCCCCTGGATATAGGCCTGGGCGCCGATGAAGACGCCATTGCCGATTTCGAACGTTTCTGGATGTTTGAAACCGGCCCCGCCCGCAACCTGCAACCCTGTGCCGCAGCTGCGCGCAATGGCTTGCCAGATGGCCTTCCGCATCAGGGTATCGACGACACCATCGCCGCTCGCGAAGCGACCATAGAGCTCGATCAGACCGGCGCGCCCGTATGATTGCCTGAGCTCTTCGGCCAACCCGGCGTGATGGGCAGGATCCGCCGGCCTTTCATGCCGGCCATGGACCGCCTGCACGACCCTGGCCTCGCCCGCACGACTAGCTGACATAAGCATACTCCAGCGCGGCGGCCACCTGGTCGACATGCCAAGCGGGCATCTCGGGATAGATCGGCAGCGAGAGGACCTCCCGTGCCGCGGCCTCCGAGACCGGGAAATCGCCGGCCTGGTGGCCGAGATCGGCGTGGGCCTTTTGCAGATGAACAGGGATCGGATAATGCAGCCCGGACTGAATGCCTTCCGCAGTGAGCGTGCGCTGAAGCACATCGCGATCGCTGCTTCGGATGGCATAGACATGGTAGACGTGGCGCCGCTCCGCTGCCTCGATCGGCGTATTCAAATGTTTGGCTCGCGCAAGCAGCGAGGAGTAGCGGCGACCATGTGTGCGGCGTGCTTCGGTCCAGGTTTCGAGATGCCGCAGTTTGATTCGCAGGATGGCGCCCTGGATGGCGTCCATGCGGTAGTTGAAACCCTTCAGCAGATGATGATAGCGCTGCTCCTGACCCCAGTCGCGCAGCATGCGCATCGTCTTGGCCTGATCGTCGCTGTTCGTGACAACGATACCTCCCTCGCCGCAAGCACCGAGGTTCTTGCCCGGATAGAAGCTGAAGCAGCCGGATGTGCCGATGCTGCCGGCTCGCGCGCCCTTGTAGCGAGCACCATGCGCCTGGCAGGCGTCTTCGATGATCGGTATCCGGTAATGGTCGGCTATCGCCTTGATCGCGTCCATATCGGCCATCTGGCCGTAAAGGTGGACGGGAATAATGGCCTTGGTCCGGGACGTAATCTTTGCCTCGAGCTGGGCCGCATCCATCGTGAGCGTCGTAGGCTCCACATCGACGAAGACTGGACGCGCACCTGCATAGCAGATCGCCGATACCGTCGCGACGAAGGTGAATGGCACGGTGATGACTTCATCACCCGGTCCGACGCCCGCCGCAAGGAGGGACAGATGCAGCGCACTCGTCCCGGTATTGACAGCGATCGCATGCTTGACGTTGCAAAAATCGGCGAACTCCTGCTCGAGACGAACGACTTCCTCTCCCAGTATGTATTGCCCTGACGCCAGTACACCGAGCACGGCGGCGTCGATTTCGCTTTTAATCGACTGGTATTGCGCTTTGAGGTCCAGAAAGGGGATCATGCAATTCGCCTCGCCTCTTCGAGCTCTATGATACGACCGCGCTGGGCGAGCGACCGGCTTGCGGCTTCAAGGATGCGAACCACACGCAGCCCGGCCTGGCCGTCCGTGATCGGTCGCGAGTTTTGCTCGATGCACTCGACGAACTGATCCAGTTCGCGCTTCAATGCTTCGGTCATATCGAGCTTCGGTGCCCACATGTCGCCGCTGCGGTAGCCGACCATCATCTGATGCACCTTCTCGCCATAGGCCTGAGAATTGGGATTCAGCGTGATGCCCTTGTCGTAAACCTTGATCTTTTCACTGGGCTCCAGATCGTCGTAGACGACCATCTGATTGCTGCCACCGATCAGCGTGCGCCGTACCTTGACGGGCGCCAGCCAGTTGACGTGGATATGGGCGATGAGCTTGCTCTCGAAGAACAGCGTCAGGTACGCAATGTTCTCCGGCTCTCCGAGCACATGGCTCATGCCGGTCGCAGAAACGGCCACCGGCCTTTCCTGCACCACATGGTCCAGGATGGAGAGATCGTGCACCGCAAGATCCCAGATGACGCTCACATCGTGCTGGAAGAGCCCCAGGTTGACCCGGACGGAGTCATAATAATACATGTCGCCCAGACCATTCTCGACCAGCTCGCGCATCTTGCGGACGGCGCCAGTGTGAACGAAGGTGTGATCCACGGCCAGCACCAGCCGCCGGCGCGCGGCTTCCTCGACCATCCGGGAGGCTTCCTCCGCCGTCGATGCCATCGGCTTCTCGACGAAGACATGCTTTCCGGCCATCATAGCCTTCATTGCGAGCTTGAAATGGGTGAAGACCGGCGTCGCAATCGCGATTGCATCCACTCTTGGGTCGCGCAGGACTTCTTCGAAATTGTCAGTGATCGTCACTGCCGGGTACCGGCTTTTAACTGCCGCCAACCGTTCGACATTGAGATCACAGACTGAAATAAGCTGGGCGCCTGCCGCTTCTGAGATGTTACGAACCAGGTTCGGGCCCCAATACCCATATCCAACAACAGCAATGCCGATCATCGCATTCCTCCCAACGCTTGCATGTTAACTGACCGGTCATGAACGTGACCGGTGATCCTGGCCGGAACGCCCGCGACAATGGCGCCGTCAGGCACATCCTTCGTTACAACCGCCCCGGCACCGACCTGCGCCGCCTCTCCGATGGTTACGCCAGGCAGGATGGTGGCATTGCTGCCGATCGACGCATGACGCTTGACCAGTGTGGGGATGACGACCCAGTCCGTATCGGTCTGCAGACTGCCATCCGCATTAACGGCGCGCGGGTACGTGTCATTGGTGAACATGACCCCATGGCCGATGAAAACACCGTCTTCCAGCGTCACGCCTTCGCAGATGAAGGAATGGCTGGAGATCTTGCAGTCTTTTCCGACAAGGACGTTTTTTTGGATTTCGACGAACGTGCCGATGCGCGTTCTCGCGCCGATCGTGCAGCCATAGAGATTCACGAGATCTCGATGATGGATGATACTGCTATCATCCAGCCTTACGTCTGATGCAATCATACGCATGCACCCCTTACTCTTCACACAAACCCTGATTTCTAGATGAAACCGTCAATCAGGTGATTGCGCCCAAGGTTTCATTTCGAAGAAGCAAATATTTCCTTCTATTCAAAGAGAATTGTTTTCATCATCGGAGTAAAGAAACAAAACGTCTAAGCTTATTCACCTAAAGACGTATCTACCTAGGACGATGTACGCCCAAGTTCATAGTCAACGATCAACATTGGTGATGGAGCAAGCCTGGAGGCGCTCCGGTCATACGCCGGAGGCGGGCATTATTTTCATACGTTTAGCGGTTCGGTTCGTAACCAGGGAGCAACGCAATCAACCAATCCGCGAACCGCGGAGTATCGTATAAGTTTATACCAAGAATTACGTCTTCTTTACACCTTACGATGGAACTAATCTGCTCCCTTAGCCTATATTAGCTAGTTTAAGATAACAGAAACTGTGGTATTTAGTTCCTACTTTAGTGCTGCCAAACCCTTACATCTGAAGGGCTTGAGTGTTCGGTTTTGTTGGGGCGTAGGGAAACTCGGCTGGGGAGGATGAAGAAGTGAATTCAGCGCTTGTGCCAAATTTAGACCTTAGGCAGGAAAACGTAGCTCTTCCACTTAAGATAGAGAATAATTCAACCGGAATGAGCTTACAGTCGAGACCAAAGCATTCTTTGGTGATCCTCGACAACCGCGAACTTGATCGGCAGTGCCTCGCGCAATGCATGGCTGCCTACAAGACGGACCTGCTTATCCTGGCTTTCGGAAGTGTTGAGGAGTGGAAGCAGAAATGCGACGAATATCCGCCGCTTTCGGCAATTCTCCTGAACATTGGCGGCAAGAAGATCGATGATCCCGCCGTTTCGGGCCAAATCAGGAGCCTTGCTTCGGAGTTCGGAGCGATACCAGTGATCATACTGGCTGATAGCGACGATTTCGGCCAAATCGTAAGGGCGATCGAATACGGGGCCAAGGGTTACATCCCCGCCTCGGTCAGCATCAGCGTCTGCATGGAACTGATCGCGCTGTCTGTAGCGGGTGGCGTCTTTGTTCCTGCCAGCACACTGTTCGCCATGCGTCACTTGCTGGAATCCGGAAACGCTACAGCTCGTCCGTTGGCCGGTATTTTCACGGATCGTCAGGCCGAAGTTGTGGAGGCGCTCCGGCGCGGAAAGGCGAACAAAATCATCGCCTACGAGCTCAATCTTCGAGAAAGCACCGTGAAAGTCCATGTTCGCAATATCATGAAAAAGGTCAAAGCAACGAACAGAACGGAAGTTGTGTTCAAGCTCAACGACCTGTTTCAGAATGGTATTTCCGGCGCGAGTGCGAACAAGACGCTCTGCTGACGCTGTGATCTGCGTAAAGCTTTGACATGTGACGGCACATTGTCGTTCAAAATTGTCCCCGGAGGCGTGACCAAATGCGCCTCCGGGGAAATTGTTTGATGCTGTAGCACCTCGGAACTACGGCGCTCCCCCCGAATACCTGGAGCCATCGTAGTGCGTTCGCAGTTGTCAAATGTCGGCGAACTGCAGCACATTCCTGCGCGCCATGGCATATCAGCAATGAGGTGATCCGCCAGTGGCTGCCGTCATCTATCGTGCAGAGGTGGACTGGCTCTGAACCGGTCAGATCTGCCCCGTTATCCTGCGACGCGTCGCCCGATGGAATTCAATGCATACCAGTATTTAGGCCCGATGGTCTGTTTGCAGACCAACTTGATCCAGGGCAATGAATTTCGCACTTCGGGAGAGACCTCCAAAGCAAAGCGCTGAATGGCCACGGCTGTGGCGACATCGAAATTATTGAATGCCATGCCGGCCAGTCGAAGCGCCTCTTTTCCGAGATCTCTGGCGAGAAAGCGCCTTAGTTTCTCATCTTTCCTGAGACTGTCCGCGCCTTGGCGGAACAGAATATCGAAGGCCTGTTTTCTTTGGCGGAGGTCGGGAAGAATACTTTGCCCATAGTATTGCAGCGACATATTCGAAGCATGTCTGCGATATACTGCTTGATCATCGTTAATATAACCGACCTCGGCATGTGATGCGAGCCGCAGCCACATCTCCATATCGCCAGTGTGCGGCAGTTCCTTATGATAACCGCCAACCTGCTTTTGCAACGCCGTTCTCACGACAGCCGTCGGCGTTGGAACCAGGTTGTTTGCTCCACTCAACCGCATGAATTGCGGACCGGACATGACCTGCACGGTGGGCATATTGTTGCCGCCGAGAGGATCGACGCGCTTGGTTATGATGCCATCTGGCTCGGCTATCAGCGCGTTCCCGAACGTGAATCCTACATGAGGCTGATTGCTCATAAGCTCCGACGCGCGTGCCAGAGCGCCCGGCAAGAGATAATCATCTGCCGAGAGAAGCAGGAACAAGTCGCCGCCCGCCCAGTCGATGCCTTCGTTATAGGTTGCGATGTGGCGTTTGTTTACTGCATGCCGCCGATAGGTCACCCGTTTGTCCCGGGATGCCAGGGCCATTCCGACTTCCGGAGTATTGTCTGGCGAGCAATCGTCGAGGATGAGCACGCGCACATCGACGCCGGCCTGTGAAAGAACGCTTTCAACACATTCCTGCAGGAAATGAGCGTAGTTGTAACAGGGAATTACGACATCAACACGTTGCAAACTTGTTCCTCCGCAGGCAATTGTTTCGTTCGGGGCATTTCATGGAACCCGAATTCGGCGTCGTCTCACGCTTACGTATGCTTTGCTCCTCGATTGACTCGCGCCAAGGTAGAATTGCGAGCTGGCATCGCCGATTTCGTGTAGGCCCACACAGCTCTCAACAACGCGGATCGGGCAAGCAGCCGGGAGCCTGCACGCTTCAAGCTGCTCTGAACGCGTTCCCGATGCGTGAGCGCGAAACGGGTCCGGGATCGAAACGTATCGTAAAATGCAACGTTCGGACTTAGGCTTCCTGATTTCCAGGGCTTCACGTTGGTCACGAAATGAACGATCGCGAGTTTCTGTTCGAGCGCGATACGGGCGATGACCTGGGTGGGCTCGAACTGAAAATTCCAGGCGCGATCCAGGACTTTCCACTTTCCCGCACAGGCGACGTTGAGGGCGTCCTGATCCGAATATTCCGTGGTCGGAAAACGATCGAGATAATCCAGTGATCGCTCCGATATTCCCTCCGCCCGCCATTTTGCGAGGTCGATAAGGAGGATGCCGGCGTTGAAATAGCGTTCGACCCGAGGCCCGCCTGTGCCACCCGATCCGATGCTCACCACATTATCCAGCCAGTAATCCGGCACGGCGCCAATCACGGCCTCACCCAGATCGATATTCCAGAGCTGTTCGAGCGCATCCAGCACAAGGATGTCGCCATCCAGATACAAAGCCCGATTGCAGGTCTCGGGAAGGAACTGCGGCAGAAGGATCCTCGCAAAGGTCATCTTCGAGACGCCCGGTCGCGTCGAAAATCCGCTTGCGAAAGACAGGGTGCCGATGGGATGCCACTGGATGACTGTCGAATTTGCCGGCAGAGAATCGAGTATCCTCCGCTTGGTTTCCTCGCCTATTCCCTCATGAATGACATGGATATCCAGGGGCCATGCGCTTCTGTTATTCTCGGCGACCGATCTGAGAGCGGTCGCCAAGGGAACGGCATAGGCTGCGTCGACTGCAAAGACGATTGGCCCTAACCGCTGTATTGCGCCCACAGGGGCTCCTGTTGGTATGCTATGCACATTCATGTTTCCGGCACCATCCCATCGAAAAACGCGCTTCGCCTTATGATCGACGTTGCTGTTCACGTCCCGATCGATGCGGCTTCCTGAACGGGAATGCCGACGGCCGGGGTGGGCAGATGGGTGTAAGCCGGTTGCGGTGTCCGGACGCCAGGCATGCTCCTGGTTCCGCCAGAGAGCTTCCACTCGAAATAGGCGATCGTCTTCTCAAGACCTTCATGCAGGTTCACCGTGGGCTGCCAGCCCAAGTCCTGCTTTGCACGACTGATGTCCGGCTTGCGTTGCGTCGGATCGTCGACTGGCAGCGGCTTGTAAACGATGCTTGATTTCGAACCCGTCATCTCGATCACCATTTCCGCCAGTTCCCGAACCGTGAATTCCCCGGGATTGCCGAGGTTGATAGGTCCGGTAACGCCATTCGGAGCGCCCATCAGACGGATGAAGCCTTCAATCAGATCGTCCACGTAGCAGAATGAGCGCGTTTGCGTGCCGTTGCCAAAGATGGTGATCGGCTCGTTTTGAAGCGCCTGAACGATAAAGTTGGAGACGACGCGGCCGTCATTGGTCTGCATGCGCGGCCCGTAGGTATTGAAGATTCGCGCCACCCGGATTTCCACGCCGTATTGTCGATGGTAGTCGAAGAACAATGTTTCGGCACACCGCTTGCCCTCGTCATAGCATGCCCGCGGCCCTATGGGATTGACGCTGCCTCGATACTCCTCGGGCTGAGGGTGAACTGCCGGATCGCCGTAGACTTCGCTTGTGGAAGCCTGGAAGATCTTCGCCTTGGTGCGTTTGGCGAGGCCGAGCATATTGATGGCCCCGTGCACATTGGTTTTGACTGTCTGAACGGGATCGACCTGATAGTGGACCGGAGATGCCGGACAAGCGAGGTTGTAGATCTCGTCGACCTCTACATACAGCGGGAAGGTAATATCGTGGCGAAGGATCTCGAACCGTGGGTCGTCGAGAAGGTGCAGCACGTTATCGCGCGATCCGGTGTAGTAGTTGTCCACCGCGAGAACATCATTGCCTTCCCGCAACAGTCTTTCGCACAGGAATGATCCCAGAAAGCCGGTGCCGCCGGTTACCATAATTCGCTTTTGTCCGTGCATTGGTGTGCTCCGTTGTTGATGGTTGCCCCGCAGAAGCGAGGATCGTCAGTAGGCTCCCCTGCGCTTGAAGACCGCAGGAATTGTGCTGAGAAGAATTTGGCAATCGAACCACAGGGACCGGTTGTCGATGTAGAACTCGTCGAGTTGCTGCTGCAGCTCGATATCCGCATTGCTTCGTTCGGATATCTGCCAGAGGCCCGTGAGCCCCGGCGTTACGGAACGGCGCTTGTCTCTAAATTCACCGTCCATGGCCAGGAGATGATATTCCGGGAAAGGACGCGGTCCGACGATGGCCATCTCACCTGCAATGATGTTCGCCAACTGCGGGAGCTCGTCGAAGCTCGAAGAGCGCAGGAGATGTCCGACAACCGGCAGGACGCGTGGATCATCCTTGAGCTTGAAATGGCTCAACCACTCGGCCCGCATGGCAGGGTTCTCACGGAACAATGCTTCGAGACGCTGCTCAGCATCCTGATACATCGTCCTCAGTTTCAGAACGTGCACAGGCTTACCGGACAACCCCTCCCTGGTATGCCGGAAGAAGACCGGCCCGGGATCGATGGCGTAGATTGCGGCTGCCGCAATTGCGATGAAAGGCGAAACCACGATCGTTGCCGGGATGGCGATGGCGAGATCGAGTATCCGCCGAACCAGGTCCGAGTTGACCGAACTCCCAGCTGCCGTCAGGCGAATGCCGATCTCTCCGCCGACATCCGCAGGTCGCAAACCGCTAACCTTGAGGCTCGGCGTGTCAGACAGGAGGATGACTTCGGCGAACTTCCGGCGCAAGGCGGTCAGATCGAGCGCAAGCGAGCCAGTGTCCCCTGCAATCAGCGCAATGGACGGACCCCGATCAGGCGATGTTTCCGACGCCTCGGAGGACAGGTACTCCGGCTTGATGCCATACTGCCAATGGTCCTGGAAATGCGCCATGAGCGCGGGGATGAGGTTGCGCCCCCCTATGATCACCGCGCGCTCCCCCCAAATTCCGAGTCTCCAGCACAGGCTTCGTGCGAACCAATGCATGAATGGCTGAACAATTAGTGCAAGGGCGAGAAAGCCAATGATGGCCAACAGCATCCCGTCCCCTTCAGGCAGGATGATTGCGCCGAATGCTGTCAGGGCAGCCACCTTGAGGGCCGCTATCGTGCGCCGCCGCAGATGTTCGTGGTCGTGCAGCCGATATCCGGGATAGAGGCCGGCCGACGCATAGAGAACGATCGACGCCAGCGCTGCGAGGCAGAAGGCACGCTCCATCACCGTGCCCGCCGAGCCGCCAGGAAGAAAGGACAGGAGAGCCAGGTAAGCGACCAGATAGCTTGCAATGTCGCCCGCAACGAGGAATGACAAGGTTGCAAGCCGAGGAAGCCGGCGTGCAATGGGCGAATTTAGCCATGACTGTCCCGAAGGATCGGCGGTCCTGGCTGCTACCGGCGGCACGGAACCCGTCGGAATTACCCGCGACGCCATGTCATTTGTGGCGGATGCCTTCGATGGACCCGATGTCATCGCTGACGGCGCAAATGAGGACATGATGTTTTACTCCTCTACGGCCTTTGTCCCGACGCACCCGATCCAGAAACCGCGTCTTCGATCGGGAACTTCCGAAGGCCCAGTCTCTGGAAGGCAGTCAGTGAGATGAAGGTCGGCACGACGAGCGCGTAACGCCGCCACAGCCGTCGCGGCTCGCATAGGAGGCGAAACGCCCATTCGAAGCCGCTTCTTTGAATGACCCTTGGAGCCTGCCGCTTGAGGCCGGCGTGGAAGTCGAAGGCAGCGCCGACACCGATCAGCATCGGCGCCTCCAGACGGTCGCGCATGCGGGCCATCCAGAGCTCCTGCTTGGGGCTGCTCAGCCCGACCCAGATGATATCGGCGTCCGATCGATTGAGCCGGTCGGCAATATCCGCCTCCTCTTGCATCGACAGCTGGCGGAAAGGCGGTGCGTAGGAGCCAACGATCCGTGCTTGCGGAAATTTTGCGAGAAGTCGCGCCTGCAGCTGCTCAAGCGTTTCGGCTGTCGCACCGTAAAGGAAGTGGCGCAAACCTTTGGAGCTGCCGGCATCGAAAACGGACAGCATGAGATCCGGTCCGTAAACCCTGTCACTTTCAACATGACCAGCGTGTTTCAGTGCCCATACCAACGGCATGCCGTCAGGCGTTACGAGGAATGCCCGGTTATGAATGGACCGAAGCTCGGGATCCTTTTGACAACGCACGACACCGTGTGCGTCGCGAACGCATACATATTCCTTCCTGCCGTCTTCAATTGCCTTTTGGATAAGTCCGGTCGCGCTCTTGAGATTGACCGCGGAAACTCGAACACCAAGGACATTCGTCCACTTCAGGGAACTCTTTACATCACGAACCGAAGGTTGGTTTCTGTCTGCCGGTGAATTTCTCATGACCTACGCTTTTGCCAACTGAAACTGTAGTCAGAATATGCTGGCAAGCTCGCGGCCTCCATACTTTCAGATCCAGCTATTGGACGTAGAAAGACTTCACATTTCTGGCTCCGCATAGAAATAAATTACAATATTCGAAGTAAGGCAGTATCCCTGGGGTACGCTTGATTGCTCTTTTTGATAAGCGTTACCCCGAAAAGAGCGGTTTGACCTTCGCGGAACCGCGGAAGACAGTCGCTTTAGCGCGGCCAAAGCTGGGGAGGTTTGAGCGCGACAAAGTCGGGAGAGCGACAATGATGAATTCAATAGGGGTGAATTCAATAAACGAATTACCGATGCCCGCCGGAGGGCCTACAAAGGTCCCCAACACGACCAGCCAGCTGCAGAACGATTTGGCGTCCGATGGCTATATCGTCATCAGAAATGTCCTGACGTCTGAGCAGGTGGGAAGATTACGGCAGGTTGCCAAACAGTATCTAAGATCCGGCGGCAAATATCTGTATGGCGGCAAATTCCAACTTCACGCCATGTATGTCGTCGATGATATCGCCAGGTTTATGACTTCCGATGCAATCCTCAATCGCCTCAAGGAAATTACGCGACCGCTCGATGTCGTTCTTACAGGCGAATGCGATCTCATGATCAACACTACATCGTCGTGGCACAACGACGTCCCTCACCATCCTCGCTGCGTTGACGGAAGTATTTTCTCGGACGAGAGCTTCAGGGTCTACAAGATCGCATTCTATCTGCAGGACCAGGACGAGAACTCGAACGCCACGCTGAAGGTACGGCCAAGATCCCACCTCAAGGGTTTGGTCCAGAGCCTGCCAGCAAAGGGGCTCGGCGTGCGAGCGGGCGATGCGATCATCTTCGACGTGCGCATCGAACATGCTGGACAGATGCCGACATTGATCGACAAGAGCCTGCGCAGGTTCTTCGAGCGGATCAGTCCACTGCTTCGGCTGGATGTTCAGAAGGCATTCACCGTGACGCGAGCATTCATTCGACGGCTCGGCAGAACGCCTGATCGCGTCGCGGTTTTCATGACGTTCGGTCCGTCGGATGCGGAAACCTACTCCTATGCCGAGGAAGGCCGCCATCGCCATCCCGGTGTTCGCGGAACGCTCAGTGTGGACGTACAGGCACGGCTCGCCGCCAACAACATTGTTCCGCCGATTATCGGGGCGCCAGTCTAACCGCGCCGGGCCGCCAGGCACTGACCTCAATGTCTGCAGACCTATGACTGCGCACCATCAAAACGGTGCGCAAGATCACACCCGTCGCGTGGTGAACCGCTGTCGGCGGCGAACGGCGTGGCGTTCTCGATTAGCGTCACCGCAATCTTGATACCGTTGCCGCCGACGGCAACATGGGCCGGCGATATCGAAACAGCCTCACCATATCCCGACCATCCGCGACGAACTAACCCCGATGGCGGCGGCATCTACACCTAAAGCATGCACCCACTACCCAGGGACCCCGGCACGCCTACGTCTTCGGCGGCCCCCTCCCTCAAAGGTTGACGGCCAAGGGATAGGGGATTGCCAATAAGAGCAGATGTTACGCGTGTCCAATCACCGGTAGCTTGGAAAGGAATGCATAGCGCAAAGGCCATGGCTGGGCGGTAGCATCTGGTGACATAAGGCAATGATTCCGGCGCAGGCTGATTGTTCGTAGTTGACGCTTAGAGGGTTGGGATTCCTATGGTTTCGCGTTCTGGTCCTGGTTCTGCACATTATGAGATGGAAGCGTTACTCGCCCCGACATCGTTGGCGGTGACCCCTTTGGCTCCACGGGAGATCTTATCGGACTCGATCGTAGTCACGTTGCTGCATCGCGGTGCAGTATCGCAAGCGGCTTGAGAGGGTGTCATGGAGCGGCCGGGCATCAGCGTTCTTATCAACAATTACAATTACGGCCGCTTCGTCGGACAGGCGATCGACAGCGTCCTGAGCCAGGAAATTGCCGACGTCGAGATAATCGTCGTCGACGATGGATCCAGTGACGAGTCGCGTTCCGTTCTGGAAGACTATGACAGCCGGGTGAAGGTGATCTTTCAGGAGAACTCGGGACAGGCTGCAGCGATCAACACTGCCGTGAAACTCAGCAGCGGCGGCATTCTCTGTTTTCTGGACGCTGATGACTGGTGGGCGCCGGGCAAGCTGGCCGCGACGGTAGTGGCTTTTCGCTCGCATCCCGAGGTGTCGCTTGTCTATCACCGGCTTCAGCCGACTTCGATTGATGGCTCACCAACCCTCAAACCGATCCCACGAACCCTGTGTTCGGGAGACTTGTCGCCACAGCTGACCAAATCGGCCGGCTGGTGGCCCTTCCCGATGACATCGGCCATCTCCGTACGACGCAGCACATGGGATGCCGCAGGGCCTATTCCCGAACAGTTCAGCATATCCGCCGATGCATGGCTTACGGGTATCTATCCATTTCTGGGCGACGTGGCTGCCTTGCCGGATTCACTTGGGTTCTACAGAATTCACAACAACAACTGGTACCGGCCGATCGATGATGCCTCCATGCTGAAGCGGCGAATGGCGCATTGGCAACGGAGTGTCGAAGCGACAAATCGATTTCTCTCGTTCCATGATCTGCCGGCGAGGCTCAGTCTGGCGGATCACTATCCCTATCAGATGGCGGCAGCGGTTCTGGATGGCGTCAATGCGCGCACCCGGATCAGGCTTGCTGTCGAAGGGCTATTTTTCGCCGGAGAGCCGAACCTGTTGCGGCGGACGCGCGACGCGTTGCGTGGCGCCTATCATCTTCCTCGTTCCGGCCGGGACTTGAGCTTATCGGAGGCAGCGGAATGAAGGCGCTGCTGCTGGTTTCCGAGTTGGAAGACTACACCATATCATTCGCGAGCGGCGTCGCACGGCACATGCCGGTCGTCCTTGGCGTCCCGCGCCGGCGCTACGCGCATCTTGCTTCGTGGTTTGATCCTGCCGTCGATCTTCACCTTCTGGACTGGCCACGGCATCGCTCGCTTGCCAATCCGTGGTTCCTGCATCACCTCACACGTCTCATCCGGCAGGAGAAACCAAACCTCATTCATCTCCTGAGCAATTCCACGCTGTGGCTGAACTTTGCCGCGCCGTTCTGGCGCCCGATCCCGCTCGTGACCACCGTCCATGATGTGGAGGTGCATCCCGGCGATTCCGATACCCGCACACTGCCCGGCTGGGCTCCCGAATTGATGGTAAAGCAGTCGGGGCATGTCGTCGTGCACGGCGAAGGGCTGAAGCGGATGGTCCTCGATCGATATTCGAAAGCCCCGGACCACGTGCATGTCCTGTCACATCCTGCCATCCATCGCTATGCCGACCTCGCTCGGCGGCAGAAGATGACGAGGGGTCCCGCCGACGGAACTATCCGCGTCCTGCTCTTTGGACGGATTTTCGCTTACAAGGGCCTGGAGCATCTGATCCGCGCCGAGGCCATGCTCAAAAATGCGCTCCCCAATCTGCATGTTACGGTCGCAGGTCGGGGCGATGACCCATGGATCTTCCGGTCGCTGATGGGAGAGGCCGGCCGCTACGATATTCGCAATCGTTTTATCGAGGACGCAGAAGTCGCCCAGCTTTTCCTGGATACCGATATTGTCGTCCTCCCCTATACCGAAGCGTCCCAAAGCGGCGTGCTCAACCTTGCTGCAGCGTTCGGCAAGCCCGTGATCGTGACCGACGTGGGCGAATTGCGAACGACCGTTCAGCCCAACGGACTGGGAATGGTGGTTCCACCAGGGGACGCGGCAGAGCTCGCAAAAGCCATCCGGACATTGGCTGACAATAGCGAGCTTAGAAACAATCTCGGCGCCAACGCGCTCGCATGGGCAACAGGACCGAATTCGCCGGAACAGGTCGGCGCCCACGCTGCAGCCCTTTATCGCGAGGTGGTCGGATCATGCTGATGAAGGTACTCGCGGATGATCCCCAGATGGCGATGCGGAAGAGGGCAAGCGTCCGCCACTATGTTCCAGGTGGCTGCGAGAACGGCGGCGGCATCGGCAGGCTGGTCGGTTATATAACCAGCACCGCTAAAGAAGGCGGGAGCGAACATGCCGTCACTGACACCAGGGGCCTCCGATGGTCCGCTGCGACGTCGTCTCTGCGCCTGCTGGGCGCCATCCTGACAATGGCGAAGGATCGGATCCTCGATCCGACACGCATTCACCATATCCATGTCGCGGGCCGCGGCAGCACCTCGAGAAAGCTGATCCTGACCGAGGCTGCCCATTTGCTGGGGTGCTTTCACATATTGCACCTGCACGACTACGACTATGCCACCGACTTTGCTGCACGCTCGCCGCGTCAGCAATCGCTCATACGCCGCATGTTTCAACGTGCTGATTGTGTCGTGGCACTGGGCCAGCGGGATCGCATGACGCTCGCCACACTTCTGGGCGTGGACGAAGATCACCTTGTGACCGCTCACAATTGTGTCCCCGATCCCGGCGCACACAATGTTCGTGCGGGCGAGCCACCGTTGATCGTATTCCTCGGTCGGCTCAGCGAACGCAAAGGCGTTCCGGAACTTCTGCTCGCCCTCAGCCATCCTGTCATGAAAGAGCTTCGGTGGCGGGCCGTACTGGCAGGCGACGGGCCTGTCGAGGATTATCGCCGTCAGGCTGCAGACATGGGCCTTTCGGGCCTGGTGGACATGCCGGGATGGCTTAGCGCCGACGAGACACGAGCACTCTGCGCACGCGCTGATATCCTGGTCCTGCCCTCACATGCCGAAGGCCTCGCAATGGCCGTGCTCGAAGGGCTTTCCCACGGACTTGCTGTTGTCACAACCCGTGTCGGAGCGCATGAGGAGGTCATTTCCGACGGCGAAACCGGTGTCTTCGTCCCTGTCGGAGACAAGGACGCCTTGGCCGCAGCGCTGGCCAAACTGATTACCGATCCAGACATCCGCAGCCGCCTCTCAGCCGGCGCGCGCGCTCATTATCTCAACCATTTCAGTATGAAGGCGTATATGCGGTCGATGGAAAACCTCTACGAAACCATCTCCGCGCAACCTCAAGCAAAGGTTAGCGCACAATGACAATTTCAACTTTTCCGCCAGACCGCAACGTTCCGCTCCCGGCCGTCCATTATGAGCCCCGGTTTCAGGCGGAAATGAAATCGGAAGAGTTCGACCTGACGTCTGGGTTACGCCTGATCCGTCGGCGGCTTGTTATGATCGTTGCGGTGATGATGGTGCTGATGGCGGCGTCGATCGTGCTGATCTCGGGTTTGAATCCGAGCTATCACGCCGCGTCCCGGCTGATGATCCACAAGCCGCTGGCAACTGCGCTCAGCACCGGCGATGCCGGCAACAATGCGCCGGTGAACGTCACATCCGAGACCGAGCGGCTGCTGTCCAGAAGCGTGACGGAGCGCATCATCCGCGACTTGCGGCTCGACGAGCGGCCGGAGTTCAACCCGGCCCTGCGCCAGGCCTCCGTCCTCGACGAGATCAGGGCAACCTTGCGTGGCCTGCTGGTGAGCAGCGACAAGCCGTCACAGCCATCGGGAGACAGTATCGAGCCGATCATCCAGGCTTATTACAAGGCGCTGAGTGTGTGGCGCGACGGCCAGAGCGATGTCGTCCAGATCGGCTTTACGGCCGGCGATCCCGAACTGGCAGCCGCCGTCCCGAACCGTCTCATCAGCATCTATCTCGAAGAGCGCAAGGACAGTATCCGCGGCAGCCTCGACACGGCGCAGGCATGGATCGGCCAGCGCATCGCCGAACAGCAGGATCGCGCCAGGGCCGCCCGCGATGCCGCCGACACCTATCAGCAAACGATGGGCGTCGTTCAAAGCGGCGATGAGCAGAGCGAACAGGTCAAGGCGATCGTCGAATTGAGCGACCGGCAGACGAAGATCGGGCAAAGCCGCGCCGACATCCAGGATACGATCGCCGCACTGGAAGCGGCCCGCGACCCTTCGCTTGCCGCCCAGAACAAAGCCGTCCCCGACAGCATCGGTGCGATGCAAAGCGACCTTCGTGCCCAGCAGCAGGATCTCGCACGCCTTCTCGACATCTATGGCAACGATGCTGCCGCCGTGGTCGACCTGCGCGCAAGGATCGACAGGTCCCGCACCGATCTCGGCGCGGCGGTCGACCGGTACCTGCAGTCCATGCGCGCCAAGCTGAGCACCCTTGATGACGAGGATCGTACAGTGCGATCGGCACTGGCGGCCGCCTATGAGCAACGCTCCCGCTCGTCGCTGGCGCAGACCGAACTCGGACGGCTGCAGCGCATTGCCGATAGAGAGCAGACGGCGCTTGACAAGCTTGAGGAGCAGCGCCGCGGCCTTGCCGGGCAGGCTATGCTGCCGGGCACCGAACTGGAGGTCCTGTCACCGGCTGCGGTGCCGCTTGCTCCGCAGGGGCGCAGCCGGCTGTTCTACCTGATCGGCGCCTTCTTCGCTTCGATCTCGGTTGCGGTGACGGCCGCCTTCGTGGTCGAGATGATGGACAGGACGGTGCGCAGCTTCGACCAGATCAGTGGAATGGCGCGCATCGTGCCGGCCGGCTTCGTCCCGCACTTGCGACGCAAGGACCGCAGAGATCCCTCGCGGCTGTTCGGGCAAACGCAGATCGGCATGTTCGACGAAGCGATCCGCACCGTGATGATCTCGCTCAAGCAGGCCAATGGCGGAAAGCTGCCGAACAGCATCGCCGTGACCTCGGCCCATAGCGGCGAAGGCAAGTCGCTGGTGGCCGGATCGCTGGCAATCGAGCTTGCCGCCAACGGAACACCGGTGCTGCTTGTCGACAGCGATATCCGGCGCGGACATCTCGACACGCTGTTCCGGTCCGGCCTGAAGCAGGGGCTGAATGACTTCCTGAGTGGACAGGCTGGCCTGGAGGACGTCGTCCATCACCATCCGAGCGGTATCGACTTCATCCCGGCCGGCAATCCCCGCCTGCAGCGGCGCATGCGCATGACCGACGTCGCCGAGATCATCGAGATGGCCCGCAACAGAGGCCAGATCGTCATCTTCGACAGCGCCCCCGTACTGGCCTCGGCCGATACGATGCATCTGACAGCGCTGACGGAGCGAACGCTGATGATCGTGCAATGGGCAAAAACCAGCCGCAGAGCCGCCGAATTCTGCCTGCAGCAGCTCAGGAGCGCTCGCAATGCCGACATCGTCGTCGCCATCAACAATGTCAAACCCAAACGTCATGCAAAATATAACTTCCGTGACTCCGAATTATACGCAAGGTCCTTGATGAAATACCACGATTTTAAAATGTAAGCCTCGACATTACGAAGGATCTAATAGGCTCAGTCGATCGCTTCTGCTCTAGCAGGCGAAGGCCATTGATCATCACAACCGGCACCCCAAGGGGATCCCCAGACTACAGGGACAGGAGAAGCGTGATGACGGACTACTACGTTGCCACTGACGGAAGCGACATAGCCAAGGGCAACCTGTCAGCGCCATGGAAGACGATCGGCCGCGCCATGCAGGCGCAGCTCAAGCCCGGCGATCAGATCGTGGTGAAGGCGGGAACCTATCACGAGCAGATCATGATAACGAAGAATGGTACGGCGGACAATTACGTCACCATCCGCTCTGAATTGCCTGGCGGCGCTTTGCTCAGACCGCCTGCTTCGGACACCTACAGCACCCTGAACGTACGAGCGAACTACATCAGGATCGAAGGCTTCGACGTCGTTGGCGGCGGGGGACATGCGATTGATATCGAAGGATCACACCATGTCACAATCAAGGACAATATTGCCCATGACAGCGGCGGCTCGGGCATTTCCAGCGCCAAATCGGATTGGCTGACGATTGAGGACAACCGGGTCTATGGCAACACTGCGACGAACGGTTATCAGTGCAGCGGCATTTCGCTCTGGCAGAACATGGACCTCGCCCCAGGCAACGCCGAGTTCCGCAACGTCGTCAGGAACAACATTACCTACGACAACGTGCAGGGACCCGCCATCAACTGGGAACATACCGATGGAAACGGTATCATCATCGACGGTTTTCACGATACCAAATACCGCTACGGCACTCTGATCGAGGGCAATGTCTCCTACGGCAATGGCGGCAAAGGCATCCACGTCTTCCTGAGCGACTTCGTCACGGTGCGCAACAACACCGTCTGGCACAACAACCATGACAATGCCAACAAAGGAAGCTGGCGAGGCGAACTGAGCAACGCCATGGGCAGCCACAATACCTGGGTGAACAATATCGCGGTAGCGGATCCGCGAACGGATTCCAGAAACCGGGCCATCAACGACGTCAGTACCAATGGCTACGTGAACGAGGATGTGAAGTGGTACAACAATATCACCTTCAACGGTACTCCACGCGAGGCATCGGTGCTTTCGGACGGCCATGTGCCGGATGCAGCGAACGGGAACCTGCTTGGGCGTGATCCCCTGCTTTCAAATCCTGCCACTGGAGATTTCCACCTCAAGCCTGGTTCGCCGGCCATCGATGCAGGAACGACAGCTTTCGGGCTCGGATCTGCCGACCTGGACGGGCAGGCCCGCGCAAACGGCAAGATCGACATAGGAGCGGACGAGGCCGGTCCCAGTACGGAGACGCCACCGAATGCCGAGAACGTCTCTGGCTCGGTGCGGCGATAAACGCAGCCCCGCGAATACATTTCGTCAATCACAGCCCAATTATCGTGAATTCAGCGCGCGGATTGGCGCCTAACCGCAAGGTAACGAAACAGTTGGTGACGCGCGTCGCCAGACCTGGAAAGCCTGGAAGGTTTCGGTAAGCTGAAAATGCTGGTCGGATAGGAACGCGGCCAGCACTCCTTCCGGATCGTAAATATCAGGCTTGCTGGTGACGACGAGCGTCGGAGCCTCCAGAGCGGCTGCAAAACCGGGCCGTGGCTCAAAGACATAGAGCGCGCTGCCACATCCCTTGCCTAGCGGCACATGGTACACGAGAGCGCCAAGTGCGTCAGCGCTCCACCAGACGCGATGGCCCCCGGTTAGGGCCGTGCGTACGACCGAGGCCGCAGCGCGATAATCGTCCTTGGCATGCCGCTGCGCGAATCTGATGCTCGCGCCAGAAGCCAATGCCATTGCAAGAAAGCCAACCACCACGAACTTGCCGACAGGCCGGCGCCAGAGCAGCGTCGCACCGGCCGCCTGCAGCGCCAGGACGACGGCGATCGCAGGAGCAAGGTGGCGACCGACGACACGCCAATGCAGGATATATCCAGCGATCAGGATCAATGCTGCGGCAGCCGTGAACGCGATCGCGCATACCGCCAATGTGCGGGGCGGAATATTGCGAACAGCGTGGATCAGCCCGGCCAGCGTTACCGCAGCGACCAGGATGGCGTAGCTCGCGAGCGCAACGAGATAAGACGTGACTATCGTCCCCTCGCCGGCGCGCAGATCCGTGCGCCCAGGGCCGAGGCCTGCGAAACCCAGCAATTCGTAGGCCGAGAACAACAATGTCCGCGCGTCGGTCGTCGCCACTTTGGTGCCGCCCGCCCCCCCAAGCACGGTCCAGAGATAGTAAAGCCCGAGTGGCGTGAGCACGACCACGAGCAGAACCGACGGTCCGATGATATGGCTGTTCGCAAGCCGGCGAACGCGCCAGTGTACGGCACAAGCGGCGGCGCCGACCGCGGCGGCGGCCCAGATCGCACCGAGCAAGCTGCTTCCAGCAAGAGCAATAAGTCCGAACGCAAGCAGCCAGACCTGATAGCGGCGAAGGAGCGGACCTTCCGCACTGCGATCGCTCGCCGCGACCACCGCGCGTTCAAGCAGGCCGAAGACCATCAGGCTCGCCCCGATCTGCATGCCATAGGGCCGCGCCTCATCGACATAATACCAGAGAAACGCACTGCTGGCGGCGACCAGAAGCCGATCAACCCGGCCATTGGCCAAGACGTAGAGGCCCGGAATAAGCCAAAGGAGGTTCATCACCCTCAGCGCAACCTCGCCGTCGCCTGCGACCTTCTCCCAGGCCCAGATCACCACGAGGAAAAATGGCATCTGCGCATCGGAGCCTGTCTCCGCGACCATGCGGGCCAAAAGCGTCTCAAAGTGCGGCTCCGCGGCACGCCATGCAGTGTTGGCCTCGTCTATCCAGTAACTCTGCCCGCTGATCGCAGTGCAAAGCGCAACCAAAGCGGCGACCATGGCGAGCCACAGGACGATGTGCTGCGATAAAGGGTGCGACCTTTGCAAATGAGATATTCTGTTATTGACCGGGTTCGATGGTCCCGCGATCTCCGCGCTCAGCGCCGGATTGAGATCAGATATGCCCATACACGTACTCGTCCCACAACCGTGTCCAGCGCCCGGCCGGTAATAGATCTTTGCCGGCCTAGATCATTTCCAAGACTAACTCGTTCTTCGTTTGAGCAACAATCAGCACAAAGTGGTACGCATACGTCTTATGGCTCGCTTTCGACCAGCCAACATAAAGAATAAAGTTCACTTCTACAGAGGCTTGCGTGTCATCACCGACAGGGACGTCGGGGTAAAATTCGATGAGCCTTGAAGCTTGCGAGTTCGGCAAGCTGAATGGAGCCGAGGATGGTCAAGAGTAAGACTATTGTAAAGAGTGATCGGATCGAGCGGTTTCTTCGAAGGATCTACGAGCGGCGGCCTCGTTGCGCCGACCGTCGTGCGGCAGCAGGCGCATGTGGTCCAACACATTTCATCACATCGGGGGCTTAACATGTTGCCGCGCAGCACGGAATCCCCCCTCACATGGCCCATCACCAAGACTGATCTTTCGTCTCACGGCATGTCAGATACGGACGGCTTGGTACTGAGTATTGTGGTGCCGGTGTTCAACGAGGAGGAGACGATCGTGCTCTTTCTCCAGGCCATGGACGCACAGACCAACGCGATCCGCGCCGCTCTCGGACCAGGCGGACAGGTAGAGATCCTCTTCGTCGACGATGGCAGCCGCGATCGCACCGTAGACATCATCGAAGGTCTCGTGGCGCAGCGACCGGATATCGGACTGATCTGCCTGTCGCGGAACTTCGGCAAGGACGCAGCTCTGGCAGCCGGTCTCGCCCACGCCCGCGGAGATGCAATCATCCCGATGGACGTCGATCTGCAGGATCCGCCGGATATCGTCCCGGATATGGTGAGCGCCTGGATGCGCGGCGCAAAGGTGGTCAACGCACGACGCAAGAGACGTGTCAGCGACACCTGGCTCAAGCGGTGCAGCGCCGCGGCCTTCTACGGCCTCTATAACAGGATGGCCGACTACCCCATCCAGGACAATGTCGGCGATTTCCGGCTGCTGGATCGCAGCGTGGTCGATGTCCTCAACGGCATGCCGGAGCGTATCCGCTTCATGAAAGGGCTATTCTCCTGGGTTGGCTTCACTCAGGCGACGGTCGAATACGACCGGCCGAAACGTACGGCTGGCACCTCGAAGTGGGTATACTGGCGCTTGTGGAACTTCGCGCTCGACGGGATCACCGGGTCGACGACGATGCCTTTACGCATCTGGACTTATGTCGGCCTCGTTGTCGTCTTTCTAGCGCAACTCTATGCGGCCATCATCATTGGACGAACGCTGATATTTGGCGTCGATATGCCCGGTTACGCCTCCATCATGGTGGTCATTCTGGTATTCGGCGCGTTCAACATGATTTCCGTCGGGCTTCTTGGCGAATATGTCGGCCGCATCGCAGTCGAGGTCCGACAACGGCCTCTTTATCTTGTAGAGCATCTGACAGGCCGGGCCGCTGCGGGGTCGGTTAATGGTGCCGCTGCAGATCAGACGCGACGCGACGCACCCGCCGGTGCCAGCGCTCTGCGCCGGGTCGGCATCGCCGCAAGTCCAGCGTTGACAGGCGTCAGAACGACGGAAGGCCAGTTGAGCAGCCAGTATCCGGCAGAATGACATGATGGAGAAGGCTTGCTATCCGGCAGTCTACAGCCCCAAAGTCATCATGCCGTGGCGGTCAATGGAGTGCATCGGCGTCCTCATCGCGCTGTTCCTTCTGAGTGGCTGCATCTTTCCTCTCATCGACCGTGACGGCAACCTCGATGCCAGCGAGATGGCCAAACTTCGCCTGCTTGGCATGCCCATCTATCTGATTTCTCTCGGACTCCTGGCTCGAAATCAGGCAGAGCTGCTGACTGCCATTCGCCGTAGTCTGCCGTTCGTCATCCTTCTTTTGTTACCGCTTGCTTCAGTGCTGTGGTCGTCGAGCCCCGCTCTCACCCTACAGCGGGGCGTTGCGCTCATTCTCTCCATTTCACTAGCATACCTTCTCGCCATCCTGTTCACGCCGCGGCAACTGCTGTTGCTGACAGTCGTGGTGCTTGGCACCGGCATGGTGTGCAGTCTTTTGATGGCTGTGGCATGGCCCAGTCGTGCGTTCACCTTTGGCGAGAGCTCCCTGAGAGGAGTTTTTTGACAATAAAAACACCCTCGGGTGGAACGCAGCGATCGCGACTTTCGCGTGCAGCATGATGGCCGTGGATCGACGGGCTGGGCCTAGAATTGTCAGCATACCGCTGCTGTGCGCCAGTCTCTTTTGCCTGGTCGCGTCGCAGTCGATGACGGCCATGAACTCACTCGTCAGCGCGGTCCCGGCAACAGCTTTCTTCCTAGCCCTTTCAAAGACCCGCGACCTTGGACGGGCGACGCTCGTGCTGGTCTGCCTGCAATTGGTTGCGCTGGTCCTTGTAGGACTTAGCGAATTGCTCGTTCCCCTGCTCGAAGCGATGGGCAAGGATGCGACGCTGACTGGACGCGTTCCGCTTTGGCGGGAAGTGGATCTCGCAATCGGAAGACGGCTGTTGCTCGGTTATGGCTATCAAGCCTTCTGGGCCGACTCCAATGCCGACGGCTGGTACGTCCGCGCTGCAGCCGGGTGGCCTGCGCCGCATGCCCATAACGGCTTTCGCGACGTATTGCTGGGCCTCGGCCTCCTGGGTTTCATACCCCTGGCCTGGACGATTGTACGCGCGCTTCGGCAGGGGGCGACGCTGCTGTGTGATGCTCCCGAAGAGGGTTGGCTGTGGCTGAATGTGCTGGTCATCATGTTCCTGGTGATGAACCTCACGGAAACGATCATCCTCACTCAGAATAGCATCCTCTTCGTCCTGTTTGCGACTGCCGTGATTATGTTCGCGATCCGGTTTCCAACCGAAGCGAGAGATATTACCTCCGGGTTACGCTTGATCCGTCGGCGGCTTGTTATGATCGTTGCGGTGATGATGATGCTGATGGCGGCCTCGATCGTGCTGATCTCGGGTTTGAATCCGAGCTATCACGCCGCGTCCCGGCTGATGATCCACAAGCCGCTGGCAACTGCGCTCAGCACCGGCGATGCCGGCAACAATGCGCCGGTGAACGTCACATCCGAGACCGAGCGGCTGCTGTCCAGAAGCGTGACGGAGCGCATCATCCGCGACTTGCGGCTCGACGAGCGGCCGGAGTTCAACCCGGCCCTGCGCCAGGCCTCCGTCCTCGACGAGATCAGGGCAACCTTGCGTGGCCTGCTGGTGAGCAGCGACAAGCCGTCACAGCCATCGGGAGACAGTATCGAGCCGATCATCCAGGCTTATTACAAGGCGCTGAGTGTGTGGCGCGACGGCCAGAGCGATGTCGTCCAGATCGGCTTTACGGCCGGCGATCCCGAACTGGCAGCCGCCGTCCCGAACCGTCTCATCAGCATCTATCTCGAAGAGCGCAAGGACAGTATCCGCGGCAGCCTCGACACGGCGCAGGCATGGATCGGCCAGCGCATCGCCGAACAGCAGGATCGCGCCAGGGCCGCCCGCGATGCCGCCGACACCTATCAGCAAACGATGGGCGTCGTTCAAAGCGGCGATGAGCAGAGCGAACAGGTCAAGGCGATCGTCGAATTGAGCGACCGGCAGACGAAGATCGGGCAAAGCCGCGCCGACATCCAGGATACGATCGCCGCACTGGAAGCGGCCCGCGACCCTTCGCTTGCCGCCCAGAACAAAGCCGTCCCCGACAGCATCGGTGCGATGCAAAGCGACCTTCGTGCCCAGCAGCAGGATCTCGCACGCCTTCTCGACATCTATGGCAACGATGCTGCCGCCGTGGTCGACCTGCGCGCAAGGATCGACAGGTCCCGCACCGATCTCGGCGCGGCGGTCGACCGGTACCTGCAGTCCATGCGCGCCAAGCTGAGCACCCTTGATGACGAGGATCGTACAGTGCGATCGGCACTGGCGGCCGCCTATGAGCAACGCTCCCGCTCGTCGCTGGCGCAGACCGAACTCGGACGGCTGCAGCGCATTGCCGATAGAGAGCAGACGGCGCTTGACAAGCTTGAGGAGCAGCGCCGCGGCCTTGCCGGGCAGGCTATGCTGCCGGGCACCGAACTGGAGGTCCTGTCACCGGCTGCGGTGCCGCTTGCTCCGCAGGGGCGCAGCCGGCTGTTCTACCTGATCGGCGCCTTCTTCGCTTCGATCTCGGTTGCGGTGACGGCCGCCTTCGTGGTCGAGATGATGGACAGGACGGTGCGCAGCTTCGACCAGATCAGTGGAATGGCGCGCATCGTGCCGGCCGGCTTCGTCCCGCACTTGCGACGCAAGGACCGCAGAGATCCCTCGCGGCTGTTCGGGCAAACGCAGATCGGCATGTTCGACGAAGCGATCCGCACCGTGATGATCTCGCTCAAGCAGGCCAATGGCGGAAAGCTGCCGAACAGCATCGCCGTGACCTCGGCCCATAGCGGCGAAGGCAAGTCGCTGGTGGCCGGATCGCTGGCAATCGAGCTTGCCGCCAACGGAACACCGGTGCTGCTTGTCGACAGCGATATCCGGCGCGGACATCTCGACACGCTGTTCCGGTCCGGCCTGAAGCAGGGGCTGAATGACTTCCTGAGTGGACAGGCTGGCCTGGAGGACGTCGTCCATCACCATCCGAGCGGTATCGACTTCATCCCGGCCGGCAATCCCCGCCTGCAGCGGCGCATGCGCATGACCGACGTCGCCGAGATCATCGAGATGGCCCGCAACAGAGGCCAGATCGTCATCTTCGACAGCGCCCCCGTACTGGCCTCGGCCGATACGATGCATCTGACAGCGCTGACGGAGCGAACGCTGATGATCGTGCAATGGGCAAAAACCAGCCGCAGAGCCGCCGAATTCTGCCTGCAGCAGCTCAGGAGCGCTCGCAATGCCGACATCGTCGTCGCCATCAACAACGTCAAACCCAAACGTCACGCAAAATACAACTTCCGTGACTCCGAATTATACGCAAGGTCCTTGATGACCTATCAGAATTTCGAGACGTCACCCATCGCAGCATGGTTCACCTTGCGTTGGCTGCACCCGTATCTGGGGATGCAAAAATGAGAGCCGAACGTTGCGATATCCACATTGCAGGCAACGGCGGAACCGCCCGCTCAAACCGCGAAACACCACCTGTCGATGGCATTCGGCAGCTTCTCAGAAACAGCGTTAGTACTCGAGTTGGAGAACGATCATGGATACCGGAATGAGACACAACGGGAAAGTCGCACTGATTACCGGCGTAACCGGCCAGGATGGTGCTTACCTCGCCGAATTGCTCCTGGATAAGGGCTATATTGTTCACGGCATCAAGCGGCGTTCGTCGTCCTTCAATACCAATCGTATCGAACATCTGTACGAAGATCCTCATGTCGATAATCCGCGCTTCATCCTTCACTACGGGGATATGACCGACGCAACAAATCTCATCCGGATCGTCCAGGAAACGCAGCCCCACGAGATCTACAATCTCGCCGCACAAAGCCACGTCCAGGTGTCTTTCGAAACTCCGGAATATACCGCCAACGCGGACGGAACCGGCACCCTAAGGCTGCTTGAGGCCATTCGCCTCCTGGGCCTGACCAAGAAGACGCGCTTCTATCAGGCATCCACTTCGGAGCTCTACGGCAAGGTTCAGGCGGTCCCGCAGAACGAAACGACGCCGTTCTACCCTCGATCCCCCTATGCGGCCGCCAAGCTTTATGCCTACTGGATCGTCGTCAACTATCGCGAAGCCTATGGCATGCATGCCTCGAACGGCATCCTGTTCAACCATGAAAGCCCGATCCGTGGTGAAACCTTCGTAACGCGCAAGATTACTCGCGCGGCCGCGGCCATCCATCTCGGCCTGCAGGAGCGGCTTTATCTTGGCAATCTCGATGCCAAGCGCGACTGGGGACATGCGCGGGAATATGTCCGCGGCATGTGGCTGATGGTGCAGCAGGACGAGCCGGAAGATTATGTCCTAGCAACCGGCGAAACGCACACCGTTCGCTCTTTTGTCGAGAAGGCTTTTGCCAGGGTGGGCATGCCGATCGATTGGCGTGGGGAAGGTGTCGAGGAAAAGGGATACGACAAGTTATCCGGCCGCTGCGTGGTGGAGGTCGATCCGGCCTATTTCCGACCCACCGAAGTCGACCTTCTGCTTGGTGATCCGACGAAGGCGCATACGAAGCTTGGCTGGAAACACGAGGTGAGTCTTGACCAGCTGGTTTCGGAGATGGTCCGCGAGGATTTGAAAGTCATGGCCCGCAATGTTCCGACGATCGGCGCGAACAAGGGGCTGGTCCATGCCTGAGATCATCTACAGCCTCGCTGGGAAAAGAGTCTATGTCGCGGGTCACCGCGGGATGGTGGGCTCCGCGCTCGTGCGGCGTCTTGCGTCCGAGGGCTGCGAGATCCTCACGGTTGCGCACGCCGCAGTCGATCTGAGGCGGCAGGATCAGGTGGAGGCATGGATGGCAAACAACCGCCCCGATGCCGTCTTCCTGGCGGCTGCAAAGGTCGGCGGCATCCTCGCCAATGATACCTATCCGGCCGACTTCCTCTACGACAACCTGATCCTCGAGGCGAACGTCATCCACGCCGCTTATAAGGCTCGCGTCGAAAAACTGATGTTTCTGGGTTCGTCCTGCATCTACCCGAAGTTCGCCGAACAACCGATCGTCGAAGACGCGCTTCTCAGCGGATCGCTCGAACCGACGAACGAATGGTATGCGATCGCCAAAATTGCCGGACTGAAGCTTTGCGCTGCCTATCGGAAGCAGCATGGCAAGGACTTCATTTCGGCCATGCCCACCAATCTCTATGGACCGGGCGATAATTTCGACCTCCATTCAAGCCATGTCATGCCGGCCCTGATCCGCAAAGCGCATGAGGCCAAGATCAACGGCGAAAAGGAAATCCGCATCTGGGGCACAGGAGCGCCGCTGCGTGAATTCCTGCATGTCGATGATTGCGCCGATGCCTGCATCCATCTCATGAAGGCCTATTCCGCCGAAAGTCACGTGAATGTCGGCTCAGGCGAAGACATCAGCATCCTCGAATTGGCAAGGCTCGTTGCCGAGGTCGTCGGGTTCGAAGGTGAGATCACGCGCGATCTCAGCAAACCGGATGGTACGCCGCGCAAGCTGATGAGCGCCGACAAGCTGCGCGCGCTCGGCTGGTCACCGAGGATAGGCCTGAAGGCGGGCATAGCCGACGCCTATCGCTCCTTCCTGGAGGGGCACTATCTCGAACGCCATAACGAGGCTGCAGAATGACGGCAGTCGCGCTATTGTCGCGATAGTCGCGTTATCACGGGCCGCCGGACTTTCGTTTCACCTTGTCTGCCGGAGGGCGAACCTCGGACCGCAGCGCTTCTGTTGCCTTGTCGCGATCGACCGGGCGACCGAACAGATATCCTTGCACATAGGGGCATCCGAGGCGCAGCAGGCGTTCTGCCTGATCTTCCGTCTCCACACCCTCGGCCACGATGCGGGTACCGAGACCGACCGACATGTCGAGAAGGGCCTTGACGATGACAGCGCCCGGTCCATCGGACATCCGGTCGATGAAGGTCTTGTCAATCTTGATGATGTCGACCGGGAAATCCAGCAGGTGCGTGAGCGAGGCGTAGCCGGTGCCGAAATCATCGAGCGCCACGAGCAGCCCTTCCCTGCGAAGCTCCTCGATCGCTTTTGCGACCTTCCCGTCCTTTTCGTCCATATAGACCGTTTCGGTCACTTCGAGCACGACATGTTTGAGCGGTGTGCGGTGGTGGGCAAAAACGCTTTTGATCCGTTCGCCGAGATTGCCCTGGTTGAAATCCGCCATCGATACATTGACGCTCACATATTGAAACGAGAGCCCGAGATCGAGCCAGTATCGGATATCGCGCGCGACCTGCTCCAGCATCCGGTCGGTCAGGAGATGCCCAATCGATGGATCCTGGAGTGCCTCGGCAAACGCACCGGGGGAAAGGATCTGGCCACCATCCATACGAATGCGGCATAGAGCCTCGAGACCGACGATTTCCTGCGTTGGAAGGCTGACGATCGGTTGGTAATGCGCCTCTATCCGATCTTCGGCCAAGGCGCTGGTCACGGTCTGCAGCGCCCGAAACCGGTTTGCAATCGCCCCGGCAAGATCATCGCTGTAAAGCACGAAACCGCCTCTGGCGATCTGCTTGGCATGGTGGAGTGCGAGATTTGCATGCTGCAGAAATGTTGGCACGTCGGGCGGCCGGGACGGTTCGAAGATCGCGCCCCCACAGGTAACCGAGACCGGCAGAAGATGTTCGTCGCGCTGTGGAGCCCGGTTCTCCATGGCGCGCAGAATTTCTGTCGAAACCGCCGATAACTCCTCAGCGGAACGATCTTCGATCAGGACCGCAAATTCATCGGCGTCCACCCTGAAGATAGCCGCTGGTGCTGCGATCCGTGCAACCGTTTGTCCGACCTCCAGGATCAATCTGTCGCCGGTCGCATGGCCGAAAGCGTCATTGACCCGGCCGAGATGATCGATATCGACGAGCAGAACCGAAAGAGGGGCACTGGCGCCCTCGATGGCAGCCTCGAGCGTCTTGAGAAAGTTGGCACGATTGCCGAAGCCCGTGAGGCTGTCGAAAAAGGCAAGCCTTTGATTATCCGCCTTCACCTCTTCACGCTCGAGTACAAGCGAGCAGAGGTCGAGACACTCAGCAACGATCATGCGTTCTTCGGGCGTGGGGCCGCGATTATCCTTGTAATAAAATCCGAATGCTCCGAGCACGCGTCCGTCGCTGCGCAGGATCGGGCTCGACCAACACGCCTTGACGCCATGTTCTTTCGCAAGAATGTCGGCAAGCGGCCGATAGGGTATCCAAAGCGGGTCTGCAAAGATATCGGTGACGGCGATTGGCCTGCGGAAATGGGCAGCCGTGCCGCACGAGCCGACATCGGGCCCGATTGGAATTCCGTCAAGCGCATCCGAATAGGTTTTGGAGATCGTTGGCCCAGCCAGCGGATGCAGGAGCCCTTCGCGGTCAACGGTCACGATTGAGCAAATGACCCCGGCTGCAAGCCGCTCAGCATGCTCGCAAATACGATCGCAGGCGTCTTCGAGAGAAGACCCCCGTGCCAGCATATCCAAGATTTCCTGCTGAAGCTGTCCTCGCATGCCGGTCCCGTTATACTGCGTTTCGCTCGAATGGCCTCGCAACCTGTTCGACCGGTTACGATCAAAACTAGCAGGTACTATGTTACGGGTTCGGAAATTTATCGACTACAATTCGAAGCCCCAAGCATATCGTATGTTCTCGTCTCACGGGCAGTAGCCGCTGCACACTACAACAACGGCGACCTGAGAAGACCGGGACAGGTCAGGCATGTTTAGCTTTGAAGAATATGCTGCCGCACCAATTCCTTCAAATGCTCGGCATCACCGGTTTCGATCGCGTTGATCATCAGATGGTGCTCCCGGCCCGACTGCTCCACACGGGCGCGCGTGCGCCATTGTGAGACCGGCGCCGATGAGGTTCGCTGACGGATTTCCGTAATGAGGTCGACCAGTTCCTGATTACCGCCGAGAACCAGCAATTGCCGATGGAAGGCGAGATTCGCCTCGTAAAGTTCCAGCATCGTGCCATTCAGCACCATGAAGTCAAAATGCTCGGCAAGTCTGCGGAGACTGGCGATATCTGCCGGCAATGCATTCTGAATGATCGTGCCGGCGATGGCGGTTTCCAGGATAATGCGGATTTCACTGACTTCCCGTGCGCGCCGGCCATCCGGTTCATAGACATGGTAACCGCGGTTTGGCACATGTTCGACGAGCCGCTTTTGAGCGAGGCGATCGAGAGCACGTCGCACTTCAGGCCGCGTGCAGTTGTAGCGTCGCTCGAGATCGATCTGCTTCAGCCAAGTACCGGGCAGGAGCACCCCGGCCAGAATATCCTGAAGCACGAGGTCCGTCACGTCGCGTCCAGCGGACGCGGCCTGCCCCGAATTCATTATGATATCTGCCATTCGAATTTCCCCTGCTCTTCTCCGTCGATATCACGGGCTGAGGTATGTCCGTAAGGCAGCCCCAACGCATTGCCGTGATGAAAATTTATTCGTGCATGTGGATTGCGCATAAATTCTTTGTAACCTAAATTGGCGCCAATTTTGGATACTATGCAAAATAATGCTGTTGTGGAAGCCATGAAAAACTCGGACACGGTGTGGGACATTGTCGAAGCCAAGCGCGAAGCATTCTTTGCGCTCAGCGACCGGATCTGGGATATGCCGGAGACAAATTACGAGGAATACCGCTCCGCTGAAGAGCACGCGCGGCAGCTGCAAGCCGAAGGGTTCCGTGTCGAACGCGGTATCGCGGGGCTTCCGACAGCGGTGATGGGCGAAGCTGGTGAAGGTGGGCCGGTCATCGCAATCCTCGGGGAATTCGATGCGTTGCCCGGTCTCAGCCAGGAAGCAGGTGTTGCCGAGAAGCGCGAGGTGACGGCAAATGGCAATGGCCACGGATGCGGCCACAACTTGCTCGGCGCCGGTTCTATGCTGGCGGCGGCAGCGGTGAAGGATTTCCTTGCAGCAAACGGCCTCAAGGGCCGCGTGCGCTATTATGGCTGCCCGGCAGAAGAAGGCGGCTCCTCCAAGGGCTTCATGGTGCGCGCAGGCGTCTTCGATGACGTCGACATTGCCATTTGCTGGCACCCGGCGGCCTTTGCCGGCGTCAACAACCCCGTCTCGCTTGCCTGCAACGAGATCAATTTCCACTTCACCGGCCGCTCGTCGCATGCTTCAGCAACACCGCATCTCGGCCGCAGCGCGCTCGATGCCGTTGAGTTGATGAACGTCGGCGTCAACTACATGCGCGAGCACATGCCCTCTACGGCGCGCATCCACTATGCCGTGACCGATACAGGTGGTTCGGCGCCAAATGTGGTGCAGGCCCGCGCGACCGTGCGTTACCTCGTCCGCGCCCGAAACCTCCCCGAACTCCTGTCGCTCGTCGCCCGCGTCAAGAAGGTGGCGGAGGGCGCTGCCCTCATGACCGAGACGTCGGTCCGCAGCGAGGTGATCAGCGGTGACGCCAATCTCGTCGGCAATGTTCCGCTCGAGGACCTGATGTTTGCCAATCTCGAACGCCTCGGCCCGCCCGTTTTCGATGACAACGACCGCGCCACCGCCCGGACATTCCAGGCGACCATGAGCGCCGAGGACATAGCCTCTTCCTACGCGCGCTTCGGCCTGAAACCGAAGAAGGACCAGCCGCTTTGCGAGGAAATCTTCGCGCTCTATGCCGGCGACAGCACGATCGTCGGTTCAACCGATGTCGGCAGCGTCAGTTGGGTCGTGCCAACAGTGCAGATGCGCGGCGCGACTTATGCCATCGGCACGCCTGGTCATTCCTGGCAGTTGGTCGCTCAGGGCAAGCTTCCCGCAGCCCATAAAGGCACGGAGCATGCGGCAAAGGTCATGGCGAGCACCGCCATCGACCTGATCCGCAATCCTGCTCTCATCGAGGCGGCCAAGGCGGACCTGAAGGGCCGCCTCGATGGGACACAGTTCGTCAATCCGATCCCCAACGACGTTCAACCGCCGCTGCCGGAGAAAAAGGCATCATGAACCAGCCCGGCATCCTCGAGCTCATCAGCTTCGGCCCCGACGGCTGGGGCAAGGCGCTCATGGCCGGCGCGTGGATGACGATCCTGGTCGCGCTTTCGGGATATGCCATCGGCTCGGTGATCGGCACGTTCGGCGCCTGGGCGAAGATATCGGGCGGACGTGGCCTGAAGATCGCCGCCGACACCTACACGACGGTCCTTCGCGGCATACCTGATCTTCTGGTCATCTACCTCTTCTATTTCGGAGGCAGTGCCGCAGTGACCGCACTCGGCCGGCTTTTCGGCGCCGAAGGTTTCCTTGGCTTTCCGGGGTTCCTTGCGGGCTCACTCGCCGTCGGCGTCACCTCCGGCGCGCAATTTACGGAGGTTTTCCGGGGCGCCTTCAAGGCCGTGCATCGAGGTGAGATCGAAGCTGCAATCGCCTGCGGCATGGGCCGTGCATTGCGGTTTCGCCGTATCGTCGCACCGCTGACGCTACGTCACGCGCTGCCGGGCCTCGGCAATGTCTGGCAAGTCGTTCTGAAGGAATCCGCACTCGTCTCCATTACCGGCGTCGCCGAACTGCTTCGCCAGACGCAAGTGGCGGCAGGATCGACTGGTCTTCCCTTCGATTTTTATATCGTTGCAGGTGCGATCTATCTCATCATTTCAACCGGTTCCGGCCTTTTCCTGAGACGGGCTGAGAAGCACTTCTCTCGCGGTGTGAGGAGAGGCTGATGGATTGGCAATTTCTCGGCGAAACCTTCGTCAATCTCGTTTCCGCTGTCCCGCTCACCCTTCAGCTTGCCGCGACGTCGATCGCACTCGGCGCCGCGCTGGCGCTGGCAATCGCACTGTGCCGGCTTTCAGGGATCACGGTGCTGGAATGGTGCGCGCGCGCCTATGTCTTCGTTTTCCGCGGCACACCACTGCTCGTGCAGATCTTCCTGATCTACTACGGGCTCGGCCAGTTTCCCGAGGTCAGGCACAGCATACTGTGGCCGTTCCTGCGCGAGCCCTATTGGTGCGCGGTGCTTGCGCTGACCATGAATACCGCTGCCTATGCCAGCGAGATCATTCGCGGCGGACTTCTGTCTGTACCGTTCGGCCAGGTCGAGGCGGCGCGCGCCTGCGGCATGCCTCGCTTCATGCAGTTCCGTCGCATCATCATGCCTCTCGCCATCCGCCAGGCGCTGCCGGCCTACTCCAATGAGATGATCTCCATGGTGAAGGCGACATCGCTCGCCTCGATCATTACCCTGATGGAAGTGACCGGCGTCGCCGCCAGGATCATTTCCGAGACCTATCGGGCAATCGAAGTCTTCATCGTCGCAGGCGCCATCTATCTGGCAATCAACTTCCTGCTGACGCGTCTCGTCTACCATGTCGAATATTGGCTGAGCCCGCATCTGCGCCAGCCACTTCCCCACTTTCCGGCGACAGCCACATCCGTACTCGAAGGAGACGCCCGATGACCGCGGCGAATGCCCCTCTTTCCACCATCGCGTTCAGCGTGAGGGATATGCACAAGAGTTTCGGTCCGGTGGAAGTCCTGAAAGGTATCTCGCTCGACGCTCATGAAGGCGATGTCGTTTCGATTCTTGGTTCCTCCGGCTCGGGCAAATCCACCTTCCTGCGCTGCATCAACCTTCTGGAGACACCCGATTCCGGCGAAGTGACGGTCGCGGGAGAAACGATCCGCATGATCGCCGACGGCAAAGGCGGCAGCCGCCCGGCCGAGCGCAAGCAGGTCGATCGAATTCGTTCGCAGCTCGGCATGGTCTTCCAGAGCTTCAACCTCTGGTCCCATAAGACGGTGCTCGAGAACGTCATCGAAGCCCCGGTTCATGTGCACGGCCGTTCGAGGACGGAGTGCATCGAGGAAGCCGAGGCCTTGCTTGCCAAGGTCGGCATTGCAGAAAAACGCAATTTCTATCCGTCTCATCTTTCCGGTGGTCAGCAGCAACGCGCGGCCATCGCACGTGCGCTCGCCATGCGCCCGAAGGTAATGCTCTTCGATGAGCCGACCTCCGCACTCGATCCCGAACTCGTTGGCGAAGTGCTGCGCGTCATGCGCGCACTCGCCGAAGAAGGGCGCACGATGCTGGTCGTCACCCATGAAATGGGTTTCGCCCGCGATGTCTCCAGCCGGGTCGTTTTCCTGCATCAGGGCGTAATCGAAGAAGACGGCAAACCGCAGGATGTGTTCGTCAATTCCCGGTCGGACCGTTTCCGCCAGTTCATCAACAAGTAGTTTCTCGGCCCAAACAAAGAAAAAGGGAGCAAAAACATGAGGTTCTTTTCACGGGTTCTGATGGCGACATCAGCCGCTGCCGTCATCGCGACGGCCGGTGTTGCGCATGCCGAAGACAAGAAGTGGACGACGGTGACGATCGCCACCGAAGGCGCATTCAAGCCTTATAACTTCACCAAGCCGGATGGCTCGCTCGATGGCTATGAGATCGAACTGACCAAATATCTCTGCGATCACATGAAGGTGGAATGCAAGATCGTGGTCCAGAACTTCGATGGCATGATCCCGGCACTGAACGCCGGCAAATTCGATGCCATCATCTCCGGCATGTCTGCGACGGCAAAGCGCGAAGAGGTGATCGCCTTCAGCGATTCCTACGGCTCCACCGGCCAGGCCTTCGCGACCTCGAAGACGGGCGATCTCGCAAAGCTGTCGGAAAAGGGCCAGGTCTTCTCGCTTGCCAGTGATGAAGCGGGCGCTGCTGCAGAGATCGAAAAGATCAAGCCGGCACTCCAGGGCAAGACGATCGGTGTGCAGACTGCCTCCACAGCGGCCGCCTTCGTCGACAAATATCTGAAGGGTGTCGTCGACGTCAGAGAATACAAGACGACGGAAGAGCATGATCTCGATCTCAAGGCCGGTCGTGTTGATATCGTTATGGCGTCCATGGCCTATCTGACGACGGCTTCCGAGAAGCCGGGCAACGAAGACATGACGACGACAGGTCCACGCTTCCAGGGCGGGTTCCTCGGCCGTGGCAGTTCCGTTGGCCTGCGTAAGAGCGACACGGAACTGAAGGCCATGTTCAACGACGCGATTGCCGCTGCAAAGGCGGATGGCACGATCAAGACGCCGCTTGGTCGGCGGTTCGAGTCCCTCCGGGCCAACCACTTTTTCCAGGGTTTAAGCCGCGCGGCCCGTATCGCCGGCTTCTCCTGGTCAACAGGCATACAGTCTCCTGTCTTCTTTATTTTATAAGGAAAAGACGGGTTATTCAAGCGCTTATGAACCGCTGGATTGGTCACGCCCGCGACCTGCCGAGCTCTTTCGGCGTTGGAGCGCCTCGGAACAGTTCGAGCGCCGGTTCGAGTCGTGTCTTCCTGCCGCGGCCACCCGAGAATCCGTTCACCAAGCTTCGGTGGTTTGGTCAACGGAATGGTCAACGAAAAAGCGAACCCTGGAAAAATTGCGAGGAAATCATTGGAGCTATTGGCTACTGGTTCATGCCGTCAACGCCGGCATTGCCAGTCGGGTATCGATCACGCCTCAGTCGGATTATACTCTAACTCTCCATCTGAGGCATTGGAATTGTTCCAGGGTCCCAGCGAGCTGCAGGCGGCTTCACGATACAGGCCGGGGAAAAACCAGAAGGAACCGCATGGTCCCATCAGCCGGTTCCAGATGGCCTGCCGCCAAGGCCGCCTTCGAAGGGGAGGTGGCCATGTATACACTTCGGATTCTGGCACTTGCAGCATTCACCGCCGTCTCCGCACTCGCCATCACAGCGTGCACGTGGACGGGAAATCAACGACCGTCTGATTTGCCGCCTAAGACGGCCTGCGCACTTGGCTTTAATACCGAGAGGCCCTGTTCGTATTGAGAAAGACGTGCGCAGTGGAGGCGATCGCTCTCATACTGCGCCGCCCACCGGTGAGCTCGTATCGCTCTTGCTCGTCAAGCGGAGCGCAACTTGGGAGCGGTATCTTCATGGGGCTTCCCTCGCCCGAACCGTAATGATCATCAGCCAGCCCTACGTGCCGGGACAAATTCCTCAACATAGGAAGCCGTCACGCACCCGATGACCGTCATGGGGCTTTCGAAACGGCGGGCCTGCCAGATCATATCTGCCCATCGCAAGACAATCCGTTACCAGTCGAACCGACCGCCGGAGACCTAGTTGCGAACGAAGCTGCGCGAGTTGGCTAACGAGCGACGCCGTTTCGGCTACCGTCGGCCGTTCGTCCTGCTTCGGCGGGAGGGAGAGCCGTCTGGCGTCAATCGCATCTATAGGCTGTATCGCGAGGAAGGGCTTTCATTACCCAAGCGGAAGGCCGACGCCGTGCTGTCGGCACGCGTGCTCCGATCCTGGTCGAAGCGAAGGCCGATGCCCGCTGGTCGATGGATTTCGTCCACGACCAGTTCGCATGCGGACGGAGGTTTCGCGTGCTCAACATCGTCGATGAGCCTGGCAGCAATTCCAGACACCTCAATTTCCGGCCGCCGTGTCGCACGGGCGTTGACGACGCTGATCGAACGACGCGGCAAGCCCGGAATGATTGTCTCAGACAATGGCACCGAACTGGCCTCGAATGCCATCCTCGCCTGGTCGAAGGATCACAAGGTCGAGTGGCATTACGTCGCGCCGGTAAAGCCCATTCAAAACGGCTATGTCGAGAGCTTCAACGGGCGCATGCGCGACGAACTGCTCAACAAAGCCTGTTTTTTCGGCCTCGAACACGCCCGAAGCGCCATCGCGGATTGGGCGGACGATTATAATTGTTTCCGGCCACACTCATCCCTCGGATATCAGACCCCGGCAGGTTATGCCAGGTCCATCGCCGCAACCGGCTCCAACGCTACGCAAGATGAAAGCTTCGCGTTTCCGCGGGTTGCTCCCACCGCGCCAATTGGCGTATCAAAAACCGCCGTGGCTCTAGTCGCCGCTGGATGAAAGTTCCGTGGCAGGTCACTAGCCAATTTCATGCTTATTTTGACCCTCGCAGGGCCGAAGCTGACCAACCAGCTTACACTACTCATTGGAATCGCGAGAATCACATGCAACTGGAGGCCATCTGGAACCGTCGGTAACTAGGCCGAATTTGTGAGACAAGAAGAAATCTCGTCAATCAGTAGGCTTCTAGCTGCCCACCAAAACTCGCAAGTTGCTCTGCGGTGTCGATATCGATCTTCGCAGCTATGCCAATCTCGACGTTGATGACGTCGAGAGGCAATTGCGAAATTAGCTGACGAGCACCGCGGTCGTCATTTAGACCTTGAAGGCCTCCGAACGCCGAGCGAGGAAAAATAACTGGATTGCCCGGAACTCCCTCGCACGCCGCGCGGACAATAGTCTTTGCGCCGCCCTTCCGAAAAGCATCGATAAGCGTGTCAAGATCAACGGCGTCAAGCATTGGCATATCGGCAAGCATGATCATGATGCCGTCCGGATCGAGTTCGGCCGCGCGCTGGACACCAAGCGCAATCGAACTTGCCATGCCATCAACGAAACGAATGTTTCTCGCGACGCATATCTCCAACCCCGCAATCTCGGCCTCGATGTCATGGCCGCGATATCCCGTCACAACGATGACCGAACTGCTATCGCAGCCAAAACGGCCAGACGGACCAGGGAAACGCCACGAACCCGCGCCAGGAGTTTGTGCCCGGATCCTTCCAACCTGCTCGATCTACCCGCGGGTAGAACGACTACTGTAACCCGTGCTGGCGCGCCCGGTACCATGGTGCCTCACGCAAACATTGACAAGCGGCGAGCCGCAATGTCAGCCAGGATCGAAAGTGCCAGTGAGTTCGCGTCGCGCGTGGGGCCAAAAATGCCAATCGGTGCCTTTATTCGATCGAATTGCGTCCTGGATATCTCCGATCTTCCTAAAAGATCCATCCGTCGGCGATGCGTGCGCGTGCTCCCTAGCGCGCCAATGTAGAACGCGTCCGTTCGCAACGCTGCCTGCAGCATGAACTGCTCTGCATCGAGGTCGTGATGGAGCAGTATCACAGCGGTATACTGATCCATATCGGGCGGGTCTCTCTCCAAAGAACCGCATGTCACGACCTCGTGCCCGGATGAGTTGGCGACAGCAGCAACACGCTCGGCCTCGACACCCTGACCTGAGATGAGGACTCGAGTGCGAGGCAGATAAACCGTCAAGAATCGACCATCGAAATAGCCGGACCTTCGTTGCGGTTCGACAAACTCGAGCCGTTCTTTTGATTTCGTGTAGCACAGACCCGCCGCTCGACGGTGGTGAAGCTCCGCAAGGACTGCTGCAGGGCATGCGCGTCCTTCAGCACGTGTATGGCCACCGTGATACCGCCACCGCAAGGTAGGACGATATCGAAAAAGGGCGAGCCTTCTCCGTACCTGACCTCGCGGTCTCTATCCTGGCTTAAGGCGTCGAGCGCCTCGGAGGCTACCGCCGCCTCAATGCAGCCCCCCGATACATAGCCGCAAAACCGCCCATCGGCTGTAACGGCGACATGGGAGCCAAGCGCACGAGCGGCTCCTCCTCGAATTTCGACCAGCGTAGCTAGCGCCACCCTGCCCCTTTCAAGCTCACTTATAGCAAAGCGGAATATCTCTGCCGCGTCGTCGGAAAGCAATGATCGAATCGGCGTCGGCCTTATTACGGCCTCACTAATATCCCGCGAATAGATATCCGCGGGGGCAGTATCCTCAGGCAACATTCGACGTCCCGCCAGTGTTCTTCCCGAACCTCATCGCACAATGGCGCGTCCTTGCCGCGATGGCATGGTAGATCGCCTCGGCGCGGTCGACTGTTTGTAGCCGGCGAGATTGTCGTTCACGAAAAGCCTCGCTTCGGTACGGCTCAGATTCTTCGATGTTCTCAACAGCCAACAGCTCCTGTCTCACTCCCGGACGTAGTGGAGACGGGCTGTGCCGATCGATCAAACAGTGCGAGAAATGCTTACACTGTCACCAGGTTGCGAGCGATCATACGCGCGTAAGGTCGCGCAAGCGGCAATCCTGGTTGAACTAGTCGAAGAGATGGTGGTTATCCTCGCGTATAGCTCCCGTTAAAATCTTGGTCGGCTATGGTGGGGCATCGTCATCTGCGGAGCCATCCATGAAGAGTTGTGAGCATACATCGACCATCAAATCAGTCAGGCCGAGAACCTTGGGCTGTGAGGAATGTCTCAACGAGGGTCAGATGTGGTTTCATCTGCGCGTCTGCAGGGAGTGCGGCCATGTCGGCTGCTGTGACCAGTCCGTCGGTAGGCACGCTACCGCGCACTTTCACGAGACGGGGCACCCGATCATAGAAGGGTATGATCCTCCCGAAGGCTGGGGCTGGTGCTATGTCGACGAAACCGTCGTTCAGCTGCCAGATCAAACGCCGCACCTTGGTCCGATCCCCCGCTACTACTGAGCACCCCATGACGATCGACCCGTCCCGTTACCATCAGATATTTCCGGTTCTGACGAACCAACAGATCGACATGGCTCGGCGTTTCGCGAGCAGTGGCCCCCATTCCTTCGGCCCCGGCGAAACGGTTTCGGCGATTGGCGACCGCAATGTACCAGCCTGGTTGATCCTTGAGGGTCAGCTGGATGTATTCCGGCACGACGGTCTTACGTCGGAAGCAGCGGTTGTCAACCACGGCAAAGGCCACGTATTCGGGGAAGTAAGCCAGCTGTCGGGCCGACCATCCCTGGCTGGCGCGCGAGCCGGACCGGAAGGTTGTGTCGCCCTGGCCTTCGACGCCACCCACCTCAAGGCACTGATAATCGGGTCCGCCGAGGTGGGTGAAATCGTCATGCGCGCGTATATCCTGCGGCGCGTCGAATTGATCGACAGCGGTAGCGGTGGGTCCGTTCTCGTTGGCACCTCGGCTGACAGCGAGTTGGTGCGCCTGCAGGGGTTCCTAAGCCGGAATGGATACCCTCACATTGAACCGCACCGGGTTTGCCGGAGGCTCCAACTTCTGAGAGAGTGGAGCCGATGAGCAAGACAACGAACAAGTTTTCACCCGAAGTCCGCCAACGCGCCATCCGTATGGTGCTGGATCACGAGGCTGAGCACCCGTCGCGGTGGGCAGCCGTTTCATCTATTGCGGGCAAGATCGGTTGCTCGCCAGCCACGCTGCATGAATGGGTGAAGAAGACCGAGGTCGACAGCGGCAAACGAGCAGGCTTGCCGACCGACGCGGCCGAGAAGATGAAGGCTCTTGAGCGGGAGAACCGCGAGCTTCGTCAGGCCAACGAGATTTTGCGCAAGGCGTCTGCTTATTTCGCGATGGCGGAGCTCGACCGCCCCTTCAAACGATGATCTCGTTCATTGACGACCACCGTGGCGTGTTCGGGGTCGAGCCGATCTGCAGGCTTTTGCCGATTGCCCCATCAACCTACTACGAGAATGTCGCCAAGCGCCTGGATGTGGATCGTCTGTCGGTTCGCGCCCGCAGCGATATCGGCCTGAAGATCGAGATACGCCGGGTGTTCAATGAGAACTTCCAGGTCTACGGGGTGCGTAAAGTCTGGCGGCAGTTGCAGCGAGAAGGCTACGCCATCGCCCGCTGCACGGTCGCTCGGCTTATGAGGTCGATGAGCCTGCAGGGGATCATTCGAGGAAAGCCGGTCCGCACGACATTCTCGGACAAGGCAGCCCCGAGCCCGCTTGACCGGGTAAACCGCCAGTTCAAAGCCCCAGCACCAAATAGGCTGTGGGTTTCGGACTTCACCTATGTCGCGACCTGGCAGGGTTTCGTCTACGTGGCCTTTGTGATCGACGTCTTTGCCCGGCGCATCGTTGGCTGGCGGGCGAGCCGGACGGCACATGCGAGCTTTGTCCTCGATGCCCTTGAACAGGCACTTCATGATCGGCGTCCCGTTCATGGCGGCGGGCTCGTGCACCATTCGGACAGGGGCGTTCAATATGTGTCCATCCGTTACTCCGAGCGGCTGGCAGAAGCTGGCATAGAGCCTTCTGTCGGAAGTGTCGGCGACAGTTACGACAATGCCCTCGCCGAAACGATCAACGGTCTCTACAAGGCCGAGGTCATTCATCGGCGCGGACCATGGAGGAATTTCGAAGCGGTGGAATTCGCCACTCTGGAATGGGTCGACTGGTTCAACCACCGACGACTTCTGGAGCCCATCGGAAACATACCGCCAGCCGAGGCTGAAGAACGCTACTACGCCATGCTGGACGAACCAGCCATGGCCGCATAACTCAAACCAAATGGCCTCCGGCAAACCCGGTGCGGTTCAGTTCGTTCACCGAGGAAGTTTTGCAAAGGCAAATGTCAGGATGACGATTACATGCGTTTTTCACGACAACTCTCTGGTGAGAAGGTTGGATCGTGGATTTGAGAAATCTTGCTATTAACACTATATCTGGTGTTTGCAGCCAGCCTCACCACAATGTAACAGACTAGCGACTATGACAAACGAGGCCGTCTATGAAACTTCTCTATCGTCCTAAGAAACACTTCGAACTTGATATCCCGTCCACTTTGGTTGTTACCGTGTATGCTTTGACAGCTGCGTTGTTCTTACCGATTTCCCCGATGTTCCTGGAGGTTTTACGTATAGTTTTGCGTGGCTGATAATCCTTGCAGGAAAGCCGCTGTGTACTAACCTACACAGCGGCTTTATTGGGTGACGAGCGATCGAATTAAATTGTCACTTCGTTATCCTATTGCAGTCATCGGCTGCAGCAATTGATCTATTACGCGTCGTCTTCACGATCACCTTCAGCATTTATTATCATTACTCCATCAGTATCCGGGTAGGGAACGAATGGTTCGGCTTGGGGCTCCAGCAAAATTACTGCGAGTTGTTTCGAGTATTCAGCAATCCTCAGATCGATCCAATCTCCAACAGCACCGTTCGCCTTCAACTCTTGTAGACCCATTAACACCGCCCTTGCATGCGCTTGAGAAATCATGCGTTTCCTCCGTGGGAAAGTTCCGCGAGAATAAAGCGCTAACCATTTAGGTACGCCTACGCAAAATGCTTGTAACGGCCAGCGTTTTAAAATTCGTGTTTGTCAGAGAACTCGAGACCGTGTGGGTGGAGTTGTCCCCAAGAAGACTGGACATGCTCAGGCCTGAGCTGGCGAACTGATGAACCCGCGCGCCGTCGAACTTTGGCAGCGCACTGCCGTCCCTTTTTAGACACTTACGCTGCTGCCTAAGGACTTGGGTCGCGAAGTTCTTGGCGCTGCCTGTGTCCGTCGAAGTCGAGTCATCGCAGCATCGTCGCGAGAATGGCAGCAGATCTATTTGCACGCCCCTGATCGTACATTAAGTTGTAGGTATTCATTCTGTCGCGCTGTAGGTGTTAAACACGGATGGTTGCAGCTTCCCCGATCTAAGAAGGTGTTGGAAGGCCTGGAAGATTGAGGCGTTAGTCGGAAAACGCTGAAGGCGAAGCAAACTCCGAAGGCTTTCTGATATCCAACGGCTTAAAACCAACCCTTGCGCCAGAACCAAAGCAATGGCGCTACAGCGCTCAGTATGATGATCGCCCACGCGAAAGGGTAGCCCCAAACCCAATTCAGCTCTGGCATGAACTTGAAATTCATTCCCCATATTCCAGCCATCAAGGTCGGCGGCACGCCAACGACAGACGCGATCGTTAGCACTTTGAATATGTCGTTTTGTTCGATCGTGATGAAGCCCAGGACGGCATCCAGGAGGAACTGCGTTTTGTCGGAAAGATGGGTTTCGTAATCGCTCAGCGAGGCAACGTCTTTCGTTATCGCGTGCAGTTGATCTCGGAATTCGTCCGATAGCATGTCGTGACATACATCCAGCGTGAACGATGCCATCCTCCCAATTGCTCGGGAATTGACTGGCTTCAGCCGAGCCTCGCTTCTTCGTAGTACGAAGGATTGGGCTACGACTGAAATGCTTCTCGTCGTCGGCGAAAGTCCGGTAGCCGTTCGCATCGCGTCGCGGTTCATGCGCGGCAAATTGAGAGACAGCCCAAATGCGTTCTTTGGGCTGGCCCCTACGCCAAGCCAAGCTGCACGCGGGGCAATTCAACCGCCGTTGGCAAGGTCTGATGTTTTCCCCGTCACTCGCTACCTCCTGTTGGCGCGGCTTGGGGGGCGTCATGACAAGAGGGTTGACGCATGACGGCTGTGCAGCGGGGCGAAGCACTTGAGCGCATTATCACCGAGTTCGAGGGTAGGTCTAAAGAGATGACGAACCCGGTTTCATCATCAGACCCGTGATAGCGATCCGTCCCCGGCGGCGTTCCTTCGAAGCGTCCGGTCCTATCCATGCCGTCAAACGTTTCCCCACAAGCAAACGTGGGGACGGCAAACAGCAGTGCCGTGATGAGAACTTTCTTTCGCATGATGTCTCCTTCGCATTTTGTGGTGACAACGGGACGCTACGTGTACCGCAGACACTGCGAGAAAAGAGCGGCTGGCACGGTCCCGGGTCGACGGATGAATTCAGGAGAAAAGACCCGGAAACTGGAACCCGGGTCTTTCGGCTGCTCAGCGGACCCAGAATGTCATGCTGCCGTCTGCTGCCTGCTCGGCGTTGACGACGTTGTCGATCTTTACGCCCCGTTCCTCGAGACGCTTCAATAGGTCTTTGTTTTCTTTGATAGACGCCTGGATATGCTCTACCCCGGCGTCTGTACGAGGCTGGGCACTATTGCTACCGCTCGCAGCCTTGTAGTCCTGGTAGTCGACGATGTTTCTGACGTCAAACCTACTATTGAAGGTTTGCAACGCCTTTTCGATCTTGGGACCATAATTCATATCGACGCTGTCGGCATAGCTCGCGCTCGCGAAAGTAATCGAGGAAACAACAGCAATCGCTGCAATGTTCAAAACCGGTTTCATTGTATGTCCTCTTGATGTTTGTCTCGAACCACAACTTTAAGCCCGTGGCCGGTCTTATTTCTCATTCGTGCCGGACCGGCGGTGACGCGAGAACACTAACGAGGGCGGCTCTGTCGAGAAATCATACACATGTCCGGGAGAGACCAGACCTACGTGTGTGGCTGGTTTGTTCAAAAGCGCGCGTGGCATGCACCAGAGTAGAGGTTCAAAGAATTGGCCCCGAAGCGCCCAGACATCTCTACCGCTTAGCTAAGTACGTACGAGAACTCTTGGTAATAAAACCAGCAGCAAATTAAAGATAGGAGTCCCGTAAGCCCCGCACCGCAAACCGCCGCTATCGCCCCGAACACAGCAACCCGATGACCTTGAGCCCGGGCGCGTTGGTATTGACCCGCTCGAGGCCGGCCAAGGTCAGGCTATCGAGTAGGGGCGTAGTGGCGGCACTGGCGCGTGCCGCGGATGACACCATCATCCTGCCATGCACGCCGGTTTCGCGGAAGACGCCATATACGCTCGACCATTCCGTGACGCTTCTTCCGCTGGTGCGATTGGCCTTGCATCGGTCGGGCCGCGGCTCGAGCGAGGTCATGTCATGCCTCGGCAACCCGCTGGACCTTCTGAAATCGGCGAAGGAAGGGGCGGCAACGATCGCTGCGATGGTAATCCGGGGGGGAGCTCATTCTTCTAAGTGCCGGCCCGATCTCAGCACCGCCGAAATATAGGGCCGCCAAATTTCACGAGGCCCGGCGGTCTCCTGGGCATCGCCGCCGAAACCCATCCACGGCATAAATTTATGGTCGAGCCGCAAGATCCTAGTAGCGCTTGCAGGCTCGGCGGCCGGAAAGCGTCGCGCCGCAAATCACAATCACCTTTTTCGAATTGTTTAGGTCCGCCGAATCGAACGAAAAACCGCCCCCAACAGCTCCGCGCTTGCGAACGGCTTCCGAAAAAGCTCCTCGGGAGGGTGCCCGCGACTTAGTTGCCTTTTTTCCAACTCATGTCGCCCCGTTATAAGCAGTACCGGTAGCTCCGGACGTTTGCTCTTTGCAATGTTCTTAAGCTCCGAGCCGTCCATGATTGGCAACCCGATATCTGTGATCAGGCAATCGATGCCTACCAATCCGTCGGACTCGAGTAAAGCTTCTGCCGAGGAATAAAGCCTGACTTGAAGTCCCACCGCCTCAAGGAGATCTTGAAGAGCTTCGAGAACCCTTGGATCGTCGTCCACGACTGCAACCACCGATAGCTCGTCAGATATATTGTCGGCAGGCTCCACAAGAGCATTGACAGGAGCCAACTCCGTCATCCTTCTTTGAGTTCCGTACTGGTCCTCGTCATCTCCTGATGTCCACAGACCGTTTTCTATCGGACAGAGCAAGCGCAGACGATAATCTCTATCAATAAACGCTTCCGTTATCGTTGTCGATCCAAACCGAGTCTGGGTGGTGACATCACTGGATCCCGGCTTGCCCCTACACGGGACAGCGTGCAGTTCGCCAGAGATCATCATGTCGACTGCACTGCGGGGCACCGTCGATGACCGATTCGGGCACTCAGCCGATACCAACCCAAAAGATAGGTTGGCGCATTGGTAGTTGCTCGCTACTTTCTCCCAAAAATGTTGGATCTAAATATGGAAGCAAAGCTGGACCATGTATGCCACGGCTGGGCGCTCCTTTCAATGCGAGTGCCTCAGCTCCGAAGGTTAGCAGCCCATCGCCGGAATATCGCCGAATTGTGCGAGTGTTACAGTCTGGCCGTGCTGCATCTGCGGTTACTCAGGAAGTCAGAGCGGGAGTACGATAGAATTAGTGAATACGACGAAATCGTCGCGGGGATAGAAGACGAAGCATTCTACTGGTTGAACATGGCCGTCCAACGTTCGGCATGAGGAAGTTTCGTTTGGAAGTCTTACCTCAGCTTTTGCCACCAAAACGCCAGTTCGGGTTTGGCGGTGGAAATCTCGTCTCGACTCCCGTGAGCGGTGCCAATCATTAGGCAGCGAAGAAAGCGCAAAACGCAACGGGGAGAATTGTATATCATCGAAGTAATCGGTGGACCGGTATCCTCATCGCCTACTTCGGCCCTGGCCTTCTTTTTTCCCACGACGAGACCTCCAGCGCATGCTGAATAACGTTTTCCGTCATCTCGGTTTATCCAGAGGACTTCTCGTAGTTAGCGCGTTTACAGCCGCATTTTTCACGATCACTGATATCGGCTTCGCTGAAAGCGATTTCATATCGGCGTTCTTGGCCAATACGTGGAAGGTAGCCTTCCTTACGTTGATGCTTGTGGCTTTCGCTTACTACGAAACGCCGCGGCGCGGTGGTGGCGGGAGAAATCTGGACATACGGAACATCAAATCCGCAGGAATCGACAATCTCCAGAGAATTGAACAAACGTTGCGTGCGCGGGAGCAAGAGCTGGACCAACTTAAGAAGGATCTTGCAAATGAAACTGCGCAGCGTACCAGGGCTGAGGACGCGGGACGGGAAGTGGGCCGTGACTTGGAGGCAATGCTCAGCAACATACCTGTCTTAGTTCTCATGATGGATCCGGTCGGTCGCGTCTTGTTCACGAACGGGTACTGGATTAGGGATGGTTATAAGGACAGCGAAAGTTTGATATCCCAACTCAATACAGATCCCTCGGTATTCCACCACCCTGAAGATTACGTGAAGATGCTGGAGAGGCGACAATCCTCCATCTCCGAAGGATCCAATTATTACCTTGAGCATCGGGTTCGCAGGCCGGACGGCTCGTACAGGTGGTTCCTAACCCGCACGACCGTCACGAAGGATGACAACGGCAATGTTGTCAGGCGCTATCTTACCTCAATTGACATTGATGACCGCAAGAAAACCGAAGAAGCACTGGGGACGCGGGAACGGGAGTTGCAGCTTCTGATCGATACTGTACCTACTCCTATTTGGAGCCTGACACCTGACGGCTACCCTTCCTACCTCAATAAACGATTTGAGGCTGAATTCGGGCCGATCATCCGAGATGTTGAGTTCAGCACGATGGACAGGAACGAGGTTCATCCGGACGAGCAACAGGCGGTATCGGAAACACTGTCTCATTCGCTTCGCACAGGAGAGCCTTACGCGATTCGCTACCGCAGACGCACCGCTGGCGGCATGTATCGATGGGTAGATGTGAGAGCCCAGCCGTTGCGCGATGACGCAGGGAGTATCCTGCGGTGGTACGGGTCGACGATCGACATTGATGATGAAACCCGAGCTCGGGATGCATTGAATGCAGCAAGAGATCGGCTCTCGCGGGCCACACAGCTTGCTACTATTTCCGAACTTTCGGCCTCGATCGCCCACGAGCTCAACCAACCGCTCGCGGCCACGGTCGCTGGCAGCGAAGCCTCGCAGCGATGGCTGCTCGCTGAACCACCCAATATTGAGCGGGCGCGTTCTACCCTTGAAAGAGTAGTCCGCAACGCACGCAGCGCTGCAGACGTCGTCGGACGGATCCACGCGCTGTTTGCCCAAGAACCGGTTCCACAAGCTTCAATAGATCTGAACGAGGTCATTGAAGAAGTGCTCATCTTGATGAATGACCTTGTAATATCTGAAGGCGTTTTACTCGATACGCGCCTCGGAGTATTACCAACAATTACAGCCGACGGTGTTCAGATCCAACAGGTCATGGTAAATTTGATCCGCAACGCCATCGATGCGATGAAGCCACTGATGGACCAGCCGAAGCCATTGTTGATTACATCGCGCCCATTGGACGAAGGCGGGGCCTTAGTGGAGGTGCGCGACGAAGGCGAAGGCATCTCCGATCCGGACCGGATCTTCGAAGCATTTTTCACTACAAAACAACAAGGGAAGGGATTGGGGTTAGCGATCTGTCGCTCGATCATAGACGCGCATGGCGGCCGACTGTGGGCGGAGCGCGCAGGCGGAAGGGGCACCGTAGTGCGCTTCACCCTACCCAGTTCGGGCAGCAGCGAAAGCGTCGAATGGACCGGTCGTTCGAGGTCCGATTCATCTAGCTGACCCACTTCGTCCCGAAAAATGATGCATGAGTGAGCATCCCCGCTTGCTCCAGCGTCCTCTGAGCTAGTTGAAAACTGGAGAAGGTATGGACGCTCAGAAGGCACAGCTGGAATTTTATCTAGAGCCAGGCCCGATGACCTCGAGGGGACTACATGCCGCGGCCTTTGGGTCGCTCGGGGGGTGTATCTAATACTGCATCCTTCTTCACGAGGCTTGGGCATCGGCTTCTCTCAGGAACTCACCGTGGAGCGGAAAGCGCAGTCGAACCTGAGATCTGCTCAATGGATATTTTACCCTGTCGTTGAGAGAGATTCCCGTCCAGTAACGGCAGTACGAATGACCTTGCCCCCAAGTTTTATCCAGTTTTGAGTTCGCTCCAACGGTTTTGGGTTGCTGTATTCGGGGCGGTAGCGGCGGGTTGCGGTGCGGAGCCATTTCGGCTGCGCAGCACCGCATCACGTCGCGGGTTGATTGTCTGAGCGAACTCGGCAGGTGTCATCCAGCCGAGGCCGGAATGCGGTCGGTGATCGTTGTAATCGCTGCGCCAGTTTGAAAGCGCTGATCGAGCTTGGGTCAGTGACGAGAAGAGAGTTTCATTCAAGAACTCGTCTCGCAGCCGCCCATTGAAGCTTTCGATGAAGGCGTTCTGGATCGGCTTGCCCGGCGCGATGTAGTGCCATTCCACCTTGGTCCGATCCGTCCAATTCAGGATCGCATTGCTGGTGAACTCGCTGCCATTGTCGCTGACGATCATCTTTGGCTTGCCACGCCCCTCGATGATCCGGTCAAGCTCGCGTGCAACCCGCAGACCGGAAAGTGATGTATCGGCGACGAGTGCCAGGCATTCCCTGGTGCAATCGTCGACGACCGTCAGCACCCGGAACCTGCGACCGTCGGTGAGTTGATCCGATACGAAGTCCAGCGACCAACGATCATTGGCTGCCATCGGGACAAGCATCGGTGCTCGCGTGCCAATCGCTCGCTTGCGACCGCCGCGCTTGCGCACCGTCAGCTTCTCTTCCCGATAGAGCCGGAAGAGCCTCTTGTGGTTCACAATGTGGCCCTCGCGCCTGAGCAGCACGTGAATGCGTCGATATCCGAAGCGGCGACGTCCATGCGCCAACGCCTTCATTCGCTCGCGAAGGTCATGATCGTCGCTGCGGCTCGTTTCATAACGGATCGTCATCCGGCAAACGCCGATGGCTTTACACGCCCGCCGTTCACTCATCTGATGGTGGCTCATCAGATGCTTGACAGCGTTCCGCTTTGCTGCGGGCGTCACCACTTCTTTCCCAAAAGGTCTTTCAAAGCAGCATTGTCGAGCATGGCATCCGCCAGGAGCCGCTTCAGCTTCGTGTTCTCGTCCTCCAGGGTCTTCAACCGCTTGGCCTCGGACACGTCCATGCCGCCGAACTTGGCTTTCCACTTATAAATACTGGCATCGCTGACGCCGTGCTTGCGGCAAAGCTCCGCGACTGGCGTGCCCGCCTCGTGCTCCTTCAGAATGCCGATGATCTGTTCGTCTGTAAAACGCTTGCGCTTCATTCCCTGGTCCTCTCAATGGGCCAGAGCTTACTTCAAAATGGATTATTTCAACGGGGCAAGGTCACGAAGCGTCGACAAATCTAGTGGGTGCCTGTCGACACATCGCGCTGTTGACTTGCGCCGCGTTGCGGGCACAGAAAATTTCGCCCGAGCGCGCTGTTGCTTTGCAATGTATCTCGAAGCCGGGACGATGTATTGCTCGCTGGATTGCTGAATATTGGGATGGTGAACGCTAGGTTTGCTCACCACTCCTAGAGCTCGACTTCAATCCACTCGATGTTCCTGCTGGCAATTTCTTGGACAAGCATGGCGAGGTTGCCAAGACCAGAGGAGGAAATAGACGCCGAACGGATGGCTCTTCTGGACCGGATCGCCGCCCTCACCGATGGCGGTAGTCGATTTAGAAGACATCAGGGCACTTTTCTGTCGGGGATGGTCCGCGCGTGCCTGACTATGTTTTCAAGGCCGTACGGCAGCGGATGGAATAGATAGCAGCCTCCTAGAGCGGATGTTCGGCCAGTAGCTCATTGTTTGAAGCGCATTGGGCGGGCTACTTAACAGCGCTCTCTGAGACCCAGTGACCGGTCGATGTTTCGACCAGCCTATCTTGAAGCCAGCCGGACCCTGCCTCGGTTAGTGCTCGATGTCCTGGGCGTCTTCGACCCACACGCAGCACCGCGTCAAGAAGCTTTATCGTTTGGGGATGTTGTGGCTGCTCAATCACGGACGAAACCGGCCCTAGCTCGACAATTCTACCTTGGTGGATGACCGCGACTCGGTCGCAAAGACGCGCGATCACCGACATATCATGCGATATTAAAATGCAAGACAGTAACGAGGTTCTTATGATTCCCTCCATCAGATCTAGGATCTGGCCTTGAATCCGGGCGTCGAGTGCGGACACCGGCTCGTCTGCAACAAGCAGCTTGGGGCCAGGAGCAAGAGCTCGAGCAATTGCGATTCTTTGGCGCTCGCCGCCTGAAAATTCATTGGCGTAGCAATCGGCATGTGCCCGTGTTAGGCCAACCCTCTCAAGTAAGCCGCCCACCTCGTGGGTGATCTCCCGCCAATCTAAAACTCCACGCGCGAAAATTCCTTCACCGATCTGCCTGCCGACCGTCAAGCTTGGGTTCAAGGACGAAAACGGGTCTTGGAAGATCATTTGACTCCGGAGAAACCTCCGGCGCCGTTCCCGCGCACGCAGCAAGTCTATTCGCTCGCCGCCAATGTAGATCGCGCCGGATGTTGGTGTTTCGAGACCCACAGCTATACGGCCGAACGTCGTCTTTCCCGCTCCACTCTCCCCGACAATCCCTAACGCCTCCCCCTCGTTCACCTCTAGCGACACTTGATGAAGAGCTGTGAACGGTCTGTCTGTCGGCGGAAAGACCTTCGTAATTGATACCGCCCCGAAAACAGGTTGTAACGTAACATTGGATGGGGTCATGTTGAACAGCCGCGCAATGCCAAGGCCTCCTCTGGCGTGAGGTTTGAGGCAAGCAACATCTTTGTGTACTCATGTTGCGGGTCATCCAGGACATCTTCGACAGGCCCAATCTCCACAACCCGTCCAGCTTGCATAACGGCCACGCGGTCGGCCGTTTCCGCGACAACACCAAGGTCGTGTGAAATGAGCAGGACACCCATGTTCGAACGCATCTTGAGATCGATCAGCAAATCTAAAACCTGCGCCTGAACGGTGACGTCGAGGGCTGTCGTTGGTTCATCAGCTAAGAGTATAGCTGGCTGCAACACGATTGCGGCTGCGAGCAACACGCGCTGTCGCAAGCCGCCCGAGAGCTGATGTGGGAAAAGCCCCATGACGCGTCCAGGATCATTCACTCCCACATCGGACAATGCGGCCATCGCCGCGTTAGTGGCTTGCTTTTGGCCTAGAGACCTGTGTCTCTTCAGTCCTTCCGTCATCTGCCGGGCTATCGTCAGGACAGGATTGAGCGATGACATTGGCTCTTGAAATACCATTCCAATCTCCGCGCCACGGATATCTTCCATCGCGCGGTTGCTCATGCTCATTATTCCAGCACCATTCACGGAAATCTGCCCCGTGGCCCGCGCGGCCGCGGGCAGAAGCTTCATGATCGATAAGGCCGTAAGGCTTTTTTCCGCTGCCCGATTCTCCCAGCAATGCGAGAATCTCACCCCGCTCCAAGCCGAAGCTGACGTCTTCAACAACACTGAGAACACGGTTCCGATCCGAGAAACTTACCGACAGACCACGAACCTCAAGATAGGGCAAACTCATCAACGAAACTTCCGACGTGGGTCAAACCAATCATGCATACCGTCAATCGCAATTTGGAAAGAAAACACCGTTAGACCAATTGCGAAACCTGGAAATAGCAGGAGCCAGGGGGCTTTAGTGATGTAGTTACGACCAGACGCAAGTATAGCGCCCCACTCAGGCGACGGCGGCTGTACCCCAAGTCCGAGAAATGACAACCCAGCAGAGGACAGTACAGCCGACGAAAAACCTAATGTCGCCACGGCGACCACGCTCTGACTGATGTTGGGCATGACGTGGACGCGGATAAGTCGGAAAGGACCAATTCCCGCCAATCTGGCAGCTTCGAGATAGGGTTTGGCCTTCTCTCCAACCGATAGGGCGTAGGTTAGGCGGGCGTAAAACGGGACAAAGCTGGCACCAATCGCGAATGTGGCGTTTTCGATACCAGGCCCGAGGAATGCCAGCATAATCATTGCTATGAGAATGTCAGGAAACGAATATAGCACGTCAATGAGCCGAAGGATCAGCGTCTCGACATATCGACCTGAAAATGCTGCCGCAAAACCTAGAATTCCCCCTACAAAAAGACCGAAAACCACGGCCACGAGGCCGATGCCGAGTGAGAAGCGGCTCCCCAAAAGTACGCGACTGAAAAGATCTCTTCCGAATTCGTCCGTCCCAAAAAGGTGAACCGCGGATGGAGCAGACAGCCGTGGGCCAACCGCCATTTTGAAAGCGTCAAAAGGTGCCAGGACAGGCGCGCAGATCGCTAGGATACTAATTAATATAGCAAGCCCACAACCGAAAGCCACGACGGGCCGGACGGATCTTGCTTGAGCGAGTGTTCGAAACTCTGTCATATTCTTCTGATGCGGGGATCGAGGGCAGCGTAAAGCACGTCCAACACTGTTGATAAAATTACGATAGATGTTGAAAAAACAATAATGAAACCCTGAATGAGAGGATAATCTCTTGCTAGCATTGCTTGAACAGCAACGCGTCCAATACCGTTCCACGCAAATACATTCTCTACGACTATCTGACCGCCTAGAAGATGCGCAAAAATCAAGCCACCCACTGTGGCGATACTGAGCAATGCCGGCCGAAGCGCATGGACCAATAGCACTTGATGTTCTCTAAGGCCTCGCGCACGTGCGGTTCTAACATAGTCTTTCCCAAGAACCTCAACGATTGCGGACCGGGTCACACGAGACACGAGTGTACAGTAAGCCAGACCCAGCGTCAGCGCAGGCAGCAAAAGATTTCGCCACCCGGTCCCTGCCACTGGTAGCCAGCCAAGCTTGAGCGAAAACACTTGGACCAGAAGAAGGCCGGTCCAGAAGGCCGGCAACGACGCACCAAATACCATTATCATCGTCAACACTGCATCAGCGACGCTGCCGCGCTTCACAGCCGAGAAGACGCCCACGGGAATTCCTACCAAAAGCGCCATGCCCAGGCCTGATACTGCGAGGATGAGTGTGCTTGGCAGACGCGATAGCAAAACATTTAAGACAGGTTCATCGCCCCTTATAGTTTTGCCGAGATCTGCGTGAAGGACATTCCAGACGTAGAGCCCGACCTGCTGCCAGACGGGAAGGTCCAAACCCAAACGAGAGCGCATTTCCGCCATGACCTGTGGGTTTGAGGACGCGCCCAACGCTGCTAGGGCAGTCACGGGATCACCAGGAACAAGATGTAACAGAAAGCCTGTAAGAACGATGATGGCTAAGATTGTGATAATCGCCAAAAAAGTTTTACGAAGAATAAGACGCGTCATGGGATCTCATTCTGCTTGAATTTTGCGATCAAAAGTAGATAGCGTTTGCCTATTCTGATATTGTGACATCATTGAACAGAAACGAAACCATATACCCCATTTTAAAGTCATGAACCCTTGGACTAGACGCCATTAGCCAGCCCCATCCAGGCGTAACAAGGGGAACCGCATATGCGTTCGTCAGCAAGTACTTGTGAACTTCATGCAACTTGCTCGCGCGTTCTGCGCCGGAGAGCTTCCGCTGGTCTTCAAGCAAGAGATCAAGATCCGCGTTCAATCCGAGATTGGATGCTCCAGGGCGCCTCCAAAGAAAATAGAGATAGTCTGGGTCAACCCCTGACATTCCGAGGCTCAAAATACTGGGCGTCCCATCGGTCCTTGTATTTACATCCGCGATGTGACTGTAGAACGAAGCGACATCCCACGCTTCAATCTCCGCTTGCACCCCCACAGCGGCCAGGTCTTGCTGCATGATCTGATGCATCAGGTCCCATCCCTCCCCTTTATAAACCACAAGCTTTACTTTCAGGGGCTCCTCGGGAGTATACCCGGCTGCCGCCAAGAGTTTCTTGGCACCTTCGGGATTGTAGGCCACGCCCCAAGCGGCGCAAAGCACTTGGTCAGTGGCGAACAAATTGGGAGCGACAGGGCAAGTACCAAGCTTTGCGAGCCCCTCAAAGGCGACGTCTGCATAGGCTTGCCGATTCAATGCCATCCCGATGGCCCTGCGAATGTTAGCATCGTCGAAGGGTTTAATCTTCCAGGTGAAGGACGCGAACGTCTGTTGCCCCGAAAGCTCAGAGACGTAAACTTTGAAGCTGCTATCCTCGACGAGCTCCTTAGCCTCCTGCAATGAAGGTTCTGCCATGTCCACCTCGCCGGAGCGAAGGGCAGCCATTCGAGAAACGGCTTCCGGTATAACCTTGAAGATCAGCTTATCGATGTGCGGTTTGCCCGAATTCGAAACAAGGGGGTTCGCGTTCTTGTAGTCGCCATTTGCTTCGAGTTCGATGCTGTCATTCCTGGTCCATTCGTGGAACTTAAACGGTCCGGTGCCGACGGGTTTAAACTCCTTGTCGGTGAATGACGACGGACATACAAAAACCGCTTGCATACCGCTAAGAAAAGCGAGGAATGGGACATAGCGCTCTGAAAGCGAAATCTTCAATACATTCCCATCAACCGCGCTGCTGGTGATGGGTCCCCAGAGAGGCCGATTGGGATTAAGTGTTGAAGGGTCAAGTGCTCGGTCAAGACTTGCCTTCGCGGCACGAGCATCAAAAATAGTGCCGTCGTGACATTTCACCCCGTCACGTATTTCGAAACTGTAGGACTTGCCGTCATCGGAACTTCTCCAGCCACTGGCCAGTCCGGGATGAATAGAGCCATCCCTGTCCATCGTCAGCAGAGTATCGAAAATCAGATTGGTAATCTGGAGTGAATATGTTGCGCCAACCCGTTGAGGGTCGAGACTGTCGGCGTCAAATGGCCGGGCGATCACCAAATCGGTGGCATTCGCCTGTCCGATAGCCGAAGCACCAAGAGAAAGCGCAAAAAGAACCAGGACCACTCGCGAACAAAGGCCCATTCCGATTGTAGGTGGCACCGTCAATAGCAACTCCCTCGCGGACTTTTACCCTTCCCAGCCTGCGATAGCTTCTTCCGCTAGAACTGGGCCACAAAAGTGATAAAAATAAAATCTAAGGGCTGCCACGACAAGCAACTTATGGTGGCTCCTGCGACGACCTTTGGTCGACTCGCCGAAAGAACGCAATTGGTCGATCCGTATTGGCGGTACTTAATGTGTTACCTACAGGTGCTGGGCTATAGCGACAATCTGTTATATCTCCGCAACGTTTCCGATGATATCGTCTCAAGCCTTGCGCGGCGTTAGTGTGGTAGTCCATGCGGGTTGGGTGACTTGCTAAGATGCGTGATGGGCCGGAAGAGCCTGATACCTGTCATTTTCGTGGCCTTATTGTTGATCGCGTTTTGGGCTCCGCTCTTAGCGCAACGGTCTTTCGGCATGCTTAATTTCGGCGCCGCACTTGTCGGCACAGTCGTGGTCCTGAGCTTGCACTTCCGGCCAATCCGGCAAAGGACGCATATGGCCAAGGGCAGGCAAGATTTCATAGAAACTATTCCTGGTCTTGCATGGACGGCAGAAGCTGACGGGCATATCAGCAGTATGAACTCTCAAATGCGAGAGTTTTTATGTATACCGGACGGCTCGCTCATGGTCCCGTCATCATCAATACACCCTGAAGACCGACAGAAGACCTTCGATCTTTGGACGCAGAATGGCGGCTTGGGAAAGCCCGGCACCCACCGCTTCATTGACCGGGATGGCCGCCATCACTGGTTCCGGTCGGTGGTGCAGAAAGTTCGCGATACCGATGGGGCAAATGATTGGACGTGGGGGACCTTTATCGACATCAGTGACCTGAAGGCCGCCGAGGAAGCACTGCGTAGCAGCGAAGAGAACCTCAGAGCTATTCTTGACCACATCCCCGGACAGATCTCCACGGCCGACGCCAACGGAATTCACGATTACTGCAATCAAATTGCGGAGACATTCTATGGACATTCCTATCACGAACTGAATGGAATGGGGTTCACGAGGTTCGTTCATCCTGACGATCTGGAGGGGTATGTTTCGGAGGGGTGGGAAAATATAAAAAGCGGAGTTCCCATCGACCGTCCGGTCCGTTTGTTGCGGCACGATGGAGTTTATCGTTGGTTTCGGATCCGAATTAACCCGGCTTTCGACGCGGAAGGAAATGTCGTTAGGTGGTATGGTCTTCACAGCGACATTGATGATGAAATCAAGATGTTAGAGGATCTGCAACAAGCTCAAGAAAAGCTAGCGCAGGCCTCGGCGTTTGCGGGTTTAGCTGAGCTTGCTGCCTCTATTGCCCATGAGGTCAATCAACCTCTCTCAGCGGTGGTGACTAACAGTGAAGCCTGTCAGCTATGGCTCACGGCAGCGCCGCCCAACCTGGAACGAGCAATAACCAGCGCTGACAGGATAGTTCGCGACGCCAAAGAAGCGGCTGACGTCGTAAGGCGGGTACGAGAACTGTTCGCGCAGAAGGTGCCGCACAAGGGACATATCAATATCAATGAAGTGATAGAAGACGTCGTGGATCTGATGCGAAAAAAATACGGCGGTAGAGGTCTTGTGGTCGTCACAAATCTTGACGTAGGAGTTCCCTCAGTATTCGCGGATCGAATTCAGGTTCAGCAGGTGGTATTCAATATCGCTCGCAACGGGGTTGAGGCTATGTTCGCAAACGGTTCAGAGCCGATGACTCTGGATATCTCCTCCAGTCAGGCCGGAAACGCTGTGGTGGTTGAAATCGCAGACAACGGAGTCGGCCTCGGCGACTCACATCAGGTCTTTGAGCCGTTCTTTACGACCAAAAACGATGGGATGGGCATGGGACTATCTATTTGTCGGTCCATTGTGGACGCCCACAACGGCCGCCTGTGGGCAAGAACGCGTCCCAATCGAGGGGCGATCTTCGCTTTTGAACTCCCAGTGGAATAGTTAGGTCGTGAACCCATAAACGGGGGCAAGGCGATTATGCGCGGTCAGCTGTAAGTACCAAACGAAGCACATGCAAACCGGAGCGCGGGTCTCGTCCATGAAGAGCTTGGTCGAGCGCTTCAGGTAGGCAATCGGCGCATAGAAGACGGGACGCAATTCGAACGCTGACCGGCCGACCCAGTAGGCAAGCGTGGAGCGGTCGAGATTGACCTTGCCCCCAAGTTTTATCCAGTTTTGAGTTCGCTCCAACGGTTTTGGGTTGCTGTATTCGGGGCGGTAGCGGCGGGTTGCGGTGCGGAGCCATTTCGGCTGCGCAGCACCGCATCACGTCGCGGGTTGATTGTCTGAGCGAACTCGGCAGGTGTCATCCAGCCGAGGCCGGAATGCGGTCGGTGATCGTTGTAATCGCTGCGCCAGTTTGAAAGCGCTGATCGAGCTTGGGTCAGTGACGAGAAGAGAGTTTCATTCAAGAACTCGTCTCGCAGCCGCCCATTGAAGCTTTCGATGAAGGCGTTCTGGATCGGCTTGCCCGGCGCGATGTAGTGCCATTCCACCTTGGTCCGATCCGTCCAATTCAGGATCGCATTGCTGGTGAACTCGCTGCCATTGTCGCTGACGATCATCTTTGGCTTGCCACGCCCCTCGATGATCCGGTCAAGCTCGCGTGCAACCCGCAGACCGGAAAGTGATGTATCGGCGACGAGTGCCAGGCATTCCCTGGTGCAATCGTCGACGACCGTCAGCACCCGGAACCTGCGACCGTCGGTGAGTTGATCCGATACGAAGTCCAGCGACCAACGATCATTGGCTGCCATCGGGACAAGCATCGGTGCTCGCGTGCCAATCGCTCGCTTGCGACCGCCGCGCTTGCGCACCGTCAGCTTCTCTTCCCGATAGAGCCGGAAGAGCCTCTTGTGGTTCACAATGTGGCCCTCGCGCCTGAGCAGCACGTGAATGCGTCGATATCCGAAGCGGCGACGTCCATGCGCCAACGCCTTCATTCGCTCGCGAAGGTCATGATCGTCGCTGCGGCTCGTTTCATAACGGATCGTCATCCGGCAAACGCCGATGGCTTTACACGCCCGCCGTTCACATCATCTGATGGTGGCTCATCAGATGCTTGACAGCGTTCCGCTTTGCTGCGGGCGTCACCACTTCTTTCCCAAAAGGTCTTTCAAAGCAGCATTGTCGAGCATGGCATCCGCCAGGAGCCGCTTCAGCTTCGTGTTCTCGTCCTCCAGGGTCTTCAACCGCTTGGCCTCGGACACGTCCATGCCGCCGAACTTGGCTTTCCACTTATAAATACTGGCATCGCTGACGCCGTGCTTGCGGCAAAGCTCCGCGACTGGCGTGCCCGCCTCGTGCTCCTTCAGAATGCCGATGATCTGTTCGTCTGTAAAACGCTTGCGCTTCATTCCCTGGTCCTCTCAATGGGCCAGAGCTTACTTCAAAATGGATTATTTCAACGGGGCAAGGTCAAGATCGATGCCCTGACGGCTCATGATCTGGGCCTGACGGTAAAGCGGAAGATGATCGGCATATTTGGAGACCAACATGGGCCACTGTCGCTTCCGTCGGCAAGCCCGCCAGGATCAGCCGTGCCGGAGCCGATGCCTGAACGACGCGTCTGTGCAGGCACGGCACGCATACTTGGGGCGGCGCGTGACGATGACGCGGTACTGTGCCGGTGTCGGGAACAAGCTCAAATACTACAGACGGGTCTCAAGTTGATACGACAAGCTGGGAATGACGTTTCTCGTAATTACCAAGCTAGCTTGCATTCGCATCACACTTCGTCAAAACGAGTCAACGGCCTAGTCCAGGTTTTCAGCCGTTGCATCCAAGTTCGGCCTTCCAGCGCCCCACGCGCCCACAAACTTGCGATGTCAGATCGATTGTCGGATCCTCGGGCACCAACTGGTTGGTTCCCGAGCGAAGCAGAAACTTTAAGGGATAACTCATGTCATATCCCGGCTGCGCACCGACGGAATATAACACAAACCCATTATATCGAGCATCCTCACTGCGATGTTATACTTACATTCGGATTCCATTCAACTTCGAGACCGGCGGCCGGTAGCAAAAAGGCAGCAAGATGGGCCACCGGAGAAAGGCGAGACCTCGGGTTTCAACCCCTATCGTCGTCAATCCGTCCCGAGAAAGTGGTGCTGGACACTGTAGACCTCCGGTCGCGCTGCCAAGGTTATCCTCCGAGGTCTTGATGCGCGACCTTACAGTTTACCTCGGCAAATTCACAAAAGTCTCTGCAACATACTTTGCCCCTAACAGCCTTGGGATGGGATGGGTCTTTCCGCTTGACGCGCACCATGGACACTTCTGGATGAAGAACTTGCGCGTCGCGGCGAGCGCACTTTCGGTTCCGATCCTTCGACGGATGATACCGCACTTCAGCTATCAAACTCTTCAACACCGTCTGGCTTCGCAGGACGAAGCAAGGAGGCTTTCATGAGTGGTTGGTTGGGATACGTGATTACGGTTGTCGATGACGACATGCGTATCCTAGAAGCCCTTCGGGAACTACTAGAGTCAAAGGGTTACCTTGTGGTTCTCCATTCCTCGGGGCAGTCACTCCTCGACAGCGGCGGGCAAGCTTGCGACTGCCTTATAACAGACCTTGGGATGCCCGACATGGATGGCTTTGAGCTTTGTCGACGTTTGAGACTCACGGACCCCACCCTTCCCGTAATTTTCATGACCGCCCGAAATGGCATTAACGATCAAGATCGGGCTGACCGGTTTGAGCATCACGGTCTGCTACATAAACCATTTGATGCCGCGACGCTGCTGGCGTCCGTTGAAAGCGCCACCAGAAGCCGATCGTAATTCGGTCTCGCTAGCTCGCGAACGGTACTTATCCCGCGTTTGTTCATTGGGACATAGACGCTGAACCAGGGGAGGGGAAATTCTGGGATTCGAGGATGTGCGCGACAGAATGAGGCACTTCTGCCGCGACGCCAAGGATCGTATGCCCGACCTCCGCTCGCCTTGAGGAATGCACCAAGCTCCTCAGCGAACTCAGGCCATTCACTAAGGACTGTCGCAAATCTCCCCTGCTTAGTCTCGTAGATTACACTGCTGTTATGCGCGAGCATCGGCCACTTCCATTGCGCCTAGAAGGACGCCGCGGTCACTGCAAAAAAGTCGCTCTGCGCTAGTCGACCAAGCTCGACCCGGACGCCACAACGGCGCTTACAAGCTCGACAGTTCGTTGCGAGCCTTCACCTCTCTTGAAGGTCAATATGCGGATTGGAACTCGTTAGCCGATATCACACCAAAGGCGTAGGATCGAATGCGCCAAAGGATCGCCGCGGCATACCACCCTTGCGGATAGATGCGCGCGCTGTTCGACGGGGGTATGGTGTTCTAAGCGAGGAGAGGCTGTCGCACCTCAACCGGTGGCCGGGGTGCTGACGATAAGAGCAGTCATACCAACAAAACTCTTCCGACAAATAGTTCAGCTTTTCCCGCGTCTTCGCGCGAAGGCCTACCCGTGTCCAATGAAAGCAGCGGAGTAAAAGCAATGACCAAGCACCAAGATCGAGATTCAGCCGCACGAAAAGGTCCGTCGCCGGCGCTAAAGATTGGCATCGTTGGCTTGGTCGCCGTCGTTTGCGGCGTAGTTCTTCTCGCATCGCTTTTTGCGGATAAGTCCTGGAGCGAAGACGCCGGGGCCGACGGTGTGCCCGTTAGCACCGTCAAACCCCACATAGAAGACTTTCTGGTCTATCTCGACGGTCTGGGCACTGTGCAGGCGCTTTACACAGTCTCGATCAAAACACGAGTGGATGGCGAGCTGCAGCAGGTCCTATTCACAGAGGGCCGAGAGGTCAAGAAAGGCGATCTCCTTGCAGTCATCGATCCTCGGCCCTACCAAGCTGCTGTCAATCAAGCGTCAGCTAAGATCCAGCAAGACGAAGCCGATCTCGCGAATGCCCAATATCTCTTAGCCAAGGACCAAAAACTTTCGAAACAGGGCATCACAACGGACGAGGCTTTGGAGGCGCAGCAAAGCCAAGTCAATCAACTAACTGCTCAACTGGCTCAGGACCGGGCGGCCAAGGAAGCTGCCGAGGTCTCGCTCTCCTATACGAATATCCGGTCGCCAATCGACGGCAGAACGGGCATCAGATTAATAGACGAGGGAAACCAGGTTCACGCAGCGGATACTTCCGGGATCGTGACGATCACGCAGACGCAGCCAATATCGGTGGTGTCGACTTTACGTGAAAACGACTTGGGGATGCTTCTAGCTGCAATGAAAGCCGGTGCTGTGCCGGTAGACGCAATGACTGGCGACTTGTCGGCGAAGCTCGCCAGCGGAACACTTTTGCTGATCGACAACGAAATCGATCAGAGCACTGGCACTGTGCGCGTCAAATCCACTTTCCCAAATGCGGATGGCGCACTTTGGCCGGGGCAATTTGTGAACCTTCGCATCCTCGTAAAAACAATAGTTCAAGCGCTGACGGTGCCCTCGGCTGCCCTGAAACGAGGACCGGACGGCTACTTTGTCTACGTCGTAGCTAAGGACGGCACCGCATCGATCCGCAAAGTCAAACCTGGTCCCATCGCTGATGGACGCGCGGTTATCGAGACCGGATTGACCGTTTCCGAAGACGTTGTGACACAGGGCCAGTACCGGTTGGACGAAGGAACGGTCGTGTCCACACACGACGCCGACACGTCCACCGACGCGACCGCGAAGACGGAGTAGCGACCATGTCGATATCTGATTGGTTCATCCGCCGACCGATCGCCACCTCTCTGCTCATGGTGGCACTCGTCGCTGTTGGAGTGGTCGCATACCCGCTTCTGCCGGTCGCACCGTTGCCGCAAGTCGACTTTCCGACGATTCAGGTTTCGACGCAGCTCCCCGGCGCGGATCCAAAGACCATCTCCTCGTCTGTTACCCAGCCGTTGGAGCGCCAATTCGGGCAGATCGCGGGGGTGACCCAGATGACGTCAACGAGCACCCTTGGAAGCAGCTCGATCACACTTCAGTTCGATTTGTCACGCAATGTGGACAACGCGGCTCAAGACGTCCAGACCGCGATCAACGCCGCAGGAGGTCAACTGCCCAGCGGCCTGCCTTCCCCACCCACCTACCGCAAGGTAAATCCCGCCGATCCGCCGGTGTTGATCCTGGCACTGACCTCTGACACCATGCCCCTCACTCAGGTGGACGATTTCTCGGAGAGCGTGCTCGCCCAACATATAAGCCAACTTTCAGGCGTCTCACAGGTCCTGGTATTCGGGCAACAGAAACCGGCGGTTCGGCTTCAGATCGAGCCTCTAAAGATAGCCGAGCTAGGAATCTCACTAGAGGATGTTCGCAGTGCTGTTAGCACACTGACCAGCGACGCTCCTAAAGGCAGCGTCCAGGGAGCGGAACGCACCTACACCATCTACGACAACGATCAGCTTTTACAGGCGGCACCATGGAATGATGCGATCGTCACGTACAAGAACGGTTCGCCAGTGCGCATCCGCGATATTGGAAGAGCTGTAGACGGAGCCGAGAACACCCAGATTGCGGGTTGGGCGAACGGCAGACGAGCAATCCTGCTAGCCATATTCAAACTGCCAGGCGCCAATGTCATCGATACCGTGGACAACATCAAGACCGTGCTTCCTCGGCTCCAGGCCATAGCGCCCGCTGCTGTTCACCTTTCCATCCTAAGCGATCGGACATTGACGATCAGAGCGTCTGTCCTTGACGTCGAAAAGACGTTGCTCATTACGATCGCACTGGTTGTGATGGTGATATTCATGTTCCTTCGAAACTTCTGGGCAACCGTCATACCCAGTGTCACGGTCCCGCTGACCTTGATGGCAACGCTGTCGCTCATGTATTTGGCCGGATTCAGTCTCGATAATCTCTCCCTCATGGGTCTCAGCATAGCTGTTGGCTTCGTGGTAGACGATGCAATCGTCATGGTCGAGAACATCCACCGCCACATGGAGATGGGAAAAACGCCAATCCAAGCTTCCATCGACGGCGCCGCGGAAATCGGCTTCACCATCATATCAATCAGCATCTCGCTTGTAGCCGTGTTTATACCGCTATTGCTGATGGGGGGCATAGTAGGCGAGCTGTTTAGAGAGTTTGCAATCACGGTCACCATGACCATTGTCGTGTCGGCGATCGTATCCCTGACGATCACGCCCATGATGGGCTCGCGCTTTCTTAGGTCGGAGGAGAAGGCTGGGCACGGCAGACTCTACATGTTCTCCGAACGAGTTTTCGACGCTCTTTTGGCGGGATATGAGCGGACGTTGGACGTCGCGTTGCGCCATCATCGCGTCACGCTAGCGATATTCCTCTTGTCGCTCGGCGTGACGGGTCTCGTCTTCGTAAATATTCCAAAAGGCTTTTTCCCCATTCAAGACACGGGCTTGATCACAGGGGTTTTAGAAGCCTCCCAGGATATCTCATTCCGGAAAATGTCAGATCTTCAGGTCGAGGCTGGCAGAATAGTCCAAGCGGACCCTGGCGTCGCAAGCATTGGCATGCAAGTCGGCGGCGGATCCGGGTCGACCGTGAACATGAGCAAAATGTTTATTACATTAAAACCACTCGAGCAGCGTGACGCCTCGGCGACCGGGATAATCGAACGCCTCAGACCAAAGCTCGCGAAGCTGGAAGGTGCACAGTTGTTCCTGCAAGCTGCGCAGGATATCAACGTTGGCGGCCGGAGTTCCGCCACTCAATTCCAGTATACCTTGCAGGATGGAAACGCCGACGAACTGGATGAGTGGGCGAACCGTCTTTTAGGAAAGTTCAAGACCCTGCCGGAGCTTGCAGACGTTGCAACGGATCAACAGAACGGCGGAACGACCGTTACGTTGACTATCGATCGTGATCAGGCGTCGCGGTTCGGCATTGCGCCGCAGATGATTGACAACACGTTGTACGACGCGTTCGGACAACGTCAGATCACCCAGTACTTCACGGACTTGAATAGCTACCACGTGGTGTTGGAGGTCGCCCCGCAGTTTCAGACCTCGCCGATGCAGATCGACGACCTTTACATTCGATCCCCGCTGACCGGAGATCAGGTCCCTCTGGACCTGTTGGTAAGAAAAACTACTGAGCCGACAGCAGTTCTTGCGGTCAACCACCAGAGCCAGTTTCCATCGGTGACGTTGTCATTCAATCTTTCTAAGGGAACTGCGCTAAGCGAGGCGGTAGCCGCTATAACCAAAGCCGAAAACGAAATGGGCAAGCCGCCCACACTAACAGGCACGTTCCAGGGTAACGCCCAGGCCTATCAGTCCTCACTGGCAACCGAGCCTATGCTAGTCCTCGCGGCGGTCGGTGTGATCTACCTTATACTCGGCGTGCTGTACGAGAGCTACTTCCATCCATTGACCATTCTTTCAACGCTCCCCTCAGCCGGCCTTGGGGCGCTGGTGATGCTATGGGCCTTCGGCTTCGACTTTACGGTGATCGCTCTCATAGGCGTGATCCTCCTAATGGGTATCGTAAAGAAGAACGGCATCATGATCGTAGACTTCGCGATCAAGGCTCGCCGACAATCTGGGCTAGCTCCTTTGGAAGCGATCCGTGAGGCCTGTCTGCTCCGATTTCGGCCAATTATTATGACGACGGCTGCCGCGCTGCTCGCTGGTGTCCCGCTGATGTTAGGGCATGGTACAGGGTCTGAGCTTCGTCAGCCCCTCGGCTATTCGATCGTCGGTGGCTTGATCATCAGTCAGATCATGACGCTCTATACAACGCCCGTGGTGTATCTCTATCTGGAGAAGCTTAGTGGTTACTTCATTCGTCGGAAACCTGCGACCACCAGTGGTGCGCCCGCGGATTCGGGGCGAGACGTGGCATAGCGTCTTGTCAATCGCACATATCGTCGGCCGTGCCTCATCTGCCACAGCCTTTTGCCGCCGACGGGGCCCAAAGCATCTGCGGGTGGATGCTTTGGCATTACGACGAAATGAAGGTGACGAGATGTCTTGGTCCAAGTCGGAAGTGATCAAGAGACCAGCGGATTGCTATTCTGCGCAATTCGTTCCAACCATCGTGTGCGTACGACGCCAAGCCACGAATGGTGGGCCACTTCGCACTTTACGTGATCGCCATACGTGACGTGAGCTGGAGAACTCTGCGATGACGAGCTCTTCCTCTCAAGATCTGAGTCTTCAATGAGAAAGAGATGAAAATGAAAATGCTACCCGGCGCCGTTCTTGCACTTGCGATCGCCGCCCATGGCGCCGGGGCACGGGCAGACGATGCGGCACCGCCCTCCTACGCCGATACGACACTGACCGGCGACTGGCACGGCTACCGCAACTGGCTGCGCGACCAGGGCGTCACCTTCACGATGTCCCAGACCAGTGACGTGCTCGGCAATGTCCCGGGCGGCCTGAAACGCGGGACGGCCTATGACGGTGTTTTCCAGCTGCAGGGCGATTTCGACATGGACCGGCTGATCGGCTGGACCGGCGGCGCCATCCATGTTTCCGGCTATGCGATCCAGGGCCAGGGCCTGTCCGGCAAGGATATCGGCAATCTCCTGACGGTCACCTCGGTGGAAGCCGATCCCGGCTTCCGGCTCGGGGAATTCTATCTCTCGCAGAGCCTGATGGACGATAAGGTGACGATCAAGCTCGGTCAGATCCTGGCGGACCAGAGTTTCGCGATCAGCAATACCGCGAGCCTTTTCGTCAACTCCACCTTCGGATGGCCAGGCATCTTTGCCGCCGATCTTCCCGGAGGCGGGCCGGCCTATCCTTTCGCCGTTCCCGGCGCCCAGATCATCGTCAAGCCTGACGATGCCTGGACGCTGCAGGCCGCCGTCTTCAATGGCAGCCCGACCGGGTCCGACCCCGACGGTAATGCCAATGGACTGGGATTTCCGCTGGGCGACGGCGTCCTGGCGATCGCCGAGGCAGGTTATGCCTATATGCCCGCAAAGGGCGGGACCGGCCTGCCCGGCACCTACAAGATCGGCGCCTGGTACAATTCCGAAGAATTCGACAGCCTGACCACCGCATCGAACGGCGTCTCGCTCGCCGATCCGCTCTCGAGCGGCAGCCCGCGCCGGCTCTCGGGCAATTTCGCGGTCTATGCCGTCGTCGACCAGACGCTCTGGCAGGAGCCGGGAAGTTCGGACAACGGGCTCAACGGATTTTTCCGGATTGCCGTGGCGCCGCAGCAGGAGCGCAACAGCATGAACTGGTATTTCGATATGGGCCTTGCCTATAAGGGGCTTCTGCCGGGTCGCGACGACGATACCGCAGGGATCAGCTTCGCCTATGCCAGCATGAGCTCGGGCATGTCGGATCAGGTAAAGGCCGAAAAATGCCTTCAACGGGACATCTCAGCCGGTGCCGAGTTCCGAAGCCGTCATCGAAGCCACCTATCAGGCGGCCGTCACGCCATGGATGACGGCGCAGCCATTCTTCCAATATGTCATCCGTCCCGGCGGCAATGCAGCCGATCCCGACAAACCCGGCGCGCGGATAAAGAATGCGGCTATCTTTGGCTTCCGGGCAGTGTCTACGTTTTGAGCACATATCTGAGCGATGTCTGCCCGGGCCGCACCTGATAATCTTTTCATTGAACCCCGCCCAAAACTTCAAGATCCCAGCTGCCTAGAAGGCGTCCCTCTCCAATTTGAAAGGTCGCTCGAGCGGAGAACCCGGTGGTATTTGTTCATCGGAGCGCGCCACGAAAAGCGTAGAGACAATGCCTGCGACCATCGAAGCTAGTATCAGAAACATCACGACGCGCACCAACCGCCCTCCCCCGCATCCAAAGCTTATGATTAGCGCCATTGTCGCGATTTTAATCGAGACACTCCTCTGCAACTGATGGCGCTTTCGATCAGTGTGGCGGGATCTAATTCGCTGTGTACTGATCTCCGGGTTGGTGTGCGAGACACGTAAGGTTAGGTCCGCTGTACGTATGGTTAGTGTCGCTCCCACCAATCCCTGCGATACTTCGACCGTGGTCCGAGGCGTAGCCAGGCGGGACGAGCAATCGCTCATCGTACTCGCAATGTCGATGAATGCTCGACGCTTCACCGGCCCCATCAAACAAAAATGCGGCACACCGAGCAACCGGCGCGATAGAGGACAGCATGGAGATAACAGCGCTCCTTCTTTCACGAATACAGTTTGCTTTCACCGTCTCCTTCCACATCATCTTTCCCGCTTTCACAGTGGGCCTGGCGGCTTGGTTGACGTTTCTAGAGGCAATCAGTCTTTGGACAGGTCGCCCTCTCTACCGACGGCTCTTTGACTTTTGGCTGAAGATTTTCGCCGTAGCATTTGGCCTTGGAGTGGTCACTGGTATAGTGATGGCATTCCAGTTTGGTACGAACTGGAGCGAACTCTCCTTACGGACAGGCCCCATCCAAGGTCCACTCCTCGGGTATGAGAGTTTCACAGCGTTTGCACTTGAAGCCAGCTTCTTCGGAGTAATGATGTTCGGCCGGCCGCGTGTGGCTCCGTCGTTCTATTGGATCGCTTGCGCAATGGTAACGTCAGGAACCAGCCTGTCCTCTTTCTGGATCATGGTGAACAATTCTTGGATGCAGTGGCCCGTCGGGTACGAAATCAGCGCCAGCGGTGTTTTCATTCCGACGGACTGGTCAGCTATTATATTCAGTCCTGTCGTGTGGGTACGGTTCCCGCACATGATCCTCGCTGCTTATATCACAACTTCGTTTTGTGTTGCGGCTACTGGCGCTTGGTATCTTCTCGATCGACGACTTCACATAGAGGGCGTGGCCATGGTCAGGATGGGTCTCGGCCTTGCTGCGGTCCTGGTCCCGCTCCAGCTATTTTTCGGCCACCTGACAGGTGACTATGTCCACGATAAGCAACCTGCCAAATTCGCCGCGATCGAAGGACGCTGGAAAAATGAGAAGCCAGCTTCCGAGGTTCTTATCGCGCTTCCCGATGAAGCTTCAGAGACGAATAAGTTCGAGGTATCAATCCCCTATCTCGGTAGCCTCATAGGTTCGATGAGCCTCACTTCAGAAGAGATTGGCCTGAAGTCATTTCCGAAGAACGAACGACCGCCGGTACTGATCCCATTCTTTGCATTTCGAATAATGGTCGGTTGTGGGCTGCTGATGCTGGGCCTCGCGTGGTATGGAACGTGGCTCGGATTTAGGGAGAAGTTGACCGACCAGCGTTGGCTGAACTGGTGCATCTTCCTGAGTTTTCCGCTTGGCTTCATCGCAACGCTAACGGGTTGGTTCACGGCGGAAGTCGGCAGACAGCCATGGGCAGTCTACGGCGTTCTTCGCACCGCCGAGGCTGTGACGCCGTCGCTCACGGTGCAACAGGTTACGATCAGCTTCGCAGCATTTGCCGTCATCTACTCATCGATCTCGGCCGCGGGGATTGCATACTTGTATCGAATGCTTCGTGCAGGCCCTGAAGAGACGCATCACGAAATTGGCGAAGGGGCAAATCCAAAACGTCCGTTGGCGGTGCCGGGTGGAAGTCCCGGCACTCCCCCCGATTTTGCGGAGTAAACAACCATGATCGAATTTTGGACTGCAGCCCTCGCCTTGACGCTTGCCCTTTACGTTATTCTCGACGGGTTTGATCTGGGTGTCGGCATGCTCTTCGCAACGAGCCGAAGCCAAGACGTCAAGCGGCACATGCTGAACTCGATCTCACCGATCTGGGATGGCAATGAAACATGGTTGGTACTCACTGCCTCGATCTTGTTCGGTGCTTTTCCTGTCGTTTACTCGCTCGTGCTCAGCGCCTTTTACCTCCCGATCATCATTCTTCTAGCCGCGTTGATATTTCGCGGTGTCGCGTTCGAATTCCGGGAGAAGAGTAGGAAGAAGCAGTGGCTGTGGGACGCCGGCTTTTCCGTCGGCTCCCTCGTTGCAGGCTTTGTCCAAGGAGCTGCTGTGGGCGCGATCATCGAAGGAATCCCGAACACGGATGGCCGCTTTACGGGTACGGCCTTCGGTTGGCTCACGCCATTCTCAGTGCTATGTGGCGTCGGCCTATGCTTGGGCTACAGCTTGCTAGGGGCCGGTTGGCTGGTAAAGAAGTGCGAGGGCCACGTGAGAGAGCGAGGCTACCAAATTATACCGAAATTGCTTCTGGGAGTGCTTGCATTCCTCGCGGTTTCGTTCGTCGTGTCGCTTTTGATAGAGCTTCCCGTGATGCGTCGCTGGCTCGAGCGCCCTGGATTAGCTCTGTTTCCCTTAGTAGGCGTCTGCGGATGCGCGTTGATCATGCAGGGGGTTAGGTCGCGCCGCGACGGATGGCCGTTTTTCGGCACTGTCCTGCTATTTCTCTCGGCGTTCGGAACTCTTGCCGTATCCTTCCTTCCATACATGATCCCTTTTACGATCACGATCAACCAAGCCGCGGCGCCCCCTTCAAGCTTGTCGTTTATGTTTTGGGGAGCCGGGCTGTTTATCATGCCTATTACGTTGATCTACACGGTCATCGTCTATTGGCTGTTCAAGGGGAAAAGCCATGCAGGCAGCTATCACTGATCCCATGCGTCACGGATCTGATAGGCATCCACGCGGAGCGAGTATCTCGGCCGGACCTATGGCTGTCGCCTCAGAAACCACCGTGTTCGAGGGCGGAGCGACGCTAAACTTAAGGGTGATACCCGGATGTATCGACGAGTGCTATCATCTCTCGATTAGGTTTTGTTTCCCCTCAATGTCCGAAGTGAAAACATGTCGCAGGAACTGACCAAGCAAGCCGTGGTTCACATCGTCGAAGATGACGAATCTCTAAGGTACGCGCTTTGCCGCTTGATGAGGTCGGTAGGCTTGGTTGCGAAAGCTTACGGATCAGTTGCAGAGTTCACGGAGGGGCGTGCACACGACAAACCAGGCTGTCTGGTTCTCGACGTCCGGTTGCCTGGCACAAGCGGCATTGAATTTCAGAGTCAGCTCAACAGCTTAGGCATATTTCTTCCGGTAATCCTAATGACTGGCCATGGCGACATCCCAATGTCCGTCAGGGCGATGAAGGCTGGAGCCGTAGACTTCCTTCCAAAGCCTTTTCGGGATCAAGACATGTTGGACGCCGTCGCATCTGCCATTGGCCGCGATCGAGAGCGACGTAGCACGATGGACCAGGCGGTGGTCATCTACGGCCGTTTCGCTAAGCTAACGCCTCGCGAGCAGGAAGTAATGATGATCGCGACGACCGGAAGGATGAACAAGCAGACTGCTGCAGATTTAGGAATAAGCGAGGTGACGGTAAAACTTCACCGACGTGCCGCTATGCAGAAGATGGAAGCACGCAACCTTCCGGACCTTGTTCGCATGGCCGACATGGTAAGGCCGTTGATCCCTGTCGGCACTGGAGAGTAGATTTTCGATCGCCAGGGGTTCTTGAACCCCAAATCGCCGGCAAACCGGAACGCAAGGGTGAAAAGTGAGAGCGGGAATACTCATCGGAATTGTCGACGACGATCATTCCCTCCGAAACTCCCTCGTACGGCTTGTGCATTCAATGGGGCACGAAGCGCATGGTTTTGGCTCGGCGGAGGAGCTATTAAACTCTCAAATTATAGAGCGTTGCTCATGCGTTATAACCGATGTCCAGATGGCGGGGATGAGCGGTATCGAGCTCACAGCGATCATCACTTCTGAATACGAGTCGCTCCCTGTCATCGTCATAACGGCGCGGTCGGAATTTAGCCTCGAGGAGAAGGCGTTTGAGAGCGGAGCAGCCTGTTTCTTAAAAAAACCAATCGATGCCGATTTACTCGTTGCTAAACTGAGCGCCGCATTGCGACTCTGAGGAACGTCACCCCAATGCCGCATATGGCTGCGTCACCGGCAACATGAGCGAGAAACACGCGCCGTCGCCTCCGCTTCTCGTGCCAGCATTTATGAATCCCCCGTGCGACCTCAACAATCGTTCTGCATATCGGCAGTCCCATTCCCATGCCGCTTTCCTTAGTCGTAAAGAAATTGTTGAAAAGTTGCTGCAGATCCGAGGCTTCGATGCCGGGACCGTTATCCTCTATTGTGCAGAGCACTTTCTCGCGCTCGATAATCTGCGTGTGAATCGTAATTTCCGGAATCGTCGGGTGGCCGGAATTTGCCTGAAGCGCATTCATGATGAGATTGACGAAGACTTGATGAAGCTGAGTGCGGTCGCCCAGTATGGACGGTATTCCCGTCGCGCTTGTGTGAACAACCACTGCGGATCGTGACTCGATCTCGGCCCGGAGGAATAGCAGGGCTTCTTCAATTACTTCGGACAACGAAATATAGACTCTCTCCGGTGCCTTTCGTGTCGCACTGGCTCGAATTCGAGCGATGATTTCCGATGCGCGGCGAGCATCCACGACCATTGAGTTCAAGGACTCGCGAACTTCGTCCAAGTCAGGAGGGCTACGATTAATCCAGCGTAGACCTACCCCACCCGCCGTGGTGATTGCTGCCAAGGGTTGGTTGACTTCATGGGCGATGGACGCGGTGAGTTCGCCAAGCACGGACAACCGCGCCGCATGGGCATACTCAGCTTGAATCTGTTGCAGCCGCTCCCGCGCTTGTAGTCGCTCGGAAATATCGATGACGCCTATAAGACTGGTATCAGGGTTTTCTGCTCGACCCACTCGTGCTGCAGTGAAGAGTACATCGATAACGCGACCGTTTAACGCTACCATCTTTGTCTCCTCCTCAAAGCTTACCCTACCCTGATATCGTGAAACCATTGCACGGCGAAAGGTCTTTGGACTGGCTGCCCAAACCTTGGCTACCGATTGTCCGACGAAATCCTTGGGGTCGTCTCCACCGAACAGAGCTACCGCGCGCTCATTGGCTTCTACGAAAATCAGTGCTTCCATACATAAATGGAGCAATTTCGGATCCAAGTCGAATTGTGCGTCCAAGTCCGCTACGCCTGCCTGCGATAGTTCGTTGAACAATGTAACGAGTTTGCTCGCGTCGAGCTGCCACAGCGCAATTGGCATGCGGTCGAACAAATGACGATATCGTTGCTCGCTCTTCTCAAGGCTATCGTAAGCCTCCTTCTGGGCCGATATGTCCATAACAGCGCCTACGAAGCGGGATGATCCTTCCTTCCGTTCGGAGAACGTTGCGACGACACGGAGGTGTTTGACGGCACCGCCGTCAAGTAAGAGCCGATGTTCGCAGTCGAAGTTTCTTCTTGTCGCTATCGCCTGATCGAGGAGTTCCTTCATCCGTGCTCTATCATCAGGATGAGTGCGGTCTAGGATCAGAGGTAGCGACGGAGCCGTATCCGGAGCGACGTCGAATATTCTGAAGGTCTCATCGGACCAGAAGATGTCCCCATTCTCAACGTCCCATCCGAAGCTACCGGTGTGACTCAGTCTCTGAGCCTCTGCAAGATATGCGGCTTGGCTCCGCCTGAGATCTTCGTCCGCACGGCGTCGCTCGCTGATGTCCGTATTGCTTTCCAACGTCCCTAGCAGGCGCGGGTCTTCGCTGCTTCGCCGCGACCAACGACTTGCCACCGTGACCTCTCTGCCGTGCTTCGTCTTATGTAGTAGTTCTCCCTCCCAACGGCCCCGACCGTTGAAGAACCTCGTTGATCTCTCCTAACGGTATTGGAAAGACGGTGTGAAGCAGCTCGTGTGCCAATCGGCCCATCGCCTCGCTGTGCGACCAGCCATAGAGTTCCTCAGCACCTCGGTTCCAAAATATAATCAGATCATCCGCGTCTCTGACGAAGACTGCGTCATTGGTTAAACCCAACAACCGGCTTTGTTCGCGTTCAGCAGCCCCTAGACCGTGGACCAAGCGAATTAGACAACTTACAGACAGCGAAGACACCAGGAATGCGGCTAGCGTGACTACGTCGTGCTCTGTGCCGACTAAGAAAGTGTGAAGCGGATTGACGAAAAGGTAGTTCAGATATCCCACCGCCACCATCGAAAAAATCACAGAGGAGCCAAGGCTATCCAGTAGAGACAGGATCATGACGATGATTAGAAGCACAAACGCTGCCGTCGTGAAATTGAGACCGAACCAGGCACAAAGTAGCGCCACAACACCGAGCAGCGAAGTAGCAGATATCCAGAGTGGGATAAGCCAGCGACGCCGTTCGACACGCCATGCGGCCAAGACTGGCAATGCGCGATATCTCAGAAGATCGAACGTGCTCATGAAGAGACCCTCCAATCCGGTTCAAAGCAATTTGCTGTGCTCCCAAATTGAGGCAACATACACCTAATATTAGCGTCCCTACCGGCGACTATCCGTGGCACCAAATCGGTGGGCATTCGAGTTTATTGTTGTGAATCCGTGTGAACGGCTGACACTCGATCACGAGGAAAGGTTAGACGCGCCATACCTCCGGATAGGTGCGCACCTCGGGCTGGCTGCTATCTTCAGCAGTGAGTGGCAAGCCGTGCATCGAGTGAAACGCTATGCGTCAGAACGGCTCGTCTGCTCCGATCGAGCAATCAATAAACCTTGGCTGGAGGGGTCGACACCATGGACAGTGTTTCAAGACGCAAAGCTCTCGCGCTTGGCGGGCTTGGTGGCGCTGCCATCGTAACAATAACCGCGAGAGCTGCCTCCGTTGGCAATCCTGATCGCCCGTCCGAGTGCGCGGTGAATGCCAATCCAACCGGCTTAGATGATTCTGGCCCCGAGAATCCAGCACTAGGAGATCAGCTTCCCGCTTTTCAAGGCCCTCCTTCAACGGACGTCGGAGACACGCAACTGTTCTGGTCTTCTTTCAACAACGCTCCCAAGAGGGTTCAGAACGGCGGTTGGGCACGACAGGTCACCAAGGCTGATTTCGCCATTTCGGATGCGGTATCCGGTGTAAACATGCGTCTTGGACCGGGCGGCGTAAGGGAGATGCACTGGCATCGAGCTGCAGAGTGGGCAATGATGACCAACGGGCGTTGCCGAATAACGGTTCTTGACGCCAAAGGCCGCGCATACGTCCAAGACGTCGGGCCTGGGGACCTTTGGTACTTTCCGGCCGGCTTCCCCCATTCATTACAAGGACTAGGCCCGGACGGCTGCGAGTTCGTGATCGTATTCGACGAGGGCGATCAATCAGAGTACGGAACGCTTCTTCTCACCGACTGGATGGCCCATACCTCGCCGGAGCTCCTTGCGAAAAACTTTGGGATCCCACAGGAAGCCTTCAAATCAATACCTCTGAAAGACCTTTGGATTTTCCAAGGTAAAGAACCGGGATCGCTGCCATTGGATAAGGAGGCTGTCGCATCGGCCGGATTGCCGGAACATGCTTTCACCTATCGACTAGAGGCGTCGACGCCGTTCAGACAGAACTCCTCTGGAACGCTACATATTGCCGATAGTAGCTCCTTCACCGTCTCGAAGACAATCGCTGCGGCGATAGAAACCATCAAACCGGGCGCGGTCCGTGAAATGCACTGGCATCCCAACTCGGACGAGTGGCAGTACTGGCTGCAGGGACGAGGTCGCATGACCGTGTTCGATGCAGGCCCACGCAGTCAGACGGCCGACTTCCACGCGGGCGACATTGGTTACGTCAAAAAGAGCCAAGGCCATATCATAGAAAACACCGGCACAACCGATCTCAAATTTGTGGCCGTCTTCAAGGTGGCCGAATACCAGGAGGTAGGATTGTCATCCTGGCTGTCGCACACGCCGCCGTCGCTTGTCGCACAACATCTGAACATGGATCCCAAAGACATCGAACGGATATCGCGAAACCGGCCCGGAATCATGCCCAGATAAGGTTAGGCGGTTCCGCCACCACCAATCACTCCGAGCACGTCTGTGCTCTGCATTAGTCTCGATGTCGGGCTTTATTCGGCATCCCAAATGACACGGAGATACCGAGATGCTTATTGGCTACACCGTACCGCTTACCCCCGAAGGCAAGTCCTCGGCAACGCCCCCGCCACCCTGGCACTACTCGAGCGAGTGCATCGCGATAGAATACTGGGCCGACCGTGCGGCCATAGCCGCTTTGTTGCCGCCGGGCATGTCGCCTGACGTGCAATCTGCGGGCAGAGCATTCTTTTGGTTCTTAGACTGGCAGTTCACAGGCTCCAACGATGAGCATACGGATCCGGCGCGCTACCAGTATCGCGAAGCGTTCGTCCTCGTCGAGGCTCGTCTCGACGATCGCCCTGTTAATTTCTGCCCCTACATTTTCGTCGACAACGACGCCGCGATCGCCCGCGGCTGGATCCAGGGCTATCCCAAGAAGCTTGGCAGCATCTTTCAGACCCGAAGCTTCTCCGCTCAAAGTCCTGCAGCCTGCCCTCTTGCCCCAGGTAGCCGGTTCGGAGCAAGCGTGGCCGCTCATGGAGAGCGAATGGCAACCGCGCGGATTCAGCTCGAGGAGAAGGTGGATCCCGCCACGGTATTTAGCAGGCCCACAACGATCCGCCGCTACTTCCCGAATTTGACCGCCGGCCGACAGGACAAACCTGCAGTGAACGAACTGACCCTGTCGAAGATGGACAACCTCAACTTCTCAGACTTCTGGGCCGGTTCGGCGGAACTGACCATCCCTGAAGTTCAGGGGGAAGACATGCACGCGCTCAGGCCGCTGAAGGTTGGCCGCGGTTACCGCTTCGGTATGGCCTACTCGGTTACCGACCTTCCGATCCTTAAGAATTACGTTGCCTGACTGGCAAGACTTGCTGGCGGCTCGCCCGTTCAGCCCATCGAAACCCGAAGAGGACGACTGGCATGAGCAAAACCGCGGCCGATTATATGGCCCTCACCCTTGCCGAGATGGGCGTCAAACGGATCTACGGCGTGGTCGGAGACTCCCTTAACGGTTTCAGCGACGCCTTGAGGCGCCTGGAAACCATTGCCTGGATCCATGTTCGTCATGAGGAAGGAGCAGCATTCGCTGCGGCGGCCGAGGCACACGTGACCGGTGAACTGGCTGTCTGCGCCGGGAGTTGCGGGCCGGGAAACCTCCATCTGATCAACGGCCTGTTCGATGCACAACGCAGTGGTGTTCCGGTCCTGGCCATAGCCGCGCATATACCGAGCACGGAGATCGGGATCGACTACTTCCAAGCGACACATCCAGAGACACTCTTCAAAGAATGCGCTCACTACGTGGAACTGGTGAGCCAGGCCGACCAATTGCCGCAAGTCCTAGCACGCGCTATTAGGGTAGCTGTCGGACAAAAGGGGGTCGCAGTTGTCGTAATCCCCGGCGATGTCGCTCTGCAATCTTTATCAGCTCCGATTCCGAAGTGGTTTGCGCCTGCAGATTCGGTCATCATGCCGGCCGACGATCAGCTCGGACGCCTCGCGGACCTCCTTAATGATAGCAAGCGTGTGACGATGCTATGTGGAGCCGGTTGCAAGGGAGCCCACAGCGAGGTGGTCGAACTCGCCGGCCTCTTGCAGGCGCCCATCGTCCACGCCTTGCGCGGCAAGGAATTCGTGGAGCACGACAATCCGTTCGACGTCGGAATGACGGGTTTCCTTGGGTTCGCCTCGGGTTACTGGGCAATGAAGAATTGTGACACGCTCCTCATGGTCGGGACAGATTTTCCATATCGGCAATTCCTCCCCACAGACGTGAAGATCGCACAAGTCGACATTCGGGCGGCCGCACTCGGGAACCGTTGCAATCTCGATATTGGCGTGCTGGGATCAACCGGACCTACCCTACGGTCGTTGCTTCCGAGGATCAAAGCTAAGGTTGATTCGGCACATCTCGATGATGCGCTCTCAGACTATCGAAAAGCTCGTTCGGACCTTGACGCACTCGCGGAGAACGGACCGTCGACCAGATACATCCATCCGCAATATGTGAACCGTCTCGCAAGCGAACTTGCTGACGACGATGCAATATTTACCTGCGACGTGGGCACGCCAGTTGCATGGGCTGCTCGCTACCTCAAGTTCAATGGGCGACGTCGTCTCGTTGGCTCATTCAATCATGGATCCATGGCGAATGGGATGTTGCACGCGATCGGCGCTCAAGCAGCGTTCCCCGGCAGGCAGGTCATCTCCATGTCCGGTGACGGAGGCTTTTCGATGATGATGGGCGAGTTCGTTACGCTCATCCAGCAGAAGCTACCCGTGAAGGTAATCGTTCTCAACAACGGAACGTTGGGGTTCGTTGAGATGGAAATGAAGGCATCCGGCTTTCTCGACACCGGATGCGAGTTGATCAACCCCAACTTTGCGTCCATGGCCGAAGCGATGGGCGTGAAAGGCGTCCGCGTTGAATCTCCCCATGACCTGAAAGAAGCAATGTAGGAGGTCTTGGCCCATCACGGCCCTGCCCTTCTCGATGTCGTCAGCGCTCGACAGGAACTTGTCATGCCACCCGCGACTAGCATGAAAGACGCCCACAAGTTTGGAATGTTCATGTTGCAAGCGGTGCTCGACGGTAGAGCGGGCGAAATAATCGATCTCGCGAAGAAGAACCTGCTTCGCTAGTCGTTACCCATCAGTACTCGGAAACCGGAGCTGCTGTATGCCGCTGTATACGATCATGACGCAGAGAAACTACCTCGACCAAGCCAGGAAGGCGTCTCTCGCGGGACAATTGACTAATCTCCACTCAGAGTTTTCAGGCGTGCCGACCGAGTGGGTGCACATCGTCTTCCAAGACTTCGAGCCAGGTAGCGGCTTCAGCGCAGGCCTACCCGCGCCCACCGTCAGTCTGACGGCGAACATACGCAGTGGGCGAACGAACGAGTACAAGCGCGAACTCCTAGCCCATATTTGGAAACTTCTGCAGGCAGCTACCAACGCCCCTGATGATCAGATCGTGATCGGATTGCTGGAAGTGGGCGCGAATAATGCGATGGAGATGGGCAAGATCATGCCTGACATCGCTAGAACGACGGACGTGGGCCCATGAGAGCGTTTGGCTTGCGCACAGCGGATCCGACAAATCGAAAGGCTAATGCCTACGAAAGGGTCACGGGTGACATGCATGCTACCCTTACTGCACTGGCTGGAATCAGTCGGGCAAACCGTCCTGCTCGGACACTAACTGAGCGGCGTGTATTTCCCCACGCCAGCTGTCAAAAGGAAGCTGGTGATTATCGGTTTAGCTCGACGAGCGTTCAACAAGCGATGCAGGAGATCGTGCGCCAGCTCCCGCAGAAATGGCCGTCAGCTCTTGAACTTTGTCGGTCTGGAGCTTCGCGGGATACGATCATCTGGGCCATATCGAGTTGGACGGCGACGCGGTAGCGATGCTACGGCCGGACCGGCCTCATTGGCACGTTCTTTAGTACAATCTGATCAAGATCGATCTCCTCTGCGGCGGCCTACCCTGTTGGGCATTCTCCGAAGGAGGCGCTGGTCGTGGAAGAGACAATACTCGAGACCACCTTCTTCTGGTAGGCGCTCGCAATGTGCGGGAGATACGGCCAACAGCCTTCCTTTCGAGAACGTTCGCGGAGCATTTTTCGGAAAGCATGCGGACCAGGGCACGGCTCTTTAACGGAGCTGGGCGAGACGGCTACAAGTGCTGATTGCAGAAGGTAACACCCAAGGCATGGTGTCCCCCAAACCGACCACGCGTCATGTTTGCCGGAATGGATCAACAACACCGCAGGCAATTTAAAACGCCCGGCGCACTACCGAGACGTCGGACCAAAGTGGGCGACGTGCGCGGTGGTCGTTGGGATTTCGAGTGCATGGGGAGCAAGGATTCAGTGGCGCAGCAGATTGGCAACGCGGTGGCTCCGCGAGTGGTCTAACCGATGGCCTGGCGACCTACCGGGCTCTGGAAGACGGCGGTTTCGACATCGAAGCAATCCTCTGGCCGCCAAAAACAGAAACGAACGCTCTCGCTTGCATTGATTCGCCGCCGCTTGATGCAACCGTCTCGATCTTGGAGAGCGCCTGGACGTAGTGATCATGCTGTCGCGCGTCGCCCTGGCCGGCACCGTTGCAATAGGCCAACCGAACGATGTACCGATACCACCCTTGCGGATAGTTGTTTGGAGGGCCATCCCGGGCGAACACTTGGGTACCAGCACAATAAAGCAGGAGCCTTTCATGAGCATGATTGCATCCGCCGGCTCGACGAACTCTCATCGGGTGAAGTTCGGCGCCGCGTCGGCGCCCATCAGACGGAGCGGAGGAGCACTGGTGGGCCTCTTCTCGGTATCGGTGGCTTTCCTTGCAGGATGCACACCCAAAGCAAGCCCCTCCCTGCCTCTGTTTGGAGCCTTCTTCCCCTCCTGGCTTCTCTGCGCGGTGATTGGGGTGATCGGCTCGGTTGTCGTTCGGGCCATCTTCGTCTCCACTGGCATGGATGACCAGCTTCCATTGCGGTCGATCGTGTATGTCTGCGTAGCAGCAACGATCGCCTTCGGGGTATCGCTTTTTGTATATGGACGCTGACCATGGAGGCCTCAGCGTATGCCGATAAGAGGAGCATCTTTGGAATCATCGCAACGTGCGCTCTAATCATTCCGGGGATCGCTTTAAGTTGGCTCTACTACCAGCATTCCGTGACCAATCCTCTATCAGACGACGCCATACTCACGGCTGATACGGTCAATGTCGCGTCACAAGTCACCGGTCAGATCAACCAGCTCTCCGTCACCGAAAATCAGAAAGTCCAACGAGGAGATCTTCTGATCACCATAGACCCGCTTCCCTACCAACTTGCGGTGGACCAGGCACAAGCTGATTTACGAGTGGCGGAGGCTGCCAGAGATACCCAGGCCAGGAATATCGGGGGTCAGCAATCCAGCGCTCAAGTCGCAACCGAGCAGATTACGCGGGCGCAGGAAGACCTTGACCTTGCAGAGCAGTCATTGGCCCGTCTCACTGCCCTTTTTTCCATGCTGCGTTAGCAAGCAGCAAGTGGATAACGCGCGGACTGCGAGAGATAATGCTAAAATCGCGGTTGAGCAGGCGAAGAACCAGTCCCAAGCAGCGACGATCGTCGTCAACACGCTCGACTCCGCCAACGCCTCGGTGCAATCCAGTCAAGCTGCTCTCGCGATAGCTCGACATAACCTCGCGTACACCACGATCCGGGCGTCTCACGATGGCCGAGTGGTGGGTGTCACCACATCGACCGGTCAGGTCGTCGGCGCGGGACAGCCAATCTTTACGCTTATAAACACCGAAAACTGGTACGCGTCCGCGTCGTTTTCGGAGGTCGAACTCACTAACATCAAGGTTGGAAGCTGTGCGACCGTCTATGTTCTCTCCGACCGATCCCGCCCTATTAAGGGGAAGGTCGATGGGATCGGCTGGGGAGTGACGTCTGACGAACTCGTCAATTCTCCACAGGCGCTGCCCTCCGTCCCGAAGACCCTGAACTGGGTCAGGCTCGAGCAACGCTTTCCAGTCAGAATTAAGCTGATAGACCCGCCGGAGCAGCTCACTCGCATAGGAGCTTCTGCCGTCGTTGTGGTGCATCATGACCAAAGCTGCTGAATGGCGTCCGGTTCGATTGGTGAAGCATCTGGTAGATGACCTCGCGCCGTTCCCTGGACGACTCGCGATTACTTGGCGGGTCTCAGTTCTCACCGCATTGGTAGCCGCTGTCGCGATGTCGCTTCAGACGCCCGAGGTGGCGGTGAGTTGCTATCTAGTGACATTTGTCATGAAACCCGACAGCAGCGCGAGCGTGGTGGTCGCTCTGACGCTGACATTCGTCATTACCGTCGTCATTGCGCTGGCGACGATCTTGACCGTGCTAACTATAGGTTCACCGGGCTTGAGGTTGCTCTTGATGGCGACGGTCTCGTTTACGATGCTGTTCCTTGGATCAGCCAGTAAATTGGGACCGACTGGAGGCGTAGTAGCTCTCATAGTTGCCGACATCCTGTCGCTGATTTACACCGCATCCAGCGGCGAGATCATTACCGAAGGACTTAGGTTTGCATGGGAACTGGTTGCACTCCCCATGATGATGATCGTCGCATTCAACATATTACTGGGCCGCTCCACGGTCGCCATTCTCCGTGACAACCTTCTCCATCGGCTTGTGGCAGTGCGAGACGAGCTCTCGTTCCCAAGCACGACGAGTAGTCAATCTGTGCGCGAACTCCTGCAGCGAGGCAACGCCGAGCCTCTTTCGAAACTCAAATTCGTCCGCTTGTTCCGTTTGGTGTCGAGCAAGAGGGCGACGCGGATAGAGGATGACATCACGGCATCTTATCAATTGCTGCTTGCTACGTCAGCGATGAAGTCGGAGGAGGGCTCCACCGACCGGCAGATGCTTTTCTCCCATGTTGGTCGCGTCGTCGAGGGTCTCAAAACCGGGCAGGCACCGCCACCTCCCCCGCCATTGTCGGATGATGCGACGCCGGCCGCTTCGGCCGCATATCGTGCGCTTGCCGCCATGGCCGGCCAGAAGCATTCGCCTTATCGTTTGGGTACCAGCGAGCCATTTTTCGCTAGCGATGCTTTCAGAAATCCGGAGCACGTTCGATATGCGCTGAAGACAACTGCAGCCGCTATGACATGCTACGTTCTTTATGCTGGCATTAACTGGGCCGGGATTCATACGGCGATGATCACCTGCTACGTGGTCTCCTTACGTACGACGGGAGAGACAATTCAGAAACTGGGAATGCGTATACTCGGCTGTTTGATCGGCGCCGCCATGGGGTTGCTCTCGATCGTCTTCTTGATCCCGCATATGCACTCCATCGGTCACCTCATGCTTCTCGTTTTCGCGGGAACCTTCATCGCCGCGTGGATTACCAACGGTGTCGAACGGACTTCGTATGCAGGGATACAAGTTGGCCTGGCCTTTTTTCTTTCAGTCCTCCAAGGCTTCGCACCGGGGATCGACCTCGAGCTGGCTCGGGATCGAACGATCGGGATCCTCCTCGGCAACACCGTCATGTATCTCGTGGCCACTCGAATTTGGCCTATAGGTACTGAATACGCATTGAGAACGAACCTTTCTAAGGCATTGAAGGGACTCGCGTCTCTTGCCCTGATTCCAACAGCTGCGCGGGGACATGCCGCAGCGTTGACTGCCGATATCGGCGGATCGATAGGAGCGATGCGAAAGTTGTTCAGCCTTCTTCCGCTTGAGCCCGCTTCAGTTCGACCGACAGAGGCTTTGCAAAGCACCCTGCGCCTTATCGCGGAGGAAGCAGAGATGCTAAGTCGACAGATCTACCTGGCTCGCTCCGATACCCCTGACGCGGCAGAGCGCTTGAGAAAACTCGCAGATCAGGCGAATAGCGACTTTCTCGATCCCTCGCCCATCAACCGCGAAACCGAAGCCAAGCAACCTTCTCAACCTGAGAGCGCGCCTTTGGATCCAATCGACGCTCAAATCTATCGCATGGAAATCCTGATGCGGGATGTCAATCGTTGATTCGGTGCGCCGGCAACCGACACTATCGATGGTCGTGTCGATCCTATCCGTAGGTGTGATTTTCCGCTCCATCATAGGCAGCTAGATTTTGGTCATTAGCGCTTCAGAAGATCAACATTCTCACGACACGAAGCGACAGCCTTAAAGGATACCGCCGGACCTGAATAAGGCCCACGGACGCCGTCCGTGGCGGCGGCGGCATATTGCCTCCGACCACTGCGCTCGGAGTGTCCGAGCATTCGTACAAGTACCGCCTCCTTCGACCCAACCCAACCTGAGAGAAAGCTGTGGAAATGAAAAAACTCAAGACGTATCTGGCGCTCGCATTGGCCCTCCCGCTCGTAGCCCTCGGTGCTCCCGCAAACGCCGAAACCCTGAAGAACATCGTCCTCGTTCACGGTGCCTGGGTGGATGGATCGGGTTGGAAACCTGTCTATGAAATCCTGACCAGGGAAGGCTTCAACGTTACGATGGTTCAAGAGCCCGAGACCTCGTTCGCGGATGATGTCGCTGCGGCGAAGCGTGTCCTCGATATGCAGGAAGGACCCACGCTTTTGGTCGGGCACAGCTACGGCGGCTCAATCATCACCGAGGCCGGCGTTCATCCGAACGTGTCCGCTCTTGTATATGTGGCGGCCCACGCCCCTGATGTTGGCGAAGACGAAGGTACGCTTGGAAAGAAGACGCCAAGCGTACTGGCGAAGACGGAGGGCGCGATCAAAAAGACTCCGGACGGCTACACGTATCTGAACCCAGTGGAATTTCCGAAGCTGTTCGCCCCCGACATGCCGCATGAGCAAGCTGTGTTCGAATCGCGTTCTCAAGTGCTTGCTGCCGCGGAAGTGTTCACAACGCCGCTGACAGCGGCGGCCTGGAAGACCAAACCGAGCTGGGCGATCGTCGCGGGCAACGACCAGATCATCAACCCCGATCTGGAGCGCTGGTATTACGAGCGCGCGAAGAGCCACACGATCGAGATCAAGGGCGCAAGCCACTCGGTCTATGAATCGCATCCCAAAGAAGTGGCAGAGGTCATCATCGAAGCCGCTCGAAAGGCCGAGACCGAAGCGAAGTCTGCGAAGAAGTAAATTTCGATGAAAGTCGACCGTCGGTGCCGATCTCCCATGTCGCGTCGGCGGTCACCTCTGAGACCCGATTTCCGCAGGAGCAGACATGACGATGAACTGGCAACACCAACGAGACAACCGCGATGTTCGTGTGCAAGCAGGCAGTGCGGTCGCTTCCGGCAAAATCGTGTTGGCAAACGATGCCACGCGTTTGCTGGAAGCTGTCATTCGCCCCGGCGATCGCGTGTGCCTGGAAGGGGATAATCAAAAGCAGGCCGACCTTCTGACAAACGCCCTTCTAGCGGCTGATGTTTCAAAAGTTCATGACTTGCATATGGTGCAGTCGGGCGTCGTCCTGCCTGGCCACCTCGATTTGTTCGATCGAGGCGTCGCGAAACGGCTCGACTATGCATATTCCGGCCCTCAGTCTGCCCGTATCGCCACGATGCTGTTCGGCGGCAAGATTGAGCTTGGAGCGGTTCACACTTATCTCGAGCTGTTCGCTCGATACTTCATCGACCTCACGCCGAACGTCGCACTTATCGCCGCGGTGAGTGCGGACCGGGAAGGCAATCTGTACACCGGCCCCAACACCGAGGACACTCCTACGGTCGTCGAGGCGACCACATTCAAGGACGGCATCGTCATCGCCCAGGTTAACGAGATCGTGGATAAGGTTCCACGCGTCGACATTCCAGGCGACCGGGTCCACTTCGTCATCGAAGCCGACACGCCGTTCTTTGTCGAACCGCTCTTCACGCGTGATCCCGCAGCGATTACCGAGACACAAATCCTGACTGCCATGCTCGCGATTAAGGGGATCTACGCCCCTTACGGAGTTCGAAGACTCAATCACGGCATCGGTTTCAGCACGGCGGCAATTGAACTACTTCTTCCGACATTTGGTGAAAAGCTCGGATTGAAAGGTAAGATTGCGACCCGCTTTGCTCTGAATCCACATCCAGCGCTCATACCCGCTATCGAATCGGGTTGGGTCGAGCAGATCCACTCCTTCGGCTCGGAAGTAGGTATGGACGATTACATCCGCGCTCGCTCGGATGTTTATTTCACTGGGCCGGATGGATCCCTTCGTTCAAATCGTGCGTTCTGCCAGGTAGCTGGACTGTATGCGTGCGACATGTTCATCGGCTCTACGCTCCAGATCGATCTCGCTGGAAATTCATCTACCGTGACTACGTCCAGGATCGCAGGTTTCGGCGGAGCGCCAAACATGGGATCGGACGCCCGAGGGCGCCGCCATCCAAGCGAGCCGTGGCTCCAAGCGGGACGAGAGGCGGATCCAAACGGCCCGGCCCCGCTTCGTCGAGGAAGAAAGCTGGTAGTTCAGATCGGCGAAACCTTCGGTGAGAAAAACGTGCCGCTCTTCGTGGAGAAGCTGGATGCCCTCGCACTCGCAGAAAAGCTCAAGCTGGAGCTGGCGCCCGTCATGATCTACGGCGACGACGTCACCCATATCGTGACGGAAGAAGGCATCGCCAATCTCTTGCTCTGCCGCGACGCCCGAGAGCGCGAGCAAGCGATCCGCGGGGTCGCCGGTTACACAGACGTGGGCCGAGGCCGAGATAAAAGAGCTGTCCAGCAGCTAAGAGAGCGGGGCGTGATCCGACGCCCTGAGGATTTGGGCATCAACCCGCTCGACGCCGATCGTAAGCTTCTTGCCGCACGGTCGATAAAGGATCTCGTTCATTGGTCGGGCGGACTTTACTCGCCCCCTTCAAAATTTCGAAACTGGTGAGAGGCGCAGGAAAATGGAGAAACTAATCTTCCATCACAAGATGTTGCAGCGGGCCGCCGGAGCCAAGGAACTTGCAATCAATGGCGTCGTGGCCTCCGGGAACCTTGAAGTCCTGAGCGAACGGGTTTTGCATGACAGCGAATGCACCGTCGAGATCAATACGGCGGTCGATGGCTTCGGCGAGGTTTGGGCCGCGGTCGTGCAGGACTTCGTCGATCGCTACAATCCTGGTGGTCTCAGATTCTCGATCAACGACGGAGGTGCCCGCCCGGACATCGTCATGCTCCGCCTCGCTCAGGCTGTCCGGTTGATGGAGGACACTCAATGAAAAACGTCTCGGACAAGATCGAAAACCACCCAGATGGATCGGCAAGTTGGTATGAAGCATCTGCGCGTGAACGCATCGCTCTTTTGCTCGATGTCGACAGTTTCAAAGAGTTCATCGGGCCAGAAGTACGCGAAGTCAGCCCCCACCTGCCGATCTTCAATCTTCCCGAGGCATTTGACGACGGGATCGTAATCGGCAAGGGCACACTCGATGGATCCCCGGTCTTTGTCGCCGCTCAAGAAGGGCGGTTCATGGGCGGCGCCTTCGGCGAAGTCCACGGAGCAAAGCTAACCGGGCTCCTTCGGGCGGCCCGTGATCTAAAAGAGATACCCGTCCTGATCCTCTTCGACACCGGGGGTGTCCGCCTTCAGGAAGCAAACGCTGGCGAGCTTGCAATCGCCGAAATCATGCGAGCCGTTGTCGAAGCTCGGACCGCAGGAGTAAAGGTGCTGGGGCTAATCGGCGGCCGCGCGGGCTGCTATGGAGGCGGAGCTCTAACGGCCGGGTGCTGCTCTGGACTGATCGTCTCGGAACAAGGCCGCATCGCGGTATCCGGTCCTGAGGTAATCGAGACGAACCGAGGCGTCGAGGAGTTCGACTCGCGAGACCGCGCGCTGGTTTGGCGGACCATGGGCGGAAAGCATCGCAAACTTATTGGCGGAGCCGAGCTTTTCGTCAACGACAGGGCGCGCGCTTTTCGAGATGCGGCCGCAAAGCTCCTCGCGACTGCAAAGCCACTTGGTCTGGAAACACTATTATCCGAACAAGATCGACTTGAGCAGAGGCTTCGAGAATTTCGCGATGCCGCAGACGCGATCGATATCTGGACCGCGATGAAGATACCAAATGCTGCGTCCGTGCCGGCTATGGCCGCAGACGAATTCGTATCCCTGGCAGACAGTATCGGAAGGAACTTCCATGACGCTCGCTGATCTTCTTGCATCACTGTTTCCGAACGGCCACGAAATCGCAAATGAGGGCGGATTGCTGCTTGGGTCTGCGCCGCTTGGTCGAAACGGAAAGGCGCTTGTCATTGGCGTCTCCGGGGGAATAGCACTCGGCGTCGATGAGGCAATTCGCCTTTCCGGCCGCGTGCTTTCTTCTCTCAGCTCTGACACCGGGCCGATCATCGTTATCGTCGACAGCGATAGTCAACGAATGAGCAAGCGCGACGAACTGCTTGGACTTAGTGAGTTTCTTTCACACTTGGCAAAATGCCTTCTTTACGCGGACATGAACGGTCGTCCGACCATCGGTATCCTCTACGGTCATACCGCCGCGGGCGCGTTCCTGGCGACCGCGCTGGCGACAAGAGTGCTGGTCGGGTTGCCAGGAGCGGAGCCAGCGGTTATGGATTTGCCGTCGATGTCGAAAGTCACCAAGCTTTCCATCGACGTCCTTCAAGAGAAGGCCAAATCAACGCCGGTGTTTGCACCGGGACTTGAAAACCTCGCCCAAACTGGTGCCGTCCATCTTCTATGGAACGCGAACAAAGCCCTTGCGGACCAGCTAGATGAATTGCTGCGCAACCTACCGGATGCCGGAGACAGACGCGGCGATCTTGGGTACGCCCGTAAAGGACGACTAAAAGCAGGCCCCGTAGCGGAGCGCGTCCATGAACTCGCGGTCGCGCGGTAGCGCGCAGCCGCTGAGGCGGCACGATCTTGTCGGTATCGCTCCATTCTCTTCCAATTCCGACCCGATCCTAGCAGCGTGGACTGCGAATGGTTGGCCACTGATCAGCCGCAGGCCAACCCTCCACGACACTGAAGGAGTCACAGTCGGCCTTCCCTTGCCCCCCTCTCAAGGGAAACGACGGCACTCGTTTGTTGTCCGACCGGATCAGATCATCTCGATCCGCGCGCCGCTCCCTTTGGGCGACGCCGTCCACAAGACACCATCATCTTGGCTGCCGACGATCAACCACATCGAAAAGCTGGCTGGCGAGAATGGCTACGGCATCCGTGTATTTGGAAGCCTAGCCTGGAGCGCGCTCACGGGACTGGACTACCTGACTGGGAATTTGGATCTCAATCTCCTTCTGTACGCCAACGCTGACACGAACCTTGATCGCATCTTGGGACACCTTGCTCAGATACAGTTCGTTTCACCGATGCGGTTGGACGGGGAGTTCGTACGGGGTGACGGAGCGGCCGCCAACTTGTGGGAGTTTCGCAGCACTGCTCCCGATATCCTGGTCAAGTCGCTCGAAGGGGCAGCTTTTGTCCATCGCAACAAGTTCCTAGCTGGAGATTTCGCCATATGAAAAACGTCCTCTCAACGTTGCTCGCGCCACGGCAACAGCCCTCTGCTGCCAGGGCACGCCCTTGGGTGGACATCGATGCCATCTCCGTCTGCGCCCGGAAGAGCCTGATCCTCGAACTAGAGACGTGGCCGAAACCAGGTTTGGTGAGCCACATAGATCGTGGCAGCCATCACGACATGAACTCTGAGACGTTTCGAGAAAGTGCGGACGCCATAGAACCATATCTTGCGGCGTTGGTTCGAGAAGGCGCCGCAGGCAGCAAGATGGGGCGCCTGAGAGCCGTTGGTATCGACGCTGAGCGAGCGATGCTATCCGCTACCAACGGCATCAACACTCATCGAGGAGCAATTTTCGGCGTCGGTCTGCTTTGCGCCGCGGCCGGCGCGCGCGCGAACAGCAGAGTAGCAGACAATCTCACGCTGGGATCCATTGTTTCGCTACTCTGGGGGGATGACATAATTAACGGACCCCTGCCGTTGAATAGTCACGGAGGCAGAGCGCGGAGAAAGTATGGAGCGGGTGGGGCTCGCATCGAGGCTGCTCGAGGCTTTCCGACGGTCTACGAGGTTGGTCTCCCAACGCTCCGGAAGTATCGAGCCAACTTTCCCGACGACATGGAAGCAGTTCGGGTTCAAACGTGTTTCGCGCTCATCGCAGCGGTCGAAGACACCAACCTTCTGCACAGAGGCGGCCAGCGAGGTCTTCGCCACGCAAGGCTTGCCGCTGATGCGTGGCTTCAAGATGGTGGGATCGCTAATCCGCGTTGGCGGGAGAGCGCCCACTTAGTCCATCAAGAGTTTATCGGCCACTGGCTTAGCCCGGGAGGATCTGCGGATCTCTTGGCGATGACCCTTTTTGTAGACGCTCAGGAAAGGCCTTTTATCTGATGATTGCGACAATTCTACTCGCACTGACGCCGATATTCTTTGTCATGACCCTGGGTTACGGAGCCGGACGATGGAGCATCGTTGACAATCATCACGTCGACGGTCTCAACGTACTGGTCATGAACTTCGCGCTGCCTGCTTCCCTTTTTGCCGCAACCGCTTCGGCTTCCCGATCGGAGATGTATGCCCAAGCTCCGTTGTTCGTGATTTTAAGCGGCATGATGCTCTTCGTTTTCTTGGGGTGGTACTTCTTTCAAGTCAGGTTCCGAAAAATAGGAAAGCCGGATTCATCTCTCCAGGCGCTTACGATCGCGTTTCCTAATCTCGCTGGTGTCGGGTTGCCAATATTGGCAGACGTAATCGGCCCTGATGGAACCATACCCCTTGCGGTGGCGCTCGCGGCCGGCTCCATCGTCATCAGCCCTCTGGCGTTGGTTCTAGTGGAACTGAATGTAAAAAAAGACCGCGTTGATCCGTCTGCAGGCAAATCGAAAGTGTTCAACGCGCTTCGGCACGCGCTGACCAAGCCAGTGGTTCTGGCGCCAGCCTTGGGTATCGTGTTCTCCCTGAGCGGACTTCCAACGGGAAAAGTGTTGGACGCAAGTCTCCTGTTGATCGGGCATGCTGCTCCGGGCGTCGCGCTATTCCTAACCGGCGTCGTGCTTTCGGCCCAAGCCTTCCGTTTGAACTGGAAGGTCGTGAACGCGACTATTGTCGCTGATCTGGTTCGTCCCCTGCTGACTGCAGCGATTGTGCTGGCTCTAGGTGTCGCGCCAGAGACCGCCAAGGTAGCGATCCTGCTCGCGGCCGTCCCTTCGGGCTTCTTCGGCATCCTGTTCGCGGTCAACTACCGGCTGGACTCGGCCACCACCGGGTCGATGGTGATCGCCAGCACCATTTCGAGCGTCGTGACTCTAGCGGTAGCCATCGCTTTACTCTATCCGCACTGAGCTTCTGCTATGACCCGGGCAATAGTGTGCTCTGGTCAGGGTCGACAGCATTCCGAAATGTTCGGCTTGTCCGGCGACGCCTCCGAAGCCGAACCCCTCTGGGAGCACGGGCGGATTTTGCTTGACGGCCTGGATCCCCGCCTCAATGTGCGCGAGGTCTGGTGGAGACACTCCACTCCAACCGGTTTGGGCAGATCATTTGCGCGATTTAGCGGCATTAGGTAGCAAAACCCGGTTTTTGCTACCTAATGCCGCGATTTAGACCCTTTCGGCAACCGCGGCGCTAAGAACGTCGCTTCCTGCCCAAGTAGTCCTCGCTGGCTCCAGCGTCGGGGAACTAGCGACCTAGGGCGCTTCAGAAGTGCTTGACCGTATCGTAGCATGGGAACTGGCGGCTCATAGAGCCGCAATGATGGATGTGCATACTTCGCCTGGAGACGGTTTGCTGTCTATCCGCGGACTGCAACGAGGAATGATCGATAGGCAGTGCGAGTGTCATCGCTGCCTTGGCAATTGTGAACCCCGATGATTGTTCATCCTCGCGGCACGCGGCAGACGCTTCAAGCGGTGGTAGCAGGGCCGAGCAGCTCCAACCGATCAGAATGACACTCCTGCCTGTGGTGGTGGCATCGCATACCAGGCTGCCTCGACCGGGAAGTCTGGACGTGAGGTTAACCGGCACTGGCCGGAAGAGGTGAAAGCGCAAATCGTTTCGGAGAGTTTCGGCTAGGAGCGCTGGTGAATGAAGTCGCAGAGCGACATGGCCTGACGCCGAACCATCTGTCCACTTGGCGAACGATGGCGCGGCAGGGCGAGCTGGTTCTGCCTGCGCCTGAGGAGGCGGTAGAATTTGCAGCGGCAACCGTCGAAACACCTCTTTCATAACCGCCGGTCAGCCTGGCCGCACTACCCGCTGATGTGGAATGTTCCTTCGTCAACGTAGAGCACATCTTCAAGTAGGCTGATCCTCGGGCACATGAACTTTACCTGTTCCGTATAGTCTTGCAGCCAAGGCGGATTTGTAGCAACGTTGTCGCGCAGGATCTGCCCGGGCTTACCGTTCCTGCGTCAAGTGTTCCCAGAACACGCCCCTCACGGGGGCCCTACGGGCCACATCAAGCTGTCACTTGTCATTGCCCTGAGGCAGCAGGGCGATGACTTTCAATCTCCTCCCGTAACTGAGCGAACGCTTCCGCGCGCGCTAAAACCGATTGAGCACGATTATCTTCGAGGGCGGCCAGCACGGTTTCGAAGGCCGTGCTGTCGCCGACCTCCAGGAGTCTTTGATATGTGACGCCCGCGTCGCCCGCTACAATTGATCGGGTGACACTCATCGTCTTTTGCATGCGGACGCCGATCTTAATCGGGATATGCAGATCGCCGATTTTTCTGCACTCAACACTGATGTTGTAATCCTTGAATGGTCTTCCGCCAGTCAAGATCCCACGGTTCCGAAATTTCTCTACTTGTTGGGAGTACAACCAATAGCGTCCGGGTTCCAGCCATAGGCCGTGGTCAGTGACTGCTTCGATCTTGTACGATCCCATTTCATCCGATGCATTTGATTCGAGCCATTTCAGCGCGTTGTCGATATCTTTCCTTGGAAGGGAAATGTGTATCGAGTCGATGTTGCTGTAGCAGATCAAGGCATCTGGAAACCGTGAGCAGATCGCCTCCATCATCTCCAGCACCATCACCCGTCCTCTTGCAACGATGCGCTGGTTGAAGAAGAAGCACGTAGATTGGTCAAACAGATTGGGGCTGGTAACGACCGTCCCGGCGGCGTCGGTGAAACTGGATATTCGACCGCGGTGCTCCAGCCAGCTATCGATGGAAGCTTCCGGCTCGTCCGAGGCTGGAACAATGCCGTATATCGATCTCAGAAACTCAAAGGCTCGGTTACGGCTGCTGAACGAGGATCGTAACGACGACGGTCGGCTCGCGCACGACGACAGCAAGGTCGATAGGAATTTCTCGCGATCGGCCAGCGTCTTGTTGCCCTGGGCGCGAAAGTTCTTCCTTCGGGCGAAGGAGCGAATGGCCTCCTTTGCCAAGGGATGTCTGATTTCGTGATCGGACACGACCGCATGAGTGACGTGGATGGTGTCGAAATGGCGGCGGTAGTATTCGAGCTCAAACTCGTTGAGATCGACCTCGACGGCTTCGTCCAGCGATGCGCCGAGATATCGGCCGGAGCAAAAGCTGCGGAACGGGTTATGCCGCCGGATGAAGTCGGTGTTGGGATGGCTGAGAAGGCAACGGTAGAGGCCCGTCTTCAGTGTATCGCCAAGCGCCAGCGGCCGGTTCCACGCGATTATCTCCAGTGAGGACGGCTTAGGGAACGAGTGCTGCATGCAGGCGGAGTACATGGCGTTGAAGTCGATCGCCAATACGGCCCGGTCATCACGCTTTTCCTCAAGGACGAAAACATCTTGGATAGGCAAGTGCCAAGCCGAATAAAAACAGACATCGAGATTGTTCTTCCGACGGACGGCATTGCAGATCGTATTCCACTTATCGTCGCAGAATTCGGCGGCAGAGATGAAATGGCGCCGATAGCGTCGGACTACCGCCCCTACCCTGTCAAAGCTGATCTTTGAATTGCTAATGAATGGATGGGGCGGAAGCCACGGGTAGATCGCCTCGAGCACAATCGGCGGACGACGGCCCGGATTGGCCAGCGCAATAAGATCCGCCTCCCTCTTCGTCAGTACGGCCGGGAGGGTATTGGGATCGGCCCGATAGTTCTCGATTGGATATGTTCCTCCGACATCTGTTATCGATGCGCCGTCGGAGGCCAGCAGGAAAGGCTCCCGTCTCGTGCGACCCTTCTGTTTGCGGAGGAGTGACGTTCGGATTTCGCTCGGAAGTTCGGGCGACGCGTGGAAGCGAAAACTGCGGCTCATCAGATTAGCCTTTGTTTCGGGCTTCGCGCCTCATCAGGAGGATGCCGCAGCGAGCGAGGGCTAGTTCGTTGAGGAGAATTGATCGATCTGGAACGTCCGTCGTAATTGATTCATGGCGCAATGCGCGATCGATCGTGTGTCGGACAGAAAATGGAAAGAGGTATGTTAGCGGGTGAAGGTGCCGCAGGGGCCAGTTCTTGATATGCCCCTTGCCGGGTTGTGAGCGGCCTGTATCCTGCTCGGGAAGGTGCGACCGGGCTGTCTCATAAAGCTTTTCGAGAGACCGGAGTTCTTCCAGCGATCCCACGCCTATCTCAACGATCGAATAGTGAAGGCGCGCGAGCGATAGGATCGCGCGCGTGCTATCCCTGCTAAGGGCCGCGGCTCCCGGATTTCCAGGAGAGTCTGCGAGCGTATGGATGGCGGTCCGCAGGATACCAGTCCTGTCATAGGCGACTAAGAAAGGTTTGCTTCCCGCCTCTTTCAGCACTGAGGCCAACCATACCCTTTGCGCGGTATTCACCTTGACGCCTTCGCCACTTAGGTACTGTTCGAGCAACGCCCGAAGCCCGTGGGTGAGCGTGGCCGTGATGGCAGACGAGTAGGGAAGGTCTTCCCACTTGGAGTAGCGACTGATGGCATAGGCTTTCCCCATAGAGAGGAGCGACTTGAGAAACGGCCTTTCGGTGTCCGGCCACTGATGTTCTCCAGAGAGCGCCGTGTCCGCCTCGTGAAGCGCCCAGCGCCATTCTGCCGGCGAGACGCCTCTAGCGTTGAGGATACGCGCGCCTATCGATTTAAGCGAAAGAAGCTTTACGTCTCCGATCGCTTCGAGTTCCTCGTTGAGGAGGCGTTCTTCCTCCTCCCGTTCATTGGCGGCTTGTATTGCGCTCGGGCTGACGTAACCATCAACGTCGCTCACCCAAAAACTGTCACTGTCAAAACTTTGACTCATGCCTGAAATGTCCGCCCCATCTGCCGTCGGATTACTCTATGGCTTCAATGCGATGGCAACAAGTGAGCGCAGGACGCAAATCCGACTTGACCACATGCCAGACCTTGCGCTTGCGACGGGCTTGCCGCGCCTGCCTGTCGTTGCGCCGAACGGGTCGCTCGGACTTTATTGCTCATTTGCAACTCAAGCCATCGAGGATCGGCGGATCAACTTGTCCTTCGGCGGGGTTTTCCAAGTAGCTCTTTGTAAACCGCCATGGGTGGGCTTCGTCTGAAAATGCCGCCGACAGTGGACGCCATCCCAAGGTGCCGCCAAACCGTACTGGGACTCTGGCGCGCGCGATTGCTATTGGCAGGAAAAGAGTCAGGGGAAACGGCTTAGAGGGAAACCGCGTCCATTCTCGGTGGAGGTGTCACAGTTTTCGAATGTAACCGTAGGCATTTCGGGAATCGAACATGGTTGGCCAAGTGCTCCCGGACGGCAAGTCCACATTTGAAAACATAGCTGTCCCATCTTCGTCGCTAATCTGAACGGTCGATGCCTCGACGATTTGCCGGTTAGGTGTATTCATAGGGAATGTCCGTTGAACCTCCCAATGGCTACCAGTGAGATTGCATCGGGTGTAGCCAATCGGCGAGAAGATGTGAGCGATAATCGTGCTGCCACTTCTTCGTCACGGTGCATGAACTGCACCGCTCCCCCCTTCGATGAGGTAAACATGTTCTTCGCCGGGACAGCCATCGCGAAATGGATTCCTGGTGTCGGCGTCCAAAGCTCCCATCTGTTCACGATGATTTTAGTCGTGCCCACTATGTCCGATACGATTTCCTCCCGTCCCCGGCATCCGTCTCTTGAGCGGAGTCGACAGAGCGATGGATGTTAATCTGGATGTTGGCGTGAAAAAACTCTCGGACTGGATTTGCACCACGGTACGGTGGGCCTCGTGCCTGCAAAGCTGCGTCGAGTCGGGAGCGAGATGCTTCGTTGAATTGAGGCCGGACGATGCGTTGAGCCGTATGGCTAGAGAGGCGTTTCCTGACGTTGAGAGCCGTAGCTTTGAGCGACTTTCAAATCCCTTGTGGGCGCGCGAGCATCGATCGCCGCACGCGCACATTAGCTGCGCTTGTCGAGAGCCGTCTTCGCCACCATCCCTAGAAGCTATAGCGACCAACCGAACGTATAGCACAGCGCTATCCTCAGTGTGATTTCGCGGAACGTTACCGAGACGTATTTTGTTCATGTCGCCTTGGACGGCGGACAACTGAAGTTTTCTCAAAGAAGCAACGAGAAGGCCTCAAATCACGGCCCTCTCTCACCCGTTGAAGGAACAATCATGAAACACGCAATCAGCTTTGCCGCGCTCGCAGTCGTAGCTTCGGTCGCCTTTACCACAACGAGCCGCGCCGACAGCCTCACCATGAACGACGGCCCGCAGATCGAGAAGACACTTCGGACCTTCGACAAGGCCTTCGATGTCAAGTATCTGAACGACTATCAGAACCAGAAGACGCAGCCCGATGCGGAAGACACCGCAATTCCTCGCACGAAGGAAGGCGTCCAGAACATTCGTGCGTCCATTTCCGCGAACAAGGGCCTGACTGAAAAGCTGCAGGCGAAGGGCATCGACATCGACAACGTGGTGAACGCTCAGCAGGCTGCCGACGGTTCCATGACGTTCTTCATCAAGTAGGTGTCGGACTGGTCCGACCTGATCCTCCCCAGGTCGGACCAGTCTCTTTTGAGGCAGGAAGTGTGGGTCCACCCTTCGCCGCCCTGCAACGAACTATCAGATCTCCATCCATCTGCCGGTGCGCCTCGTCCTGCCATTCGAGAAAGTCCCAGATCTGATCAGCAGTGCTAGGGACTACCGACGTTCGCGGGACGGCTCGTCCGCATCGGCAACAGCACCCCACCAATTTGCGGGAGCCTTGCATACATCAAGCCCCTGCTAGTCCGACGACACCGCGTCGACTTGTAAATCGCATGGGCTGGACGCGGCGACCAGCACGGCAGGCCGCCAAGCTTTCAACAGAGTTCGCACGCACGCGCAACCATTTCGTTCCGGGCCATTAAACCATGGCTGTGTCGGATCAAGTCGGCTGCCCAGCCTCCGATGACGACACAAGGCGTCATTGTATTGCCGGTCGTGATCCGCGGCATGATGGAGGACTCGGCGATGCGAAGTCCTATAATGCCATATGCGTTGAGCTCATTGTCGACTGCCGAAACCCGACGAGTCTCATCTTAGCGGTGCAGGACCTGTCGATAGGTGACGGCGGACCGCCGTATAAAGTTAAGCATCTTAGTCTATCGCGCCTGCAACCATTGGTCTGAGGCCATCGCCGTTCCCGATTGCTGGACACAGCTCCAATGCGTTCAAGGCGCAGCTATGTCTTCAGGCTCACTGAGTGCGCTCTGTTCGATCGAGATGGCAACCTATATCGGAGTCCGCCAGCCTAACGCGGCCACGGCTTTTTTGGTGCAAGACCATTCAACATCGTCCAGCCATCCAGCGGATATTCAACACCGGCCTCTAACGTGCGGCTTTACTATCGCAGCCTTACTGCGATCCTATGCGTGGTGATCACGAGGCCCGCCCACGGCGCTGATCGCGAGTAGGCGTGAATTCAAAAGATGCTTCTCCGAATGCCATTATCGACTACGATTTACTGGAGTGAACGTCAGGCTGCGGAAGGGCGTCCGAGCGTGTGTGGCCTAACCATGCGTGTGACCTCGGCTGGCACCACTAAGACCGCCATCTGGTCTGCCGCTCGAACGGCGCAAAGTGATTACCCTGATCAACCCGCTGTGTCTTTAGCGAACAATCTAAGCCGTTCCGTAATCTTAACGAGTTCCGCCACTGAACTGCTCCGCATTTTATGCATCACACGGCTGCGGTGAATTTGAAAGGTCACTTCGCTGATGCCCAATTGGGCGGCGGCTTGCTTATTTAACAACCCCCCGACTATCAGCGGCAATACATCACGTTCACGTGGAGTGAGCGCCGCAAGCCGCTCTCGCAGATCAGAGAGCGCAGCAGCCTCCTTTCGCCTCGCGTGATCTTGCTCCAAAGCCGCGTTGATAGACGTAAGCAGATCAGATTTGTCAAAAGGTTTCGTCAGAAAATTGACAGCACCCCGTTTGATGGCCTGAACTGTCCGCGGTATATCGCCATGACCCGTGATGAATACGATTGGGGGCTGCGCATCACGGTCGACCTGCATCTGAAACTCAAGGCCGCTGATCTGTGGGAGTTCGATATCCAAGACCAGACAAGAAGGTGCGTCAGGCCGGGCGAATGCCGAGTATTCGACAATCGAACCGAACGCATATGCTTTGACGCCCTTGGCTTCTAGAAGGTCGCAGATTGCCGTACGCATACGATCATCGTCGTCAACGATATAGACAATGCAATTGTCGTAAATCATCTCTCGACACCAGCGCGCGCCAACGGGAGATCACACCTGAAGTCCGCTTTCGACCCCGTCACGCTAAACCACAACCCCACTGCACCTTCGCTCAAACATCCAGGCACCACTCTTTTGGCGCTGCCGGCTTAGATTTCAATAGCACATGCTGTTGGATTCGGGAATGGTCATACCCATGGCCCGAGCTTCATAACGATAATCTATTATAGATGAGCCTTCGTCCTAGCTGTTATAAGCGGACAATCAAAACGCGCGTCGACTAATCGAAAACGCGCGAGCCAGGATATAGGAGTAGAGAATGACCTATCTCGTGTATCTGATTGCCCTTATACGCCCAATGATTGTGGTTGTCACTTTATTTGACATCGGTTTTGCTTTTTTGCGCGCATGCGTGAACACAATGTTTCCTGTCCGTTTGGCTGCCAAGTTATACGGTCGTCAGCTGAGGCGCAGTTATTGCGGTCACCACCGCGTCACCTTGTTCTTCGACGCGCATTCTGCGCCAGGCTGGTATCCAGGTTTTATGCAGAGCGCTTGCCTGACAGCAGCCAGCCATTGGCTCCTAGGATCACCATTGACTGGTAAGCTCTTCCCGCGCGGTTCCGATCGAATATTTTGTGGTCCCACGCCACGAATTCCCAGAGTTCCGTGGCCAAGCTCCGCGACCATGCAATGAGGAGTACTCAAATGGCAACGGTTCGGACTTTGAATACCATGGCCGCGCGTTTTAATGATGGTCCTGCCACTAGTGCTGAGACGGTGCAACCCGCTCGGCCGCATGAGAGCCTTGTTGATTCCGATGACGTCTTGTTGTTCGGCCCGTTCCGCATGTCGGTGGGAGGCCGGTGGCTCCGCAGGGGAAACGCCGATTTGGCCTTGAGCAGCCGGGCGTTTGACATCCTGATCGCGCTCGTCAGTAGAGCTGGCACGATTGTAGGTGCGCGAGAGCTTTTCGAGATTGTCTGGCCTGACGTCGTGGTGGAGGCTTCAAACCTTCGAGTCCATATCGTTGCCCTTAGGAAGGTTTTAGGCGACGGTGTAGACGGCGTTCGATTTGTTATTAACGTACCGGGGCGTGGCTACATGTTTGCCTGCCCCGTTCGTAGAGAATCCCAAAGTGTCACTAGCGCGAATCCGCGGCCGCAACAAAGGCTTCCGACGGTTCCCCAGCTTTTGTATGGTCGAAGCGAGACGCTCGAGAAACTACCCGCGATGATCCTGTCCAAAAGATTTGTCTCCGTGATTGGTCCCGCCGGAGTTGGAAAGACCACGGTCTCGTTGGCGGCGGCCGACGCACTGAGTTCTCAGTTCGGAAGTGACGGCGTTTGCTTCCTCGACCTATCACTCCATAGTGATCCGACGTTCGCTCTCGCTGCTTTGTTATCCATTGCCCCGTGCCCGTTCGATCTTTCCAACACCCAGAGTGCAATCACAAGGTGTCTGTCGGACAAGCGAGTTCTTCTGTTTCTTGATAACTGCGAGCATGTCATCGATTCTCTCGCGCCGCTTGTCGCTCGGATATTCAGGGAAGCGCCATCCGTGCACTTGTTGGTCACTAGTCGCGAAGTACTTCGAGCGGAAGGTGAACACGTCGAGTTTCTTTCCCCGCTGAGTCATGCAACCTCCTCCACGGAATACCGGAGGCCATCTCCCGCGGTTGAGCTATTCATGGAACGTGCTGCAGCGAGTGGATGGATTTCATCGGTTGACGAAACTGAGACCGCATCCGCGATGGAGATCTGCCGCCGACTTGATGGTCTTCCCATCGCAATTGAACTTGTCGCTAGTCACGTAAGCACTCTTGGGATGCTTGGCTTAACCGAAATAATCGAGCAGGATGAATTTTTGACACTTAGGGGGAGGCGTAGTGCCTGTTCGCGGCATCAAACCCTCGAAGCTCTTCTCGACTGGAGCTTCGACCTACTTTCTGACGAGGAACAGCGGTTTCTATTGAAGTTGTCCAAGTTCGCGGGTGCCTTTACCCTCGAGGCTGTACGGAGCTTGTACGCGCAGCCCGAAAGTGAAGGGGTGCGAACTGCGAGGCTGCTAGCAAGCTTAGCCGACAAATCGCTTCTTCAGGTTTCTCGCTCGTCCACAACCTCGTACTACAAGCTTCTGCATATCTTGAGGGTCTATTGCGCCCGGAGGGCTTCGAAGCCCCACGATTGTCGCTTGCGGATCGTTAAGAATACAGCAGAACGCGAAGTAGGATCACCGGATCATCTCAACGCCATCGCGACTGTCCCGTTCGGGCAGGCGAAGCCGAACGATATTTGCAGCGAGCTTAGCGCCTTGCAACCTATCACAGGCCAAAATCAATTCGGCGCATTATCGGACCAACAGGCGTGAGAAAACATTCTCGCGCTTCTTCGATGCCATGGAGCCACTGCGCAACGTCAGCTGGGCGGCCGAGGTGAATGCTCGCTTTTGCATTAGGGCCGCAACCCCCATTCCGGATATGCCGGATGCCACTAGGATCATTGCAACAATAACGAACTGGTAGATGCCGGCATACAGCGGACTTGCACCCGAAACGAGCATGCCGGCCATAACTCCAGGAATCCAAACGAGGCCTAACGACTTCAACATGTCCAGGCGCGGGAGCAAACTGGAGTAGACCGAAGTCTGCACAAATGGTGACACGCTAGCCGAAGGCTGTGCACCGAGACAAAGGGCGGCTTCAATCTGACCGACATGACTCAGGATGTCAGCACGAAACCGTTCCATCGCCTGGGCGCAAGCATTCATGCTGTTGGCAATAATCATACTGCCTACGGGCACGAGAACGGTGACATCGGCGGTCAGACACCTCGTAAGGAGCATAAAAATGATCGCTGTGCCACCACCAGCGCCGATCGAGTAAAGAGATATCTCGAATGCATATGGCAGGTCGGAAAAACGACGGCTTGCGGTGACTGCAGCCGCGATGATCATCCCCACGAGAATAAGTGCACCGATAAGAAGTGTACCCTTAAGTATAAGACCAAGGACAACGCCGACAAATGACATTTGGAGCAAGCCTCGCAAAAGCGAGATCGACGTTTCCTTCTCGACTCTTACACCAAACCGACGACATACGAGCACAACGCCGAGGCAAAGAACGGCTGCAGCAATGGCTTGAGCAAGCCCGACAAGAACCGCGTGATCAAAGAGATCCGTGAGCATGGAGAACCTCCTGCGTTGGGCCGCATGAAACCAGTTTGCCACTAGCCATGAACATTGTTCGCTTTGCCAGACGCAAAGCCTGAGACGGATTATGTGTGACGATCAGGCACGTCACGCTGTCCTCTTCCGACACTTTACGGACAAGGTCTTCAATCACTCGTCCGGATTCTTCGTCGAGAGCGGACGTGGGCTCGTCTAGCAAAAGGATTCGGGGACCGTTTGCCAGGGTTCTGGCGAAAGAGACACGCTGCGCTTCTCCGCCTGAGAGAGTGCTGACATCGTGACTTCCGTAACCACGCAGTCCCACTTTCGTCAGAAGTTCCTCGATTTTCTCTTCCGGCAAAGCCTGATGCCGCTGGGCCGGTCCGTAAGATACATTGTAGGCCACCGATCCGGCAAACAGGTTGGCGCTCTGCATCACCATCCCAACGGTCTGGCGCAGCGCCGTCGGAGCTAGGTTTCGATAGTCGGTCCCCTGGATGTAAATGGTTCCTGATGTGGGCTCATCCAGGCGGTTCACGAGACGAATCAGCGATGATTTCCCAGCACCGCTTGGACCCGTTATTGCGACGATCTCGGCGCGAGGGATATCTACGGTGACATCGTCGACCAGCAATCGCCCTTCGACGCATCGCTGCAATCCGGCCAACCGGAGTTCAACAACGGGCTTGGAAGGCAGGACTGTTATGTTGTTCACGTGTATAACCTCACATCAGGCTGACGTCGGCGGTCAATGCCGCGTATGGAATAGCTTACGACTTCTGTCTTACGGACAATACGGGTCACGGCGAAGGATGAAACCACACGGAGGTCTAGCGGAGCCTACACATAAGGACACAGAGGCAGCGGCGGTTTGACCTATCGCTCCGCCGCCATGGGCATAATCAATCCCACAACGAAATGTAGTTTTCGGAGCAGAGCCCTATCCCGTTACTCGGTCCACCTTAGGCAGCCACGTCGAATCCTTAAACATCCCCTGCCTGACCCACGAGAAACGACCTATCAGACGAAGAATGCGACCCGGTTGCCGAAGGCGCTAAAAGCGGTCGGCTGTGTCGATAACGCTGGAGAGGCATCCGACCGTGTGCGCCTGCTCGCACCGCTCAATGCAAGCCTCAAAGCCGGCCAGAAAGGCACCATACAGGGTGTTTTCGATTGTCTGGGTCGGAGTACCGAAACGGGCGGCTTGGTCGCGGTCGATCGCTAGTGCGACGGTCGCACCGCCGCTTTTGTTGGTCGGTCGCTACATAAACCAATTCAAGCAGTGTCTTGAACTTCTCCAGCAGCTTGGCGGCCCCATTCATCGAGCTCCGGGGCGTTTCCATCTTGAATCGTATATTGAAACTGGGTCGCGGAGGTTCATCCTGCGTTGATGTATGGGCGGCCTGAAGGAACAGCTGACCTCCGTTCAAGTTCGCAATTTTCGGACTCAGTCGTCGGATAATCTCGGTCGCCGATCCTTCGCGTTGGTCACGAGGATTAAGCGTAATGAACGTTCGACCCGAATTGATTGTCGGCCCAGAGCCCCACCGATAGCCATGCTGACTGAAGCCACGTCGGGGTCGCTCGATACAAACGTCTGGCGTGCTGGCGTTGGAGATCCACTTCCTCGTCACCATCGAAGGGCGAAACTTCACCCCGGCAGAACATCCACGCCACGTCCCTGCCACGGGGCGGCAGGGTTCGATGGAGAGCTCGCCACCGCGGATGTGGTGGAAGCTAGAACACTCCAAACATGTTTTTGACTTGGGAATTGATACCGACTTGGTGGTGAGCCGGCTCCGACCGATGATCGAAGCGCCTGCGAGAGTGCTGGGACTCCTTCGATAAATAGGGGTGTGCAGTGGATCGCATTGATATCATGAGGCTCTTTGTCCGCGTCGTCGAAAGCGAGAGCTTCTCGAGAGCTGCGCGAGCAGAAGGCGTCGGCCAGCCGACGGTCAGCAAACACATTGCCGGGCTTGAGGCGCGACTGGGAGCACAATTGCTTCGCCGCACGTCGCGGGGCCTGAGCGTGACTGAGGCCGGGGAGGCTTATTACGATGCCGCCGTGCGCCTGCTTGGAGAATTCGATGCAGCAGAATCAAATGTGCTGGGTCGACAGGCCGCGCCTTCCGGTCGTATTCGCGTCGCCATGTCGGCGGGGTTTGGTCGAATGCACGTGCTTCCCCATCTTCCGAAATTTTTCGAACGCTACCCCGATATTACGATTGAAACAGACATCACCGATAAACACATCAATCTTGTCGAAAACCACATTGACGTTGCGATCCGGATAGGAAAGCAGATCGACTCCTCGCTTGTGTCGCGGAGAATTGGGAGCGGCGAAACGGTCCTGGTAGCGTCGCGCCGCTACCTCGACAAGCATGGCGAACCGAAAACTCCGGCAGATCTTCAAAAGCATGCTTGCGTCACCTTTATCTCGGCCGGCACTGCGCGGACATGGGAGTTCAAAGGGCCGTCGGGAATAATCACGTTTGAACCGAAAGGACCCGTACGCACCTCCGATGCAGAGCATGTGAGGGTCGGCGTTTTATCCGATGTGGGCCTTGCGCAAGGTCCGGCGTGGCTCTTTCTTGATGAGATCGAAGCGGGCGCTGTTAAAAAGTTGCTTACGGATTTCACTCCGCCATTTCATTCAATTAATGCAGTCAGCCCGAACGGTCGCCTTCAGCCGACCAAGGTAAAATTGTTCGTCGAATTCCTCGCTCAAACTTTAGCCAAGAGCCCAGATCTTCGGATTCGCTAGGGCAAATAACGCGCGCCCTGCAGACACACGTCGCCAGGCAAGGCACAAAGCTTACCGTCTCCCCTCAGGAGGCGAGCTGGATCCATCTAGGTTTGATCTCGGCATTTGATGGAGCGGATCGATGATAAATCTTTCTGGTTCTATTGTCCCTCGTTTGCAGATGAATTTGTGGGGCGTGAGCTCCCTCAGGCATTTGATACGGCAGCCGAACTCGTATGCGGCAATGACGCTTGGCGATGGGCTGGGGGCTGGGGGCTGATCGGGTCGCCGTGGAAGCGCTTGAATGTAGCCCGCTTTTTGGTCGGGTTCATGCGCTCAACCGGATCGTCGGTTCGTGGATGCCTTGGCTTTGTCAGGCGGCGTTCGATAACGTGGGCTTGGCAGACACGATCGAACGAATGCCCGCGCCACGTGGCCGTAGGCTTCGAACGGGTTTTCGGCAGATCGGCAATGCAATTGTCGGTTAGAACGATTCTCACCTTGTCGAGAACGGCTGCCTGCAACAGAGCTGAGAGGAAAGCCCTGGCGTTGCCGCGTTGGCCTTTTCGACGAGCTCGGCGAAGGCGAGCTAGAGGTTTGGTCCCAAGATACAAATATAGCTTACCTTGTCCTTCCTGCACCTCGGCACTGTCGATGCGGAAGACGCCAATCGGATAGGCCTTGAACCTTGCTGTCAGGTTTATCCCCCTCGGTATCCGGCAGCTTAGAGAAGCCATGGCGCTGCAAACGGCGATGCAAAGACGATCGCATCAGCTGCGGCATCTTCGCTTGCAAGCTGTAGAGACAGTGGTCGAGAGGCAGCAGGGTGTGGCGGCGGAAACCAATGACAATCGCCTCGTCTTCACCGGACAGGACCGTGGACTTCAGTTCGCTTGAAACGATCGGCAGATCAGCGACGGAGGCTTGCTTCTTCCATGTGGCCAAGGGCCTCCGCGCCGCCGATTGGTGACTCTTCAATAACGGCACCCTCGTCCATTCCGTACTGGAATACGTCGTATTCCGGTACGCGACCTTCCGGACTGACTACCACGTCTTCATCTCTGCAACGCGAATACATCGCGGCAACAGCGAGGAAGAAAAATCATGGGCAAATTGGAAGGCAAGGTCGCTCTCATAACGGGCGGTAGCAGTGGCATCGGCCTGGCGGCGGCAACGCGCTTCGTAGAGGAGGGCGCGCACGTCTTTATCACCGGCCGTGGTCAGGCCGACCTTGAGAAGGCCGAACGCGAACTTGGCCGCAATGTCACGGCTCTCCAAGGTGACATCGCGAACCTGGACGACCTCGATCGAATCTACGCACGCATAACAAGCGATTTGGGCGGCCTCGACATCGTCGTCGCCAACGCGGCCTTCGTGGAACTCGTGACGTTGGCCGAGTCTACGCCGGAACATTTCGACAAGACCTTCAATGTGAATGTACGTGGGACCTTTTTTACTGTTCACAAGGCCTTGCCATTGTTGCGCGAAGGAGGAAGCATTGTCCTCGTAACCACCTCCGGTCACGTCAAGGGAGTGCCGATGTATGGCACCTATCTCGCGACGAAAGCTGCGTTGCGCTCGTACGCCCGCAGCTGGGCAGCCGAGCTCACAGGCCGCAAGATCCGTGTGAACACGATCAGCCCAGGTCCCATCGAGACACCGATCATCGACAAGCAGTTTCAGACGAAGGAAGAGGCCGACGGTCTCAGGGCTGCCTTCCGATCTGCCATTCCCCTCGGCCGCCTCGGTGAGGCAGACGAAGTCGCGGCGGCGATCCTGCATCTTGCTTCGGACGACAGCAGCTTCACCACAGGCGCCGACCTCTTCATCGATGGCGGTTTATCGCAGGTCTGAAGACCCCAAGGGTGCGCCCACGGCGCGCGCTGTTATCAAACCAGAGACTATTCAAACGTGCATCCCATGGGATGGGACACCTCAGCGAAAAGGAATGAAAATGTCCGGAAAACTCGAGAATAAAATCGCGCTTGTAACCGGTGGCAGCACTGGCATCGGCCTGGCAACAGCTCAGGCGTTTGTCGATGAGGGCGCATATGTCTTCATTACCGGGCGCCGCCAGGAGCAACTCGACAAGGCCGTGAGCGAGATCGGCCGCAATGTTAAAGCGATACAGGGCGACGTCACCGAGGCCGGGCACCTCACGAACCTCTTCGACGTGATCAAGGCGGAGAAGGGAAGTCTGGACGTCGTCGTCGCAAACGCCGGGGCCGGAGACTTTGCGCCGCTGGGTCAGATCACCGAGGAGTTTTACGATCGTCAGATCGACCTCAATCTTCGCGGCGTCCTGTTCACCGTGCAGGGTGCGCTTCCGTTGTTGTCGCAGGGTTCTTCTATCGTCATCATCGGATCGATGGCAGGATCCAAGGGCGTCCCTGGGATGACCGTTTATGGGGCTGCGAAAGCCGCCGTCCGCTCATTCGCGCGCACCTGGACACTTGAGCTCAAGGACAGGCAGATCCGTACGAATATCCTAAGCCCCGGTCCGGTCCTCACGGGTCCGCTTGAGGCCGCGCCCCCCGAGGTGTTCAACCAGTTCCTGGCCGGTATCCCGATGGGTCGGGTTGGTCAGCCTTCGGAAATTGCATCTTCTGCAGTCTTCCTTGCCAGCGACGACTCCCGCTTCATCACCGGCGTCGAGCTCTTTGCCGACGGCGGCGCGGCTCAGGTCTGAGGCAACGAAGAAGCCGGCGCTGGGAGTAGCGCCGGCCCAAACCAGGAACAATAGAAAATGTCAGAAAATACACCGGATGCAATCGCGGCCGACGCAGACCTGTCGGTGCCGGCCGAAACGCCTGTTACGTTGCGGCACATAACTGCTGCCCTATCCGTCGGCGCTACAGCCTTCCTTATGGTCACCTGCGAATTCCTGCCGGTTGGTCTGTTGCCGGACATGTCGGCCGATCTGGGGGTCACTCATGGCCAGGCAGGCTTGACCGGGACGATCGCTGGCATCATGGCCGCAATCGGAGCGCCCCTCGTCAGCGTTCTGGCCGGAACCATCGATCGCAAGAAGGTGCTGATGTTCCTGTCAGCCGTGCTGGCGGTTTCCTGCCTTATAACGGCACTCGCCTGGTCCTTCCCGGTCGTTCTTTTCGGCCGCGTGCTGGTCGGACTGACGATTGGTGGCTTCTGGACCGTGGGCGTCGGCATTGGAGCAATGCCCGGCGATCGTCGCCGAGAAAGGTACCGCTCTGGGTCGCCATCATATGTATCTCCGTAATCCAGCATGTGAACCTATCGAGAATCGGCAGTCGATCCCGCTCCGCCGACGTCTTTGATTACATCTTTATTAACGCATTTCAAGTCTTTTGATACGTATTTTACGTCTTTTTTGACTTATGTCGCGGCAACCCGTTTTTGGAGGTGATGACGACTTTGTTGACTGGCGATCTAATCAGAGCTGCGAGAGCGCTCATTGGGATGAGTCAAGTGGATCTCGCCAAGAAGGCGGGCATCACTCAGAAGGCGTTGGGGGAGTTCGAACTGGGGAAACGACAGATTACCGCGAGAGCTAACGAGAAGCTCCGCCGGGTCTTCGACGAGAAAGAAATCCAGTTCATTGCAGCGAATGTCGAATCCAGCGAGCTTGAGGGGACCGGCGTACGGTGGAAACCGTCGCAGCCAAACTCGGGAATTAAGACTATTTAGCTCAGAGGCGGGCAATCTGGTTAGGCGATCGAATTCGAGAAAAGTCTCAACTGCGTCCATGTCGCGATCTCGCGAAAGCCCATCCATCGCCTAGAGCAATTCCCAGGCAGGCAGCGGTTCCATTAAACTTTTGTGTCTGCCTCGCCTCGACGCGCCATCGGCGAACTCGGCGTAAGACGCCTTTTTTGAGGGTCATTACCGCTCCGGCCAGTCGACCGGAGTCAGCGAGACGTTGTAGCGTTGAGGCCCGCTCCTGATCCACTGAAACGAAGCGAAACGCCGAATCGCCGTGCAGCATCATCAATTCTCCAAAGACAGAAGTCGTTTTTTGACTCATCTGGATCCTTATAGACTCCATATGAGATATTAAAAGACCTCCTTTGATACCATTTGACATTTTTTTGGCGGGCCGTTTTGTCGAACGGATGAGGATAGCTGCCCCACCCGACGCCCTCCGCGTGGCCCGCGCACTGATGAACCTGTCGCAGCGCGCCGCTGCCGAGGCGGCTGGCGTGCCTCAAAGATACCTGACGGTTGTCGAGACGTCCCACGCGCGGATAGGCGCAAATCTCGAACTGGTCGACTTTTACTCCGCCGCGGGCATCGAACTCCTCGGGGAATTCTCCATCGGAAAGGAGATCGCCCGAGCCGGGGCCAGATGGTCCGGACCGAGTTCGCAGGATGTAGGCAAGGCCGAAAAGGCGAAGTTCCATGCCGAGGACAAGCGAGTGTCGTTCCGGGCGGCGCGAGCGCTGCTGAACAAAGGTCAGGACGAGGTCGCCGGATTGGCCGGGTTGAGCCGCGCCACCGTCAAAAGCTTGGAACTCGGAAAATCATGGGAGGAATCGCACCGGTCGCTTCTGGCGTTCTACGAAAACGCCGGCGTCGAGTTTGTCGGGTGGGGCGATCCGGTTGCCAACTTGTATTTCGGCATCGGCGTCCGCTGGTCTTCCGGTGCGCCGGAACCGGCATCAATGCCTGCGTCGGCCCCGTCATGACCGGCCGCGAGGAAAAAAACCGACACGCCGCTTCGGTCGGTTATGTCGCTCCGGACGCGCTGCGAGCGGCCCGGGCTCTCTTGGGGCTCACCCAACCCCAGTTGGCGGCGTCCGTCGGAATGTGCCGCAAATCGGTCGCGGCGTGCGAGTGGGGGGTCGGCGCGACGTTGAAGTCGACTACCAAGCTCCGGAATTATTACCACAGGGCGGGCATCGAATTCGTCGGGACGTTCGACCAGAACACAGGCACCATGCGCGGCTCAGGCGCATGCTGGAAATTGGTCGACGCGTTCACGAGCTTCTGGCCGTCCTTACCTGACGATGTGAATTTTTCTGCCGCCCGGGCGCTCCTGGGGTTCACGCAACAATCCGTGGCGAAAAAATTGTTCCTGACGTCAAGACAGGTGAGAAATCACGAACGTGGCCTGCCCTCGTCCAGGAAGAGCCACGACAGGCTCCGCGATTTCTACATACACGAGGGAGTGGAGTTTCTGAGCCACAGAACGGGACGCATCTCGTATGTCGGCCTCGGGGTCCGTTGTATGTGTCTGCAAGTCCCGCTGCTGCCGCACCATTGGGCGAATCGGGAATCGGCCTGGGATCGGGCTCATCCTGACGTGGTTTCTGCATTTCGTGGGGGCTTTTCGACGCACTGACAGCCTTTTTTGATTCCGCGCCGGAGCTGTGTTTTCCTCTTACGGTAGCCTGAACCGACGCCGAAGGTGACAGCCATGGCCAAGCGGCCTCCCACCAGACCCGAAAGCTATCGGCCGTTCTCCGATCCACACGGCCTCTCCTCCGACCAGGACGGCGGCGAGACAGCGCCGCATCCCCCGGCGGAGCACGGACTGGCTGCGGGAGAACCGGTTGTTCCCCGGAACCCGAAAAAGCCCGGCCACTCGAGTCGTTCTGCCGAAATCCGCGCACCCCTTTTGGGCAGCGGGGACGGCCAGCCGATGCGACCGCCGCGGCCGGGGACGATCGAAGCGCCAAACGAGCATGAAGCCGCCGCGCCGACCGGTCCACAGCGGCGCGTAGGGTCCACGGGCGCTAGTCAAGAGACGGGCGACGCCGCGGAACGGGAAAGGGAACGTCCGACGCGGAACGCGAAACGTTCACGCCGGCGGGTGCCCGACAAACGGAAATTGATAGCGAGGGACCCCCGCGGCTTCTTCAGCATGAAGGAGACCTGCGAAATAACATCCCTTTCCAGGAGTACCATCGACCGGCTGGTGGACGACAAGATGTTTCCCGAAAAGGTGCCGCTGACGGGCAATCCGCGCGGCCGCAAGGGCTTCCGGGTCTTCGAGGTCCTGGAATGGCTGGCCAACCGGGGTTGACGCCAGGCGGGACCGTCTAGCCAGGTTGGACGCCCGCCTTTTCCAGAGCGAGAAAAAGCTCGTGCGCTCCCGCCTCCAGTCCCCTCACGATCGATTGCAGCGACGACGAAAACAGGGTTCCCGGCTCCTCCGTCCACTGCCGCTGCCATGGGAAGCCGTAAAACGGACTGTAGGCGATGAGCCTCAAGAGACCCGTCGGAACGTTCTGGGTCACCACAAAGGTCGGTGGTACGTAGTCGCCCTCGCGGCCGGTGTCGGGAACGTAGCGTCGCCGCCGATATAGCGCATTTGCGAACGCCTGCTCGTTTCGACGACGGCCAGACCGATCGACACACCGAGGACGGAGACGACGGTCGGGCGAAGCGGACACCAAGACGGCGAATAACCACCTTCCTCGGGCCCTGCCGCTTCCGTCGCGGTATCGATGGACGCCCGGATGAAGCCCTTGGTCGCCGCCGCGATCGCGACGCGGTATTCGTTCTCCGGGGCTTCGAGTCGTTTGAACAAGTCGCTGGTGAACCGTAGGCATTTTTCGAGGCCGTCCTTTGAGCAGGCAATGTCGATCAGCAGGCTTCTCGGGGGCCTAAGATAATATCCGTGGCGATCTGGATCGGAGCTGCGAAGCGCCTTGGCGGCGGGCTTGACGAGCTGGTGCAGCCGTCTGCTCTCCCTGAAATCCATGAGGGTCAGGGGTCCCTGCGGCTGCGGCGTCGACCGCGAGGCGCGCCCGTGCTCCGTGGAGTCTCCTCGCTTCCAGCCGTCCGCCACTCCACGTGACGCCGACGGCAACGCCGGCGGGGGGGGCAGCGGTCTTCTTTATCCAGTAGCCACGCCCTGGAAGCGGTATTTCCAGGGCGCGGCAAATGTTGCCGAAATACCTGTCCGAGATGCCCAAGGTCGGCCCAGCCTTTTGAGCCGGCATCGACCAGGCCAGATCGTACAATTCCCCTCTGGAGATTACTTCGCCGTCCCTACGCTTCGTCATGCCTGCCTCCTGTCGCTTGCTTGGCTAGTCGGCATTGTCGGGATCGCCGGCGTGGAAGCCGGCCGCCGATCCATCGATCACCCGGAAGAGCCTGTCGGTGAATTGCCGCATCGCCTTGCGGCACTGCGGTATGAAGCGGTCCTGGTTGTAGTCCTGTCGCCTCCGATGACCGATGATGTAGTCCGCTATTTCTGGCGGAACGCCCAATTGCGACAGCGCCGTGCGGACCACCCGCCGCAGGTCGTGCAGAACCCATCCGATCATCGACGTTCCGGAACAGAGTTTGCGGTATTCCTCTTCCACCCGCGCGCGGAAGTCGTCCATGTCGTACCCGGTGTACGGGGTCTGGCCGTTCGTCACGCTGAAGACGAAGTCCCCCCATCCCTGCGGCTGCCCGGACCGCAGCTCCTCAAGCAGTGCAACGGCCTCGTCGGTCAGCACGACATACAGGTCGAGGAGTTCGTCTCCGTGCTTCACGCGCTTTTCGGGGATTGTCCAGAGCTTCTTCGCGATGTCGATTTCCGACCAGCGGATGTGCTCGGCCTCCTGCCTCCGCCGCCCCCCCGCCAGCACGACCAGCCTGTAGAACGGACCGTCCGGATACGGCATCGCGGCCGCCGCACTCCAATATGCCCGGAGTTCCTGGGAGTCGAGCTTCCGGGATCGCTTTCCCCGTGACAGTTCCATTGATGCCGCGGTGATGTCGGCGGTAGGATTGCCCGCCAGGCCGTACCCTTCGTACCTGGCCGGACCGTTCGCCCAGACGAAAAACCACCGTATCAATTCGAGGGCCTGCAGCGCCCGACCGGGAACACCTCTGCCGCGGATGTTTTCGATCAGGACGCCGATGTCGGCCCTGGTGACATCCGCGATCGCTTTGTCGATCCAAGCGTTGCGTGCCGGATCGAGAAATTCCGCGCGCAACGCGGCGATGTCCGGCAACATGTGGCGGTTGCGCTTCTTGTTTGGGAGCCAGGCGATGTAGTCCTCCATCGCCGACCGGAAAGTCCTCCGCTCGTCGACGACCGCCTCCCGCGCACGCCGCTGAGCCTCCTGCCGCGGGTCCAGTCCGCGGTCGATCATCGCGCTCCATTCGGCCGCCACCTCGCGGGCGCGCTCCAGCGTCGTTTTAGGAAACGTCCCGATCTTGAGGCGGGTCGGGTCTCTTTCTCCGGGACACCGGACCAACAAAAGGAAAACCTTCTTCCGTCGGCCGACCCGCACAATCAGGTTTGGCGTTTTTCCGTCGCGCCACTCGTGGCGCGTTTCGCCCTTTTCGAGGCGCAATTTCTCGATCCGTTTGGTGTGTAAGGCGCGTGTTCTGGTCATAGCGGCACTCCTCTTCGGGTCAACGGTTGGTCAACGAAGTGTCTGCCGAAGAGATTTTCGGCGTCGGACGAGGAAAGCGCTGGACGTCGTCGAACGCAACGATTTTAGCGGCTTCGAACCGGATGGTGCCCATGGGCACCATCGGCCCAGACTGTTCCAGCGCCAAGACGCTGTCGGAAAAGTGGTTCGGTTTCGACGTCACGCCGAAGTGAGCTGACTTCAAAATGATACCCGGCGAGTGACGCTCGCCGGGTATCGCGAGCAATCAGCATCACGAGACTTCAGAGACCGACGTCACACATAATGGTGCTCGCGCAGGCCAGCCCGACGGGCCAACAGGCGCACATATTCTGTGCTCGCAAAGTGTCGTCGAGATCGCTATTCGTGTGATTGCGGGGCGTCGCCATCGGCGCGCCCGGCATAGAAGGCAACATAACACGATCGCAATGCGAAGGAGGGCAGCGATGGCCAATCTTCCCGACATGACGAAGCACCGCGGCTTTCCATCCGGAATGCCGGGCAGCGGCATTCAGTTCACCATCCGCCGCGCCAATCCCAAGGGCGTGACGCCGATCAAGGCACTGCCTCGTCGCGCACGCCCTGGCACGGCGGAACACCGGGTCGATGCAGCCTTCCTGCATGCGCTTTGGCATTATTTCGGGGCTGAGCCCTTCGAGCGCGGCAATCTGGACGCCGCGCGGCTCAACCTGCTATTCGGGCGGGAAGTGGTGGCCGTGGACAAGGATTTCGATCCGAAGTCCTATGAGGCGATGCTCGTCATCAACGAGAAGGTGGCGCGTCAGAGTTTCCCGGAATCGTTCGAGGACGTTATGGAAGTCTGACGGGAGCGTTCATCGCGCATTTCCGCCGCCGGACTAATTTCCCGTCTCGATGTTGACTTCATATTCGGCAAGCAAACGCTGCACCGTTTCGTTTTCGGCGTAAAGGCGTTTCAGTCTGGCGAGCTCGGCATCGGTCCCGGTGCAAAGCCGCTTCAGCTCCTCGTCAATCTGTGCGCGCCGCTCGGCATAGGGCGAATCCTCGCCCCGAAAGTGATCGCATCCGTCACGACGCTCCATAAAGGCGCGCACATCTTCAGGGAGTTTGAACGTATCGGATTGCCGATCGGCCGCCAGGGTCGGCCAGCAACATGCGCCTGAAAGGCTCAGAAGCAACAGGCCTGCGGTAATCTTAGGCCCGACGATCGTCATGCCAGCGCCTGTTCTACAGCGATCTGCGCCATCGCGAGTGCAGCCTCTCGGGTCTTAGCGGCAGCAACGAAAAGGCCTTTGTGGCAGAACGTTGCTCCTTCGACGCCGCAAACCAATTCCAGTTCGTGGCCGGTCAACCCCGCCCAGGAGGCCGGCAAATCCGCGCGCAGCTCGAAGCCCTCGTCAGAACGCCGAATGCCGGTCAGGCACCAGTCGTTTTCCCGGGGGTGGACGACAAAGAGCAGCTGATCGGCCTTGGCCTTTACGATCGCGGCGCGGAAGGGCATGCCCGTCGGCAGTTCGAGAACCCTGCCCTCGCCTGTCTCGTCGATCGCTTTAAGAACAAGGCCTTCGGCACGAAGCTTGGCATCCTGCGCCGCGATCCCGGCTTCGACGAAACTGCGGGCGATCGAAAGAGCCGCGTGGAACGCCCTGTCATCGGCATCTGGATCCTTCGCATCGAAAACCGGCTTCAGGGTTTCGAGAAGCGCTGGCAGCGTCAAGCCTGCCAGCTCGCCTGCAACCGAAAGATCAAGCGCGCCATTGTCGGTCAGATCGACCGGCAGCACGAATTTGGCGTCGAAGGACGCATGCACCGCTGCGACATGCGCCTCGGGCACCCCAAGCGCCGCAAGATAATCCGACCCGTAATGTTTCCAGACGAGGCCGAAGGAGCTGTAGGGCCGTCCGTCCTCTCGCACCGGCGCGCCACGCTGATGATGGTCGAAAATGCCCGCGGCAGGGTCATATTGCCCGCCGACGTCGTAGATGATGCGATCGGTGGTCGGTGTGGTCCATTCAACATTTCGGCTGCGAATGATCCGGGCCTCAGGAAACAGCCGGGTCAGGATGACGCTTGAAAGCAGCTCGTCGGCGTGGAAGCCGCCGGAATGGGTAACCAGGTATGAATGGGTCATTGTCAGATGCGTCTCTCGGAACGGGACTTTGTTGCCCGTTCTGATAGCCTGCGTCGGTCGCCAGCTCAACAGCAGGCGGGGAAGCGATGTAATTCTTTCGATCCGGATAGCTTGGAGACATCCCCGACGTGATGCAGCCACAATGCTGCAGTAATACCCCAAACATCCGAGGATATTGGATCCTCGATGATGCAGGCTCCGTTGCCCGATTGCCGACGCGCTTGCGACCTTCCCATCAGCGATTTGTAGCAGCCGCAGTGGAGTATTGCTTCTGCGCGTGGATCTCACACTGACCAGATCAGAACGCCCCCATCTGCCGACGGAAACACCGTCTCGCCGATCGCTAACGCACTCTGCCGCAGTCTCCTAGGACAAGGCATCAGTTGCAAGCTGCGACGGCGGACCATCGCCGAGCAAAGCGCCCAAGCAATCATTTTCAGACAACAGGAGCGAATCCTCGCGGTTCGGATCTATCATGAATAATCACCATTTCGCCCACCGTAATAGAAGTGCTACACCATCGAGGCAGCGCCTGCTGGATCGATACAAGCAATACCTTCAGTTTGCCGAGCTGAAGTCTTTGGCCGGTGACCGGATCGGCGCAGAAAATGACTACCAGCATGCCGAACACTTCTTCCGCAGCGCTGCCCAACAGAAAGACGCCGACCGACTATGAACGCAACGATGACGGCTGGCCAAGACGCCGGTGCCGAAAAAGCCTGGCTCAAGATTCTCTCGAATTACCGAAAACCCAATACAGGCCGAAGCCTGTACGAACTGGCCGTGACGCTGATTCCGTTTATCCTTCTTTGGGCGGCAGCATCGGTTGCGATCCACTTCGGCTATTGGCTCGGCTTAGTCCTCAACGTCCCTGCCGCCGGCTTCCTGTTGCGGCTCTTCATGCTGCAACATGATTGCGGGCACGGCTCGTTCTTCGGACGGCGTCAGTGGGATGACTGGACGGGGCGCGTGATCGGCATCCTCACACTCACACCCTACGATTATTGGCGCCGTGCACACGCAGAACACCATGCCTCAGCCGGCAATCTGGATGAGAGGGGTGTCGGTGATATCACCACGCTGACGGTCGAAGAATATCGCGCCCTGACCGGTCCAGGAAAACTTGCCTATCGCCTATACAGGCATCCGCTGGTCATGTTCGGTATTGGCCCGGCCTATCTTTTTATTTTCAAGCAGCGACTGCCGATCGGCATGATGCGTTCCGGCGCCCTACCCTGGATTTCGACGATGGCGACGAATGCCGGCGTCGCTGTACTGGTCGCTCTTCTGATCTGGGCCGTCGGCATCGTTCCCTTTCTGCTGGTCCATCTGCCAATCGTTCTGCTTGCCGGATCGGCGGGTGTCTGGCTGTTCTATGTTCAGCACCAATTCGAAGATACCCACTGGTCGAAGCCTCCGGAATGGACGTTCCCCTATTCCGCCATGCATGGCGCCTCGCATTATGACCTGCCGCGTCCGCTGCGATGGATCACCGCCAATATCGGCATGCACCATGTTCACCACCTATCGAGCCGAGTGCCGTTTTACCGGTTGCCGGAAGTGCTGCGTGACTATCCGGAGCTGGCGAAGCTTGGGCGCATCAACATTCGTGACAGCCTCAGCTGCGTGAAACTCATCCTCTGGGACGAGACGGCACGACGGCTGATTTCGCTGCGTGAGGCGGAGGCGCGCCCCTAACGACAGCCCGGGGCGTGCAGCCACCAGTCAGCTCAGATTCTTCAGGTAAAGCGAGAGCAGCTGCGTCTGCGAGGAGATGCCAAGCTTGCGATAGACATTGCGGCGGTGGACCTTCACCGTTCCCGTCGAGATGTTTAGTTTCAGGCCGATCGATTCCGACGAATGGCCCTGCAGCACCAGTTCAACGATCGCCGTTTCGCGGCTCGTGAGGTTGAGATCGTGCCAGACGGTGTCGACGCGCGGGAGGATTTCGCTTTTGCGGCGGCTTTTGCCCCTTGCTGCGAGCTGGGCATCGAAGCGCGGCGCGAGCCCGGACCAATAATGTTTCACCATGCTGGCCACGAGCGGCTCAGCCCTTCTGAGCGTTGTGAACTCGGCCGGTGGAAAAGCACCGGTCTGTTCCCGCCGCATCAGCGAAAGGACAACGGTAATATCGCCATCGACAGGCACGAAGAAGCCGATTTCCTCGGCAAGTCCGGTCTGGACGTAATACGTGCGGTAATATTCGCTGGAGAAGAACCTGTCCGGGGCGAGTTCGCGCATCCTGAAGACACCTTCACGCCGTTCGCGAGCCGTATGATAGAAGGGGTCGAGCAGATAAGGACCTGCCTGATAAAGTGTGACGAAGACGATGTGCTCGTCGCGATCGAAGGTGCTGTAGAGATCGATCGGCCGCTCTTTTGCCCGATAGGCGAAGACGACGACATAGTCGAAGCGCACGAGTGCTGCCATCATCTGTCGGAAAGTATCGCCAAAGGCGGCATCGGTCATGGCTGGCTTGCCGACCGTCGCATTGAAAGCGGTAAACAGCGTCTCCAGGTCGATACTCACTAGCCCTTCCTCCCCGCTGTTCCGCAAAATTCACGGAAGGCGGATATACACCTTCCACGAAACAATGTGCGCCTAAATACCTCTCTCGGGGTATATACCGTGGAGGAAGCTCAGGCTTACTCTTTCCTTAACGACGGTGGCAATAAGGCAGCAATAGACTGCCATTCCAAACCAACCGCAGGGAACAGACGTGGCATCCGCTTCGACGAACGATATCGAATTCCGTTCGGTCACAAAGAACTATGGCGCCGTGACCGCTGTGACGGACATTAATCTTACTGTGCCGAAGGGTGCCTTTCTGGCATTGCTCGGGCCGTCCGGCTGCGGCAAGACGACCTGCCTGCGCATGATCGGCGGCTTCGAACAGCCGAGCGAAGGCACGGTGCTGATCGACGGGCGCGAGATGAACGGAGTTCCGGCCTATCGCCGCCCGGTCAACATGGTCTTCCAGCACTACGCGCTGTTCCCGCACTTCAACGTCGAGCAGAACGTCGCCTATGGGCTCAAGCAGATACGCCCAAAAATCGTGGCGAAGGAGATCGACCGGCGCGTCGCCGAGGCGCTCGAAATGGTCCGGCTCGGCGGCTTTGCCAAGCGGCGCATCCATGAAATGTCGGGTGGGCAACAGCAGCGTGTGGCGCTTGCCCGAGCCATCGTCAACCGCCCTTCCGTATTGCTGCTCGACGAACCTCTGGCGGCACTCGACAAGAAGCTGCGCTCAGCCATGCAGATCGAGCTGCAGACCCTGCAGCGTGAACTCGGCATCACCTTCGTCCTCGTCACCCACGACCAGGAAGAGGCGCTTTCGATGGCCGATGTCGTCTGTGTCATGAGTGCCGGCCGTATCCGTCAACTCGGCAGCCCGCAGGAAGTCTATGACCGCCCGGCAGATCTTTTCGTCGCCGATTTCGTCGGCAAGACGAACCGTATCGCCGCGGCAATGGAAGCCGACGGTACGACGCTCAGGCTGGCGGATGGCTCAGCGATCGCCTCCGGCAAGCAGCTCGCGTCGGGCGAAGTCATCGCTGCTTTGCGCCCCGAGGCAATCCATCTGACGCGCAAGGCTGCGCCATCAGGCACGTCGTTCAAGGGAACCGTGACGCATCGGATTTTCCTCGGCTCGTCTGCGGAATATGCCGTCAGCGTACCGGGGCTCGGCGATTTCCTGATCACAGCCGACCGCCGCAGCATGAACGAGAGCGATCTCGTGGAGCCGGGCGAGGAGGTTTTCCTCGGTTTCGACCCCGCCGCCATCCATGTCTTTCAAGCATCGAATGCATAAACCAAAACAAGGGAACAGCATCATGAGCAAGGATTATAAGGACAATCTGCCCATCTCCGCCGAAGGCTTCATGGACGAGTTCATGCGCCTGAAGCGCGGTTCCGTCAGCCGCCGCCACTTCCTCGGCATTACCGGCCTCGGTCTTGCGACCGCCGTGCTGTCGCGCTTCCCGGGCGCGCTGTCGACGCCGGCCTATGCGGCCGAAGATCTGGGCACGCAGATGTCGATCGCCACATGGCCGAACTATCACGACCCGGCAACATTCGAAAACTTCAAGGCAGCGACCGGCGTCGCTGTCGAAGTCAACGTCTTCGGCTCGAACGAGGAAATGCTCGCCAAGCTGCAGGCCGGCGCTTCCGGCTGGTCGCTCTTCGTGCCGACCAACTATACGATTTCGACCCATCACAAACTCGGCCTGATCGACGAGCTCGACCTGTCGAAGATCCCGAATTTCAGCCAGGCAACCGAAAGCCCGCGCTTCACCAAGGAAGGCCAGATCGACGGCAAGACCTATGCCGTGCCGAAGAACTGGGGCACGACCGGTTTCTCCGTCAATACGTCCAAGATCAAGACCAAGCTCTCCAGCTGGAAGGACTTCTTCGAGATCGCCCAGACCGAAGCCGATGGCCGCGCCATGGTGCATGACTATCAGCTGACGACGATCGGCAGTGCGCTTGTCTCGCTCGGCTACGACTTCAATTCGATCAAGGCTGACGAACTTGCCAAGGCAGAAGAGCTGCTGATCAAGGTGAAGCCGCATCTCTTCGCCATCAATTCCGACTATCAGCCATCCATGCGCTCGACCGATGCATGGCTTACCATGTGCTGGACCAATGACGGGGCGCAGCTCAACCGCGACATGCCGGAACTTGCCTATGTCCTTGGGACCGACGGCGGTGAAATCTGGACCGATTATTATGCGATCCCGAAGGATGCGCCCAACAAGGCCGCCGGTTACGCGTTGCTCAACTACCTGATGGACCCACAGAATGCGGTGAAGGAGCACATCGCCAACGGCGCACCCACCACCGACAGCCGCGTCATCGCGCTGCTGCCCAAGGAGGTCACGTCGAACAAGATCGTCTATCCGGACGAAGTAGCCCTGACACCGCTGGAATTCGGCGCCGCCGTGACACTCACCGATCCGGGCCGCGCCGAACTGATGGCGCGCTTCAAGTCGGCGTAAGTCCATCCTGCATCCCGGCTTCCCCAGCCCGCAGCGGGGAAGTCGGTTCAGCTTCGCGATCCGGTGGATGAAGACCAAACCATGCCCCTTCCCCACGCCACCAAACGGCGCCTGATCACCGCGGCCCTCGTCGGCCCGGCCAGTGTCTGGCTGTTTGTCTTCCTGGTGCTGCCCTTCATCGCCATCATCGTCTTTGCCTTCGGCGAACGGGCGCCGGAAGGCGGCTATCAGGCGGCTTTCACCTTCGAACAGTTCGCCAATCTCGGCGCGCGCTCGGCGGCCTTCGTCAACACGCTGATCCTGGCGCCGGTCGGCGCGGCAGCCTGCCTCATCGTTGCCTACCCGGTCGCCTATTATCTGGCAGTCAAGGCGAGCCCGCAGCGCCGGCTGCTGCTCGTCTCGCTTGTCGTCGTGCCCTTCTGGACCAGCCTGCTGGTGCGAACCTATGCCTGGATGTACCTGCTCGGCGCGCGCGGCATTCCGCACCTGCTCGAATTCGTCGGCATTGAAAATGTCAGGCTGATCAATACGCCCGGCGCCGTGCTGCTCGGCATCGTCTACGGCTACCTGCCGCTGATGATCATGCCGATCTATGTCAGCCTGGAAAAACTGGATCGCCGGTTGCTCGAAGCCTCGGCCGATCTCGGTGCTAAGCCGATCTCGACGTTTTTCGGAATCACCCTGCCGCTATCGCTTCCGGGCGTGATGACCGGCGTTGCGCTGGTCACGATTCTGCTTCTCGGTGAATATCTGATCCCGCAGCTTCTCGGCGGCGGCAAGGTCTTCTTCATCGGCAATGCGCTTGTCGATCTCTTCCTGCAGTCGCGCAACTGGCCTTTCGGATCGGCGATTGCCGTAACCCTGGTTGCCGTTGTTGTCATCGTGCTGATTGTCGCCATGCGGATTGCGTGGCGTGTTGCCGGTACCCGACAGGTGGATCTCATCTGATGCGCGCGCTCGTCACTTCCGTCTATCTCTTCCTCTACACGCCGATTGCGCTCGTCGTCCTCTTCTCCTTCAATGCGGGCCGCAACGCCAGCGAGTTCACCGGCTTCTCGACGCAATGGTATGGCAGGGCGCTGTCGAATACGTTCCTGATGGAAGCGTTGCGTAACAGTCTAATTATCGCGGTCACCAGTGCCGCGCTGGCAGCGATCTTCGGCACCATGGCTGCCATCGGGATGGAGCGGCTCGGCGCCCGTACGCGCGCCATCTTCGACGGGCTCTTTGCGGCGGCGATCGTCGTGCCGGGTGTCGTCATCGGCATCGCGACGCTTGTTGCCCTCGTCGAGGTCTTCGGCTTCATCAACCCCGTCATCGCCGCTCTCTGGCCGGGCGATCAGCCGCCGAAGCTCGCGCTCGGTTACGGCTCGATCATCGCCGCGCACGGGCTCTTCACCATGGCGCTGGTGACAATGATCGTGAAAGCACGTATCGCCAGCCTCGGACGTGATATCGTCGAGGCCTCCAGCGATCTCTACGCGACGCCATTCACAACATTCCGGCAGATCGTACTGCCTCAGATCATGCCGTCGATCCTGGCGGGGTTTCTGCTCGCCTTCACCTTTTCCTTTGACGATTTCATCATCGCCTTCTTCGTGGCCGGCTCGAATACGACGCTGCCGATCTATGTCTTCGCCTCCATTCGTCGCGGCGTGACACCTGAAATCAATGCGATCGCGACGATGGTGCTCGTCGCCTCGCTCGTCCTTATTTTCATCGCGCGTTTCCTGATGCGCGAAAAGACAACGACAAACTGACCGGGGAAATGCCATGATATTGAGAGATCGCGTTGCAATCGTTACGGGCGCAGGCTCGGGCATCGGTCGAGCCGGCGCACAGATCATGGCGCGCGAAGGCGCCCATGTCGTCGTTGCCGATATCAACTTCGCGAATGCCGAAGAGACGGTCGAGCTGATTACCGAAGCCGGCGGCAGCGCCGAAAGCCTGGTGGTCGATGTGACCGACGACAGGGCGCTTGAAGCCGGCATAACCGCTACTGCTGCACGTCACGGCCGGATCGACATTCTGCACAATCACGCCGGCGCGCAGGTCGCCGGAGACCTGGAGCAAGTTGCCGTCGAAGGCTTCGACAAGTCCTGGAGCCTGAATGTGCGGGCGCATTTCATGGCGGCGCGTTTCGTCATGCCGATCATGAAGAAAGCCGGCAAAGGCGTGATCCTGAACACGTCCTCATCATCAGGTGTGCTCTATGACCGCGAAATGATCGCCTACACGACGACCAAACATGCGGTCATCGCCATGACCCGGCAGATGGCGGGCGACTATGCAAAATTCTGCATTCGCGTGAATGCGCTTTGTCCCGGATGGGTCGACACGCCGTTCAACGAACCGTTCATCGCCCAGATGGGCGGGCGGGGCGCCATTGAATCCTATATTGCCGATAAGGTGCCGCTCGGCCGCTGGGCGGACGTTTCGGAGATCGCCGAACCGATCCTGTTTCTGGTTTCGGATCGCTCTTCCTATATGACGGGGCAAATCCTCGTCGTCGATGGCGGCGAGACCGTCGTTTAGGCTGACGGAAACGTCAGTTGCACTTTGCAGGCCAGCGAACGATCGCCGGCAATTTCAAAGGCCGCTACGGCCTCATCAAGCGGCAGGTTGTGGCTGATGATCGGCCGCACATCGATCTTCCGCCGCGAGATCAGGTCGACAGCATCAGCGAATTCCTCGTGGAAGCGCTGCGTCCCATGGATGTGCAACTCCTTACCGACAATGGCGTTGAGAGGTATCGGCACATCGCCGGAGACGCCGACCTGGATGATGGTGCCACGCGGCCGGATGGAGGCAATCGCGCTATGGATTGCGGGCGCAGCCGCGGAGCATTCAAACACGAGGTCGAAATAACCCTTTCCGGCCTGGAATTCGGTAAGTAACGCTGCATCCCTGGCCACATTGATCGTGCGGCCGGCACCCATTGCCTTCGCTCGCGCAAGCGCCGCTTCGGCGAGGTCGGTGACAACGATTTCGCTTGCCTCGAAATGGCCGGCGACGGCGACCATCAGCGAGCCGATCGGTCCGGCGCCGGTCACCAGAACCTTCTTGCCGGCAATGCCAGGCGCACGCGATGCCGCGTGCAGACAGACGGACAGAGGTTCACTGCAAGCCGCTTCTGCAGGCGTGGTCGCAGCTCCGACTTCAACGCATTGCCTTTCCGGCACCACCAGCCATTCCCGGAACATCCCCTGCTCATGCGGCAGGCGCATCGCACTGCCCATGAAGCGCATCTCGAGGCAGTGTATCGGCATGCCGATGCTGCAATATTCGCAAGCGCCGCAGGGCTGGCTCGGATTAACCGCAACCAGCGTACCTGTTTTCAGCGTGACGCCTTCACCTGCCAGCTCAACCGTTCCTGATGCTTCGTGCCCGGGTATCATCGGCTCGCGGACCCGGACCGGACCGAAACCGCCATCCTGATAATAGTGCAGGTCGGAGCCGCAGATGCCTGCGGCTGCCATTTTCAAAAGCACCTCGCCCGGACCGGGGACGGCAACCGGAGCGGTCTCGATCCGCAGATCGCCCTTTGCATAAAGCCGTGCCAGACGTGTCTGCATCATACTCTCCTACTTCAGAAGCCCAAGCTGCTGCGGCAGCCAGAGCGATATGGAGGGAACGAAGGTGATCAGGATCAAGGCGATGAAAAGCGGCGCAAGCCAGGGCAGGATCGCCATCGTCGTACGCTCCACGGATAGTTTCGCCACCCGAGACAGCACGAACAGTACCATGCCGAGCGGCGGATGGAGCAGGCCGATCATCAGATTCAAGGTCATGATGAGACCGAACTGCACCGGATCGATGCCGAACTTCGCAACGATCGGCAGAAGGATCGGCACGAGAATGGTGATCGCGGCGATCGTATCCAGGAAGCATCCGACGAAGAGCATCAGCAGGTTCACGAGGATCAGGAACACCCACTTATTGTCGGTGATTGACAGGATTGCATCGGACAGAAGCTGCGCCGCCTGGCTCACCGTCAGCAGCCATGCGAAGACCGAAGCGGCAGTGACGATGAAGAGAACGGAGGCCGTCGTCTCGATCGTGTCGAAGCTCGCCTTGGCAAGTGTCGAGAACGTCATCGTGCGATAGCGCACGAGGCCGAGGAACAGCGACCAGAGAACAGCCGCAACAGCTGCTTCCGTCGGCGTGAACCAACCCATGGTCATGCCGCCGATCAGGATAACAGGCGTCATGAGCGCCATGACCGCGGAAAAGCGGAAATACCAGTCGAGCGCCAGAAGCACGACAAGCGCAATGCCCGCGGCAACATTCATCGATACCCCTGACCGCATCATCACGTAGATCGCGAGCGGTACCAGCAGGACGACGACGATCTCCAAACCTGCGGAAACAAGCTGTTTTACGTTGAAGGGCGCGTCGGAACCCCAGCGCTTCGTATACGCGAAGGCCGCAACGGTAATCATCATCAGCAGCGTCATGACGATGCCGGGCAGAATGCCGGCCATGAAAAGAGCGCCGATCGAGACATTCGCCATCATTCCATAGATCACGAAAGGCAAGGACGGCGGAAAGATCGGGCCAAGCGTGGCCGATGCCGCCGTTACGCCGACCGCGGCCTCGACCGGATAGCCATGATCCTTCATGGCCTTGATTTCGATCGTGCCAATACCGGCCGCATCGGCAAGCGCGGTGCCGGACATGCCGGAAAAGATGACCGAACCGATGATGTTGACCTGCGCGAGACCGCCCTTCATCCAGCCGACAAGCGCGACGGCGAAGGAATAGATGCGGCCGGTGACACCAGCCGAATTCATCAGGTTGCCGGCAAGGATGAAGAAGGGAACGGCGAGAAGCGGAAAACTTTCTACACCCGCGATCATTCGCTGGGCGACGATGATGTCAGGCGCGACACCGTAAAGGACAATATAGAGAACGGACGCGACGGCCATCGAGATTGCGACGGGCACGCCGATCAACATCAGCAGCAGAAACGAGCCAAGCAAGAGCAGCATCGGGTCATCCTTCGACGGCGTGGAATTCTTCCGGGCGTTCCAGAACGGAATAGCCGCGGCGCATATTGGCGATGAAGACGATCACCGCCCGGATCAGCATCAGCACGAAGGCTGCAAGCACGCTGTAGAAGACGATATTGCGCGGCAGATCGACAGTGACCATCTGCTCGTCGGCGACGATCTGGACGTAGCGCCACATCAGATAGCAGCCATAGGCGAAGAAGCCGATGCGGACGATATCGACGAACGTTGCGAGCACCCGCGCGAGGCCTGCCGGCATGTAGTGGTAGAAGACATCCACCTGGATGTGGCGCGAGGTGCGCACGCACATGACGGCGCCCAAGAAAACGACGCCGATCAGGCAGTTGACGGCAATTTCCTCGGTCCAGGCATAGCTGTTGTTCAGCACGTAGCGAGTGAAGAACTGCAGGAAAACGCAGCCGGCCATCAGCCAGAAGACGATCAACGTGATCCAGTCTTCGATGGCGTAATCCGAGATGTTGGCAGTGGGCGCATGCCCTTCGAACTCTTGGCCGATCTCCTCGGCGGTAATTTGCGTGTGGACTTCTTGAGACATGATCGGCCTTATTCCGGTTTGGAGAAGAAGGACGCGCAGCGCTGCCGCGCGCCCTCGGGCTCTTACTGGATCGCGCGGATCGCCTCCCAATCGGCTTTATCGTAGCCGAAGTCCTCAAACTTGACCTTTTCCGCAACTGTCTTCTCGAAGTCGGCCTTGTCGACCTCGGTGACACTCAGACCCTTTTCCTTGAAGGTAGTGATCAGGCCGTCTTCCTTGCCTTCGATGGTCTTGGTCGTGCGCTCGGCAGCTTCCTGCATGACGTCGCCGAAGATTTTCTTGTCCTCATCGGAAAGGCTCGACCACAGCGTCTTCGAGATCACCGTATTCAGGTGATCGACGATGTGACCGGTCAGGACGATGTTCTTCTGGACTTCGTAGAACTTCTTGGCCTCGATCGTCGTCAGCGGATTTTCCTGGGCTTCGACCGTGCCGTTCTGGAGTGCCAGATAGACTTCCGCAAAGGCGATTGGCGTGGTGTTCGCGCCGCAGGCCCGCGGCATGGCGAGATAGGCGGGAACGTCAGGCACACGGATCTTCAGGCCCTGCATATCGGCGCATTTGGCAATCGGTTTGTTGGATGTCGTGTGGCGCGTGCCGTAATAACTGACGGCGGCGATATGGTTGCCGGTCTTGTCCTCGTACCCCTTGGCGAGCCGCTTGAAGACGTCACTCTTGGTATAGGCAATCAGGTGTTCCGGGTTGCGGAAAATATAAGGGAAATAGGTCACGCCGATCGGCTTGTAGTCACGGGCGGCAAAGCTTGACCCGGAAATGATGATATCGACCGTGCCGAGCTTGAGGCCCTGGTTGATATCGGCTTCCTTGCCGAGCTGCGAAGCCGGATAGACCTCGATCTTGTAACGGCCATTGGTGCGCTTGTTGATCTCTTCCGCGGCCCAGACGGAATCCGTATGGAACGGTTCCGAGGTCTCATAGACATGCGCCCATTTCAGCACGGTCTGCGCATGTGCGATTGCCGTCGTCGCCATGATTGCGGCGGCGGTGCAGAGTATCGTCGTCAGTTTCAGCTTCATCGGTCTCTCCTCCTGAGATCTCGTCAAATGCCTGCGTTGCCCTTGTTTGGCCCGGCCCCATGGCCGCGCCCCTCCTCGCCCGAAAACTCCTCCCCGAAGCTCTCGGAAAACCTCTTCTGCGAATTCGTGAGATGCGTGCGCATGGCGGCCTTCGCTGCTGCAGCGTCGCGGGCGGCGATCGCGTCGCGGATAGCCCGATGCTCTTCCAGCGCGGTGCGCCATGACACCGGCCCTTCGAAATGGCTGGCAAGCTTCTCGAAATACGGCGTCATGCGCATGTCGAACAATTCGCCGGTGACGCGGAGCAAGGTTGCATTGCCGACGATTGCCGCAATGCCGGTATGAAAGGCGCGGTCGGCGACAAGCACGGCGCGCGCATCCTCCACCGCGCCGCTCATCGCTCTCAGCGCTTCGTCGAGAACGGCAATGTCTTGTGGACCAGCGTTCCTTGCCGCTTCCTCTGAGATCGCGCACTCGATGATCGCGCGAGCCTGCAGCAATTCAAAGGGACCCTCGACCGATTCACGGTCGCGGCCAGACGCTTTGGCCACATGTTTCCGGGTGACATAGATGCCGGAGCCCATGCGGATATTGATGTAACCCTCGACTTCCAGCACGATGAGCGCCTCGCGAAGCGTGGGGCGCGAAACGGAAAGTTGCTCAGCAAGGTCGCGCTCAGCCGGCAGCCTCTGGCCGACTGCGAGTTCGCCCCGGATGATCATCAGACGAATCTGGTCTGCCACCTGCCTGTAGAGGCGGCGTGATTCAACTGCCGAAAACATTGTGGCCTCCCCGGCGCGCTTCTCCTCAAGCGCACAACTGGTCAACTGGCCTGACCAATTGACCGCAAGCTATCATCGAGGAAGTTGTGCGTCAATCCGACGCATGCACTCACACCGGGCTGACCAATTGATAGGTGGAGGCAAGTGTTCTGAAGGCCTCGACTGTAGCCGGATCCAGCGCAACGCCATGTTTTTCCCGCTCGGCAGCGACTGCCCATTCCCGATCGCCGGGCGCCAGTACCGTGAAGCCTTCGCGCGCAGGCGATGCCCTCAAGGTGTCGACATAGCGTTTCATGGCGGCATCGAAGATATCGATATCAAGGAAAGCGGCCGGGTTCAGTGCGATGACGAAAGCACCGAGACCGCGTGGCTTCGAAAAATCCGGTCCGGGCATCGGCGCGATATCGAAGCTCAGTTTCATGCCAGTGAGCACGGCGCTCAGGATCTCGGGAATGCCGGCGAGCCCTGCGCCTTTGAAGCCGAATTCGCCGCCGAGCGGCGCCAGCATGTCGGCGACATCGGGATCGGTCGTGTCATAACCCCGTTTATCGGAGGCAACCCCTTCGGGCAGTTGGCGGCTGAGGCTGCGATAGAGCTGTACGCGGTTATAGGGCACGGCACTGGTCGCCATGTCGAAGAGCCACGGGTTACTGTTCCTGACCGGCACGGCGCAGGCGATCGGATTGGTGCCGTGGAAGCGCATGGCGCCATCATGCAGGCGCACGAAGCTGTCGGAATTGCAGAAAGCAAAGCCGATAAAACCGCGATCGGCAGCATCGACCGCATAAGCACCCGCCGGACCAAAATGCGAAGAATTGCGGATGGCGACGGCGCCGATTCCGAATTCCCCGGCAAGACGCGTGGCATGCTCCATAGCCGTATAGGTGGCAATCGCGCCATGGCCATTATCTGCATCGAGCGACGCCACGGCGCCGAAGGCGTTTGCCAACGCGAGATGCGGGCGTGGATTGAGACGTCCTTCGATCAATCCCCTCAGGTAATGAGGAAGCAGGCGCACACCATGGCTGTCGATGCCATAGCGCGTACCATGCAGCATTCCCCGCGTGGCTGCATCCGCCGTCTCCTGGTCCGTGCCGGCGGCGAGGAAGACCTTTCGGCAGAAATCCTCGATCGCGTCCAGAGGTGCCGGGGAACCAGCGAGGTTTTTGCTGTTACTCGTCATAGACGTCAATCCGTTCGATGTGGATCGTCTGCAGACTCTAGCGCGCCGGCGAGAATATTCGATAGTCGGATCGCGCCTGAGACTGCACTTGGTCCAAACATCGGTCGGCCCCCGCCAAACGTCACGACTTGCCGAGCGAGAGGCGGAACTGACGCGGTGTCGTACCGGTTCGCTGCTTGAAGATGTCGTAAAAGCGGCTGCTGGAGCCGAAGCCGCAGTCGAGGGCGATCTCCAGGATCGAGTCCTCCGTCTCGGCCAGTCGCTGCATCGCTCGCGCGAGGCGATAGCGTGTCAGGTATTCCATTACGGAGATGCCAAGCACATCGCGAAACGCCCGGTTGGCAGTAGTTGGATGCACGTTGGCGCGCCTTCCAAGATCCACCAGGTTGAGCGGTTCGGAAAAATGCCGATTGATCAGATCGGTCAACACCTCTGAGTGGCGGATGGCGGGGCTTACCGGGGTCGCAGCGGCTGCAACGGACAAGCCTCGATTATCGGCGTGATCAAGAATGAGCCTGCGCACCCTAAGCTTGGCCTCATCGGCGATCAGCTGACGCCGGACGGGATCGCCCCTGCCCCATTCCTCGACCCAGGCAGAGACGGTGGCCGGCGTCGTCTCGCAGCGGCGGGGCTCGACGACGAAGGCACCCTGCATGATTGCCTGTCTCGCCTTCTTGTCGATGGAGAGCGCGAGAAAATCGGCGAGCGGAAGGTAGACGCAGATGAGCGGCGCTTCCGGCGTCACCAGGATTGTCTGATGGGGAATGGCCGCCCAGAAGAGGACAAGACGCCCGGCCTCCACCCTCTCCTGCCGGCCGTTGAAGAGATAAGTCATGGCGCCATCGAGAAGCAGGTTGATCTCGACATGGTCGTGCCAATGCGCTGCACTCATGGCATCGGCCGTGTGGCGCTCGATCAGGAAACTCCGCGGCGATCCCGCCCACTCGCCGCTCCTGCTGAAATGATCGTCCGTCATGTCCTTCCTGCGCTTCGATCCGGGAATACTCCCTCCAATAACAGGAGGAAATTCTGATTTGGAAGAGGCACCAGTATGACGGTTTTAATTTACGGGAGACCGAAATGCCGAAGATTTGCCTCGTGGGTGCGGGCAGCACCGTTTTTGCGCAGAACATTCTGGGGGATGTGCTCTCCACACCCTCGGGCAGTGATTATGTGATCAGCCTCTTTGATATCGACCCGGAGCGGCTGAAGACATCGGAGATCGTCGCGCGACGCATCTGCGAGGCGCTCGACCTGACGAAAGTCAAAATCGAGGCAACCCTCGATCGTCGAGAGGCACTGCGCGGATCGGATTTCGTCATCCTGATGATGCAGGTCGGCGGCTACAAGCCTGCGACTGTCACGGATTTCGACGTACCGAAGCGATACGGGCTGCGGCAGACCATTGCCGATACGCTCGGTATCGGCGGGATCTTCCGCGGACTTCGCACCATTCCGGTGCTGGAGGCGATCTGCCGCGACATGGAAGAGGTTTGCCCCGACGCGCTGCTGATGCAATATGTGAACCCGATGGCGATCAATTGCTGGGCGATCAAGCAACTGGCACCCAGTATCCGTACGGTCGGCCTTTGCCATAGCGTGCAACATACCGCCGCTCATCTCGCCGCCTGCCTTCGCGAAGACATTGCAGACATCAACTACATCTCGGCTGGCATCAACCACGTCGCCTTCTTCCTGAAATACGAGAAGCTGCATGCCGATGGCCGGCGCGAAGATCTCTATCCCCGCCTGAACGCTCTCGCCGGCGATGGACGCGTGCCGGACGACGACCGGGTACGCTTCGATGTGCTGAAGCGGCTCGGCCATTTCGTGACCGAATCCAGCGAGCATTTCTCCGAATATACGTCGTGGTACATCAAGGATCGCCGTCCCGAGCTCATCGACAAGCTCAACATCCCGCTCGACGAATATATAAGCCGCTGTGAGCGGCAGATTTCCGAATGGCATGCCCTGCGCCGCGATCTCGAAGGCGACAAGCCGATCGAGGTCTGCCGCAGCAATGAATATGCCGCAGGCATCATCAACGCTGCCGTCACAGGTAATCCCGCACTGATCTACGGCAACGTTCCCAACAATGGCCTGATCGAGAACCTGCCGGCCGAATGTATCGTGGAAGTGCCCTGCCATGTGGACCGGAACGGTATCCAGCCGACCCGCATCGGCAGAATTCCCTCGCAGCTTGCCGCGGTCATGAAGCTCAGTGTCTCGGTTCAGGAACTGACCGTGGAAGCGGCGCTGACAGGCAAGCGCGATCGCATCTATCAGGCCGCGCTGCTTGATCCGCATACATCGGCAGAACTGTCGCCGGATGAAATCTGGGGCCTGGTTGACGACCTGATCGAAGCACACGGCGATCTGCTGCCGAAATACCACTGAGGCCGTCAGAGCCGCGACCACCAGAATGCTAGTCGTCAAGAAGCACGCCATCCCTCGGGAGGGCGTGCTTTTGTTTGTCTTTTAAATCCCCGCCGCGGTCCGCAAAAAGATCACAAACGATCAGAATCTTGATTGACATTGATCGTATTGAGTGGGAACGTTGACGCAAATAAAGGATAAACAGCAGGGGGCGATCCGTGAATCAGACTGGCGGCGTGAAAACTGACCGGCTCGATGCCATCCGCAGCCATCTCTATGCGAACGGCTTTTCGACCATTCAGGATCTGGCCGATGCGGTCGGCGCTTCGCTCGCAACAGTCCGGCGCGACCTGCAGGTTCTTGAGCAGGACGGCGCGATCGACAGGGTGCACGGCGGAGCCCGCATCGCCGAAGGGTCCTCGGTCGAACTGGCCTTCCAGGAGCGTGAAAAGCGCCATCTTTCGGCCAAGCGCGCGATCGCGAACGCGGCCTATGAAAAGCTTCTGCCGCGCACGGCGATCTTCCTCGATGCCGGAACGACGGTTCTTCAGCTTGCCCGGCTGATCCGTATCAATCCGATGCCGCTGCGCATCTTTACCAACGGCCTGATCGTCGCTCAGGAATTCCTGAATATTCCGCATCTCGAAGTCGTGCTTCTCGGCGGCCATCTGCGCAGTGAAAATGCCTCTCTCGTCGGCCCGCAGGCCGAGGCAATGCTGGAAACGATCTGGTTCGATCAGCTCTTTCTGGGTGCAAGCGCCATCAGCCCGGATGGGGCGATCTATAGTGTCGACAGCGCGGAAGCCAGTCTGAACCGGCGCATGCTCGCCCGCTCTGCCAATGGTTATGTTCTCGCCGATTCCTCGAAATTCGGGACGATGGCGACTTACAAGGTCGCGCCGCTGAATGCGGCAAAACTCATCACCGACAGGGGCCTGGCGCCCCAATGGCGCGCCGAACTCGCCAATTTCGGTGTCGATGCAACCTATGCCGAGCTCGGAGCAAAAGAATGAGCCACGAGCTGATCCTTGGCATCGACGGCGGCGGCAGCAAGGTGCTCGTTACTCTGGCCGACAAAGACGGCAGGATTCTGCGCACCGCGCTTGGCGGCGGCGTCAATCCCATGGACAATCCGAACTGGCGACAGGAACTGGAGCAGCGTATCGAACCGTTCCGCAATGAGCCGGGATTGGCCGCTGTCGGCGCTGCCTTGCCTGCGTACGGTGAAGTTGCGCACCTCTCCTCTCTCCAGAAGCGATGTATCGACGAAGCCTTCCCGGATATTCGCAGAACGGTCCTCAACGATGTCGACGCCGCCCACCTCGGCGCCTTTGCCGGGCGCCCGGGTATACTTGTCCTATCGGGGACCGGTTCCATGTCCTGGGCACGCAACGGCGCCGGAGCCTCCGCACGCGTCGGCGGTTGGGGCGATGTGATCGGCGACGAAGGCAGCAGCTATTGGATCGGCCGCGAAGCACTGCACCTTATCAGCCAGAGCCTTGATGGACGCGCCAAGCCTACCGCGCTGGCAAAGGCTGTTTACGAGCACCTCGAGCTCGACATGTCAGATCCGGTCAACGCTCTCGGTGGCTGGATCAGCGGGCTCGCAAGGCCGCGCGCGGGGATTGCGGCGCTCTCCGTCCTTGTCGACCGGGCAGCGAGCAAAGGCGACGAAGCAGCAATCGATCTGATCGACAGATCGGCCCAAGAGCTTGCCAAGCACCATTGGGCAATATCGGGCCATTGTGAAACCGGCACCGACTGGACTTATGCGGGCGGGACCTTTTCCAGCCGCCTGCTGCTCGAGGCCGTCGAACGACGGATCGGCCGGCGGGCGGTCTCGCCCGTGCTTCCCCCCATTGGCGGCGCGCTTCTGGCCGCTGCCCAACTTCTCGACTGGCAGCTTGACGAGCGCTGGTTCGGGCAAATCGCGATTGCGGCAGAAGCCGTGATCGCGCGATCAAGACAATGACTGTCAAAGATAAAGAAGGATGGGAACATGCGTAAATTCATATTGCCTTTGCTTGCCTCAGCCGCACTTGCGATTGCCCTGCCTGCTTTGGCGGACGACGCCAAGCCGCTTGCCGGCCAATCGATCACGGTGCTCATGCCATCGCCGCAGGGCCCCACGGTTGCGGCCGATTTCGAAGCCGAGACCGGCATTCACGTCGATCTCCAGACACTCTCCTGGGATGACATCCGACCGAAACTGGTAACGGCGCTGGTAGCGGGTACAGCGCCGGCCGATGTTACCGAATTCGACTGGTCGTGGACGGGACAGTTCAGTGCCGCCGGCTGGTACATGCCGCTCAACGACGTGATCGACAAGGATACGGTCGCTGACATCGGCGTCGCCAAGATCTTCACCGTCGACGGCCAGTTGCTCGGCGTGCCTTACACGAACGACTTCCGCGTCATGCTCGTCAACAAGAAGCATTTCACCGACGCCGGCGTTACCGAAATGCCGAAAACACTCGACGCTTTGGTCGCTGCGGCAAAGAAGATCAAGGAAAAAGGCATCTCCGCCTATCCGATCGGCCTGCCGCTCTCGGCGACGGAGGGTGCCTCTACCAGCTGGTACCTGCTGACCAAGGCCTTTGGCGGCGAACTCTTCGACAAGGACTTCAAGCCGCTTTTCCTCACCCCCGATTCAGCCGGCCATAAGGCGCTCGCCTTCGAACTGAGCCTGCTGAAGGACGGTCTGGTCGATCCGGCCTCGACAGGCCTCAAAGATAGCCAGATCAACGAGAGCATGTTCGCCCAGGGGCTGACGAGCATCATGATCTCGGGCGAACCCGGTCGCCTGGGTCAGATGAACGACCCGAAGCAGTCCAAGGTCGCCGGACAGGTGGAAGCCATCCTGGTGCCGACCGAAAGCGGCCAGACCCGTAGTTTCGGCCTTCCGGAAGCGCTTGCCATTCCGAACGTCTCGCAGAACAAGGAAGCGGCAGTCGCCTTCGTCAAATGGTTCACCAGCAGGGAGTTCCAGAAGAAGAATGCGGCAAACGGTTTCCTGCCCACGCGCACTTCCGCCCTCTCCGAGCTCAACACGGAAGGCAAGCTGACGAGCGGCGACGCGCTCGTTGCGCAATCGAAGACCGTCGAGCCGCTTTTCCAGCAGGGAACGCCGCCGTGGTATCCGCAGTTCTCAAGCGCGGTCAACACGGCGATCAACAGCGCGGCGAAGGATCAGATGACGGTTGACCAGGCCATGCAGGCCATCGCGGACGCCGCCAAGCAGGCCATGGCGCAATGACGACAGCTACTGTCGAAGGTATCGCAGCCAAGCGGAGTGTCGGCTTCAACGCCGACACGATGCTTGGCCTGCTGCTGGTACTGCCGATCCTTGTGACGATGGCAGCTCTGGTCTTCTATCCGATGGGCCGGACGGTCTGGGACTCGCTGCATCGGGTCAATCCGATGCAGGCGGGAACCCCTTTCGTCGGGCTGGAAAACTACACGCGCATGCTGTCGGACGGGCAGCTTGGAACGACGTGGACGAATACGCTCATCTACGTCGTCCTTGCCGTCGTTGCGGAAACCGTCTTCGGCGTGCTTGCCGCAGCACTCATCAACCAGGTGAAGGTCGGGCGTCAGTGGGTACTGGCGGCCGTCATCCTGCCCTGGGCGCTCCCCGGCGTCGTCAATTCCGTTATCTGGTTGTGGATCTATCAGCCGGGTGCCGGCCTGTTGAACGGCATTCTCGTCGCACTCGGCCTGCCCTTCGAAAACCATGTCTGGTTCAATGACCGGACGAGCGCGATCATCGCCGTGACCGTCGTGCATGTCTGGCGCATGATGCCGCTGACGATCGTCATTGTGCTGGCCGCCATGCAGAGCATTCCGGCGCATCTCTACGAGGCTGCCCGTATCGACGGCGCGACCCGCGTGCAGATGTTCAGCCTGGTCACGCTTCCGCTCGTGCGCAGCGCCCTCGCCGTTGCCATGACGAATGCGACCGTCAACGCTTTCAACCTCTTCGACGAGGCCTGGGTGCTTGCCGGATCGAGCCTCGAAACACGGCCGATCCTCGTGCAGATCTATCTCGAGACCTTCCAGAACCTTCGCTTCTCCTACGGAATGGCACTGTCTGTCGTCATCACGCTGGTGTCGCTGCTGGTTTCGCTGGTCTACGTCCTCCGCGTCTATCGCAACACACGGTTCGACTGATGAAACCAACCATTCTCTATCGCCTGATGATATGGACGGGTCTTGCTTTGCTGCTGATCTGGTCGCTCGGCCCAATCTATTGGACGCTCGCAAGTTCCGTGACGCCGACGGAGGATTTCTCCACGCGGCCGATCCATTTCTTCCCGCAGCATTTCACGCTCGACCACTATTCGCGCCTGCTCGGCATCAACATTTCCCGGATCGGCGGGGTGGAGGTGTGGAAACAATTCCGTGCAGCGCTGCTCAACAGCGTAATCACATCTGCTGCCGCCACGGCTCTCTGCGTCGCAATCTCTGCACTCGGCGCCTATGCCTTCACCAGGATGCGTTTTCCGGGGCGTCACCTTCTATTCGGCGCCGTCGTTGCGACGCTCGCCATCCCTGCCTATGCGGTGCTGATCCCACTCTATCAGATCATGATCAAGATGCATCTGGTCGACACCTATACCGGCGTCTCGCTGATCTACGTCTCGGCCTATCTGCCGCTCTCCCTTTGGCTGCTGCGCAGCGTCTTCGAGCAGCTTCCGATCGCACTCGAAGAGGCTGCACAGCTCGATGGCGCAGGCCGCCTCTTCATCTTCTTCAACATAGTGCTGCCGCTCGCCGGACCCGGCCTGACGGCCGCCGCTATCCTCACTTTCCTGGGGGCCTGGGGCCAATACCTCGTTCCTCTCATCTTCTCGCCGCAGTCGACGAAACCCCTGACGGTTCTCATTCCCGAATTCGTCACCAAGAATTTCATCGACTACGGGCTGATCACGGCAAGCGGATCGATCGCCATCGTCATCCCTGCCCTGGTCGTCATCTTCCTCAACCGGTACCTCGTCAGCGGCCTGCTGGCTGGTTCGGTCAAATAATCGGAGACATCATGAACACGACCGAAAAGGTAATCTTCGAGCAGTTCCCCTATTGGGAAAAAGCCATCGGCTCGAATACGGCAAGCGGCAGGACGGACGATCTCCTCGTCTTCGTCGGTTGCGGCACCTCCTTCAATCTCGCTTTGTCTCTGGCCGCCTATGCCAACAGCCTCAAGCGCAGGGCGATTGCAGTGCCTGGTGCAGAGTGGCTGAACCGCCCCTCCTATTTCTGGCCGGAATGGCAGAAGACGCATGTGGTTGCGCTCTCGCGCTCCGGCGAAACGACGGAAACGGTCGCTGCGGCCAAGGTTAGCCGCGCTGCCGGCGCGTTCGTTACTGCCGTCACGGTCGAGCCCGAAAGCGCGCTTGCCAAGAATTGTGACCAGCTGATCTGCTCGCCAACCCATCCGGACGAAGGCATCGTCATGACAGTGTCGGCGAGCCTTATGGTCTTGCTCAGCCTGCAGATGATCGGTCAGACCGTGCCGGCTTCGATCGTCGCATCGGCACGGCAGCTTGCAAACACGCTCGACACCTCCCTACCCGATATCATTGAGGACCGTTCACACTTCGTGTTTCTCGGCGGCGGACCGCTTTTCGGCATCGCGCTTGAAGGTGCATTGAAGTTGATGGAGATGAGTCAGCTCATGACGCAGGCCTTCCATCCGCTCGAATACCGCCATGGGCCAATCAGCCTCGTCGATGAGAAGACGGCAGTTATCGTGCTCTACAGTTCGGACCAGAGAGACGCCGAGGCCAAGCTGGTTGGCGAGCTGCGCGAAAAAGGCGCCGTCGTTATCGGCTTCGGCGGCCCCGGCGACCTGGAGCTTCCAGTTGATGTCGACCTGTCGCTTGCCGGCCTCGCCGTTCTGCCGGCACTGCAGATACTCGGCGAACGTGCCGCTCAGGCACGCCACATCGATACGGTCTCACCGCGTCATCTCACCAAAGTTGTCACACTCGCATGAGCGCCGCGGTCGATCGAAATCGCCAGATTGCCCTGGCAAAACTCTTCGGGGACAGAGGGCTGCCCCTGCCCCGCGGCATCACATCCGTTTGCTCCGCCCATCCGCTGGTCATCGAGGCAACATTGCGACGTGCCGCCCGGCAGAGCGACGTCGTCCTGATCGAGGCGACCTGTAATCAGGTCAATCAGGAGGGCGGCTATACCGGTATGACGCCGGCGGATTTCCGCGCCTTCATCGAAAGAATTGCGGCAAGCGTCGGCTTTCCCGCCGCGCGGATCATTCTCGGCGGCGACCATCTGGGCCCGAACCCGTGGCGGAAACTCAGCGCTGACGATGCCATGGCACGCGCCGAAGCCATGGTAACAGCATATGTGGAAGCCGGCTTCGAAAAGCTGCATCTCGACACATCAATGGGCTGCGCCGGCGAACCTGTGGCGCTTGCCGATGAATTGACCGCAGCAAGAGCCGCACGGTTGGCGCGGGCCGCCGAAGATGCCGCCCGCCGCAGCGGCCGTCGCCCGCCCGTCTATATCATTGGCACGGAAGTGCCGCCGCCGGGTGGCGCTACACATGCCCTGGACGAGATCGAGGTCACGCGACGGCAAGCTGCCGTGAAGACGCTTGGCGTTCATCGCGAGGCTTTTACCCAGGCTGGGGTCGGTTCCGCACTGGAGCGGGTGATCGCCATCGTCGTTCAGCCGGGTGTGGAATTCGGCAATGCCAATGTCGCGCTCTACAAGCCCGAGCGAGCACAGGAGCTGATCTCAGCGCTCGACGAAATGAACGGTCTGCTCTTCGAAGCCCACTCCACCGATTACCAGCCGGCAGACTTGCTGGCTTCTCTGGTCGACGGCGGGTTTTCGATCCTTAAAGTCGGCCCGGGCCTGACCTTTTCATTGCGCGAGGCGCTCTACGGCCTCGATGCGATCGCCAACACGCTCTCGGGCGGCAAGGAAGCCCGCGGGCTGGTAACGACAATGGAAGAGATCATGCTCGCCGAGCCTGGACATTGGGCCGGTCACTATGGCGGCACGGCTGATGAGCAGCGGCTGCAGCGACATTTCAGCTATAGCGACCGCATCCGTTACTATTGGCCGGACGGCCGCGCTAGCGCGGCCGTCGACAAACTGCTCGCGCAGCTACCCGACGAGATCCCGGAAACGCTGATCAGCCAGCATCTTGCCCGTCTCTATCCCGATGTGGTCGAGAAGCGTTTGGCGCCAAAGGCTCGCGATCTTTGCCTTGCCGCTATCGATGCGGCCCTCGCACCCTATGCCACCGCGACAACGCCTCGGTAGCAGGCATGTCACAGGTCGCGCTCAGCGGGCGATTGCAGATCCGAAATCAGATTTTCAGCCGGAGACAATTATGGCGTCCGTAAACGTGGCGAATGTCCGCAAGAACTATGGTCACTTCGAGGTGTTGCACGGGGTCGACATCGACATCCGCGATGGAGAATTCGTCATTCTCGTCGGGCCCTCCGGCTGCGGCAAGTCGACCTTGCTGCGCATGATCGCAGGGCTTGAGGAGATTTCTGGCGGCAATGTTTCGATCGGCAGCAAGGTCGTCAACAATGTCGCTCCGAAGGAGCGCGACATTGCCATGGTCTTTCAGTCCTACGCGCTTTATCCGCATATGACGGTCGAAGCGAATATGGGATTTTCGCTGCGACTGGGGAAAGCACCGAAAGAGCAGATCAAGGCGCGCGTCCGTGATGCGGCGCAGATCCTCGGCCTCGAACATCTCCTCGATCGCTACCCCAGAAATCTCTCCGGCGGCCAGCGTCAGCGTGTCGCGATGGGCCGCGCGATCGTGCGCCAGCCGCAGGTCTTTCTTTTCGACGAGCCTCTCTCCAATCTCGATGCCAAGCTCCGGGTGCAGATGCGCTCGGAGATCAAGCAGCTGCACCAGCGGCTGAAGACGACGACCATCTATGTAACGCACGATCAGATCGAAGCCATGACCATGGCAGACCGGATCGTCGTGATGCGCGATGGCTATGTCGAGCAGATCGGTTCACCGCTCGACCTCTACGACTGCCCGGCCAATCTCTTCGTCGCCGGATTCATCGGTTCTCCGGGCATGAATGTTATCAAGGGCAAGATCAGCTCGTCCGGGCCGCTTGTATTCATCGCCGACGGAGGAGCGCACCTCCCGCTGCCAGAGGCTGCGGCGGTCGCGCGAGGTGCGGAGGTTGTCTATGGCATCCGTCCCGAGCATCTGATCGTCAGCCAGGATGGCGTGAGCGCCGAGGTGGCTGTCATCGAACCGACGGGGGCCGAGACCCAGATCAACGCCAAGCTCGGATCGGATCCGCTGGTCGCAACCGTACGTGACCGTCTTTCGCTGAAAGCCGGCGAGACCGTCAGGATGATGCCGGATCTCAGCAAACTTCATCTCTTCGATGCCAAAACTGAAAAGCGCCTGTCGATCGGCTAGCGGCTGGTTGGGCTATCGAGCCTACGAAGGCCTGGCGCTAAAAGTGGTGCGGCGATGGTCGCCGCACCGTATCTTGCGGTGGTTCGAGCTTCAGAACTCTTCCCAGTTGTCGCCCTTTGTATCGAGGGCGGCATTTCCCGAGAATGCAGAAGCGATCTTGCGGCCGAGGGCACGAACCGGTGACGGAGCCGGAGCATCGTTTCGTGCGGCGGCGCGGGGAGCAGCGGAACGCAGTGCATAACCCGCTTCGCTCAGCTTGAACTGGGCAAGAAGCTCGTTGAGCGACGCAACTTCCTTCGCAAGATTATGGCTTGCGGCAGTCGACTCTTCGACCATGGCCGCGTTCTTCTGCGTATCCTGGTCCATCTGGTTGACCGCCAGGTTGATCTGGTCGAGACCGGAGGACTGTTCCTGCGATGCTTCGACGATCGCCGCGATATGACGATTGATTTCCTGCACCTCGGCGACGATCGCTTCCAGCGCCTTGCCGGTTTCGCCGACGAGGCCGACGCCGGAATTGACCTGTTCGCTTGACGTGTTGATCAACGCCTTGATTTCCTTGGCGGCGTTTGCTGAACGCTGGGCCAATTCGCGAACTTCCTGGGCGACGACGGCAAAGCCCTTGCCGGCTTCGCCGGCGCGGGCCGCTTCGACGCCGGCGTTCAGAGCCAGAAGGTTGGTCTGGAAGGCAATGTCGTCAATGACGCCGATGATGTTGGAGATCTCGCCCGAGGATTTTTCAATCTGCTGCATGGCCGAAACAGCCTTGCGGACGACTTCGCCGGATTTTTCCGCGCCGGTCTTGGCACGCGAGACGAGCTCTCCGACTTCCTTCGCTCGCTTGCTCGAATCCTTCACGGTCGTGGTGATTTCTTCGAGAGCTGCAGCCGTTTCCTCCAGCGCCGCTGCCTGCTGTTCTGTGCGCTTGGCAAGATCGTCAGCGGCCGATTTGATCTCGTTTGCTCCAGAGTCGATGCCGCGGGCATTCTGCGATACCCGGTTCAACGCCGATTGCAGCTTGTCAGCGGAATTGTTGAAGTCGCTGCGGACGCCATCGAGCCTCGTTACGAAGGGCTGGTCGATACGGTAGGACACATCGCCGTCGGCGAGTTTCGAAAGACCCGCGGCGAGGTTGTCGACGGCAAACTGCACATCGGCAGCGTCTTTCGCCTTTTCCTTCTCGCGTTCGATCTGCTCTCTCTCGCTCATGCCACGATTGGCTTCTGCCTCTTGTTCGAGGCGAACCCGCTCGATCGCATTCTGCTTGAAGACCTGAACGGCGCGCGCCATGGCGCCGATTTCATCCGGTCTGGCCTGACCCTGAACCTCGACATTCAGATCTCCGGCCGCCAGACGCGCCATGGTGTTGGTTGTCTTCTTGATGACCGCAGCGATCGATCGTGCGAAAACGAGGAAGCCGACAAGCGAAATCAGCGAGACGATCACCGTGCCGATCGCCGCCGTCCAGAGCGCCTGCTGCGACGCTTCTACGATCTCCGTCACATTGGAGCCGATTTCGAAGACGCCAATCTTGCGACCGGAGAAGTCTTCAAAGGGAATAGCGGTGACTTCATAATCCTTGCCGCCGAGAACGGCATGAACACGGATGCGGTCACCGTTGAAGGCTGCCTGCAGCTGCTCCTGGGTGAGAATTGTCTTGTCACCAAAGGTGGATGCCTGCGGTACGAACTTGCCGTCCTGAAGAATATGCACTGCGACGGCTGCATCAACCGACCGCGCCAGCGGCGCAAAATAGTCGTTCGTGAGCGAGGTGCCGACATCGACGACGCCGACGGTCTTGCCATCCTTGATAACAGGTGCTGATGCAAACATGCTGACGGCGGTCCGGCCGGGTTCGATGCCGGCGTTCAGCTTGCCCTGCGTCAAGGCCGCGACGATCATCTTGCGACGTCCCTTGAGGTCGTCGCCAAAAGTATCCGGCGTATGGATACGTGCGACCGCCAAGCCATCGGAATTGCTGAACGTGATGAGCTGAAGGCCCTGCGCTTTGATCGCCGGCAGGCTGGCGGTATATTTTGCAAGAATGGATGCCCGATCGTTCCTGGCAATCAGATCAGCAGTTTCAGGCTCACCGGCCAGGGCGATGGCAAGCCCGGCGGCCGCTCGCTTCTGAGCGTCCATGTCCGCCTGAATCACATGAAGATCGGACGAAAGCTCCTTCTGAAGCGATTGATCGCTCATCGTATTCTGACGATACCAGGCAAGACCACCGATAGCCGCGCTTGCAAACAAAACGGCCGCAAACCCATAGGCCGTGATGCGGATCCATATCGGCCGCTTGATCTTTTCCCCGTCCATAACGTCCCCTCAAATATCGATGAGCCTAATTCTTGTGGGGAAAACTTGTTTTTTACTTAATTTTGAATGGTCAACATTATGCAGCGAAACCTAGGGGCCGCATCGCTGCGACGTGGGGCAAGATGTGCAAAATTCGCGCCAAAGCTGCCGATCGTAATCCGGTGTAATCGGCCTCAAAACGACCGCCGATAAGATGGCGGTATCCTGCGCCGGCGTCGAGAAGATTCGCAACATGTCCCGACAAGAAGCGGATAACAAATACATACCATCCGGCCTATCTATCTATGAATCAAAGAGTTTTTCATCGTCACCCAATAGGGTGATGTTCAAGTATCTATCACTTCTCTAAAAGATCAACCTGGACTAATATTCGGCGTTGGCCGCTCATATGACTTTACGAATGGGAAGACAGTCAAATGGAGCATACGGATATTGTCGATAAGATCTATCGGGCCTCCGTAGACGTAGAGTTGTGGTCGAGCACGTTATGCGCGGTTGTCGATTACGTTGGAGCAACAGCCGGAAATATTGTCTATCAGGCTCCTGACGGAAAAAGCAGTTTTCTGATCCCAGGCCGGATGCGCGAAGATCTGAACGATCTCTATCTGCAGTATTACGCCGGCAATCCCTATGCAAAGGCCTTCGAGAAAGTCCATCCGGATCAGGTGGCGATCGGTAATGAGCTTATCGACGATGCCGCCGTCCGGCGCACTGCTTATTATGCTGACATCTGCACCCCGCAGGATATCTACAATCAGCTCTTCGTCCCACATGCCAGCCTGCATGAACGCGGCGGCATCGGTGGGGTCGCGCTTTTTCTCTCCAAGGCCCAGGACACCGAAAGTGGCCTGGCAGCCCGGAAGCTTCTGCAGTTGACGCCGCATCTCTCCCGCTCGATAGAGCTTTCCCTTAACGTCGGAAGCATCAGGCGAGAGGCCAATCTTCTGCAGCCGCTGCTCGAAGCCCTGCCAGACGCAGCCGTGCTGCTCGATAGCCAAGGCGAAATCGTCGCGCTGAATTCCGCCGCTGAAGACATTCTGAGACACGGCGACGGACTTTCGATCAACAAACATGAGCGCACGACGCTGCCAAGCATTTCAAGCAGTTCCAAGGCTCTGATCCGCGCGATACGGCAGGCCCTCGAAGTCGCAGGCGGAACGGCCGCGCAATTGCAGGGCGCGGTCCAGATTCTCCGGCCATCGGGTTTGCCGCCCTACTTCGCGCAGGTCACTCCCTTACCGCCAAGTTCCTTCGTGGCCTGGGATTCGACGGACTCCGGCGCCCGCGTGCTTCTTCAGATCGTCGATATGGAAAGCCGGGCCACCGGGCAGGCTGAACAGCTTCGGAGCATTTTCAGCCTAACCGCCGCGGAGGCGAAGGTGGCCGTACTCGTCGGTTGTGGCTATTCGGTTCCAGAGACCGCCAGGATACTTGCCCTGTCTCCCAACACCGTCAAAACGCATACAGCAAGGCTTCTGTCCAAGACGGGTGTTCGATCTCAGGCGGCATTTGCGCGGTTGATGGCTTCCGTCCCTACGCGGCCCGATCGGCCCTAGACGTCCGAAACTATGGAAAGGTGATGCCGGGACATCCCCTCCCCACTCAGAAATCAGCTTCGCGATCAGGGGTCAGGCGTCGTCAGCTCTGTCTCCTTCGTGTCGACGACGAATACTGCCAGGATTTTTGCAGGCTTCGTCTTGCTGGCATTCGCGCTGACCAGGTGATGATCGCCAGGGACTTCAATCCAGTTCTCGCCAGTCTTGAAGACCTTTTCCGCGCCGTCGTTCACCTTGCTCTTGATTTCCCCCTCGATGACCGTGGCGTAGATGAACGCGCTCTTTGCATGGGTATGCGCAGGGTTATAGCCGCCCGGCCCATATTCTACGAGAACGCCGCGCATGCTTTTGCCCGGGACGTTTGGCAATTCGTGATCGAACACAACGGTGATCTTGGCGTTATGGGCTTTCTGCGCCGCAAAAGCCGGGACTGCAGCAAAGGTCAGCGCCAGCGCGGCAATGGTCATGGATTTGAACATCGTATCTTTCTCCTCTGGGGCTCGCTAAGACCCGGGCAAGCTAAGTCCGCGGGCGGCGAAAGGTCAGATATACGATGGTTTAAGCGGCGGCCTGTATAGGAAAAAATCAAATTGATTCACCGGTCCATTGATTTCATTGGGGGTGTGAAAAAAATGATTCACCGTTTCCTAGAATTTTGATTCTTGCTCCGATTAGACCGCTGTTTCGGAGCAGAAACGCGTGAGAAAGTCCTCGACGTCCGCCCTGAGGCGATAACTCGGTTGCTGGGCGCTGCACCGGACTCCCGCGCTGTCTAACATTCTGGCCAGCTTTGCCTCAGCGCGTGGTCGACCAACAATAAGTAGCCGGTTATAAACTTCACGAATTGAGACGAATTTACTGCGAAACCCGTAAAGTCGACGCAGGCTGGCAAGGTCGCCCGACCGATAGAACGATCCGAGTTTAGCGACTACCGAACTCTTGGTCAGGTCCAAATGGAATCCCACTTCCTCCCAATCAATCCGGAATTCGGGGGCGTTTGGAGCGGACGGCAGCTCATTACAAAAATTAATCCAAGGAGCAAAGTCCTGAACATACAACCCGTCCAGCAACGTCCGCGACGGCGTGCGTGTAATGGGCAACAGATTTTTTAGAAGTGCGTCGAAAACAAGTGGCCACGGATTCGCGGGCCCGCGATAAAGCGCAGAGACCGTCCCCCTAACTGATAGGTAAGCCGAACTTCGTATCCTATTTGGATAGAGGCGCTCTTCGAAGATGGCCAGCTTTGCGTTTGGGGCACCAATGGCTGCACTAAGTTCCTGGTCGGGACAGGGAAGGCTGTGCGACAAAAAGCATTCGAACAAGACACCACGGGGAACACCAATCTCTCGGCTCATTTCGCCGACTAACGGAGACCGCTTGGCGTGCTTATGAAGGTTTAATAGCGATACCTGCGATGGAACGCGAGCCGGCACACTGTCGCGGAACCCGACCTGAACACGCGGGAGAAGAAGTGCACTCCTAATGCTGGCAACCGTGCTCACGTTGAACATCTTAGTCTGCCGCAAAATCGCTTCAAGAGGGTGCCGATCCAACGACTTGCTTGCCGGAATAAGCCCTTCCACAAATTGTTCTCCTAGAGCTGCGACGCCGTGCGGCCACCGCATCAACGCCCTTCCGGATAACGCTAGACTGGATGGGGACACCGAAACCCCAGTCCAATATTTTTTCCGTTCCGTCTTTCTTGCATGCCCGTCAAGCACAGCCGCGATGATAACAGAAAGCATAAATATCTCGCCTCTGTTAACCCGACAAAGTTCATCGTGCAGTGTAAAGGCGCTGCGGTTTGCCTCGGGATCGATCAGGCCGCAAACAAAACGGAGAGCCTCTTCATCACTGCTCTCAATGTAATTTTGCGGGAAATCACGAAGATCAATTCCTGGTCCGCAATGGGGACAACGAGAAACTCCAACTGGGTGCCGAAAATCAAGTAGCCTTTCACAGACGGGACAATTTTCAAGGAGACGCTCACGGGTCTGCGCATCAAAAGTTAACGCACTTATATGCCATATTGCCTTTGAATGGTTGGATATCGCCATCGACCGAGGAGCGACGCGACGATGGTTGATTAGCTGTTTTGTTGGCAACATCGCGCCAAAGAAATTGAACAAGCCTCTTCCTCCCTTGTTGCCGGGGCGTTGTCTTGTGTACTGCATTGGGACGAGATCGACCGATCCATTGGGGCAACCGAGAATGTCCGCCACTGGGCCGAAATCGAACGAAGAGTTAGCCAAAAGATTGTGAGAAAGCGGACGTTTGATCTTTGGGAAGAAGAGATTAGTCGTTGGCAGTCTATTGATTGACGCAGAGCGTAAAATTAAGTCCGCAATGCTCTCCCCGGACAGGGGTGCTACCGGAATGGGAAGCCTCACCCCAATGAGGTCAATGAGACGGTGGGCAATGGCGGCGGTGATTTCAATCCCTGAGTGCGGGTACATTACAACTCCCTTCGGAGCTATCCAAGAACCGGAAGTCAGTTGAAGCCAAATCTGCTAAAGCCGCAAATTCATTGTCAATTTTCACCTTCGTAAAACCTGTGGTACAGGGATTTTTTGCGGTCATTGTCACTCTGTACTTCAATGCTGCGTCGCTACGCGGCAAGTGCTTGAAGCGCTTCCTCAGCCGCAGCTTTCCGTGTGCGGGGTCTCTTGGGTTTGAAGTACTGGTGGTATTCCTTGTCGTAGTGCTCCTCATCCTTGGCATGGCGCGCGCTGCAATCCGCAGCAATTCCTTCCTCGTCATCTTCTTCGAACGGGTTGTATCTGCAAATCCCGTCCTCCAGTGGACCCATTTCCACGGCCGTTACGAGGTTATGGTATTCTATTCGAGCCTGACGACCGTCTGACGCAAGTATCGCGGCGTCTCGAATAATATTGCAAAGAACGCCAAGTCGCCCTTGAGAGGCGTAGTACAGTCGAAGTGCAACTGAGCTCTCACACAACCCGCTTTCTTCATCGAACATCCCACTTTGGAGCATCAATTTTTCTAACCCTCTTAGGAACTTTATGAACTCAGCCGCTTCTTGCTTAAACTTTAGGGGCATCATTTTAAGCTTCTTAATTCGGACTTTTAGCTGCATGTTATTGATAGCTTTTTTTGCATTTGGCAGGCCCACAAGGACAATCGGCCATCCGTCTTCCATTAAGTTCTTGGTGATCTCCTGGATAACGGTCGCTTGCTTCATCGTTTCGCGATCATGCAGTTTAGTGAGCTGATCGAACCTGTCGAGAATAAGCAGCTCGTTGCCAACATCCTCGGCGTGTTTGCGGGCGCGTTGTATCCGCTGCAGTGCCGTCTCTCGTGCGAATGCCCAGAGAGGGATATCGAATGCACTCAACACCATCGACGCAAAGTCATGCTGGGTCGGCTTTGCCGGCACTTTCGTGTAGACGACTGTCTTCTGAAGCTTCTTTATGTCCCCGTCACTGACGTCAGGGCTGAACCGGCCAGTTGCTCGAATCTCAGGGATGACATGCCTGGAAAAATATATTTTGTTTACGATGTGAGACTTGCCGCAATGAGATGGCGCGAGAATGTGAGCTCCAGTTTGCTCGGTATCATAGCGCGAGTTCCGCTTCGCCTCGCGAAGGTCGTTAAGTGTTTTCATCACATCAAGAGCCATGGGATGAGGAACATACCATTCCTTGAACCGAGCCATAATGACGCCCGAGGACACTCTTCCTGTCATCAATATTCTCCGTGTTTCCGTTTCATTATTCTAGCGAGACGTCGACGTCGGTCTCACTGCCGTCTAAATGGCCGCCTCCGCCCACTGCAAATGGGTTGGCGGTCTGGAGAGTCTTTAAGTTTTCAGATGCATCTGCGGGATTTGGCGCTACAGCAGACGAAGAGCGAAGCTCGATTACGGGTGGTTTCTTTGGTGGAGCAGTGGGACGCAGGTCATCATGAATTTCAGTCGCTGTACCGTCAGTACGCTTTTTATTCGCCGCACGAGTTTCCATTGCCTTGATGGTGGCGCTGCGGCTGCCACGTCGTGCCGCCGGCCTTTGCTCTACAAGTTCAGTACGCCGTTTGGCCGCGAGGTTGTGCGCTGAACTGCGCCCGTCCTTGCCTGCGGCCGCAAGTGCCGCGCTCTCTGCCGCGACATCGACGACCGGGGTCGGATTGATTTTGAGTCCGGCAAGGTGGTCGGCAACGTTGATTTTGAGCTGATTGCGGGAGAAGAAATTATCGACCTTTTGATTCCGCTTCTGGCGCTCGATGACTTCATCTTCATATGTGCCAGTCTTCATTGGATCGCGATTGGGATAATCGACGTATTCACCCCGCGCTGGATTGAAGACCGAAAGCGCTCTTACGGTGTCCTGTTCTGTGAAATCGATCTCGAAGCCGCGAGTGCTGTTCAACTCTCTGGTTCCACGCGGCCCCTTCACCAGTCCAGCCAGATCGTCGAGCAACTGCGTGGTAAGGTCTTGATCGTAGAAGTGCTCGTTTCGATATTCGATGCCAGCTCTGGTAAAGACTCGCGTCCCCGACTTCCCAAACGCACCGTCGATGTCGCGCATATCCTTAACAAGAGGACGGGTGTACTTCTCAAGTGACTCCTTCCATTTCAGAGCGGGCGGCATGCCCAATTCGCTGTGGATATCGAGATGGTAAACTGTGATGATCCAATTCCAGAGCCTCTCCTGAGCTTCCTTGATAGTGAAGCGTGCGGTGATCCTTGGATCGACCTTTGAGACACCCGGCTTTTCTCGTACCCCTCCATCTGCCTCGTGCCAGATGTTGGTGTTCAACGTTTTGAAGAACCGTTCCACCACAGCTTTATAAGGTGGTGTCTTAACGGGTGCGAACGACACCCTCATTCCGATTGCGGCTGCCGATGACCTTAGAGAGCGACCAGTGTTGGCTAGATCGTTGTCTACTAGCATTCGCTTGAACAAGCCGAAGCAATCAAGCGACCAAGCGTAAGCGTCGCCCAAGTTCAGGTGGTTTAAGAAATATTTGGGCTTCAGCGTTTGTTTGAGGCCCGCGTAGAGTGTCTGCAGTGACGGCGACCCTATCGACAGGTTAGCTGCCAAAACCATTCGGCTATGAACGTCCATGACGACGATCAACCAAGGCCGATAGGTCTCTTCTTTGATGTTCCCTTTTTCGTCGTAAACAACGACGTGCATGTCAACTTGCGTATGGTCCATGACCACGCATTCCAGTGGCCGGTGTGTTACAACAGCGTTATGGTATACGCCCTCGATCTGGCGATTGGCGATGGTACGCCCCTCTCGCCTCGCAATATTTTCAAGAGTAGCACCGGCATCGATCCAATTTTGAAGCGTCGCAGGGCATGGCTCAGTGAAATTGGCTCCCTCTTCGTCATCCTTCGAAAGAGACGCCAGATCGATCTTTAGCGCCTCAGGTATCGCCACAGTACCCTGATGCTCGACAGAAGGAAGCTCCGACATCAGCCTTCGCATCTCATCGCCGGCCTCGTCACCGAGCTCTAACGCAAGTCGACGTTTTTTCTCTTTCGCGACTTCGCCGTCAAACCAGCCTTTAACGGCGCGATCGGAAGGCGCATATGGCGACCAGTACCACTCCTGCATCGTCCACTTCAGAACCTTGATGCAGTTGGACCATCGCCCGGACTTGTGATCGCCACCACTGTTGCTAAGGAAAAACTGGAACGGTCTGAAGTGCTTCTCGCCGTACTCGCGACAATAGCGGATGAGGCTACTTGCCCCAGGGGCGAACTCTTGATTTTTCTTGAAAAGCTTTGCTTCTCCGAAGAGTTTCACGTGCGTTTCTACATGTTGCTCAATGAAGGCCTTGATCGGTTCATTGGAGCGAGGAATGTCGTACTCGTCAATGCACTCCACATAAAGAGTTTGATCGTCGCCTTTAGATATCGCTTTTTGCGGGTCCTGACCTGGGGACTGTCGCTAGGGAGCATAGGTTCAAATGCTCCCGGCTCCACCACGAACTTTTCGACGCCTTCTGCTTTGGGGTCGAGGTGTATGGCCTTACCGTAAGTACGCAGGAAAATGTATCTGGCCCGATCGACGTACCATCGTTCTTTTCGATCGTGTCGGTCAAATACGAGTTGACCATTGGCTTTCGATTTGACGAACGTGGCTTCAAATCGTTCGCCTTGGTCTTCGATAGAAAATCTGTAATTGGGCTTTGCGTCTATCGGTGGGAGCATATCTTCGTACCCTCCGTTCCAAGCAGTTCATCGAACCGTTCGGCATGGATGAGCCAACAACGGTTCTGCATGTTGCCCAATGCAACCCAATTTGCGATCATTTTTCGGTAAGTTGTGGAGCATAGGCCCCCTAAGTACTTAACAGTGAAGCAGTTACCGACAGCCGAGTCCTCCAGGGCTAACATCACCGAAGCTTGAACCGCACCGGGTTTGCCGGAGGCCATTTGGTTTGAGTTATGCGGCCATGGCTGGTTCGTCCAGCATGGCGTAGTAGCGTTCTTCAGCCTCGGCTGGCGGTATGTTTCCGATGGGCTCCAGAAGTCGTCGGTGGTTGAACCAGTCGACCCATTCCAGAGTGGCGAATTCCACCGCTTCGAAATTCCTCCATGGTCCGCGCCGATGAATGACCTCGGCCTTGTAGAGACCGTTGATCGTTTCGGCGAGGGCATTGTCGTAACTGTCGCCGACACTTCCGACAGAAGGCTCTATGCCAGCTTCTGCCAGCCGCTCGGAGTAACGGATGGACACATATTGAACGCCCCTGTCCGAATGGTGCACGAGCCCGCCGCCATGAACGGGACGCCGATCATGAAGTGCCTGTTCAAGGGCATCGAGGACAAAGCTCGCATGTGCCGTCCGGCTCGCCCGCCAGCCAACGATGCGCCGGGCAAAGACGTCGATCACAAAGGCCACGTAGACGAAACCCTGCCAGGTCGCGACATAGGTGAAGTCCGAAACCCACAGCCTATTTGGTGCTGGGGCTTTGAACTGGCGGTTTACCCGGTCAAGCGGGCTCGGGGCTGCCTTGTCCGAGAATGTCGTGCGGACCGGCTTTCCTCGAATGATCCCCTGCAGGCTCATCGACCTCATAAGCCGAGCGACCGTGCAGCGGGCGATGGCGTAGCCTTCTCGCTGCAACTGCCGCCAGACTTTACGCACCCCGTAGACCTGGAAGTTCTCATTGAACACCCGGCGTATCTCGATCTTCAGGCCGATATCGCTGCGGGCGCGAACCGACAGACGATCCACATCCAGGCGCTTGGCGACATTCTCGTAGTAGGTTGATGGGGCAATCGGCAAAAGCCTGCAGATCGGCTCGACCCCGAACACGCCACGGTGGTCGTCAATGAACGAGATCATCGTTTGAAGGGGCGGTCGAGCTCCGCCATCGCGAAATAAGCAGACGCCTTGCGCAAAATCTCGTTGGCCTGACGAAGCTCGCGGTTCTCCCGCTCAAGAGCCTTCATCTTCTCGGCCGCGTCGGTCGGCAAGCCTGCTCGTTTGCCGCTGTCGACCTCGGTCTTCTTCACCCATTCATGCAGCGTGGCTGGCGAGCAACCGATCTTGCCCGCAATAGATGAAACGGCTGCCCACCGCGACGGGTGCTCAGCCTCGTGATCCAGCACCATACGGATGGCGCGTTGGCGGACTTCGGGTGAAAACTTGTTCGTTGTCTTGCTCATCGGCTCCACTCTCTCAGAAGTTGGAGCCTCCGGCAAACCCGGTGCGGTTCAGTGGAATTCTTGGGCGAACGTTGATGTGCGCGATTAGCGCATCGCACGCCTTCGCAGCACTTCTATAAGCCGCTCCAGCGTCAATCGTCATGTTCGTGAATATGAGTGTTGTGTTGACCGTTCGGCTATCAAAAGTCGTCGTGCCTGGCGCGGCCTCGTCGACTGTGCACACCACGGAGAGCGCAAAATTTCCACGTCGCTCCAATGGAGCAGCCAATGTGTCGTACAAGATGCGCGCGGTATTGCCCTTCATTATGTAGCGGGCGGTGATCCGCTGCATTTCGGATTTGGTCGGTTCCCCTAGCTGAGGCGTGGCCATTCGCACGTTGAATTCAATGTCGTGATAGTTACCGTCGGCGACCAATATCTTGCCTTCCACGGTGATGCGGATACTCGGGAGCTGAAAATTGGAAGCATCGGCGAAGACGCTAAAATGATGGGTTTCGTAGAGGACGGAATACGAGTAATCCCGAGCAGGAACAAAAATGCAGGGACGGACCAACCGTCGGGCAACGGGAAACTCTCTCTTCGACGCGAGGACTTCGTCAATCAACTCAAGGTCCAACGAGACTGCCGAGAATCTTCGTGCTTCGGCGATATAGAGCCTCACAGTCGAAGCGTCGCCGGACAGACTTGTGACACGAACTCCAAAATTGTTGCCGTTGAGTCCCGCGATCGTAATGTCGCGGTCCAACATCTCCGGATACAGAGGAAGGAACGCGGCCATCATCACGTGATCACGGGGCGTCAACGTGGCGATGTTTGCCCAGTGGTAAATTACGATAGCTGTCGGCACGCCGCTAAGGTCGGTTCCAATCTCAGATATTCCGAGATCCAACCCCGCATGTCGTCGAAGTTCGACCGTATACCTGTTGTCATTTGTCGGTGACGGGATCGAAACGGCTATTGGAAGGATGCTGCCAGGGAAACCATCGACCGCTGCGTCCAGTGCATTCAGTGTTATCGTCGTTCCGTTCGCCACATCGGAAGGAGTGAGTTCCGTGAACAGCCCCTTGGCCTGCACGTTGGCCGCCCACGGGCCGAAATACAGTTGGGACGCGCTGAGCATCGGTCCCACGATCCTTTGGGCATCTGTTCCGTCCGGCCTGATTGCAACGGGAAGCCTTGGGTCTTTGGGGCGGCTGAACTTCGGCGACGTTCCTCCATAATTGTCTGATGACATGAAGCAATAACGATCGCAGTAGTCGTTCCCCGCAGCGTCAACACCGTGGTGAAAGCCGAATGCATGTCCGACCTCCTCAGCCATCATGTCGAAACCTGTGTCTAGGCTGATGAACACCACACCGAGTGTCACCTTAGTGCTGTCATCCGGACCTGTTCGCACCAATGAGCTTTGGCCGCCGAAATTCTGACCCGGGTTCTCCGCGCCGATTGCAACAAGGATATCGCCGTTGTTCCAAGCTACATTTGCTTGAGCTGCCTCCACGGCGTCAGCCACCGTCTCGACAAATGCCTCGCGACTGGGGCCATCGACAAGGGGGGGATTCGGCCTCGTAACAGCGACCGACGACAGAATGTCGAATGCAAGCGACGCCTCGCCAAATGAAACCGCCTTCCAATAGTTTGCCATGCTGAAGGGAATGGTGTCATCAAGCCAATTCCTGAGATCGGAGTCCGACCAAGGATGCGGCGAAGTACTACCGGGATCAGAGAATGTAAATCGAACAATTCTAAGCATGCCGCACCCCCATAAAAGAAGAAACGGAACCTATAGATTAGAGCGATATATGCATTACTATAAACATAGTGGGGGCGCTTCGGTCAACTACAAATATAGTTCCGTCGATAATTCTATTTATTTTAGAATCCCCATCTTCGGGATCGCACTCTTTAATCGCCTTTTGTGGGCTCTTACGAGACCGGAATGTCCAATCCATTGATCAGCCTCGGAGTAAAATCACGACAAACGTCCGCAATTTGAAGGAGTTGACCGACATTCTGAGCGAGCCCCCTAAAGTCACTGTCGTCCTGCTCGCGGCCGGAAAGGCCAGTCGCTATGGAACTGAAGTAGACAGCAAACTCCTCTCAGAGTTCGATGGCGTCCCCTTAGTCAGAAGGATCGCTTCCCGTGGGTGTGGCAGCAAGGCCGACTCCGTCGTTGTGGTCGTCGGATTTCGAGCCCCAGACATCGTGGCGGCTCTCATCGACCTTCCAGTAGAAATTGTCGAGAACCCCAATTTTTTGCGGGGGGTATCGAGTTCGCTTATTGCAGGGATATCGACGCCAGAAGCTCAGTCCGCAGATGGAGTGTTAGTCATGCTAGCCGACATGCCGACCATTTCAACGTTGCATCTGAATGCTCTTGTTGACGCGTTCGCTACCCGCGACGGCAAATCGATCATCATTGCAGCACACCAGGGAGTTCGCGGGAACCCGGTGATCATTCCAAAGCAATTGTTTAGCGACCTGTTGTCTCTTGAGGGCGACGTTGGCGCGCGAAATATCATCCGACTGTCGGGACTCCCGATTGTCGATGTCGAAATTGGACCGGCAGCGCTGCATGATGTCGACACGACCGAGGCGGTCATCGCTGCGGGCGGCACTGTTTAAGCGCTCAAGCGCATGCGTTACGCAAACCTCAAAATCTGGAGGAACGCAATCTAGTCGTCTCTTCGTCGACCAGCGCTTTGGACAGCTCGTTGAATGAAAAGAGCGAGTAAAGCGGCCTGAGGAATTCGTAGAGAATTTCTGGCAACTGATCGGATATAGTCGATACATCAAGGGTGACTGACCGCTCAAAGGTGTCTTCCTTCGCGATCTGAGCGCTCCGAATATATCTGCGATTTTCGACGTTCGTGAGTTCCCGGCCTTGCAAGCCGACCCATCTGACATTGAATACGAGACTTGCCGGACCATCGCACAGAATTTTCGCCAACGCCTCAGCTTGCAGGAGCGTTTCGCCTATGCGCCAGACTGGCAGAGTCACGTCAAACTTCTTGCCGGGCACCAGTTTTCCGGGGTGGGAGTCTTCGTCGAAACCTCGCACCAACATCGCCTTTCCTTCTGGAGAGACACGCCAGAAATCCTGGTGAGCCGGGTCGGTAAGATATTCGCGGCCCCTTCGTCCAGGTTACATTCTATCGCTTCGTCCCTGACGTACGGGCTGATTTCGTTCCGAGTAGGCACCCAAAACGGGGACCAGCCAGAATGCCGTACAGTCGCCCTATCGATAAATCCTCGAAGTTCGTTGAACCCTGGCGGAGTAAAGTCTCCGAGAATTGAGTACGAGGCGCAGTAGTAGCCCAGCGGCTGCGGAGCCGCCGGGTCAGTGTCCGTTTGCGATTTCCGCCACCTGACGAGGCCGTCGTCTCTGAATCGGATTAGCGACTGAAGAGCGGTTTCGGGCGTAGTCTCGAGAGCGCTGCTGCGTCCGTCCAGGATGCTTCGCATCGCGTCGAGCAGATCGTCCTTTCCTGCGCGCACACACCGATCGAGCAGGTCGCGCCACTCCATTGCCGTAGCTGGTTCCGCGCTTTCGGGAGTCGGGCGGCGGATGTAGACGTGCCCCACAACCAAGGTCTTTTGATCGGGGCTGCCCTTCTTCGCCTGGATTGGGACGCGGTGGCCACCGGGCACGATAACGACCGGATGAATCGAATTGCTTTCACGTCGTTCAGCATGGATTACCTGCACCTGGAACGGTGGTTCGGCATAGCTCGAAACGATCCTTGCGATGCTGTCTTGGCTATAGGCTTCGAGCGTCGCAGGACGCGGCTCTGCTACTTCGAAAGTGCCGTCCGTCCGCTCGGAAAGTCCCAGAAGAATCGTGCCGCCACCATGATTGGCCAAGGCAATGGCTGCTTTCGCGAGCGTTGCCATCGCGGCTTTTGTGGTGAGATCGAGCCAACTCTTTACTTCGACATTGAGCGTCTCGTGGGGATTTTCGACGAGCTGCTGTATTTCATTGTTGATAGTGGCCACCGCACTCGATTCCCGCTTTCGTTGTAGAAACCCGAGACGAGGTAACATCTACAGATCGAGAGTTCGACACTAGATTTTGAGGGTGTTTCCGAGATGGTGCGCTCAGATCCCACAATAGCGCTACCTCAAGCGAATATACATTGGCACCGTCGTGCAAGGCTTGAAGATAGCCGAGGTTTTCGAAGCGCAGCCAATCGTGTGTCTCAACGACGGCAAAGCCAAATCGTATGCGCACTACCCTAGCACCGGGAATTCCGACCCGAATCGAAGTGCCGTTTTCATTGAATTCCCGGTCGATGCGCCCACTAAGCTGATCCTCAACAAGGTCCAGCGGCTGCCCAATTTCCTGATCGCCCTGTCAACCCAATTGAGTTTCTCTCGACATACTAAGCGAACGGTCGATGTGGCTGGAGAGCAGGTTTGCGAAATTGTGGGATCTCAATGTACCTCGCATAAGGTACGCCCCAGCAGGGACGTGATCCTGACGACTTGAACCAGCTTCGATTGGTCGGTGCACGAAGCCTAACTTTGAAATCACACCCGAAGATCTGAACGGTTACATTTAAAGCCAGAAAATAAATCCGATGGATCGTTAGACGCGCAAAGTGCTGAAACCATCAGATAAATTGCGTTCAACCATGAACATGGATAGTTGCGTGGATGAATGTCGCAACCATATTTTTGGTTGCTGTTGGAATTGCTGCCGTTCCAGTATTCTTGCTGTAGTGTTTTATTGATCAATATGCTGCGGACGTTGGCACCTGCGCCTCCGTTCCATTTTGAGGTGAATGTGACAATCTATCGGTTTGGCGAATTCGAACTGGATCCTGGCCAGCGCCGGTTGAGCAAGGGCGAAGCAGCCGTACGGATTGGCGCACGAGCGTTCGATGTCCTGACTTGCCTGGTCGAGAAGGCGGGGACGGTCGTCACCAAAGAAGAAATTATCAGGACAGTCTGGCCGAGTACGTACGTCGATGAAGCTTCTCTGCGCGTGCACATGGTGGCCCTTCGTAAGGCGATCTACGACGGCGAAGCCACGCTTTGTATCGAAAGTGTCCCGGGCCTTGGGTACAAATTCGCAAAGCCTGTCTCCACAGTTACTGATGCCTCATCTACATCCTCAGCACCTTCGACGCGTTACGGTTTGCCCGGCACTGTCGTCCGGCTGATCGGGCGTCAAGAGTTCATCGCACAGAGTGTCGAATTAATGCGCTCAATGCGGTTGATGACCATCACCGGGCCGGGAGGCATCGGAAAAACATCCGCAGCAATCGAAATCGCTCGTTCGCTTGCGGCAGAAAATGACGCCGTAGTGTTTCTCGATCTCGCGGCCCTCTCCAATGGGGAACTGATAGGATCGCACCTGGCTTCTTCCCTTGGTCTCAGCGTGTTTTCGTCGGACCCCATCCCCGGCATCGTTCAAGCATTGGGAAATTCGCGCACCATCCTGGTCTTTGATAATTGCGAGCATCTGATCGATAGCTGCGCCGGCGTCATTGACAGGCTTCTACAATTGACCCCATCCACCTCAGTGATCGCGACAAGCCGCGAACCCTTGAGAATTGCCTCGGAAAAAGTCCGGCTGGTACCCAGCCTGGAAGTCCCGAAGAAGGATGACCTGCCTTCGGTCTGCGAGGACTTTTCCGCTCTGGAGCTGTTCAACGAGCGTTTGGTTTTTGCCACCGGGCAAAGCGGACTTACGGACACGAGAGATATCTCGATTGCTGCCGACATCGTACGCAGGCTAGATGGAATCCCGTTGGCAATCGAACTTGCGGCGTCAAGAGTTGCGGGCCTTGGTCTTCAAAACACCGCTGCTTCTCTCAGTGATCCGATCAACACCCTGTGGCGCGGTCGGAGGACCGCACCGCCAAGACAGCAGACACTGAGGGCAACGATCGAGTGGAGCTACAATCTTCTCACGACGGAAGAGAGGACACTCCTCAACCATCTGTCTGTGTTCGCGGGTCCGTTCACAAGCGACGCGGCTTGGTCGATTGCAGAGGATTTTCTCGATCGAGAGACTTTTTCCGACGCGCTTTCAGCATTACGAGCCAAATCGCTGGTGTCGACCTCCCGTGGAGATGGTCGCCTGCGACTTCTGGAAATGACGCGCGCCTTTGCTCGTAGGCAGCTTAGCGCTGGCGAGTTCGCGGAATCCTGTGGCCTTTCACACGCGCGCTGGGTCAGATCGGAACTTGAACACGCGAAAGCCGGGTGGCGAAACCTCGATAAGTTCGAGTGGCTTCACGCGCACGGGGATTTGATCCACGACGTCCGTGCCGCGCTGGACTGGTGCTTTGATGCGGGTCAACGGAAGTTATGCTTCGAAATAACGGCTGCGTCCCACATCCTCTGGACTCAACTCGGCCTTATGAACGAGCAGCTGAAGGTCGTTGAGCGCGCTGTGGCGCTATTGGAAGCGACCGCGGACGTTGATCCTCTGATCGAGACCCAGCTTCGTTCAACTCTTGGCCTTGTGCTCTTTCACGTGAGAGGGCTGCGCGCGGACGAACAAGCGATCCGCGAATTCGAAAAAGCCGCCGAGATCGCCGAGACGATCGGTGATCATGTCGAGATCGTGAGGGCTCACAGCGGGCGGTGCGCGATCATTACCACCCATGGGAAATACTCGGAGGCTGCTGAAATCGCCATTCGACTGGAGTCGAAGTTCGGCAAGGTCGCTCATGGTGCAAGCAGCAGAATTCTTGCCATGAACACCCACTTCCTCGGACAGCACGAAAAAACGAACCATCTGTGCAATATTGCCGTCGAAGCCACTCGTGGGCCAATTGGGCGTACGTTGACGAGCGGTGCGGGATACGATCAAAAAACAGTCGCGCTGATGTTGATGGCTAAAACGGCCTGGATTCAGGGATTTTCCGAACGCGCGATTTCTCTCGCGGAGGAAGCCATCGCCGAGGTATTGAACTTGGACGATGCGATATCGACTTGCCTCGCAATATATGTCTCGGCTTTTCCGGTGTATTTCGGTTTGGGCGAATATCAGGCTGCGAGGCATCATCTGGCCCTCCTTCGAGAACTATCGACGAAACACTCTATGTTCCGATCGCAACTTTGGGCCGACGCCTTCGAGCTGGTGTTCCCAGAATCAAACGCCACGACGAGGCAATTTGAGACCGCGTTCATTGGGGACACCAACGGAGCGCGGCTGGAGACTGTTATCGCGCTAGCGGGGGAGCGTTCAGGTTCTTATCTCGTGGATTGGGCGCTCGCGGGAGACGCCGGCTGGTGTCGTCCGGAACTCCTTAGGATTAAAGGTGACCTCGCTCGTCACACCGACCCAGCAGCCGCCCGTGATCTATACTCGCAGGCGATCTCAGGTGCGATCGCTCAAGGGTCTCCCTTGTGGCAACTAAGGGCAGCCAACAGTAACGCAGAATGGCTGGAGGACGACGCGCACTCGACATCCAAGCGTCTCATCGAAGAGGCACTTAGATCGTTCCCCGAGACACCTCCGAGAATTGAGCTTCAGAAGGCAGAGCTTCTTCTCGCCGTTTGAGGATTGGCCCCCCTGGCGAGAACCTAGCCCGCCAAGTTGTGCATCGCATGGGAAATCGCGGACGGTCCCTCTTCGAGACCAATGCATGCAAACCCAGTGGCATTATGCGAAACGCAGCACGCGCCACGTCCTGCGAAGTGCGCCGGCAACAGCACACTGCCTCTATCAAACGCGCGCTCGAGGACACCCTTGCGTGTTCTCGTCGCTTGGTCTGCATCAAAGCAAAACGCACTGTTCCAATCCGGATAGTAGACCTGGATCGGGTGATGAATGATGTCCCCGATAAAGAGCCCCTCCTGGTCGTTATCGCGAAGCGCGAAAAGAAGATGGCCGGGCGAGTGCCCAGGGGAATCCTCCGCGATTAGGTTGTCCCCGATCTGAAAGCCACCATCGACGAGCATCTCCTGCCGATTTTCCACGACCGGAAGGATGCTGTCCTCGTACATCAGAGCGCCCCAGGCCGCGAACGAACCACCACCACCCTCCGGCGATAACGCCTGGTAGTCCGTCTTCGACATCACATATTTCGCATTGGGGAATGTAGGAATCCACCGCCCGTTCGACAGGCGTGTATTCCATCCTACGTGGTCGGCGTGAAGGTGGGTGCACAGGACATAGTCAATATCCTCCGGGCGCAGCCCGGTATCGGCGAGCCTATCCAGGTAGGGGGTGTCCAACATGTCGAACAACGGAGCCCCGCCAGGCCGCTGCTTATGGTTCCCCGTACATGTATCGATAAGAATTTTGAGATGTTCAGTTTCGACCAGCCAACTGTGGCACGACATCACCAGTCTTCCGGTTCCGCGATCGAGATAGTGTGGCTCTAGCCAATCGAGATGCGGGGCGACCGCGTCGGCCGACCAATCGGGCAGCAGGTCTCGCGGCATGAAAGCCGGACCACGATATTCCTCTATGCGCGTGATTTTAACAGAACCGATTTTCATTTATGGGCCTCGCCGTGAACCGGGTCGCAAGCCAACAGGCTGCCGCCCGGTGGTATTGTATAATCGAGCACTTTTAACCGATTGGCGCGCGTTTTCAGTGTTTGCGTATCCAGTGCCGCCTGTATAGCGTTTGGTACTGCCGACGCGCGGACTACTTCAAATGAGCAGGCGACCGGTGATCTGCTGGCGACTCTGACGAGAGCCCACTAGCCCGGATGCAGTCGGAGAGGTCGTAGGATTTGTGATTTTTGAGAACGCAGCGGATGCTTACGGACCATCAGCGCCGACATTTCATACTCCGAATACTGTAGTTTATACACATCAACCCCATTAGCCGGGGAAAGGGAGACAACAATGCGTCCAACGACGAAGGAGAGGCTCGTCAACGCCGGGGCAGATCGTTTCCACGAACTGGGCTACTCAGCCTGCAGCGTGCAGGACATCGTTGATAAGGCTGGTGTCCCTAAAGGCAGTTTTTACAATCATTTCAAAACAAAAGAAGCTTTTGCGGTCGAGGTTGTTGCGAACTACGTGGCCTCGACCAGACGTGACATTCTGAAGGATCGCGGCACCACTCCGCTGAACCGTATCGCGCAACACTTTCGTCATCTGTTGGACGGCCCCGAAAAAACGCAGCTCAATCGTGGTTGCCTGATCGTCAATCTTAGTGCGGAAACGTCCGATAGCATTCCCTTGCTCCGCGAAACCTTGGACGCATCGCTGGTGACCTGGATCGATTTGCTTTCTGAAACCATTCGGGAAGGCCAGTCTAGCGGAGAAATCAAGAGTAGCCTTGAACCCGCCAAGTTTGCTCGCTTCTTGATCGACGCCTACGAGGGAGCCGTGTTGAGGATGAAACTCAGCAACGCCAACCATCCGCTTGAGAATTTTTATTCGATTTCAATGTCGTTGTTGTCGAGAAGCTAGGTCCGCCTAGCGTTTGTTTCACGCGTTAGAACGTGTTTCTTCGTTCATATCTCGGAACCTGTGGATCGCAACAATTACTCCGAGATGTGTACGTGCGCCAAAGACGCAATGCGGCCGGATGTGACAATATCCGTAGATATGTCGTCGTTACTTTCACTCCATCAACTCTGACCGAGATGGAGTCTCCGGTGACAAACGATTTTAACCTACCCCTTTCCCGTAGACAGACCCTTATGGCGGGCGCGGCCGCATCGCTTGTTATGGCCGCACCCAGCCTTGCAGCACAGAAGCAATCTCAAACCACCCACAGCGGAGAATTTTCGATGACCGACGGTTTCGTGAAAACCAAAGACGGCGTGAATATCTACTACAAGGATTGGGGTCCGAAGGATGCCCAGCCGATCGTGTTCCATCACGGCTGGCCGCTCTCGTCCGACGACTGGGATGCCCAGATGCTATTCTTCTTGGCACATGGTTATCGGGTGGTCGCCCACGACCGCCGTGGTCACGGCCGCTCCAGCCAAGTCGCTGACGGACATGATCTCGATCACTATGCAGCGGACGCGGACGCTGTTTACAAGCACCTGGATCTCAAGCACGCTGTCCATATCGGTCACTCGACCGGCGGCGGCGAGGTCGCGAGGTACGTCGCGAACTACGGCGAGCCTCAGGGTCGTGTCGCAAAAGCGGTTCTCGTCAGCGCCATTCCTCCGTTGATGCTCAAGACCGCTTCCAATCCGGGTGGCCTCCCAATCGACGTCTTTGACGGTCTGCGAAACGCGCTGGCAGCGAACCGTGCGCAGTTCTTCCTCGACCTGCCCACCGGCCCGTTCTACGGCTTCAATCGCAACGGCGCGACCGTGTCCCAGGGAACCATCATGAACTGGTGGCGTCAGGGCATGATGGGCGGAGCCAAGGCTCACTATGACGGCATCAAGGCCTTCTCCGAGACGGATCAAACCGAAGACCTGAAGAAGATCACAGTGCCGACGCTTGTCATGCATGGCGACGACGACCAGATCGTCCCTATCGATGACTCGGCCAAGCTCTCGGTCAAACTCCTCAAGAACGGCACGCTCAAGGTCTACGCGGGTTATCCGCACGGAATGCTGACGACGCATGCGGACGTCATCAACCCTGACCTTCTGGCCTTCATCAAAGCCTGACGTATCTGAAGCATCGGTCCGCGGCGGACGACACCGTCCGCCGCCCAAATGCCGATATCGGTCTAGGTGTGTGCCGAAGGATGTGCGTCGCGGCATGACTGTCCGTCTCAGCGCGTCGAACCGCATGGATGCGCCCCGTGCAAATTCGCTTACCTCGAAAGAGCGTCGAATTCTTTGTCCTCGTCGACCCATGCGAAATGAAAAAACCGCGCCAGCTGTCACGCACACAGCCCTGGTGATCTCCGGTTACCAGGATAGGGCGGAAACCTATTCCGCTTACGCGGCGACACCCACGCACGACCACATCGGTTATCTCCAGTAGGACCGGTTTGTCGCGACTGAACCCAAAACGCCCCTGCCCTGTTGAGGGCACAATCTTGGGCAGGGGCATCCCAACAGCGGAACCATGCGACCGCTGTGGCGCGAAGGACTATCGCGTTGTCCTTCGGGGCGACATCGATCGGATTCGTCGACCCGAACCCAAGGGATCACGCTCTTACTCGAGCTTCTTGGACGATCCAGCCCTCAAACGCGCGACCTGTGCCTCCGACCACGTGCAAGCCCGATCATACAAGTCTCAAATCCGCGCGCACAATAAACTGATCAAAGACTTCGTTTTCGCCGCGTCACAGCGACCGTAGATTGCCGAACATCAAGGAGGACAATATGTCCACGACCCCAACCGCCGTCTCAATGAAATTCAAGATCGGGAACCATGAAATTAACCGGCTGGGCTACGGTGCAATGCGCATCACAGGCCCGGGTGTGTGGGGACCACCCACTGACCGCTTAGGCGTCTTGAAGACACTGCGCCGGCTTCCTGAACTGGGCGTCAATTTCGTGGATACCGCCGACTCTTATGGCCCCAATATTTCCGAAGAGCTCGTTAGAGAAGCGTTGCACCCATATCCTGGAATGCTCGTCGCGACCAAAGCGGGCCTGACTCGCGGCGGCCCCGGCCAGTGGGGCCAGAATGGACGCCCGGAATATCTGGTAGCGCAAGCGCACGGGAGTTTGACAAGGCTCGGTGTGGAGCGCATCGGCCTCTGGCAATTGCATCGCATCGATGCGCGCGTGCCTCCATCCGAACAATTTGACGCCATCAAGAAGCTCATTGACGCAGGCACCATCGAAAACGCCGGCCTAAGCGAAGTCTCGGTTGAACAGATCAAGCAAGCATCGAAATATTTCAAGGTCGCCACGGTGCAGAACCGTTACAACCTTATTGATCGCGAAAGCGAAGACGTACTCGAATACTGCGAGCAGAACGGCATCGGCTTCATTCCTTGGTATCCGCTCGGGTCGGGTGAACTCACCCGCAGAGGCTCCGTCCTGGATGAAATCGCGCATGCCTACAAAGCCTCTCCAACGCAAATTGCGCTGGCTTGGATGCTAAGGCGGAGCCCCGTCATTCTTCCGATCCCCGGGACGTCTAAAGTGGATCATCTTGAAGAGAACGTCGCCTCGCGTGAGATCGTGCTCTCGGATCTCGACTACGAGACACTGAACGGCATCGCCGCCGCATAAAGTGTGGGACTGCGCGAAACCCGAGTGCGCGCAGTCCCCGCGGAACCTCTCATGAAGTGCAGCATGCTGTTCTCGCAACAGCTGCGATGGCCGTCATTGCCGCGCATAGGCTGCCATCGCAAAGCACTCCGATGAACGCAACCTCCATAACTACTCAAATAGCACCAGCAATCCCCGATGCCCGGAGCGTATCTCCCGAAATCGGGGTCGAGAAGCCGGAACGGCCGAGCGCGTCAGGCAGAATGCTGCTGCCAGTCATCGCCGTAGGGGTGGCGCTGGCCGGAGTTTTTTTACGCGGGCGGAAATTGGAACGAATGGACTTCAAACGCCTCCTATCAAACCACAAACGACGCCGCGGTCGGTGCAGACGTCAGTTTTATTAGCGCCAGGGTATCCGGCAACCTCGTCTCGGCTCATGTCGCCGATTACCAACATGTCAGAAAAGGCGATCTCATCGCTGAGATTGATCCAAGGGAATACGATGCGGCGGCTTCGCTCGCGTCGGCGAATGTTTCGGCCGCGAGATCATCGCGGGCAAACCTCACGAACCAGGAGGCATTACAACTTGCGGCCATCGTCGCCGCTACAGCCCAACACGATTCCGCACTCGCGTCGCTTGAGCAATCAAGGCTCGAATACGAGCGGCAACAAAACCTTGGTCAGGCGAGCACGGAGCAACGGCTGCAACAGTCCCACGCAGCCTATCTTCAAGCACAGGCGACAGCGGAGTCGACCGCGGCGGCTATCGATCAGCAGAAAGCTCAGTTGGACGTCTTGCGGGGGCAGGAAAGTCTCTTGGATGCGCAGATCGCAGCGCAATCCGCATCCCTTACCGCAGCTGAGCTTCATCGCGAGTTTACGCGTATCTATGCGCCTTTTGATGGGACGGTAGGTAAGCAGTCCGCGCATGTCGGCGACTACCTAAGCATCGGAGGCAACATTGTGCCGATTGTTCCGAACGAAGTGTACGTGACAGCGAACTTCAAGGAGACTCAGCTAGCAAATATGCACGTCGGTCAGGTTGCCGAGGTGAAACTCGACTCATTTCCGGGCAAGATCTTGCGAGGCAAGGTCGAGAGAATGTCGCCAGCTAGCGGATCGACATTTGCATTGCTCCCACCTGACAACGCCACCGGAAACTACACCAAGGTGGTGCAGCGTATCCCGGTCAGGATCACGATCGACTACGGCCAGCCGTTACGCGACGTTCCGAGCCCCGGCCTGTCGGCGATTGTGACCGTCGATACGCGGAGACAACGCCAATGACTGAGCCACTTATGGACTCGTCCATTCCGCGGCCGGCTGGGGCGAAACGACCAGTCTTCATAGTTGCGGCCCTGCTGCTAGCTTCCTTCGTGGTGGGCTTCGATACCCGCGTCTTTACGGTCGGGCTTCCCGACCTACGTGGGGCGTTCGGCATGGGCTTCGATGAAGGGGCTTGGTTTTACACGGCGGCGAACGCGCCTCAGATATTGATCGCGCCAGCTGTAGCTTGGTTGATCACGGTATATGGCGTGCGTAGAATAATGGTGCCGTCTAGTATCGTGTACTCCGTGCTGTCGCTGAGCATCCCCGCGATACACGATCATACGCTCTTGATCATCGCGCATGTGTTTCGGGCACTTCTTCTTGGGGTGTTCATCCCGGCGACGTTGATGATCGTGTTTCGAAACCTCCAACCCAAGCACTGGCTGATTGGCCTCGCCATCTATACCCTGCGTATACCGCTCTCTCAGGGCCTCGGCTTCGCTCTTGTAGGTTACTACGGCGAGGATTTCGGGTGGCAGTGGCTCTACTGGCAAGATGTCGTGCTAGCGCCGCTTATTGGCATTTTCCTCGTGTTGGGCGCGCCGAAAGAACCGATCGATCAGAACCAGCTCGGAAAAGCCGATTGGGGCGGCATGCTGTTGCTCGGTGCTTCCATGACATTTCTCTACGTCGGATTGGACCAAGGCAACCGGCTGGATTGGCTGGAATCTGGAACAGTCGTAAGCACTCTGATGGCAGGTGGATTTCTGTTCCTCTTGTTCCTGGGCAACGAGGCTGTTGTCGCTCAACCTTGGGCGCACGTCAGCGTTCTCCGCATTCGCAACGTGTCGCTGGGACTTGCCGCGGTAACGATTTTCACATTTGCAAGCGCAATGGGTAGCAGTCTAATCCCCGGCATGATGCAGACGGTCACCGCGCTTCGACCGTACCAGATCGGCGACCTGTTCGTTTGGTATGCTGTGATCCCGTCGTTTTTCCTCGTTGCCGTCTCTGGAGTTGCTCTCTACTTCATCGACGCCCGCATCGTCCTGATCATCGGCATGTCAACCACTGGAATTGCCGCATTAATGGGTACAGAGGTCACCTCGCAGTGGTTTCCGGAGAGCTTCAGGCCAATCCTCCTGCTTAGCACCGCAGGACAGGCCATGACGTATTTTGCCGCGTTTGTGTTCCTCGTGGGCAACTCTGACCCGAAAACTTCAACGGCTACATCCGCGTACATTCAGGTCTGTCGATTGGGAAGCGCTGAACTCACGTCGAGCTTCATCGCGACACTCATTCGGTACCGAGAGCAATTTCATTCCAACGCACTCGGGGTAGGCCTAGCAAATGGCTCTCCACTGCTAAGGTACAGACTGTCGGAACTGAGTCATCTGTTCGATCGCATGGGCAACGGATCCGCAAAGGCGCTCGCCACGGTTTCAGCTTCCGCTCGAGCCCAAGCCAACGTCCTGGCATACAGCGACAGCTTTTTCGCGGCATTTTGGTTCGCGGTCGCTGGATTAGTTGTGGTAGCGTTGATGACCGCGGCACCGAAGAGCCCGTTGAGCCCACGGTCATTCCGAGCGTTCACCTCCCACTAGAGGCATTCCTCACAGACTGTTGAAATTTCGGTTCCAGCCTGGCAACGAACCTCATTTTGAGAACTAATTTGCCGCACGCTGCCTACCCCTCGCGACATGGATGAAGCGGAGCTCCTGCGCGCGTGCTTCGTATTCGTGAGACTATGGGACGCCTACTTCTTGCTTGCCGTGAGCCCTTCGCAATGACAAGCCTAGCGCCGCGGGCATCTTCAAATGATGTTCCTGGTGAGAACTCTCCACGGGGTCCAGGCACGCCTCGACTTCCGAAGTGACCGCTAATCCTCCTTTCCCGTGGGTAGTTCGAGGTCGCCAAGACCCGAGCCACTCGACGGCACCGAGAAGGAGCCGCCCGAGGAACGAGGCAATCTTTCGGAGTTGGCAAGACTAGAGGTGAAAAGCGAGCAAGCGCATGTAGGCAGCAGCCAGGAGCACCTGCATCAACGTCGGGCGAAAAATCGGGCGCGATATCGTCGAGATAGGTTGGCGAGAGGTTTCACTCCCTCGCCTCTCCCACATCCTTCGCCGTTACCTTACCGCTCTTTCCACTTAGCCGCCCGATCACGTAGTTCGCGAGCGCTGCGACTTCGTCGTCAGAATAAATCGCGCGGAAGGCAGGCATCGTTTGGCCCGGCAAATGTGCCTCATTCGAAGAACCTTGAAGGATCACCCTAACTAGATTGCTGCCTTCTGGATCGTTGACAGCATGCGAGCCCTGAATCGACGCCCGGTCGTTCACAAGCCCGCTGCCATCCTTCCCGTGACAGCTCGAGCACGCGCCCGCGAAGAGGCGACCACCGAGATCCTCAGATGCCGTGGCAGATGCGGGCGGCACTGATGGGACAACCTTGGTTTCGGGATCGGTCTTGATGGCGGGAACCGTGCGGAGATACGACACGATAGCTTCGATGTCGGATGACGGCAGTTTGCTGAACGAAAGGTCGATCGCCTCACGCATCGCGCCGCCGGCAGGACCATGACCCTTCGCATGTCCGCTTGCGAGGAAAGCCCTCAGGTCTTCGTCGCTCCAGCTGCCGATACCGCTCTCGGGATCGCTCGTGATGTTCCATGCCTTCCATCCGTCTACCTCGCCACCTGACAGGGCTTGGCCTTGTTTCCGCTGGAACATGAGGCCGCGGGGGGTGTGACACTCGCCGCAGTGCGCCAAGCCCTCTACGAGGTAAGCACCCCGGTTCCACAGATCGTCCTTCGATGGATCGTTCTCCAGGGGATGCGAGGGCAGGAACAGGAGGTTCCATCCGCGCATCAGCCAGCGTTGATTGAAGGGAAAGTCGAGCGAATTTTCTGGTGCGGCGTCCGCAACGGCCGTGACTGTTTTAAGGTAGGCACGAATGGCGAGGATATCGTCAGTCGAAAGCAAGGCGTACGATGCATACGGAAATGCGGGATACAGGTTCTCGCCATGTTGGCCAACGCCCGACCTCATCGCGCGCACGAACTCTGCATCGCTCCAGTTGCCTATACCATGGTCGTTGTCGGGGGTGATGTTGGATGAGTAGATTGTCCCGAACGGAAGCTTGAATGGCAGCCCTCCCGCGAATGGTTTTCCGCCTTTCGTGCTGTGACAGGCAGCACAGTCGCCAGCGATCGTCAAATATTCACCGCGGGCGATCAGTTCCTGCCCGGAAGGCTGCGCTGGACTTGCGGCTACCTCGGGAAGCGAATGGGGATAGAAAAAGAACAAGCCGGCTCCAACCGCCCCAATTGCCGCCAAGAGCACCAGACCCAGCAAGATTTTCATGGAATATTTCATCGTCCTGCTCCTAAAGCTGGTTCCTCTGATGTTGGCTTTTCGGGAGCGTGACCGCCGTCAAGGTCCGGAGGGCTCCATCCACGCCGAACCATGTCGTCGTACTTTTCGCGCCGACCCAACATGGCCTCCTGGATGACTCGTCCGATGTCGTTGAATCCCGCGACAAAGCGCTCGTTGTCGGAAATGCGTGTCGTCGTTTCGTCCAGCAGCGTGGCCATTCGTGCGAGGCCGGCGAGATCCTGTTGGACGAATACGCTCTTTCGCTTTTCAACTTCGTAGGGATGCATTCCCATTGCTTTAAGCGCGAGCCCGCCGGCCTCCACCGAGCTGCCAAACAACTCGCGGACAATATGGTCCGCTCCCGCATCGACCAGGCGGTAGTGATGCAGCCGGTCATAAGCGCGAGCGATGATTGTGATCCGCGGGTTTGCTCGACGGGCCGCCTCGATGATCTGAACCGTACGATCTGGATCGTCGATCGCGACAACAAGTAGATCCGCTTTATCGACGCCCGCCGAGTGAAGAAGATCCGGACGACCAGCATCGCCGAAGTATGATTTCACGCCGAACTTGCGCAGGTCATCGACAACATCAGCACGATAATCGAGGACAACCGGTACAAAACCGTTGGCCAGCAACATTCGATTGACGATCTGGCCAAACCGGCCAAGCCCTGCGACGATGACTTTGCCGCTGCCCGGCCTCTCTGGCTCCGCGGACGGCGTTTTCCCTCTCTCAATCCTTACGACAATCTGATCGAAGAGTATGAAAAGCCCCGGCGTGATTATCATTCCTAACGCAATAACCAGCACTCCAATCGATGCCGAGGTGCCAGTTATCAGGCCCATGCTTTGACCGAGCGAGAGGAGGACGAATCCGAATTCGCCCGCCTGCGCCAAGCCGAGCGCGAAAAGCCATCCCGCAGCATCTCGCAATCGAAAGAGACGTCCGAGCGGAAAGAGGACCACGATTTTTATGGCCACCATCACGGCAGTTGCTTCGATCACGGAATCCCAGTTTGCCACCAAGACGGAAGGGTCGATCTTCGCGCCAATCGTCATGAAAAACAGGCCGAGCAGCAGCCCTTTGAAAGGCTCGATGTCGTTTTGAAGTTCGTGCTTGAATTCACTGTTCGCGAGCACGAGCCCGCCGAGAAAAGCGCCGAGCGCCGGCGACAATCCAACCAACGACATCAGCAGGGCGATCGCCACGACTACCAACAGTGCAAATGCAGTGAAGATGTCGCGAAGGCGGTCTCGTGCGATCGCGCGCATGATTGGACGTGATAGATAGTTGCCGCCGACAACGACCGCCGCCACGGCACCAAGCGTTAGAAGAGCGGCTACCCACCCTGGGAGGCCCGAAAGCCAACCACTACCGTGATCGACCCCAGACGTCTGATCGCCGGCGGCCATCAGTGGAAGGCAGGCAAGCATCGGGATGACTGCCAGGTCCTGGAATAGAAGGACGGCAAAACTCGCCTGTCCCCCATCCGAGTCCAGCACTCCCCTCTCTTCAAGGGTCTGCAGTACGATGGCAGTCGATGAGAGAGCGGCGACGAAACCAAACAGAACCGCCTGCTGCCATTCAATATGAAGGAAAACGCCAACAGCGGTGACGACTCCGACCGTCAAGATTACCTGCAAGCCGCCCAGCCCTACGAGCTTTGCGCGCAAGCGCCAGACCATCTTGGGATCAATCTCGAGGCCGATCAGGAAGAGCATCATCACGATGCCCAATTCCGATAGCTGTTCAAGATAGCCGGCATTTGCTTCCGATAGCTGCAGAACCGGGCTCATCAATGCGCCCGCAACAATATATCCGACCACGGAACCGAGACCGAGCCGACGGGAGATGATGACAGCGAAGACCGAGGAAGCGAGATACGCGAAAGCAGGAAGGAGAAAGCCGGACATCAGTTGGTCTCCTGACTGTCAGCGAGTTCGGCAAGATCTACTGCCGTAATCTGTTCGCGATGTCGGAGCGCGCCGATGTCTAACGATCCATCACGGAGGCCCTCCAGGAGTATGGGATAGGTCTCGACATGAATTTTCGCGGATGTAGAATCGATGTGGTTAGCCGCGTGCAACACGAACGGCGGAAGAAAGGTCATTCCGCAAAGTTCAATGGTCTGTCGCAAGGGCAGGACAAACAATGAAAACGGATGCTTGTTTCCACCGTCATGCGAATAGTCTCGAATGCTTCCGCCGGTGGTTATGCAAGCGATCGCCTGCTTTCCGGCAAGCTTTTTCCCGTGTGGTCCGTGAGCGAAGCCGTACTCGAGAACGAGATCTTGCCATTGCTTCAGCAGCGCTGGCGTCGAGTACCAGAAAAGAGGAAATTGGAATACGATCACGTCGTGGTCCAGCAATCGCCTCTGCTCACGTTCGATGTCGATGTCGAAACGAGGATATTCGGCGTAGATATCGACGAAGGTAACCCCCGCAAGCTGCTGGGCGCGCCTCGCCATCGACGTATTGATACTGGCCGGCCGTTGCGCCGGGTGCGCAAACAGGACGAGAACTCGCGCCAAAGGTGGTTCCCCTATTTTTTCGAAACTGCTCGCGCGGGTCATTATCTGGAAGCGCGAATTATCCGGGCACAAGGATAGTGGCTTGCACCATCAAATCTTGGATGATCCGGTTTCCATGAGGCGAGCGGCAAAATCGGAGGATCGAAATTGACAATCTTCGCGGTGATACGCGTGCTACGCGGTACCGCAGCGAAGGAGTGAGGGGCTAAAGGGGTTCCAATTGGCCTCTGGCGATCGTGACCTTTTGTGACATCTTACGACGGGAATTCGCGATGACGAACGAATATCCACCTTTGCCGCCCGTAAGCACGGGTCTACGCGGAAGATGCCCGCGGTGCGGGCAAGGCCACCTATTCAAGGGCTTCCTGACTGTGAGAAGCTCATGCGAAGTGTGTGGCCTCGACTACTCGTTTGCGGACCCGGCGGACGGGCCGGCCTTCTTCGTCATTTGCTTTGCATGCGTCCCGAGTGTCCTTCTCGCTGTGTGGCTTCAAGTTTCCTTTGAAGCTTCGGTATGGACTCAAGTGTTTGTCACAGGGCCATTCATGCTTTTGACCTGCATCCCACCATTAAGGCCGCTGAAAGGCTGGCTGATCTGCAGTCAGTACTTCTATAAGGCCCAGGAAGGGAAGCTCGCTGGGCTCGACGAGCCGAAGGCGCGGGAATAAACCGTATCTCGGTGTTCGTTAGGAAACACCGCGTCGCACCACTGCAGGACATTCAAGGGTTGAGGACACGATGAGCGTTCTGCATTTTGAAGGTTTCGAACTGGACGTTCAAAACCGTAGGCTGATGGAGGACGGCCATCCACTAAGACTAGGTGGTCGAGCATTCGATCTTCTCGCGGTCCTTGCCCAGCGCTCGGGTCAGGTGATCAGCAAGGATGAACTGCTAAGTGCAGTGTGGCCGACCACAACGGTCGAAGAAGGCACTCTTCGAGTCTCATTGGTTTCACTTCGCAAATCTCTCGGAGAACGCGCTCGCGGCTTCATCGACAACGTGCCCGGCAAGGGATACATCTTCGTACCGCAGGTTCGCGTCGACGGTGCCGCGTCCGTCGCGACGACGCCTAACCTGCCCTCGAACGACCTTCCACGCCTCCCGAACAAGGTCATCGGCCGCGATGAATTCATCGACACCACGGCCGATCTTCTACAGCAGTCGCGCATCATAACGATCACCGGTACCGGAGGCATCGGCAAGACCTCCGTCGCGGTTGCCATTGCGGAACGGTTCGTAGGCCAAAGGAGGGTGATGTTCCTCGATCTGGCCTCCCTATCCGACAGTATCAACCTGATGCCATCGCTTGCCAGTCAGCTCGGCCTAAGCGTCTACGGTTCAGAACTGCTGCAGGCGGTGGCGACAGAACTGAGAAAGACTCCGACCCTTCTCGTATTCGATAACTGCGAGCACATTATCGATGCAGCAGCCGAGGCAGCTGAATCGATCCTCCTCGAAGTCCCGACGTCCACGATTCTCGCCACAAGCAGAGAGCCGCTTCGAATTCAGCTTGAACGCATTCGTCGCTTGCCTCCGTTGGCCGTCCCGCCCGAGGGGACAATCGCCGAGGAAGCAGTAAGTTACGCCGCTTTGGACCTGTTTTACAAAATGGCGGGCTTGTTCAAGGACGAGCGCGATCTACGGCAACCCGAAGCCATTGCCCTTTCCGCGGACATTGTCAGGAAATTGGAGGGCATTCCTCTGGCCATAGAACTGGCGGCTTCGCGGGCCCTTGATATGGACATCAAGGAGTTGCACCGCTCCGTAGCAAGGCCGCTGTCGGTTCTACGTCGCGGCAGGCGGAATGCTCCCGCTAGGCAGCAAACCCTACAAGCGGCACTCGACTGGAGTTTCCAGACTTTGTCGCCGTTGGAGAAGGAGCTCCTACTTCGCCTTTCGACCTTCGCTGGTCTGTTCACGGCCGAAGACGCGCGTGCCATTGCCGGTGACCGACATTCCGACGACGAATTCTACGAAGCGTTCGACGGCTTGTTTCTCAAGTCCCTGCTGAACGTTGCCTCCGAACGAGGTTGCTACCGACTACTGGTAACGACACATCATTATGCTTCCGCGAAACTGTCGTCCGCTCCTTTCAAGCGGGACGCCCAACTCGCGCATGCACGCTATTGCTCCGACAGTTTAAAGAAGGCCGAGGCGGACTGGACTAAGCTTGAGACCGACGAGTGGCTGCGACTGCATGGTGCACTCATTCACGATTTGCGTATCGCCTTGGCTTGGGCCTTCTCCTCCGACGGAGACGATGCCCTTGGAATAGAACTCACCGCCACTTCCAACATTATCTGGACGCAGCTGGGACTAATGACCGAACAGTTGGCGGTGATCGAGACCGCGCTCGCTCGGGCCCCCGCCGCCAAAGCTTTGGATCCACGCCACGAGATGTACCTGCGGCTTTCGCACGCTGGCACGATGTATCACATCAAAAGCTCGGAACGCGATCCACAAGCCCTCGCCGAATACTCCCAGGCCATGACGATCGCCAAAGACCTTGACGATCATATGGGTATTCTTCGTGCCAGTGGCGGCATAACAGCGATCCATACGATGAATGCGGACTACATTGATGCCATCAAAGTAGCGCGGCAGTTCGACGATCTTTGCGGTGCGAAATTGCCCAATGCAGTGAGCCGCATGCTCAACCATAACCTTCACTATATCGGTGACTTCGGCGGCGCTATGCGACATGCCAATATAGCCCTCGACATGGCGAAGGCCGGCGTTCGCGGAACACTCAACAATGGCGCAAGCTACGATCAAAGGATCAGCGCCCTTTCAACCGTCGTGAAAACCTTGTGGGTTCAGGGAAGACTGACCGAGGCCATGGAGCGACTTGATGCCGTGTTGGCTGAAGCAATTAGCCTGGACCACGCGATTTCGACCTGCCTGTATCTTGCTGTGTCAGCCTGCCCCACTGCTTTTGGAATGAGGGAAGTCGAATCCGGTAACCGTCTGCTCCACCTCCTCTTAGAAAAATCTGCCAATAACTCCCTGCTGCGTTGGCAGGAATGGGCTTACACGTTCGAGCAAGTATCGGCGGCGATCGCGACTGATGACAAAGAGCGTTTCAATAAAGCCGTGGCAAACGCGAAGGGAGCTCGGTTCGAAAATTGCCTGATCGTAGGCGGCCACCTTGCGGACCGTGCGACCATTGATCGGGCTTTATCGAAAAATGCCGGATGGTGCCGGGCAGAACTCTACCGCCTAAAGGGTTTCCTGCTCCTCGATGAGGACGCGGACGCAGCTCGCAAACTCATCATGGAAGGATACCTACTTTCGTCTCAGCAAAGCGCCAGGTTCTGGGAGCTGCGCTGCGCCGCGACTTTGGTCAAGTGTGCACCGATAGATGGTCACGCCGCCGCGAGAAGTCGGCTTGATCAGACACTGGCAGGGTTCGATGAAGAGCTCGCCACCGCAGATGTGGTGGAAGCAAGAACACTCATCTAAAGCGTCCATGCGGGAATGCAGCCGTCAAAACACTTCTTGCGCCGATTGCCCCAGCCCATTCCAACTAGGCATCACAGAAACCCAAGTCTGACTTCAAACCTGGGTCTCTGACCTTGCCCCGTTGAAATAATCCATTTTGAAGTAAGCTCTGGCCCATTGAGAGGACCAGGGAATGAAGCGCAAGCGTTTTACAGACGAACAGATCATCGGCATTCTGAAGGAGCACGAGGCGGGCACGCCAGTCGCGGAGCTTTGCCGCAAGCACGGCGTCAGCGATGCCAGTATTTATAAGTGGAAAGCCAAGTTCGGCGGCATGGACGTGTCCGAGGCCAAGCGGTTGAAGACCCTGGAGGACGAGAACACGAAGCTGAAGCGGCTCCTGGCGGATGCCATGCTCGACAATGCTGCTTTGAAAGACCTTTTGGGAAAGAAGTGGTGACGCCCGCAGCAAAGCGGAACGCTGTCAAGCATCTGATGAGCCACCATCAGATGAGTGAACGGCGGGCGTGTAAAGCCATCGGCGTTTGCCGGATGACGATCCGTTATGAAACGAGCCGCAGCGACGATCATGACCTTCGCGAGCGAATGAAGGCGTTGGCGCATGGACGTCGCCGCTTCGGATATCGACGCATTCACGTGCTGCTCAGGCGCGAGGGCCACATTGTGAACCACAAGAGGCTCTTCCGGCTCTATCGGGAAGAGAAGCTGACGGTGCGCAAGCGCGGCGGTCGCAAGCGAGCGATTGGCACGCGAGCACCGATGCTTGTCCCGATGGCAGCCAATGATCGTTGGTCGCTGGACTTCGTATCGGATCAACTCACCGACGGTCGCAGGTTCCGGGTGCTGACGGTCGTCGACGATTGCACCAGGGAATGCCTGGCACTCGTCGCCGATACATCACTTTCCGGTCTGCGGGTTGCACGCGAGCTTGACCGGATCATCGAGGGGCGTGGCAAGCCAAAGATGATCGTCAGCGACAATGGCAGCGAGTTCACCAGCAATGCGATCCTGAATTGGACGGATCGGACCAAGGTGGAATGGCACTACATCGCGCCGGGCAAGCCGATCCAGAACGCCTTCATCGAAAGCTTCAATGGGCGGCTGCGAGACGAGTTCTTGAATGAAACTCTCTTCTCGTCACTGACCCAAGCTCGATCAGCGCTTTCAAACTGGCGCAGCGATTACAACGATCACCGACCGCATTCCGGCCTCGGCTGGATGACACCTGCCGAGTTCGCTCAGACAATCAACCCGCGACGTGATGCGGTGCTGCGCAGCCGAAATGGCTCCGCACCGCAACCCGCCGCTACCGCCCCGAATACAGCAACCCAAAACCGTTGGAGCGAACTCAAAACTGGATAAAACTTGGGGGCAAGGTCATCTCTGTAGCACGTCGCCAATCAGTGTAAGCGCGACTACAGGCTTTCGTAGACAAGCTTGGTGAAGAAGTCCGGCGTAATCACGAACTGGCCCCAGACGGCGTCGAACGACGAGGTTGGACGTTGAGCCTGTACCTCTTCCAAACTCATGCCTTTGCTCTTGTTCGCGGAGATCGACTCCCTGATGGCAACAAGCATTTCCAGGTAAGCCTTGAGTTCTTCGCGGTTCCCGATGGGGTTTGCGTGTCCGGATACGACGAGAGTGTCAGCATCGCAGATATCGACGTTCCACTGCGCGGCGCTGATCATGCCATCAATGGTGCCACCGGTGGACCGGTCAATGAACGGGTAGATTCCGTTCCAGAATGTATCCCCGGTGTGCAGCACGTTCGAATTCTGGAAAAATACCGAGAGGTCACCGTCGGTGTGGGCGTTCCCGTAAAACTTCAGGCGTACGGGATCCCCGTTGATATCCAACTCGTGTGTGTCACCCACCACGATCGACGGAAGAGCCTGGATCGCGGAAGGCGGAAAGTCAAAATTCCAGTCCTCGACACGCTGCGCCGCGCTCAGGTGAGAAAGCGTCTTTTCGTGCGCAATGATCTTGGCTCCTTCCCGGCCGAGCCAATCGTTGCCGTCAGCATGATCGAAGTGCCAATGCGTATTTACTACGGCGGCAACTTTGGAACTTCCCAAGGAGGCTAGGCTCTCCTTGATCTTCGTCTCCGATACGGCGATGCCCGCATCCACGAGGAACATTCCATCTTCGCCGAAGCTGGCAAGCATGTTACCGCCTGAGCCCTCGAGAACCGTGAGCCTCCCACGCACCTCGTGAAGCGAAATCGGAGACGAGGCGGCGTAGTCCTTCATAGCATTCACAATGCCGCGCGATTTCGCATAGGCCTGTGCAGGTGTCAGCATTGGACCGCCGGCGGCGGCAGAGGGCTCGGCCGCCACGCAGCACAAACAGAATCCACGATGAAAGAAGCGAGAAGCGTGCATCGGTCTAGGTCCTCAGATGTTAAGGAAACGATTGGATTGAGACGTTGAATTACGGATCTTAGTGCCTTTGGTGGTTCCGGACGAACGACGTGATTACGTCGACGGAATAGATCGGTTCCTGGTGATGCGGACCATGGCCGGCCTGCGGCAAGGTGACGATATGATGCGACTTCCAGTCGCGCACCAATTCCAGCCAGTTTTCCACCGGGCAAGCAATATCGTGATCACCAGCAATCACCAACAAGGGGACCTCGCCAGCAGCGAGTTTCTTCGCGTGAGCGCCCTCGGGGTCTGGGTAGATGGTGGACCTGTCTTTCGCCTCACTGAGGAGTTTCATGAAGGTCGCTTCCGGTATCGGTGGGGATGTGTTGGTCCTACGTTCGGCGATACGATCATGAGCTCGCCTCGCGGCAGCCCTGCTACCTTCCGATGCGGGTTCGAAGAACAGGACGAACTCGTCATTCAAGGTGTTCACAGAGTTCATCGCGGTCTTGATGAAAAGCGGCTCGGCGCTCACCTTAGGGTGTCCCGGAGGTGCCGTTCCGATCAAGACAACCTGCGAAACCTTCTCCGGATAAGTCACAGCAAAGACCTGTGCCACAACTCCGCCCAGCGACCATCCACCCACCACGACTTTGTCAAAGCCAAGGAAATCGATCAGGTCCTTTGCATCCTTCGCAAGCGACGCGCGGTCGTATGTCGGTGTGCCGGTTGATCCACCGAGCCCCGTATAGTCGAAGATCACCACCGTGAATGTCTTGGCGAGCTCGTCAAGAAATAGCGGATCCCAGGAATCCATGGTTCCCCTGAACCGGACGGCGAGCACGAACGGCGGACCATCTCCGAACTGCCGATAGGCAAGCCTACGACCTTCCAAGTCCGCATATCTAGTTTCGATAGTCGAAGCGTTTGCTAACATCGTCGTTGATCTCCAAACTCTTCTTAGCTGCGCTTGGCCGGGGCGCTGACGTTTGCAAAGAGCATGTTGAGACCTTCGGTGATGGTCGGATGGGCAAAAATCCCGTCCCGCAAGGCGGTAAAAGGCAGCCCGCCTTGCATCGCCACCTGGACGACACTCATCACGTCACCCGCGTTCACGCCGATCATGCTGAACCCAAGTATCGTATCGGTGTCGTGGGCGATAATGGCTTTCATGAATCCCTTTCGAAGCGAGAGGGTTCTGGCACGTGGAATAACATCCATGGGAAGCTTGGCCACACGGTATTCAACGCCGTCCTTCGCCATGTCGGTCTCGTTCTTGCCGATCCTTGCGAATTCAGGATCGATGAACACGCAGTACGGAATCAAACGATCTTTGGTCGTGCGGTTTCCGCCGTTCATCGCGCTTTTGACGATACGGTAATCGTCGAGCGACGCATGGGTAAACATCGGCGTGCCAGCGACCTCGCCCATAGCCCAGACATCGGGTGCGCTCGTGCGCAGCCGCTCATCGACCTTCACGAAACCGCGTTCGTCGAGATCGACGCCGGCGAGTTCCAACCCAACGTCGGCGGTCCGCGGCCGCCGGCCCGAAGCAACCAAGATATGGGAACCTTCAAACGACCGCCCGTCGGCGCATCGTACCGTAACGCGGTCGCCCGAACGACCCGAAACGGTCAGGTCGTAGGCGCTGAGGGCCACATCGACGCCTTCTGAATTGAGAGTTTTAAGGATGGCTTCGCTGACATCAACGTCTTCGCGCGGGGCAAGGCGCGGTCCACGTTCAATGATGGTGACCTCCGCGCCAAGACGCCGAAACGCCTGCCCGAGTTCCATTCCGATATAGCCGCCACCGATGACGATGAGACGGGTGGGCAACTCTCCCAGTTTCAGAGCATCCACATGCGTAATCGGGTTCGCAGCGGCTAGCCCAGGGACATCAGGGATGTCCGCAACGGTTCCAAGATTGATGAACACCTGATCGCCCGTGAGCCTTCGCAGGCCATTTTCCGTTTCAACCTCGATGGTCTTAGGGGCGACAAAACGTCCCCAGCCAAGAACCAGGTCAAATCCGCTCGCGTTAAAGCCGGCTTGGTTCGTCGCGACCATCTCGGCGACAACCCTCGCCGTGCGATCTTTCACCACGTCGATACTGTGGCGAACGCTGTCGACAGCGATGCCGAATTCGGCCGTGTTCCTGACCGCGTGTGCGACTTCGGCGCTGCGAATAAGGGTTTTGCTGGGGATGCAAGCGACATTGATGCATGAGCCGCCGATCATTCCGGCTTCTACAACCGCGACCTTTTTCCCTGCCTTTGCCTGCTCCATAGCGAGGGTTTTGCCTGCCTTGCCGCCGCCAAAAATAAGGAAGTCGAATTTTTCAATGTCGTTCATTGCTGCCTCGCTTTTCGAATTGGCAGCATGGAACCACGCGCTGGCATCCCGATATTGTAAGATGCGGCCGTTCGAAAACCTGCGGCGGAGCCGGATTGTCAAATATCCGAACTCTTTCCCAAGCCTATCCTGACGATTGATTTTCCCAACGCCGCAACCGAACAGGAGGCTATTTCAATGACCAACGGTTTGAGAATGCCCGAAACCACGGCATTCATTTCCATCGACGGCATCAAGGTACGAACTGTTAGCGCTAAAGATGCTCCCGGCATCCCTGTGCTGCTCACCGCACCTTGGCCGGAAAGCGTCTTCGCGTTCAATCTGGTATGGGCGCGTATCAGCGAACTCGGACCATTGACCGCAGTTGATCTACCGGGCTTTGGTATGTCTGAGGGCCGGGCAGACCTTATGTCGCCCCATGCCATGGGGGAGTTTCTCATCCGCATTATGGACGCCCTAAACATCGAACGCGCTCACGTGGTGGCTCCTGATGTCGGCACGCTCGCGGTGCTTTACGCAGCCAGTCGCCATGAGGAGCGCTTCGAAAGCATTGTCGGCGGCAGCGGTGGAACGAACGAAGAGGTTTTCGGCGAGTCCCTACGTCAGATCATGAATTCATCGAAGGGCGACTTCGCCAATTTCGATGGTGGCAACCGTGTCTATGAGCTGGTCAAGACAACAGCACGCGTGTCGGTCCCCGAATTCATCCTGCAGGACTACAAGAGCTCTTCCAATGGGCAACGTTGGAACGAAGCGGCGGACTTTGTTCGAGCCTATAAGCAGGACCTTCCGATACTTGCTGGGCTCTTGCCGTCGATCCAGACTCCGACGCTGGTGATCTCGGGCAAGGATGACCCGATCGTCCCGCCCGCAAACGGGCAGTTTCTTGCCGACCGGCTGCCGCATTGCCGCGCCGAAGTCGTCGATGCCGGACATTTCGTTTGGGAAGATGCGGCAGACACCTATGCCGAGTTGGTTTCAAGCTGGATTTCCGGCGGCTACAAAACGGCTTGATGCCGACATCAGAGAATGCGCGGGCTAGCGTGGTTTCGCTTGCCTGCGCCGCAACTCTTGGTCACGCAGATTCCCTGAAGTCCGGCGTCTCAACATTATTGGTCGACGCCTCCCTCAACTGGGGCCGCGACGAGATTTCCTTGAGTAATCCCCCAACGCCCATCTTGGCGATCGTACCGCTGTCGATGCGATCGCCCGCAAGCAGCCTGTCCAGCACCCAATCAAGACCATTCAGGGATGGACTGCGCGCGCATCCTGGCGCTCCAATCACTGGAACGTCGGCAATCATTCCGATTACGACCAAGTTGCCGGGATCTACAGGCATCCCTACTCGCTCAACCGTTCCGCCCGCCTCGCGGATCGCCGCGGGAATGACGTCGTTCGCATCCGCTACGGCCGACGCCCCGAACACGATGAGCATATGGTTCGAACCTGCTCTTTGATCGACTTCCACTCGCAGAACCTCGGCCAACGCATGCGTATCGTGTTCCGAGTATAGCGCCGAGACCAGCGTCGAGCCTCGCTCCTTCAACCGAGTCGCGGTTATTCGCGTGGTCTTCTCTACGATCTTCGCGCTAAGTGACGGCAGTGTGGTTGAGACCAGCGTAGCAGTTCGGGATTCAAACGGCCGTACGGATATTGGCGGCCGGGTGGAAGCTACCAGCCTTGCGGTCTCCACAGTCCGATATCCGACCGCAAGCGGTATGATCTTGAGCGTGCCGACGAGATCGCCCTCTGTTACCCGGCTGCGATCGTCAATGCACGCGAACGTGACCGCTTGATTGATGCTGTTGAATGAGTTGATCAGGTCGCGCTGAGCGATGAACAGGCCATCACCCTTGGCGTAGAAATTTACTCTTCCGCCGACGGCCGACTTCGAAACCACACCCTCTTTGGCAAAAGGAACACCCAGGATGTCGGCGGCTGTGACCTCGTCGATCTCATGTTCCTCGAACCGATGTGCAAGCACGTCGAAAACCCCGTGCGAAAGGAGGAAGGCTACGTCCTCCAATGAGAGGGTATGTCCCTTTGCAAATACCTTTCCCCCGACAGCAAGTCGGTGTCCGAGCATCATCCCGGTGGCCAGTTTCGTCTCAAACCTGCCGAACATATTCGCTCTCCCGCGTCATATTTTGGATCGCCTATGAGCGATGATCTCTGCAAGGATGGCGACGGCGATTTCGCCTGGCTCCCTCGCGCCGATGTCGAGGCCGATCGGGCCCCGAATGCGCTCAAGAAGCGACTGTTCGAAACCCTCCGCTCGGAGGCGCTCCATTCTCGCAACGTGGGTTCTCGAACTACCGAGGGCACCGATATAGAAGCTACCGGCCCTCAGAGCTTTCTCGACAGCCGGATCGTCGATTTTCGGGTCGTGACTCAGGGCAACGATCGCGGTGTTGGCATCGACTGATAATTCTTCGAACGCTTCATCGGGCCATGCTGGAAGCACGACGACACCGGGGAAGCGGTCCTCGGTTGCGAAAGCCTCCCGCGGATCGATAACGATGGTCTCCATCCCCGCCCGGATCGCCATAGGTGCCAATGACTGTGCGATATGGACTGCGCCGATTATCAAGAGCCGGATCGCGGGACGATGCACATTCAGGAAATATGGAATACCGTCGATCTCGGTTCTGGAGGAAAGTCCGTCCGTCAGGGCGCGGCGTGCAGCTTCGGCGACCGCACCGTCGACGCAATCGGCAGCTCTTAACAATTCCTGGCTTCCTGTGACGAGATTGATGATCTCAACCACCGGAATCCTGTGTGCCTTCGCCGAGTTGAGTGCGGTGACGAGACTTAGGTCCATCAGTTCAGCCTCGATACGAATACTGATATAGTACCGCCACACGAGAGCCCGACGCGCCACGCTGTTTCGTTCGCAACGCCGAACTCGATAAGCCTAGCTTCGCCGCTGCCAATTACGTCTATTGCCTCGAGGACAACCGCGCCCTCGACGCATCCGCCTGAAACCGATCCTTCGAAATTCCCTTGGTCATCGATGACCAATCTGCTCCCCGCCGGCCGGGGCGACGAACCCCATGTGCTTACGACGGTTGCGATAGCCACTCCTCTCCCTGAACGGTGCCATATTTCGGCGGTCTCCAATGGATCCATTTGACTATTCCTCACGCAAGAATTTGATCATTGAAGGTCAGGCCGATGCTGAGTGGATCGCTTCCCGAATCCGGACGTATGTGCCGCATCTGCAGATGTTGCCTGCCATGGCTTCGTCGATCTCAGCGTCGGTCGGCTTCGGGTTGGCGGCGAGCAGAGACGTTGCCGACATTATCTGTCCTGACTGACAGTACCCGCACTGAACGACTTCTTTCTCGAGCCAGGCGGCCTGGACCTTCGCACCGATTTCCGTCTTGCCCACGCCTTCGATCGTCGTGATCGTCTGGCTGTCAATCATATCCATGGTCGTCTGACATGCGCGCACGGCCACGCCATCTATATGGACCGTACAAGCGCCACACTGGGCAATGCCGCATCCGTATTTGGTACCTGTCATGCCGAGGATGTCGCGCAGCACCCAAAGGAGCGGCATTTCATCCGGGGCATCGACCTGATGCGTTTCGCCATTAATAACGAGGCTTTTCATCTTTCCGCTCCTCTGGTGCCGGATTAGTGGACAGTGAGTGTTTTCAGGTAGGCAATGACATCGGCGCGATCCTGATCCTTCTGGATCGACACGGTCATTCGGGTGCCCTTTACGACGCCCGAAGGCGACTTGAGGAATGCGTCCAGCGTAGCCTCGTCCCACGTCAGGCCCGATGACTTCATCGCTGCCGAATAGCCGTAGCCATCTGCTGTTCCGGCTGGACGATCGACGACCCCAAAGAGCCCCGGGCCAACCTTGCTCTGCTCGGTCGTGGCGTGACAGGCGCTGCAGCGTGCGAAGAGCTTTTGGCCTTTCTCGGGGTCACCATCAGCCCACGCGCTCGAAGCAGGAAGCGCGATCGCCACCCAGACGAGCGTCAAAAGACAGAATTGTTTCCTCACCGTATCCTCCGTTGAAAAAGCAGTGACCCGGTGGTGCTAAATTGCTCCACCGGGTGGTTGCTAACGCGCGGCCTCGTGCTGCACGCCTGATCCTGGAAATCCGACAACCCGTCGGGTAGCGCCTCTACGGCCAACCACTCGCCACTTTGCACTGGCGCGCCGGACACCCTGTTTCGCCAGAGCCCCATGCGCCTATACCGCCATCGCGGATTCAGACGACTGTGCGAGCCTCGACCAAGAATGGGGGACAGCGGCGACGCCGGTTCCAATCGTATGGCGTCGCCGCCAATTCAAAGGCGTCACACCGACCAGGCGTTTGAACACCTTTGAAAGATGAGCCTGATCGCTCAGACCGCATGCCTGTGCGATTTGGCTTAGGGGTTCGTCCGTTGACGTGATGAGGAATTTGGCGGCTTCGATCCGTCGTGCAAGAACGTAGTCGTAGGGAGACTTGCCGAACGAAACTTTGAAGCCCTTGGAAAAGCGGCTTGCGCTAAGCCGAACCTGCGCCCCGAGCTCCTGCACCCTTATGCAGCATTCGACGTTATCGTCGATGTACCGCACAATCTTGTTTTTTTGCCATTCGGCCAGGCCGGCAACCGTCCTACCTCGGGGAAGCGTCGGTGCCCTAGCGGGGACTAGCGCCGGCGTTGGGAAATGCGCCGTGAGGCCATGCGTATTCAAACTCCACACTACGGCCTGATTATTGATCGGACGCAGTTGAGCGGATGAGATTTGGTTTTGCATTGGCGTAACTCGTTGCTTCGGATGCCATGAAACCTAGTCTCGGCATTCGGCGCTAAGCGAGTTAAGCGATGTTAAGTCTGATTAGCGTTGTTACGGTTTGTGTGGTGGCCGCACGCTGCCCAATCTTACAATACTGGTGTCGCCCGTTCGCATATCGCGGCTTGATGGGCGAAGCTCGGAATACGCTTCGTTGCTGTTGTTCTGAAGGAAATGCCAGTGCCAGAATTGTCCGACGACAACTTACGCCCGCTTGCAGGCCGGGTGGCGCTTATAACCAACGCTGACAAAGGGGTTGGACGCGCAACCGCCAAACTGCTTGCCGTGGCGGGGGCCGACCTGGCGCTGACAGTTGATACTGATGAGTTGTCTCCCGACTTTATCACCGAGCTACAACTGGTCGGTGGACGGGTCATGACCTTCGAGTGGCCAAACGCCGGATCGAGCGTCGAATGCACCCGCCTGGCGCGAAGCGTAGTCTCTTCAATGGGGCGTATCGATGTTTTGATCGCCAACGCTCACCATCGCGCCCATTGGCAGGTCGATGACGTAGATATGGACGAGGACGCGCTTGAAGCACAGTATTCAGGCACCGTGCTGGCTATGTCGGCTCTCGTTCGGGCTTCCGTGCGTTTTATGGAAAACGGAGGACGAATAATCGCCCTCAGTGCCAGCCTCGCCGACAGGGTCGGAGCTCCGGGCTTAGCGGACTACGCGGCCACGAGAGCGGCGATCACGGCTTTCTGTCGTGGTGCAGCGCACGATCTCGGGCCCAGAGGGATCAACGTCAACGTGGTCCAGATTGGATCGATCCAGGTCGATCTCGCCGAGGCGTCGAGTGAAATGCTCGAAGCCGAGAAGCAAGCGAACGTCCTTAAACGCTTGGGAACGCCGGAAGAGGTCGCGCAGGCGATCCTTTTCCTCGCCGGGCCCAACTCCTCGTTCATCACCGGAAGCGTTCTAAACGTTGACGGTGGATACAACGCCTAAGGACAACCTGACCCCACATACGCTCAATGGTTCGTTGCATAAACTGACCGGTTGGTCTATCTCCGCGATAAGACCAAACGCGAGCCTGACGTGGGAAAAGACTGCCTACCAACTACTCCTGCCCGTGCTTTTCGTGCCGAGCCTTCACTTGCGACTGCGCCGCTATGCGGCTGCGTTCGCGGTCTTAGTTCTCTGCGCGCGCGTCGCTACAGCCTCAATGTGGCCGGGTATCTCCAATGACCGTACTAAGGTTTGGACGGTTCGAGTTGGATACTGCCCAGCGTAAGCTGTCGGAATCCGGAAACGCTCTTCAGCTCGGCGGAAAGGCGTTCGACATACTGGCCGTCCTTGCAAAATCGGCAGGGGAAGTGGTCAGCAAGGAGACTTTGCTCGCTGCGGTATGGCCGGACACGACTGTAGAAGAAGGCGCGCTCCGCGTGCACCTCGTCACCCTGCGAAAACTGCTCGGCGACCGGACTAGCGGAAGATACATCGAGAACGTGCCGGGTAGAGGCTATGTTTTCGTCATGCCCGTCGAGGGCCCCGGTGTCGAGTCGAACAGTCAGCCGGCAGCCAAACCCCATGTTTTGCAACAAAGTTTTCCTCGACTGACTGAAAGGCTCATCGGTCGAGACGAATTCGTGGCGGAAACCGCGGCTTTGCTTTCGACCAACCGTCTGGTGACAATTTCGGGCGCTGGTGGCGTCGGAAAGACCTCTGTGGCGCTTGCCGCTGCCGAAATCGTAAGTGCGAGCCGCGAGGTTTTGTTCATCGATCTTGCCGCTCTGAGTGAGGAAAGGCAGATCGCGCCAACGTTGGCCAGCCGTCTCGGGCTGAGTGTCGTTGTCGACAACGCGGAGCATGCGGTCCTCGAAGCTTTGTCGGGGCGCGACCTCCTCCTATTGTTGGACAACTGCGAACACGTCATCGCTAAGGCGGCTGTCATCGTCGAAGAAATTCTCGCGACCGCCAGGAAGGTAAGCGTGCTTGCCACAAGCCGCGAACCCCTGCGCATTGGCGGTGAAAGAATACGGCAGCTACCGTCCCTCCCAGTGCCTCCGGAAGACAGTCCGCAATCGTCGTTGCTGAAGTATCCCGCCGTAGAGCTGTTCGTTGACAGAGTAATGTTGTCTTCCGAGTTGGAGGACTTCAAAAATCCCGAAACACTGGCGGCGGCGGCGTCTATCGTCCGCCGTCTCGACGGCATCCCGCTGGCTATCGAACTTGCTGCATCCGGTGTCGCCAACCTTGGCCTCACACATCTCATCGGATCGCTGAGTGACCCTCTAGCGGTATTAAGAAGGGGACGCCGAACAGCCCCTCCAAGGCAACAAACTCTACGAGCTACGCTCGATTGGAGCTTTGATAGCCTCACCGACAAGGAACGTCTTCTGTTTGAATACTGCGCGATGTTCGCCGGCGCGTTTTCGACCGATGCCGCGTTGACGCTCTGCAAGGGCGTGATGCCGGAGGAGGATTTCTACGAAGCTTTTGACGGCCTGTTCTTGAAGTCGCTTTTCTCGGTTAGCGGCGGCGACGGCAAATATCGACTTCTCCAGACGACGAGAAGCTACGCTCTGGACAAGGTCAAAAGAGGCACTCAAGGCAGTGTTCTGCATGCGGCCCACGCGGACTATTGCGAAAAAGCGCTCGCCAACGCCGCTCGTGACTGGCCCACACTCGTTACCGCCGATTGGATGCGCCTCTATGCCGATCTCATCCACGAGATTCGAAGCGCGATCCACTGGTCATTTGAGACGCCAGAAACTACCGAACTGGGAATGCGTCTTGCCGCCAATTCCAAGATTCTCTGGATTCAGCTCGGATTGATGAACGAGCAGATACAGGTTCTCGACGAAGCCCTTAAACACATGCCGGGATCCAAGCACGAGGGTACGGAAATCGAGCTTGACCTCCGTCATTCCAAAGGAAGCGCGCTCTATCACGCGCAGGGGCTCTCTAAGGACGACGATGCACTCCACGAAATTGACCGCGCGATAGAGATTGCGACTGACATCGGGAATCTGGGCAAGTGCATCCAGGCAAACGCCGCGAGAACGGCCCTCCTCAGCTCGCACGGTAGATACCGGGACGCCATCGACGCCGCACTTGCGCTGCGCGAAAAAAATCCACAGCTGCCATCTCATATGTTCAGCGGTATGCTTGAACACAACTATTTCTTTCACGGTGATTTCGTCCATGCACGAAGCGAGCTAGCGGGCTCACTTGACGATGGCAGCGGATCCCTACGGCGAACCGCGAATGCCGGACTTGGTTTCGACCAACGGATAGTCGGCCTAGCGGTCCTGGTGTTCGTGGACTTTTTCGAGGGGAATATCGCCACCGCGATGGATCGGCTTGAGGCGTCGGTACGCGAAGCTGAGGATTTGGGGTATTCGATCGCTTCGTGCCTTCTCCTGATGCTGAGCGCTTTTCCGATGGCAACACTTGCGGGCCGACCTCGCCAAGCGGCTGAATATATCGACAAAGCAGAAGGCCTAGCAAAACAGCAGAGGCTCATCCGTTGGCAGCAGTGGATTTCTTCCTATCGGAACGGGCTATTTGGCGATGACAATCTTAGCGGCCTGGAGAAGGAGCTCTCCGTTGCAGCGGCGCTAAGGCTGGAATACTACATTGTCATCGCCGGTGAGCGCGCTCGGAAAACCCACATCGAGCGTGCCCTCCAGGGTGACGCCGGTTGGTGTCGTCCTGAGCTACTTCGCTTGTTGGCAATCGCCGAGTTTCCGACAAATCCGGAGCTTGCGAGGAAAATCGCCACGGATGCGGTGACACTCGCGCGCAAAATGGCAGCAACGTTCTGGGAACTACGCTGTCTGATGACAAAATACGAGCTATCGCCGCGCTCCGATCAACCCCGTATCGTCGATGATATCGAGGTCGCAATCGGCAAATTCGAACCGGGAAGCAAGACCGCCGATCTCGATCGAGCAACGGACCTGGTACGTTTGGCCCCTTGCCGCAACGGTCTAACCTTCGAGAGCGATTCCGCTTCCTAGCTCGGTGCCGACCGTTGTCGAGCGGCTATCCGTAATTCAACTTAACACTGATTAACTCGCGTAACGGCACCTTAATCGGCACTTTCCTTCGCACCACCAGGGACGCGATTTCAAGGAAAGGATGCACGATGTCCGTCAAGCTCGAAGAAGCCGAAACAAGATATGTCGAGGCATACGGGGTTCGCTACGCGTACCGCCGGCTGGGAACCGCAACCGGAACCCCGCTAATTCTCCTGCAGCATTTTACCGGAACAATGGATTCGTGGGATCCGGCCGTTGTGAATGCTCTAGCCGCGGATCGCCCTGTTATCGTTTTCAACAACGCGGGTGTCGGCACATCCGGAGGCAAGACGCCTGATAACGTCGACCAGATGACAACCGACGCCGAGAGCTTCATTGCAGCGCTTGGCTTCGAGAAGGTCGATCTCCTCGGCTTTTCCCTTGGCGGTTTCGTGGCGCAGCTGATGGCCGCTCGACCAGCCGTCAAGGTTCGCAAAATCATCCTTGCCGGCACTGCGCCCAAGGGTGGCGAGGAACACTTGATGCAGGTCGTCGAGGAAGCCTTCGCTCAAAACGCCGATGACGTTCGCCTTCCGCTGTTCTTCACGCCTTCGAAGGAAAGCCAGACTGCGGGCCAGGCATTCATCGACCGCGCCACTGTCCGTACGGATCAGCGCGATCCGGAGAGCCAGGAATCCGTGAGCAATCCGCAAGCCGCCTCCATCATCGGATGGTGCGCGGACAAAGACCCCGGCCATAAGTCGTTGAAAGCGATCAAACAGCCGACGCTCATCATCCACGGCAGCGACGACACGATGTTCCCCTCCATCGACGCGTACGAGATGTTCAAAAACATGCCGAACGCAACGCTCGTTTTATACCCGGATTCCGGTCACGGCGCGCTGTTCCAATACCCCGAAACGTTCGTCGCCCACGTCCAACACTTCCTGAACACCTAAACAACACAACCACGGAGACGAAAATGCCCTCCCTCGTCGAGAAAATCATTGCCGCTCATGGCGGCTTGGAGAATTGGAAGAAGTACACACGCCTCACGGCACATCTGAAGCAAGGTGGCGTTTTGTGGCCCCTTAAAGGACACCCCGGCCAGCTCGATGAAACCAACGTGGCGGTCGGTCTCGGTGAGGAGTGGACTTCTCACGACCCTTTCAGCGCCGATGGCAAGGTGACACGGTTTGAGCCGAAACTGGTCCAGATCAAAGATGCACAGGGAAAGGTTGTCGAAGAGCTCAAGGATCCACGCTCGTCCTTCGCCGGCCACACGTTGGAAACTCCTTGGTCCGACCCGCAGCTTGCGTATTTCGCGGGCATTGCCATGTGGACATATCTGAACATGCCATTTCTCCTTGCTGCGCCCGGCGTCGAAACGGAAGAAATCGGCGAGTGGGTGGAGAACGGCGAGACTTGGCAGCGGTTGAAGGTCACGTTCCCCTCGAGTATCGCCACACACAGCACCGTGCAGACACTCTATGTGGACGACAACGGCCTCCTCAAGCGGCACGACTATGACGTCGAGATTGCCGGAAATACGCCCGGTGCACATTACATTGGCGGCTATAAGGAGTTTCAGGGGCTTATGTTCCCCACGGAGCGTCGCATCTTCCCCCGACAGCCGGACGGAAAATCGATGGCGGAGCCTCTGGTCGTCTCGATCGATCTCTCCGATATCCGTCTTTCGTAAAGTAGCAGGCGCGGGCAACAACCCGCGCCTTTGCCGCCGGCACGGCTCGCTGGTGTCACTGAGTGCCCCGAAGTTTTTAGCCCCCCAACTAGACCTGAATTGTTGACTGTTCGCGACCATGAGAGAGTTCACGAGAAATGCGTTGCAGCATGTTCCGGCTTTTCGAAGGTTCGCGAGCGGGCATGCAGCGGATATAGAATCGGCTGATGCTCTGGTTTTGAGCGCACTAAAGAAGCTGAGGGCGCGATGGATGCTCGGCCTCGATAACGTTAAGATCGAAGGCTTCGGATTGATCCATAGTCTCGCGCAAAGCGGTGTCGCTATATGCGATGGGTTCGACAGCAAATCGACGCTGGAGAACGACGCCGTAATCGTACGTGCCCTCCGCCGGTTGCGGACACTCGACAGGAGTATGATCTTGCTCACATCCGTCGAACAGCTTTCCTTTCACGATGTCGCGAACGCCTTGGGTGTTCCCGACAGCTTCGTCATAAACGAACTGCCTCTCGCGAGAGAGCGTTTGAGGGAGATCGTCGAGCTTCCGTTACGCACGGGTGCCCACAAGAGAGCGCACCTTGAGAGGATCAAATAAGATGCCAGACATCACCGAGATCGAGATCCAGCTGTACATCGACCACTCGCTTTCCGAAGAGCGAAGACTGGCTGTCAGAAAACACCTCTTCAACGATCTGTCATCGGCGCAACGCATCGGCACATATGAACGCCATGCTGACGCACTAAGAAGAGCGCTAATTCCAGTCGCCGAAACGCCTCTTCCCTCGATTTTCGAGCCAAACAGCCTTGAGACCGAACTTTCCCGTTCGCCATCGATACCTCTGAACGCGGTATCCGGAGCGCTATTGGCGATCTTAGTCACCTATGTCGCGTGGGGATGGGGAGGGTTGCTCACGCATCAGATAACCCACACTTTGTTGCGCTAGTGCCGCGGCAGTGAGAAACCTGATTTGCACAAAATCGCTCGCGGTGCGTCGCGCACCGAGAGCTCTCGTAGCTGTTATGCCCTTCTTGAGGATCCAAGCCTCGACTGAAGGCAATATACCGAGACCGCCTTCGCGGCCTAAGCCATCGCGTCCAGTAACTTCAGCGCCTGGTGAATCTGACTGACTACCGCGGCCCCCTCACCCACTGCCGCCGCCACCCTCTTAGTGGAGCCGGCACGAACGTCGCCGATCGCGAAGATGTTGGGTATGCTTGTTTCCAGAGCGAGCGATTGTCTTCCGACAGATGAAGCCACTTCTTCGTCAAACACCCGTCCTGTGAGCACAAAACCGCTGTTGTCGGTGTCGATTTTGCCGCCTGTCCAATTCGTGTTGGGGTCGGCCCCGGCGAACAGAAAGAGGTGACTGAAATCGCAGTCTCTCGTCTCCATCGTCGCCTTATGCTGCAGAACACCCGAAACATTCGGCCCGTCGTCCCTGCTGACCGATACCAGTTCACAACCCCGATGTATTTCGACATTGGGCAGCGCAGCTATTCGTTCGATGAGATATGACGACATCGTCTCGGATAGATCGCGGCGGAGGATCATGTGCAGCCGCTTGACGCGCGGAGCGAGGAACACCACCGCCTGGCCAGCTGAATTACCGCCTCCTATGAGCGCTACATCAGAGTCCTCGCAAAGCTTGGCCTCGAGCGCGGATGCCCAATAAGAAACGGTGCTATCCTGAATCTCCGGCAAGCCTTGGATCTCGGGCGTGCGATACCGGGCACCGGATGCGATCACAAGCGCCTTCGCGCGAATTGACTGCCCGTCCTCAAGCGTAAGGGATATGGGTGCCGACCTCGCGCGAGACGTCTCGGGAGCCGTAAGTTCCCTGACCTTCAGCGGAAGCGCAACCTCTACACCGAACTTGAGTGCCTGGCTGAAGGCACGACCCGCAAGTGCCGCCCCGGAAATCCCGGTCGGGAAACCGAGGTAGTTCTCGATACGGGACGAACTTCCCGCCTGTCCGCCGATCGCGCGTTCGTCGATAACGATAGACCGTAGACCCTCGGAAGCCGCATACACCGAGGTCGCGAGGCCTGCCGGCCCTGCACCCACGATCGCAACGTCGTATAGGGTATCCGGATCGAGTTCCGGCATGATCCCGAGACAAGCGGCCGCCTCTCCATCCGTAGGATTTCTAAGCACGGTGCCGCTTGGGCAGATCATTAGCGGCAATTCATCCGCCGATATTCCGAGGCGCTCGACGAGGACGAGCCCTTCCTCGTCCGACTTGGCGTCAAGGACCGTGTGGGGATATCCGTTGCTGGATAGAAATCCTTGAAGGCGCATGAGCGAAGGATCGCCCGATGCCCCGACGAGGATAGAGCCGCCTACGCCGGCGTCGAGGTAAGCAACTCGGCGAAGGATATAAGCGCGCATGACAGTCTCGCCGACTTCCGCGGACCCGATTATCAGTGCGCGAAGGTGTGAAGCGTCGAAAGCAACTGCAACACACCCGTCGGGTCCGCTCCTAAGCCCCGACAAAGCCGGGCGGCCGGACAACTGGTTTATTTCGCCTGAAAACTGACCCGCCTTGTGTGCGGCGACATCCTGATCACCGCGAAAACCGTCATGCCGGAACGCATCGATCTGCCCTTCGAGAACAAGGTAGGCTGGCGCATTCCGCTCACCGACTGGAAATATTTCCTGGCCGGGCGCGAACTCAAGCGGCCCCGCGCTGGCGAACCTGCGGGCGGTTTCGACCTGCAAGGGCGTCAGCGTCGGAAACCTCTGATAGTCACGGGAACCGCTGTCCATAGTACGTCCCTTCTCAATGCGTGAGCGGGCCTTGCATGGCTTGCTTGCCATCAAAGACATTCGACGGGAACTGAAGCTCGGGCAGCGCCCTAGCCGTTCGTCATTCCATTTTTCCGGACGCCGGAGGATCGCTCGCAGGGAAACTTTCCTGGAGCGCTTCATCGAGAAGTGCGTCCGCTGTGGACGCAGGCGCTTCTTCCACTTCGAGAGCGATATCCGACAACTCGGGCAGAGTCTCGACACCGTCCCGAACAGGCTCTTCGCTGAGCTCAAACTTCTTATTCATCGTTCGCAACTCCTTTTGCGTCGGAGGTTTTCTATCAACCACTCCGCCACCGATATTGCACGATCGGGTTCCGCTAGGGGGCACCGATCTTACAATCGTTTCCCGCACGTCTCCGGCATTTGTTCTTAAGCGCGTCACTGTCGGCCTTGGGCCAGTCACACGCATTTCCGCAACACCACGGGGGCTTTGATGAAGTATCGCTCGATCCCATTTTCACTCTGGCTTCTCGCTTGCAGCGCCTCGTTGACCTCGGTCGGACTTGCTCAGGAAACAAGTCCCGCGCCTCAGGTTGTCGTGGCCAAACCCGTGATGCGTGATGTCGTCGACCGCGACGAATTCATCGGCCGCTTCCAGGCTGCTGAGGAAGTTCAAATCCGCGCGCGTGTCGGCGGATACCTACAGGCAATCAACTTCAAAGACGGTCAGCTCGTAAAGGAAGGTGACCAGCTCTTCGAGATCGACCAGCGCCCGTTCTTGACAGCATTGAACCAAGCACGAGCTAACCTCGCCGTTGCCACTGCGGGCCTCACCTACGCCCAAGCGCAGTTCGATCGCGTCAATTCGTTGGTGAAATCCGGAAGTCAGACGATATCCACGCTCGATGACCGTCGCCGCGAGCTGGATTCGGCGCAAGCGAATGTCCAAGGCTCGCAGGCGACGCTCGACCGTGCGAACCTCGACCTCACATACAGCCGTATTACCGCTCCTCTCGGTGGACGTATCGACCGTCACCAGATTTCGGTGGGCAATCTTGTCCAGGCCGACCAGACGGTTCTGACTTCTATCGTCATGCTGGATCCGATCGATTTCTATTTCGACATCGACGAGCGTCGGCTGCTGAACTACGCCGAGACAGCCCGCAAGAACGGGGAAGTCCTGCAGAGTGGTGGTGGTGGACTGAAGGTCTCCGTCACCCTGGGTGACCGAGACCATACCAGATTCGAAGGAACTCTGGACTTTGCCGAAAACCGGGTCGATCCCCAGACGGGTACCCTTCGCGCCCGCGCTCGGTTCGCAAACCCTGACTTCGCGCTTCAGCCAGGACTGTTCGGCAGGGTCGAGCTAGAGGGGTCGAATTCCTATCAGGCTGTTCTCATCCCGGACGAAGCTATCAGTTCTGACCAGGATGAACGTGTCGTTTTCGTTGTCGGAAAGGACAACACGGTCAGCACAAAGGCCATCAGGCCCGGCCCCCGGATATTCGGCTACCGTGTCGTTCGCAGCGGCCTCGACGGAAGCGAGTCCATTGTCGTGCGAGGCGTTGTGCGGGTGCGCCCCGGCATGAAGGTCGATCCCAAGGAAACGACGCTACCGGCTGAGAACAAGGACCCTGTCGCCTCCGCACCGGAGAGCGCCTCGGTATCGGAGGTAGGTCAATGAGATTCGCACACTTCTTCATTTCCCGACCAATTTTCGCCTGCGTCATCTCGCTTGTGCTGATGATTGTGGGAACGATCGCCTACTTCGAGCTCCCAGTCTCACAGTATCCCGAAATCGCGCCTCCGACGATCGTCGTCAGAACTTCCTACCCGGGAGCCGACTCTCAGACGATCGCTGACACCGTATCGACGCCGATCGAGCAAGAGGTGAACGGCGTCGAAGACATGCTCTACATGTCGTCCTATTCGAGTGCGGACGGCGCAATGACGCTGACGATTACATTCGCTCTGGGCACCGATCTCGACAAAGCCCAGGTTCTCGTGCAAAACCGAGTGGCAGTCGCCCTTCCCCGATTGCCCCAGGAAGTGCAGCGCCTCGGCGTCACGACGACCAAGAGCTCACCCGACCTTCTCATGGTCGTGCATTTGCTCTCGCCGAACGGCCGCTACGACCAGCTTTACACGTCCAATTACGCGCGAAACCGCGTCAGGGACGTGCTCGTCCGCCTACAGGGCGTGGGAGACATCCAGATTTTCGGCGAGCGGCAGTATTCGATGCGCATCTGGCTCGATCCCGAGAAGCTGTCGTCCTACGGAATGACCGCCACCGACGTCGTGAGTGCACTGCGTGATCAAAACGTCCAGGTTTCCGGCGGTTCGATCGGAGCTCCTCCCACAGCCCGAGAGAACCCGTTCCAATATACCGTACGAACGGACGGACGCTTTCAGGATGCCCGGCAGTTCCGCTATGTCATCGTCAAGTCGACCGCCGACGGCAGACTCGTCAAACTCGAAGACGTCGCCAGAATCGAGCTCGGCGCGCGCGACTACGTGACAAACTCCTACGTCAACAACCAGCCAGCGGTCGGCATGGGCATCTTCGCGCGGCCCGGTACGAACGCGTTGGAGACAGCCGCGCAGATCAAGTCCATCATGAAAGACCTCTCCGGCCAGTTCCCGCCCGGATTGGAGTACCGCATTATCTATGACACGACGGCATTCGTCTCGGATTCTATCAGCGAGGTCTACCGGACTATCGGAGAAGCGATCGTACTCGTTGCTGTCGTCGTGCTCATATTCCTGCAGTCCTGGAGAACCGCGATCGTCCCGATCATCGCAATCCCGGTTTCACTTGTCGGTACGTTCGCCTTCCTCGCTGCATTCGGCATGTCACTGAATATGCTGACGCTCTTCGGGCTTGTGCTTGCGATCGGGATCGTCGTGGACGATGCGATTGTCGTTGTCGAGAACGTGGAACGCAATCTCGCAAGCGGCATGTCACCCCGCAGGGCAGCGCACGTGACGATGGACGAAGTGGGCACAGCGGTCATTGCCATCTCGCTCGTCCTCATCGCCGTATTCGTACCTACAGCCTTCATCCCCGGAATTTCCGGTCAGTTCTACAGACAATTCGCGGTGACGATCTCAATCGCGACTGCGATCTCGGCGCTGAACTCACTGACGCTGTCTCCGGCCATCTCCGCGATCGTTCTTCGCCCCCACAATCACTCGGAGGCGAAGACCAACCCTGCGGCGAAGTTCGGGAAATGGTGCGCCGACATCTTCAACCATTGTTTCGACAAGCTCAGTTCCGGCTACTCCTCGATCGTCCGGACCATTGTCAGTTCGAAAACAGGGCTGGGCTCGGCGCTTGTGGTCTTCGTCGCTCTCCTCGCAGCGACCTGGTTCCTAAACACCAAGGTGCCGAGCGGGTTCATTCCCATCATGGACCAAGGTTACGCGATCGTGGTCGTCCAGCTTCCCGAAGGTGCTTCTCTCGACCGGACGGACGCGGTGATCAGGAAGGCAGGGGACATCGCGAAGAACACTCCCGGTGTCGCCAATGCTGTTCAGTTTGCAGGTTTCAGCGGAGCGACCTTCACCAATGCTTCCAACGCCGGAGTGATTTTCACGCCGTTCAAACCTTTCGAGGAGCGGCTGGCCACTGGGGATACTTCGGAAAAGATCATTCAGACGCTCTATAAAAACCTTCAAAGTGTCGACGAGGCATTCATTATTGCCATCCCCCCTCCTCCGGTTCAGGGCATCGGCAATTCGGGTGGCTTCAAGATGCAGATCATGGACCAGGACAATTCCAACATGACCCGCGTTCTGGGACTCGCGCAGCAGATGATGGTCGAGGCGAACCGCACGCCGGGCCTCACAGGGGTGTTCACCACCTTTTCGGAATCAAGCCCGGAGTACTTCCTCGATATCGACAGAGACAAGGCACAGTATCTGAACGTTCCAATCCCCAACATTTTCGACACCCTGTCGAGTAACTTGGGCGTTGCCTACGTCAACGACTTCAATGCCTTCGGAAGAGTCTATCAGGTCCGTGCCCAGGCAGATAAGCAGTTCCGCCTCGAACGCGACGACATGCTCGATCTCAAGGTGAAATCCGCAACGGGTGCCCTCGTTCCGTTGGGCACGCTGGCGGATATCAGAGAGACCAGCGGCCCAACTCTAGTTCAGCGCTACAATATGTACGTCTCTGTTCCCCTACAGGGCAACGCCGCTCCTGGCGTCTCGACGGGCGAGGCAATCGAAAAGATGCAACAGCTCGCCGCGAAAACGCTGCCTCCGGGTACAACGTACGAATGGACCGAACTGTCCTATCAGGAAACCCACGCCGGAGGCAGCGCCGTCTACATCTTCGCATTGTCGGTGGTCTTCGTGTTCCTGGCACTTTCGGCGCAATATGAGAGCTGGATTCTTCCCGCGGCCATCATCCTAATCGTGCCACTGGCCGTCCTTGGCGCACTGTTTGGCGTCTACCTCCGGGGAATGGACAACAATATCCTGACCCAGATCGGCTTCGTCGTTCTAATCGGCTTGGCGGCAAAGAATGCCATCCTGATCGTGGAATTCGCACGTCAGGCGCAGGACGCCGGAAAGTCCGCGGTCGAAGCCGCCATCGAGGCCTGCCATTTGCGCCTGCGCCCGATCCTGATGACTGCACTTGCATTCATCTTCGGCGTACTTCCCCTTGCCATCGCCGAGGGCCCGGGAGCCGAAATGCGGCGATCGCTCGGTACCGCTGTGTTCAGCGGCATGATCGGCGTTACGCTGTTCGGGCTGTTCCTGACCCCTGTGTTTTACGTTCTTCTGCGATCGCGCTACGTCCCGCGGACGCACAACGAGGATGAGTGGGAGCTGGAGACAAAACAGGCCGCAGAGTGATCTGCTGCAATCGAAGCCATCGCGCGGCGAACGCCACGCGATGGAAATAGCGGCTCCGCCGGACCATATTGAATTAGACTGCCGGCGCTTCCGAATGGAAGCAGCGCCGGCAGTGCCGCATTTAGCGTCAATTTGAAATAGCAGGAGCATCGAGGCTATGCGCAGCGTCGGTTTCATTCTCGAAGACGGTTTCCAGGTCATGGGACTGGCTGCACTGTCCGCGTTCGAGTTCGCAAACCAGGAACTGGGCGAACAGGCATACAAGCTTACTGTGATGTCCGAGAACGGGGGCACCGTGCGATCCTCCCTGAACATCGGCATCCAAACCGGGAAGCTCGAAGAATATCCCGACACATTGATGATCGTGGGCGAACTCGTTCCGCATGTCCCCTCTCCGGCACTTCGGGAGTACATCGTCAACGCCGCCACGGAATGCAGACGCGTTGCCGGGGTCTGCACGGGCGCATTCCTCTTGGCCGAAGCGGGTCTACTCGACGGTAGGCTCGCCACGACGCACTGGGCGCACGCGCGCGACCTTCAGCGTAAGTTCCCGCGGATCCATGTGGACGAGGATCGCATCTTCGTCCACGACGAGAATATCTGGACGTCGGCAGGAATGAGCGCCGCTATCGACCTGACCTTGGCCCTAATCGAGGACGACCACGGGGCGGCGCTGTCCAAGTCGATCGCTCGCAAGCTCGTCGTCTATCACAGACGACCCGGAGGACAGTCGCAGTTTTCGGCGCTCCTCGAACTCGAACCGCGATCGGATCGCATCCGCAAGGCACTTGTGTACGCCAAGGAACATCTCCGCAATCCGTTGAGCGTAGAAGAGCTTGCCGACAGCGCGAACCTGAGCCCGCGTCAGTTCAGCCGACTATTCCGCGAGGAAACGGGACATTCCCCGGCGAAGGCCGTCGAGCGCCTGCGGCTCGAGGCGGCGAGAGCCATGCTGGAAGATGGAACCCATCCGGTCGAAATCGTGGCACGCGACACCGGGTTTGCGGATCGTGATCGCATGCGTCGCGCGTTCCTTCGGTCTTTCGGCCAGCCGCCGCAGATGATCCGCCGGACTTTGAAGATGATCGGCGGCTCGGAGCTTGAGGACGCGGGCACGTGACAATCGAGGCCGAATACGACTGACGTAGACGGTTGTCATCTCTGGCATGTCGATGAGATCCGACAGCGCCGTCACGGTTGTCGGGATCGCGGGCTGTAACCTTCGTCGTCCTTGGGATCACACAGCCGTTGTCTGCTTTCATTGCGTTCGAGCCAGGAATGCGTGCGCTCGACAATATTGTCGACCGCCGCGTTGCGCGAAATTTCGGTGGAAGCGTTGCCTATGTTTAGTTGGCCACCTCGAAAACAAACGGAATAAAATAAAGTCCTCCAGCAACACCGCGCTTATCTCACGCTCAAATGTGGCATATTGCCTCAATCGTATCGCTACTCAACCGAAAACATTTCGTACGCAGGAATATTACAGAACAAGTTCGCTTTATTTACGAATACAATAATAACGACATGCGGCACCTGTCAGGCGGATCGCTTGGCAGAAACACTTGATACCCTGATTTCCGATATCTCCATTTTCTACTGCACATTTCAGATTTAAGAGCATTAAATGCGGATACAACCCAGCATATTTAAGCGATAGTGGACTGAAGCAGGACTCGATTTTCTTTTTACACGCGATAGCGGAGTGAAGTGAAAAGTCGACTACACACCCGACCCAGTATCGCGACCTTATCGGACCAGCGACAGACTGCAGGCTTCTTGGAATTCTGCTCATATAGATTGGCGGGATTTTTCGCGCTCGCATTAGGCGTTGTTATGGAATGGGGTGGAACGCGAGATGACATCAGGTAAACCAAAGTTACCTCCTTCGAATACGAACCGACCAGAAGAGGATGCATGGATCAAAGCGCATCCCGCGATTAGGAGGACCGCATACGGCGTCCTGATCCTTATAACGCTGGCCTCTGCTTTTCTTACGATCACAAGAGGAGGCATGGGCCCGGCGATAATTTCGATCGTGGTCGTTGTCGTCCTTTGTCTAGTAGTTTTGGGTCTGGTCTGGATAGCAGAGCGGAAGGAGAAATTGTGGCAGTGGGTGGGTGCTGTTCTAATAATCAGCGCTCTCGCAGGTATCGTCGCGCTTTTCCTCACCATATTGATCTACATTGGGACCGGGTATCCGGTCTGGCTTGACGTTTGGTTTGGACCGCCAATAACCGTTGATGCTCCAAAGGGCGTTAAAGTCAGCAGCTCTGGTGCCGGATCCCAAAATTCCGACCCAGTTACAACGGCGTCAATCTCCGCCGCTGCGGCGGCCACCAAACCCAAAGACTCCCCCGTAAACGTAGTCCGCCATGACGATGGGTCGTTTGAAGTTCTAACTGAGAGCAAAGGACCAAGCGTTCGGCAGGACGAAGACAAAAACAACGGATTGGGGCTGATACGGGACCGAAGGTCCAAGGGCATGATCGCACCGATCGCGACGTATGAGCGTCAAATACTTTGGGACAAGAACGTCTTCAAAGACGTTGCCATGGAAGTTGAGGTGAGCAGTCGCGAAGGGGGAAACTTTCACACCACAAAACGTGCAGAGGGCCAACTAGGTACAGTGACTATTGATGGTCTCCTTAGCAATGAATTGTACGATTACAAAATTACCGCAATTCGCAAGGGACGCCGATCACTCCCGTTCACGGGTTGCTTCGCAACCCCACTCGACTACTACGTCGACAGCCCTCAACCGCATTGGGCAGGCTATATTACATACTACAGCGCAGAGCGGGAATGTGATGGTACAATTCACGCTGACAACGGGTCCATAATCTACGAAGCGCTGCAATATTATGACGAGACTCCGGACTACCGGAAGGACCATGGCCCTGGGGTCGCGCGGTGGATCTACAACGGCGAAATAAAGGCTAGCCAGCCGACCTGGAATGGCACGCTTTACGCCGACCCTGTCGATTGCGTTGGCGACCAATGCGGCAGCAGGTGTGAATTATCCAACGGTGTGGGGACGTGTGACTTGTTTTTCAGATTCGTGGAGGTCGACGGTACGCTCTACGGGGGAGCACAGAGCCACTACGAAGGCACAATCAATTTGCCGGGAAGCCTGAGTAGATCGCTCGGGCCTGTAGGTTACAGCTTCAAAGTTGGCGATCTTGAGGCCGTCGATGTTGAGTATTCTGATGTGTACTCGGGCGACTGGGAGCACAACGACGTTAAGCTCATCAAGGACGCTAAGCTTTCCTCCATCAGCGGCTTCCGTACCGGTGCTCTGCTCGAGGGAAAAGAAGTCACAAACACGGACTGCCTTCTTGCGGTATTCCCGAGCAACCCGGTCGTCGGAGCTGGCGTTCGAGCCACGTGTGGATCGTTAGAACTTGGCGAATACAGAGGAAACAACGACCCCTATAACGGGTTTCGGGTTGACCTTACACAAGGCTCCCCGGTGTATCTCTTCCGTTCTGGTGTCACTACTGTGCTTTCACCACCGATGGATTCCGACACCGAGACCTGCGTTAAGGGCTTTGGTTTCGGAGTGCCCCCCACCGCTGACTGGCCAATCCAGTGCAGCACCGACGATGGAAGGCAGTGCAAGATCCGCAACAGTGCAATCGACACAGAGTTTAGGTTTTCCGTTTCACCGGGCAACCTGCCGAGCATTCAGTTCCTCACTACTGAAACCGGCGGAAAGGACAACTTCGTCACTATCGATAACAAGCGCTACGACTTTGCTCCGAGGTCAAAAAAAGACGCCCAACTTTCCAGCGTGGCTATGCTTGCTCAAATGTGTAGCGGTAAAATGCTGAAAACGAAATTCTACCCCGACAGCGCCTCGTTGGACAACTTTTGCGCCACGGCCGCAGTGGCGTTCGCTCGCCTTTTGACGTGCCGTTGAACCCCATCAATGGGCGTATTCCCAACAAGTAGCGATCAAGCGCTCCGACAGTCGGGGCGTTGCGATCGAGACCGCGAAGCCGACGAAAGTCGCCCAGCTAACCCCAAACCTCCATGACAAGTTAATGTCCTAAAACGCCGTTTCCTCGACATTTGAGACGATCGCATTTTGGGACATGATCCTCCAATCGGAACCGAGCCGATACGCCTAGAGATAGCGGCGTCTCAACGAAAAGGAGCGATCCATGAAAACGACAGGTAACACCATATTCATCACAGGCGGCACTTCCGGCATCGGGCGCGGCCTGGCGGAAGCATTCCACAAACTCGGGAACAAGGTCATTATCGCCGGCCGTCGCAAGTCGCTGCTCGACGAAGTAGCCGCCGCGAACCCGGGCATCGACACCGTCGAACTCGACATCAGCGATTTCGCCGACATCGATCGCGTCGCCAAGAAGCTCATCGCCGAGTATCCTAAGCTGAACGTCCTGATTAACAACGCAGGCATCATGCCGTTTGACGACGCCTCTGGCCTCGTTGACGACAAGGTATCGCGAAACATCATCGACACGAATCTGCTCGGTCCCATCCGCATGACCTCGGCTCTCGTCGAGCATCTGAAGGCGCAGCCGCATGCCACCATCATCAACAACACGTCGGTACTCGCGTTCGTGCCGCTAGCGTCGAACGCGGTCTACTCTGCCACGAAGGCGGCCCTTCATTCCTACTCGCTTTCCCAGCGCTTCATGCTTCGTGACACCAACGTAAAGGTCCAGGAAATCGCTCCGCCGTGGGTCGATACGGATCTGGTCAAGAAGAGCGGCGATCCGCGTGCCATGCCGCTGGATGTCTACATCGCGAAGACGATGAAGGGCCTCGAGACAGACGCCCCCGAAGTCTACGTCGAGGAAATCGCGTCTCTTCGTGACAACCCAGGTGCCAACGAACATGCTTTCGTCCATGGGTTCAATGAATCCCTGGCCGCAAACCCGATCCCAGTCTAAGCCCTCAAAATCGCGGCACTGCCTCCTGGCCACAAACCGGGAGGCAGATCTCGCGAGGAATTCGTCATGTCAAATCGACTGAAAGTCAAAGACAACAAGTTGTCCGGTGACGCCGTCCCACACGACGAGGACGCGCCGGCACCGTCCCTGGTTCCTGCCTACTTCCTCGCCCTCGGTACTTTCGCGATCGGCACCGAAGGGTTCATGATCGCCCCGCTATTACCGACCATCGCCGACGATCTGGGAATGACCATTTCGACCACCGCGATGTTGGTCGTCGTATTCACACTGGTCCTGGCCATCAGTTCGCCGATTACGACGGTTGCCACTGGACGCCTGAACCGTCGCGACACATTGATTGTGGCGATGACGCTGTTCACGATCGGCAACCTCGCGGCCGCATTCTCTTCCACCTTCAGCACCTTGCTAGTCGCACGCATCCTGATGGCAGTCGCTTCGGGCCTTTACGTCCCTAGCGCCAATGCCCTCGCGGGTGCCATCGCAGGGCCTCATAGACGCGGTCGCGCGCTTGCGATCGTGAGTGGCGGGATGACCATTGCGATTGCCCTTGGCCTCCCTCTTGGCGCTGTTGTGGGTCATGCGTTCGGTTGGCGCGCCACGTTCCTCGCTGTCGCGGTCATGGGCGTTGTTGCTATCGTCGGAATCCTGGCGGGCATACGCCGGCAGGTGGGAGACGGCATGGCGGTCGCAAGCCTGGCTGAAAGGGTCAACGTCGTTCGTCAGCCAGCGATCCTGAAATTGCTTGCAGTGACGCTGTTCTGGTCGCTGGGTGCCTACACCGCCTACCCTTACATCGCGCCCTATCTGAATTCGGTGCTCGACTTCGGGGTGACGGGCGTTGCAGCAACCGTCTCGATGTGGGGAATCGCGGCCGCGGTCGGCGTTACCACTGGCGGAACGCTTAACGACCGATTTGGCTCCCGTAAGGTCGCGATGGTTTCGCTTGCCCTGTTGGCAGCCTCATTCATCGCTCTTGCGGGCGTGACAAATCTCACACCAACAGCCGCACTGGTGCCCGCGCTCGTAGCGATCGCCGTCTGGGGCTTCAGCGTCTGGTCCTTTTTCCCTGCGCAGATGGCACGCCTCATCCATGCCTCGTCGCCATCACAAGCGTCGGTATCTCTCTCGCTGAATACATCGACCATGTATCTCGGCTTCTCGATCGGAAGCGCTATCGGAGCAGCCATCATCGGTGGCGGCGAGATCTGGTTAATCGGAGCGACAGCCGGTGCGGCCGAAATCATCGCACTGCTTCTCGACAAGCGCTTCACACGCCAAGGGGTATAAGCAGGGACATTACCCTTGAGCGCTCGGCGGCGATGGCAACATCGCCGCCGATATTCTTTTTCCCGATTACGGGGTGGGCTCAAGATCGTCGATAACCACGAGCCCGCGCCCTTCGGCCTGGAGGGCGTCCCGGACCGACTGTCGTTGCGAGACGAGCTTGAGCAAATTGTTCACGCGTGGGTACGCATCGGTGGGAATCGCAAAAAATCGTGTCCAGCTGGCAATTACGAAAAGATATGCGTCTGCGGCTGTGAAGGTCTCGCCGGTCAGGAAAGGACCTTTCATGCCTTCGTCCAGGAACCCCAGACGGCTCTGGATACGCTCGAAGACAAGCGCCCGTGTTTCGTCGTCTATCGGCCAAAACATTGGCACGAAGCTCTTGTGCAGTTCGGCAGCGACATAGCTCTGCCATTCCATGACGTGATAGCGCTGCATGGTCCCAGCTTCCGGCATCAGGTCGTGACGCCCCGCGCGATCGCAGAGGTACTGGGCAATGACGAGGTTCTCGGTAAGCTTGTCACCGTTGTCCAGCTCGAGAAGCGGTACCATTCCGCGTCGGGCAACCGTCCAGTAATCGGAACCGTCCGCGCGAACCTTGGCCGTGACGTTGACGACCTCTAGGTCAAACGGCAGGCGCGTCTCGCGCAACAAGATATGGACCGAGAGCGAGCTCGCTCCAGGGTGCGTGTAGAGTTTCATTTGGATATCTCGATTGATGTTGAAGGAGAAATGCCAGCATCGGGCACGGCTTGAGCCGGTTGGGTTTTACAAAGTCTGAGAGACGAGACGGGCTCCGGCCAAGCCCTCTCCGTCTCTCAATCTCTGCTGCTAGCTCAGCGCCGCGTCGGCGAGTGGCAGCGAGCGAATGCGTTTTCCCGACGCCGCGAAGATCGCGTTGGCAAGTGCTCCTGCTACGGCCGCAGTTCCCGCCTCACCGACACCGCCCGGGTTCTCCATGCTCTTGATTTGATAGATCTCTATCTTCGGGATTTCGTTGATGCGAAGCGCTCGGTACATGTCGAAATTGGTCTGATCGACTGCCCCGTCGGTGAACGTCACCCGATTGTACATCGCGCTGCTCAGGCCGAAGATGACGCCACCTTGCATCTGAGCTTCGACCGTATCCGGGTTGATGACGATGCCACAATCAACGGCGATGACCGATCGAAGAAGCTTCACCTCATCCTTCGTGATCTCGATATCCAATACATGTGCCAGGTAACTTCCGAACGCCGACTGAAGCGAAACACCCCTCCCGCGTCCGGGCGGAAGCTTATCGCCCCAACCAGCTTTTTCCGCAGCAAGATTCAACACCGCCAGCGCGCGCGGATTTCTGGTTAGCATCCTGCGTCGGAATTCGACGGGATCCTGCTTCGTGGCCGTTGCCATTTCATCCACGAAGCTTTCAACAACGAAAAGATTGTGTGTCGGGCCGACTCCGCGCCACCAGCTCGTGTTCACGCCATCAGGCTCGGTGCGGACGTAGTCAGCGAAAACGGCATCTTCGTCGTAGGGCGTCTCCGATGCACAGTCGACGGCGTCCGGATCGACGCCGTTTATGAAGGCTGCAGGCGCGTAACGTGCAAAGATCGATGACCCTGTCACACGGTGCGTTCGGCCGACCAGACGACCGTCCTTATCCAGTCCCGCGGCGACACGATCGTAATAGTAGGGACGATAGTAGTCGTGTGTCATGTCCTGTTCGCGGGTCCACACGAGCTTCACTGGATACCGAACGTCTTTGAGAAGTCTGGCTGCGAGTTCGATGGAGTCCACTTCGAGACGGCGTCCGAATGCGCCACCGATAAGCTGGTTGTTTACGAAGACCTTGTCTTGCGGCAGCCCGGTCGCGTCGGCGACGGCTTTCTGCGCCCTGACCGGAACCTGGGTGCCGACCCATATCGCCGCTCTGTCGTCCTGGATGTGGAGAGTGCAATTGAGGGGCTCTAGCGGGGAATGCGAGAGGAATGGCGACTCATACACCGCCGAAAGTTTCACCGCCGAATTTGAGATCACAGAGGCGGCATCCTTCTCGTTGCGGATGATCACGCCTTGCTGTTGTGAAGCCTGCTCCAGCTTCGCGACGATCGAATCCAGGCTCACCGCACCATTGGGACCTGCCTCCCACTCGATCTCGAGTGCGTCGATACCTGCCTTGGCGGCCCACATATGGTCTCCAATCACAGCGACGGCATATGGCAACTTTACGATATCGTGGACGCCCTTCACGGCGAGCGCTGCCGCTTCGTTCATCTTCGAGATATGCCCGCCAACCACCGGACTGATTGCCAAGGTCGCGAATTTCATGCCGGGAACGATGATATCTATGCCGTAGATCGCGCTAACCGTTCACCTTATGCGGCGTGTCCAGACGTTTGGCGCGGGTGCCGATGACTTTGAATTCAGAGGGCTCCTTCAACACCACATTTTCCGGAACGGGGAGTAGCGCTGCTTTTGGCGCGGCTTCGATGTAACTCATTGAGCGCCGTGACGCTTCATGATGGATTACCCCGGATTCGACACGACATTCTGATACTGGGACCGACCATTCGGAGGCCGCGGCCTGCACCAACATAGTTCGTGCGGCCGCCCCCGCTTGTCGCAAACGCACCCAGTCAGCCCTCGTCGAGGTAGAGCCACCTGTCGACTGATCGTAGAGCAGTGGATCAAGATACTTCGAGAGGTCCGGAGGCGCTGGTTGGAGCTTGACCTGATCCAACCCAACCTCGAGTTCCTCGGCAATCAACATGGTGCTGGACGTGAAGATGCCTTGGCCGACCTCATGATGAGCCATGATCAGAGTGATGCCGTCATCGTCGATTTTGATGAATGCGTTCGGAAAGAACGATTTCTGGTTTTCCTGTCCGGCTGCGGCCGTCCTTCCAAGCCGTGGCAATTGGACCGAGAGCACCAACCCTCCCGTCGCCAAGACAGTGCCTTTCAAGAAATTTCGACGCGAATGCAGATTATTGATCATCGTTCTCTTCTCCGATCCGATGCCAGCCATCTGACCCAGAATTTCAGATTTCGGACGACGACATCGTTGAACTTCAATTCGAGAACTTGCGTCGGTGTTGGATTTGTTTCTTGAACGATCCGGCAGCGGCACGAACGCGCGAGTATTCTCGGGACTCTTCTGCCTCTGCGGAGGGAGCTTCGTACAAGACCGCATCGCCCGAAGAGGCAGTCGATCGTCAAACAGCGACGGGGAATCCCATTAGCCCCTTTCCGTGCTTTTTAGCGGAGCGGGCGAATAAGTTGCCAACTGAGGACGCAAGGTTCCAGTGCCATTTACGGGGGCGAGATGAGCAAGGATATCGGATACCGCATACGCGTGCGCTCTAACATAATGGCCCTGGAAAAGGCCCTGGGTATTTAGTCGATTTTTCTCTCCACACTGTGATCACAGCATTGAAAAGTTGCCGCATCCTCCACCAGAAGCTCGCGCCCGGGCACGCAATAGTGCTATCTCTGCGTGCGAAAGATACTCTGATTCTCGCAATCAAACTCGCTCATTAGACACAGCAAATTTTGGAGGGTTCTTAACAATGGCACGAAAGCCAATGGCGATGAACGGGCCGAGCCACCCGAAGACGGATCTGCGTGAGCGAGTGTCCACCAGCCCGATGGGCGACGCCCTACCCCTGGTCCACGTCACCGAAATGGGCATCGGCGAAGCAATAATAGTCTCTGGCCAGCTTCAAGCTAGGTGGTGCAAGGTCTTTGGACGCGATCTTCTCTATTTTTTCCTCGGTCGCCCAGCGTATCGCATACACGACGAGGGAGAGACATCACGTTACGTTTCCCGATATCCGTGCGTTTTCGTTGTGGATCCGACCCGCGTCAAGCCCACGCAGGTTTATCCCTTTGATACGGGTGCCGCCAAAGCGGGCTTCTACGCCAGCGCAGATCCGCATCTCGGCATACGGGACTACATGCTTGAAGGCACCTATGAGAGCGCTCGCAAACAGCTGGGATTTGCTTTCGAAACAGTGGATGATTACTTCGAGGGACGGCTTAAACCCGGGTTGTCGGACGACGTGCCCGCCTTCGATCAGGCGACGCACAGCTATGTCGCGATAGCAAACCAAGCAAATCGGGGCGTCAACAATCCCGGGACATACGATGATCGGGCATCGGCGATCGAAATTGCGACGGAAGGCCACCTCGACCTCAAGGGAGCTGTTCAACTCGTTATATTGCCGCAGCAATTTCTGGAGGGGAAAGACGGTAGCAAGAATACCAAACTCATCGATCGATTAAAAGCGCAGGACCTGACGGTATTGCCATACGATTGGCAGAGCACTCGAACCCCCGCTGATTTTCGACCCGAGATCAATGCGTTGGTTCTGGCCCATTTCAAGAAGAGCAAACCATGACCTCAAGCTACCGATCGATGAAACTGATTGGCTACGAGCCCCTAACCGGAGAAAATACTGGCTTTTGTACCGGTCTGTATACTGCGGTTGGCAAATCAAATGAAGTATTCGTACCAATTTCCCTAGTCGAAGGCGGGGGAACGTCAACGGTTGCGGATTTCGTGTCTGTCACGCCTAGAGACGCCTTCTGGTTCAATAACGATGATGAAGACTGGCCATTGCTGTCGATCGGCGATCCTTGGAAGGATGTCTTGTTGCTCGAGGGCCAGATTCTGTATGGCACGCGGCAACACTTACTAGCAGAAGCTGCATGGGCGTTTGATGCGTTGTTGCGCGACTATCCTTTCACGGCAGTTGACCTCGTGAGGGACTTCGGCGGAAAAGATCGGCCGCGGGCTGTCAAAGCTGCGTATGACCGTATCTCCAAAAACTTCACTCACAGCGAAGCTGAGTCCTGGGCGCTGGGAACCTACTTTCGAGGCCAAATCCAAACCCATCTCAGGCGTAAATTAGTACAGCGCAATGCGTCGGTGATGGCCCTAGAGGCCCTCCGCTATATTCGGGTCGCAAAATCCGAGAGCGACACGATTGTCGAAGTCTCGCTTCCAGGATCGCAAGAGTTCAATCCAGAGGACATTGCTCCTATACTCCGTTTGGGCGATGATCGTGAAGCGATCAACCTACTAGCCGAACTTTCACAAATTCTGGGCCGCCTTGCACTAAGAGGCCGTATCGAGGACGGAACCCTGGTCGCTCAATATCGGCCCAAGCCAATCGCCGTGATCGCCATTGGCAGGCTAAGTGAACAGGTTGGCCGAACGTTGATGGAAGACGCCGGTCGGCCACATTTTATACTGGACACCAATTGGCCGAGTAGGCTTTTTGTAAGAACCACGATAGCCGACCTCGAAGCCTCCGAGCCAGATTCTTTCAGCCTCGCGGTAGTAATACTAGACGACGACTTGACCGGTAGGGATCAGTTCGAATTTGAGCAGGTAAGCGCCCTGATCGATCGTCTTGGCCTACCAATGCTCATTACCCCCACGCTGCCGAAGCACGCCCCTTCTGCGCTTCTGAGCCTCAGCAATGAACGTGGGATATTCGGGAAACGAATTAGAGCCCTTTGTCTCGATACTTCAGCCGTGCGCTCACCATTCTATCTAGCCGATCGATCGACATCACTCACAAGACGCACTGCTCTTCAACTCGTGCAGGCTTGTCTTCTATTGCTGTCCGGTCCCAACTCACTTCAACGTTTTTATCGTGAATTAGACAGAAAGGGACGATCTTGTCTAACCGTCACTTATTTGGGGAATGGAGCTGATCGACATACGGTTCCATCCGAAGCGGTGGAGGCATCCGACGAGCCAAAGCTAACAGTACGCGGATCGATCAGATCGGCCGTGAGCCCTTCCACAAAACGTCAACCCACGCCGACGGGGATCTACGAAATCTGGGCAAGCCATCTCCGCGAGGAGGGTATCGATGACCTAGCAATGGGAGTAGTCTCGCGCGCGCTCAGCGAGCTGAAAATGAAGGAAGTCCAGTGGTTTATTGGTGATAGCGATTTCCCAGCTGCCCTAGAGTCCATGGAATTCCCTCATCTGAAAACGCTTGTAGACCTAGAAATTGGACTTCGGCTTCTCGTCACCGCTGAATCACCTTCCCTGAAAACACTACTGCGTATGGCCGAGGCCGGAGTTCAAGCCGTGCGATACTCCGATATCGGCACCATAAAGAGATGTATACTCGCTGCAGTACGCGGTCGTCCCGAAGTGGCGATTCCGAGCGACATGTTGCCGCTAGGTGTCCCACAACGCTTTAGCTGGCAGCAAAGTACCGTTTTTCTGAGAGCGGTCCAATCTCCTGGTCTCGTGATTGATCGTAGCGCTTGGAATGACTGGGCCGAAAAATTTCCTGATCATCCGCTGGCCGCGAGAGCAAAAACCATAATGCCGACTGGGGTAAAAGGAGACCGGGAAATCCGACCGGCAGTAGCACTGTCAACCATTGACGTTCACACTGCGCTGCTTGAAGGCGGTGAGGCCTTTGAGCTCCTTCGAGAACGCAGAGAAACACGCCCTGAACATATGGGCATCAACCGGCTGATGTTCATGGACGATCCCGTCACGTCGGGAGTGTTTCGCTGGGTCTTTCGAGCCGGCAGATTTCCGATCGGCCTGCGCAGGCTACCGAAAGAAATTACCGTGGGAGAAGGATGGATCGTGTTCGACGGCGACCAATATGCTGCTGCGATGGTCGCTTCGCGAATGTTCGAGACATGGACGAAGGCACACACCAGCGATTTTAGCCCCTCAAACACCAGGAAGACTGATTGGGCAATGAATGCCTTTCCGTGGCCAGCGGGATTCAAGCAAATCGATGGCAACGCCATGATCTGTACCGATCCGACGCCGCGCTTCCAAGAAGTCTGCTCGTCACTTCGGTTCATAGACCTTACCCTAGACTACCGCGACCTTTCACCGGGAGAGCGTATGAACGAAGCCGAAGCTCAGTATGGAAGCGAACTGAACCTTGCGGCTCTTAGTATGTATGATTTCCCCGCCCAAAGTTCAGATCTGCATTTGCTCGGTCGCTTGGTTGCCTTAAATCACGAGAATGAGATGCCGACTAGAATGCCAAGGTTAAGAGAGTTTCCGTGACCTACCCGGTCTTGTCGCTCACAGGGTCGCGGTCGCCAGAGTTCTAGGTCGTTCTACCGAACGCGGGATAGCTCGATAAAAAATGGCGGCCCCACGTTTCGGCGGGAGGAGATAACGTGAGGCCGCATGGCGAATGCCTTGGGAGGACCATTCGCGCTTAGAAGGCTCGAGCGCCTATTGGCCAACCAGGACGGAGAGGGGAAATCCTTTGGTCGACGGGAATAGACTGCCATCTTCCATCAGGAGTTTCTTGTATAATCGGCTCCCGGCGATCCACGCAGTGGGAATGTAGGAGCGATTGAACCGCACGCGTCGCTAGGCTTTGTCGATGACACCAAATCGCCATCCGCAAAAGCGCGACCAAAACTAGGAATCCAAGCGCATCCCTCCAAGGCGAAAGGTTTGATCCGTGGCTTCCGCGGGCTATCAGGGGGTTACAGGGATCTCGTAAATCCGGGGATTGGCAGATTTGTCTCCATCGTCGAACACCAGGCATCGAACGGCGTCCTCGGAGGTTTCGAGAACCATCAACGTTTCTGGCTGGCGATCTGGTGAACCTGCAGGATCGAGTTCTGCCAATTTCACGGCTTCGCCACCGGGAGTCCATTTGTAGACAGCGGCTTTGCCGCCATCCCTGTCTTGCGGACCCGCCAAAATCAGCACGTCATTTTTGTACGCGGCCAGATCTCGAACGGCCTGGCCCTTCCCGAGATCGACTGGATGTAACTCAAAATCGCCGGGAGCACCGTCGAAAATTTCTTTTACCGAGGCTTCTCCGATGACCGCCTCGCCGTCCAGAAGTGGCCCCCGGAATCCGACGAAGAATTTGTCTCCCAAGACGGCGATGCCTTCTATATTCGTGCCGCCCTTTTCTGGAGCCAATTTATTCGCGTCCTTCAGCGCCTTCTTTTGTTTGAGGATTTCCTCTAGCCGACTGCTGACCTCCACCGAGTGGGAGATGTCGTCTTCCGACCCCAAATCGCCGCCCTTCAGTGCAGTTGCGGGAACACGGTACGCGAAGTATCGGGGATCCCCTTTGTTACCTTCTTTGTTGCGGCCGTGAGAGCCCACCAGATAGAAGATGCCGTCGCTAAACGAGATGCCCTCGGTATCCGCTTCTTTGATCTTTTTCCCGTTCTTGTCCTTCTTAGTCACAAGGAACACACGGTCCTTGAGCACGAGGTTGTCGCCGGCAATCTCGAACGTCAGCGCGTACCGGTACTCGTCCCCCACGAGCAAGCACGTCTCCTGGTCCGTCGTGCACGCGGCTCCACTCACCTTGGTCGCTTCGTCAGCTTCAGTAGATGCGGACGGTTGCGGCCTAAGGATTGCAACTGGACTTAAAGCGTCGCCGGCAGCATTCGCTAAATGCGCAGCGAACAGCAATGAAAAGGCCATCGTTGCCGAGACTATGGGTCTGTTCATGTAGCCCTCCACTTTGCCATCGTCCGCGCACTTTCACTCGGACTAGATCATGATTTTAGTGGTTGTCAGAGGGATGGGCGATCTCGTGCATGATCTCGTCTATGAACACCGACTTCACGAAGTTCTGATTTTCATAGAGCGACCGCAAGATTCCGGTATCGAGGCGGCCCGGGTTGGCGTTCCCCCCTCCTGCCAGCCAAGCTTGCTCCCACAACGTTGCCAGCAACTTTACGCCCTCTGCCATAACCAATCCGGTTTCCGGCCCGATCGCCTGCCAGAGAGCCTTGCTATGAGGAGGAGATCCTGGACGAAAGGTATCTTCATACGCGTCAATGATCACCGTCGGCGACAGGTGCGATCTGACTTTCTCGATCAGTGCCATGGTCGCCTCGGCGGCTTGTTTTCCGGTGGTGATGGCTGGCCAATCAACCGTGGAGTCAAGCTTCGCGCGAATTTGGTCGAAGAGCAGCCCATGATTTGCTGCCCAAGAAATCATGCCGGTTTCGAACGCGGAATGTACTCCTTCTCCACGATGGGCGGGAGGGCGGTTTCCATTTTTGTCTTTATGGTCGCTGAGGCGAGGAATATCAGGCGCTTTTGCTTTGTCGCCGTCGCTCAGATGCGAACCGTGCAGCGGTTGGGAAGCATCGCCGACAAAGTGGGCAAACGTGCCTGCGGCCGCCAAAAATCTCGCCGGATCCGCGGCTGCGAAGGCTTTCATCCGCTCAAAGAACTGCCAGACGCGAAATGGCAAAAGTCCCATTTCGAGAACCGACTTAGTGCCGTTGTCCAGGAAGTACTGCTTCACGTTTTCGGCGGTTAGGACGCCGCTATCTGACCGCCATGCTTCGATAAAGGTCTGATGTCCCCTCCATGGCATGTCTGCATCGAAATGATGATTGGGATGCTCCGGCCGGTCGAGCGACCACCGGCACCGGGCCGGTCGTCCCTGCCACCTTTCACGCCAATGTCTTTGCCTTTCGCAGTCAGGTGAGGCGAAGCATATTTCTTCCAAACGATATCCGGGACGTCGGCGAGCTGCACAAACCCGCTGGCGATCATCTCGGCCTGCGTCTGCTCGTTCGCGAGGCGATCCAGCGGGACGCTGATAAGGTCGGAATTGGCGAGTAGGAAAGCTTTGAGCGTCGGATCCTGGACCAGCTCAATCGCAAGCGACCCGATCGTATAGTGCCCTGTGTCACCCCAAGTGCCAGACACGCCTTCGTTGGCGTCAATCTGCAATTCCACATCGAGCAGTTTGCAGACGTTGCTTAGGCTCGTCGCAACCGAAAAGGTGGACCGCGTTCCGGATCCGGCGAAGACCTGCGCACCCCATTCGACGGCAACAGGACGCAGATCTTGCTCTACGAGAGGCAGTTTTTTGTCTCCGTTCTTGCCGGAAATCTGAAGATGCCAAACCGCGCCGGAATCGCCGTGGTGTGCCATGCTGCCCTCATGAGGAGCGATCAGAAAGTCGGAGACAAAGTCAAACCCGCCGACCGATTTATATCGATAGAACATCGCCTTGATTTTGCCCTTGAGCACGCCCGAGGCCCCGCCGACCGCCACTACTCCTTGGTCGATAAGCTTCCTGAGCGAAAGGTTCTGCTCGTAGACATCGAAGATCGGCTTGATTTTGGGCAGGAAGTAAATGTTCGACGTCCACAACCGCGTGTCATCGAGACGCACCAGCCCAACATCAACGCCGAGCCAGGTCTGTCTCATTGGCAGGGCGGGGTAGATCTCGGAAAACGGCTCACGCGTAATCTGCAGTTTTGAGCTCTCACCTATCTTCACGTCACCCGTTCTAAGCCTCGCATACACTGGAGTACCAGGCTCTCCACAGGCATGCCGTGCGGTAAGTGCATACGTCGTGCTACCGTCGGAAACCAGGCAGCCTATCGTTCCGAAATGATCTTCGTTTTGAGTGGTGACACGGAGCGGCAAGCCCCCGCCCAGGCCCGAACTTGGCCAAGAGACCGCTTTCGTAGGCAGAGCCTGCGACTGGGGAACTGGAGGTGCAACGACGACGCAGATCGGAACGATCCTTCCATCGGGAAGATAGACCCTTTTGGGCAAGATATCCGTCGCGGCGGGGCGGTTCCGCTGTCCAAAGTCAGCGGGCTCAAGCCACTCCCTCACCAACACTATTATGCATGGCCACGAATAGTCTCTCACTTCAGAATTGTCGAAGGTCCTCGGGTAGGTTTTCTTGTTCTTGGGTTTCGCGCCTTCTCCTCGTTTCGTCGGCCAATCTTCCTTGTCGCGGATCAAATAGAGACCGATCGCGGTTCCAACTACGTTGGCCTTGCTCATCAAATGAAAGTGGAAAAGGTCACGTGCCTCGATGAGGTCTTTCACCGAAAGGGATGCAAAATCGAAGTCGTTGTCTTCGTGTGTCGTCATCAGAAAATCTCCGACAGCGTGGGGCGAACGGTGGAGCTATTTCACTTGCTTGATCCGAACCCAATCGAGGTCCATAACGTCGGTCGATGGGATGTAGTCCCTGTAGTGGCCAATCTTGAATTTGGTTTTCTGTTTCGACTTTCCGGGGGCGTCATAGCCGATGTGTCCGGTGGCCCTGACGATGAAGCGGCCGTCTTGATAAACTTCCACGACGGAATCGTTTTCGGGACCTGCCTGAACTCGATATGACATTTCGGTCCACTCGCCTGCGGGAGACGTAAGGACCGGCTTTTTCCCGTACTCCAGCATCAGGCTCGCCGCACAGGACTCCGCTTTCCCCGGTTCGCTGTCGGTCCGCTGACAATATTGCGCCTTCCCATCGTTCCAGGGGTAGTTGAGGTTCGAACGTGATGCCGAGGCGATGAGGCACCTGCAGGATCGGTCCTGGACGGTCACGTTCAAAATGCCGTCGTCGTAACGTTGTGCAAGAAATGGACTCGCGTCCTCACCTTTTTCGGTGATTGCTGGCTCGGCTTTCCATTGCGCCACCACCCACCGTATTGAATCCGTTGTGTTTCCGACTTTGGCTGGCATTCTGAATCGGAGCGAATAGAGTTGCGGCTTGGTAGAGTCCTGAGCGAAAGACTCGTCGACGCGAAGCTCTTGCCGCTGGATGCAGAGGCCTTCTTCAATACCCTTGGCTTTTTTTACAATCGTTGGGGTGCAATACGGATCAGGCTTGGGCGTTTGCGGGGACCACTTCAACCCGGTCGGTGAAACAAGCATCGGCCCTAGTGTAGCTTCAGAACCGATCTCCGGACCGAGTGAAAATAGTGTCACACCGCAAGCGGGCTTGCAGCGATGCCCACCGAGATTTCCCGCGTCGACTGTAATGTGCGCGACACTATTTGACTTATTTTCGGGATCGGTTGTGAAGGTGACGGGCAATCTGTTGTTGTCGATTTGGCAATCACACCAGCCCTTGCCGAGCGGCTTGTTGAAATCATCGTTGAAATCAGCCGCCATAGCGGCGTCACAAGACGTGAGTAGTAAAACGAAGAAAATGAGAAAACGCCAAAGTCTCATTGCACTCCCCTGCAAACATTAGACAACAAACTGCATTCGGACACACCGAAAAGCGCCCGCCGGATATTGACGGGAGATCAATAGATCTACCGATTCCGAGATATATGCTTATTTTGATAAGGTCCCTCGCCACTTAGATTATCAAATGCCCGAAGGTTGGCAACAACTTTTAGTGTCATGCCGCTGTTATTCGCGCGGCATCTCGCGTACCTGCACGTACCAAGGACATGAATCGGAGGCAGGTGAAGCTTTGTTTGGCTCGCATCATGCTCGGCCAGTGGCACTTCGCTCATCGGACAAGTTGCTCCTGTCAGATCAGCAAACTAGATGCTTGATTGTAGGCCCACCGATTCGCACATGTGCACGCGCGGATACCACGGCATCCCTCTGGAACGTCTCACGAAATAATCAAGCGCATGAACATTTTCGACTTGCTAGACGAAAACTCTCGGCCGAAAGCGCCGCCCATTCCGGGCGCTACGCCAACTCATCGCAAGGCCGGCAAGAAGTTGGCCATGATTCACGACATGCATATCGCTGCTTTGGACGAAACCAGGGAAATGATGGAGAAGGTGGCGGCGGGCGAAGCATTGCTCGGTGACTTGGCAAACCAGATCTCATCCATGGAGTTGGCAAACAACTACAGGCAGTTTGGAAACCTATGCGGCCGGGAATGCCAGTTTCTCGACTTCCACCATACCTCAGAGGATACCGAGATCTTCCCGATCATTGAAGAGAACGGCAGCGCCGGACTCAAGCGGGTGATCGAACGTCTCGCCGAGGAGCACCTTGTAGTCGCACGCCTGCTTGAGAATCTAGCGCACAATGTGATCGAGATGCGGGATCAGCCAGGGCCTGAAACGTTCGCCAGCACAAAGAAGACGTTCGAGCTGTTATACAAGGTGGTCCGTTCGCACTTCCAATACGAGCAAACCGAGTTGGAAGAGGCTATCGGGTTTTACGCCATCCCGTTCTAGGGTCACCTGATCCGCAGTGGTGATCCCATCTGTCGTCTCGAATTGATCGAGACCCATTTCGCTTCCGGTTCGGGCAGGATCATGGAATTGCTCAGAGAGTAAAGATGCCACCGCTCAGTAGCCCGAAAACCAGGGTATGTGGCTGACTTGCACGAATGGGGGTGCCCATAATTTTGAGCATCCGGCAAATCAGCCAACCTGGTCAAAATAGTCCTGTCTGCGCAAAGCCCAACCCACAATTATTAGGGGTCAACCTTTTCGTCGCATACGTGACGTTCGCGCTTATCGTCGGGTATCGACGCGCTGGAGGGTTACTGGCAAACCCGCACGGTTTCGTTGTGCCAACCACCGTCGTATGCATTCGCCACTTGGCGATCCTCGTACCAGCAGCGCGGTGGCGGGGGCGGCGGCGGTGGATCGATGTAGCGCGGACCGCTATTGCTGTTGGCGATTGCACCGCCAATCAAGCCGCCGATGACGCCTGCAGCGATGCCGCCGGCGATCGCGCCTCCGTCGCCATGGTGGTGGTGACGTGGCGGCGGAGAGTCATAATCGTGCCTTCGCCACTCCTGTCCGGAGGCAGGCATGGCCGAGCCGACAAGAGAAACAACCAGCATGGCGGCTGGGATGGAGGAGACAAACTTAGCCATTTCGATTCCGTCGAGTTTGAGAGTCTTACCGGCCAAGGGAATGCCACCTGCATCCCCCAATGAACAGCTATCGAGACGTGTAGGCTGGGTAGACCAATGTATGGTCGATCCGACGAACCCAGGCGTCGATTGGCGGAGCCACATCCATCGCGCAGGTTCCACCAGTACGCTGTTCCACCTCTTACACACGCGTAGCAGAGGCTCGGCTAGCAGCATGAGCCTTCTGGAACAAGGTCATTTTGGGCCGTTTTGTACGTTTGAGATGGTCGAGCTTGAAGAGGCGACCGAGCGGTTTCGCATCGAGCTGGGTGGGGCTATCAGATCAAAGATCGAACTGCTCCAGGAGAAACGAGCCAAGCTTCCACAAAACGGAAACCGCGTGCGCGAATGGATCGACTCCAGATTTTCGGATGAGATCGTCTCGCTCGCAGAAGCTGACTACGATCTTGAGCACGGCTTCCGCAACCTGCGTCAACCGGCAAGGGCAAGGGCGTGCCTTGAGGTCATGCGGGAAGCGGCAGTACACCCTGTCGCGGTCGAAGCCGAATTGCTGGGCTTGCTCGAGGTCCTGGCCTCGTAACCGTCACAGACGAAGGCCGCGGGGAGGAAGGCTGCACGCGTGTGGAGCCGCTTGGCTTCTAATGTGCCAATGAAACGAAAACCTAGAGATGCTTAGTCTGTGAGGCAGGCGACTGTCCTAAACGAGCGCGACCCCACGCAGCGACCGCCGTACACTATCGATTTCCGCCGCCAACCCGCGGATCGCTTCAATCGAAAGGTTGTGCCGTGAGCCATCGGGACCTACGCAGACCACCACTGCGCTATCCGTCTCCCAAGGATTGGCAGCAACAGATTGAATACCGTGCGCTAGAAGATTCCGGGCTCTCGAAACCTTCTCCACGGCAGTGAGATAGTCAATGAGCCAGCTTCTTGCTGAACCGGCCGCGGCCTCACTCATGTAAGCTCTCCAGTGGGTGATAACGGCACCCTTGGCCAATCGTCCTTGCAGGCCTGCTTCCTCGAGTTGGCGGCGCATCTCGTTCTCAAGGAAGCACCAGTAGATTTGAACCTGACCGATTTCATATGCCAGATCACGGAGGGTTGGATTGGGAAAAACGTCGGTGTTCATGCGGGAAACCATATAGCATGCCACAGAGTTCGCCAGTCCAGCACTTCTCAGACAAGGTCCGCTCGCTGAGGCAATAAACCAAGACACAAGTATTCTTGCGACCCCAAGGGTGTCCCTTGTCTGCCCCTCGCTTCACTGAATTCCATTAAACCGTTTTCCCTCTTGCCAGCCCCATTTTTCCGGGCGAGCATTCCATAACGGTCGCGGCGAACTCGTAGTGGGGTCGACCATCAAACCACCGATCAGCAAGATGCTGTGCCCATCCTGGGAATGATTCCGGGGGGAGCGAACGCGTCCATAGGAGCCCAATGACTACGCCCTCTGAAGTCTTCACCCTCGCAACAGGCGCTTTCCCAGAACGATATAAAAACGGCACCCAGGCAGAGGGGCCGGTTTACGGTGCGCAGCTGATGTTTACGGGACCGGATGCGGCCATCGAAGTGATCGGAAACAAGATAACGCGGTACATGTTCGGCCTTCCGAGCGACAATCCGGCGTTCGCCGAGCTGATCGACAACTACGAGGACTCGATCCTCGAAACCGTAGGCGGCCTGAGGAAAGCCCCCGACGACCGCGTCGTATTTACAGGTGTCTGGTATCATTTGGACTACAACGAGCGGCCGCGTTTTGAGCCGTACGTCGTCCATGTCATCTCGACGGACGGCTCGATATCGTCGCGGCGCTACATGCTCGAAATGTTTGACTACGACAGCCCCGACGAGGGCTTCATGGGCATGTTGGCTCTTGAGACGACGTCGCCGAAGGAGATTTGCGAGTTTCTGAAAAAGGAAGCCGCCAAGATTACGAGGCGGGGAAACTCCGCCCATGAAAACTGTGGCTTGACGCCGTTGCAGGGTGCCATCTGGTTCCCCGCTGAAGACAACAACGAAGACGACATCCCGATCATTGTCACGAAATTGTTTACTGTTGCGGCGTCGGACCAACAACCCGCCTACGACACCGATATTTTCCCTTCAGAGGCGCACACTCCCTTTCGCCACGAGTTCGCCGAAGCTCTCGTGGAGGCAGTAGAGATAGCGGAAATCACACCGCGATTAGTTTCGGCCTATAATGCGATCGTTACCGACGAAGCTTCGGATCCATCCAAAAAGTGGGTTCTTAGAGAGCTATCCTACAGCAAGTTCGGTGTTTACAGCGGGGAACTCGTTTTCCGAGGGCCGAGGACAGGACCAATCAAGCTATCGGAGCTTGCGAATAGCTCTGCCGCGCATGGCTACTGGTTTCAGGTACGGCACGGAGACGACATCCATGAACCTATGTTTTCCACATTCGATGACGACGACAGAAGTGGCCCGTACAGCGGCGACGTAGTTCTGCACGATCGTCGGGACGCGCAGGCTTCGTACGACGAGCCGCGGTGCCTGCTTCAAAGTGATTGGATAGAGCGACATTCCGGGACTGCCGTCCGCTACATGGCGCTTGGCCCGGAGCCTCGCCTCAGCTGGTGATTTTCGTCAGCCATCGAGATTCCCCGAGCCGGGCGAACTCCATTCCACGCCACTTCAACATCATGGAACAAGCGACCGCGGTGCGCGCCGTCGCCCGATCCGCGATAGGGGCTTGGCCGTTGATGGAATTCGCCAGCGCGCGGATTTTTCGGTCGATTTCAGCGCAAGTGATGCCGGCTCCCGCATCAAATCCGTTCGTGAAGCGGCGACCGAACGAAACATCCACTTCGATGATCTTCCAAAGGCGTACTTCGATTTCCTGCCGGTCTGAGTGGTCTGGCACCCACCACGCAATTCTGGCTATCCCTCTCTCGTGGAGTACGCGATCGGAGAGAAGGCGCGATCAGATCGCAAAGCGCAAGCAGTGTGATCGGCAGATTTGCCAATGCACACATCATCGACGACCGCATGCCGACCAAATACGATCGTTCCCTCGCACTGGAACCTGATCCCGCCAGACCTAGAGCGGAAAATCTTGAGAAATTGGCCCCTACCTCCTCCGACGACGCTGATCGCCAGAGGAGAATTGACTAATTGTATTCGCGAAGGTTGAGGTCTTTATCGACATCCACGATCGTTCCTTTGAAGGCGGCCATTTTCGATAACTGCGCATTAATCCCCCTGTTCTAAGACCAACGCGGAATGTCCACATCTAGTAGAAGCAGCGGAAACATAATGGGATTTAGTGCAAGAATTTCCGATGGTGAACTGGTCTTCTCTGCTCTTGTGGATGGTGTGATGACCGAGTTTGGGTCGGGAGAAATAGGTTTCCAGAAAGCTTTCGCTCACATCAGGCGAGAACAGAACCAAATGTTCGAGAAAGCCGAAAATCAACAAAGAATGCTCATAGCCGCAGGCGTAAAAATTCTCGAAAAGCACTTCTTCGACAACGAGAAGCTATTGAAAGCGTTGTTGGGCGAACGTGAACTCGATCTGAACCAAGCCGATGATGGCAAATATTCATTTTCGATACGCGAGGGTCTTCACGTACCTGTTTTCGTCACTGACAGTCTGAGCGATATAATCGATCATCTCAGGCTGCCTGTAGAAAGGCCTCGTCCGGGACTTGATCCGCAAAGGTAAGCTTTACTAGTTCGTCGCGGTTTGCTTGGCCTTGTTGCGAAATGAATCTTCGCGCGTTGGCCACGACGGACTCGGTTTCAGGTCGTCCTGCGTAAAGTCTAAGGGTCTGATCAATATCCAGCAGGCAGCCCGCGCCATGATTTCTTTCCACAGCCAGCCATATATCGAGCAGGGTCTTGGCAGCATTGATCGTCGATCGCCATTTGGCCTTGTTTTGCACATGCATTGCAGCCCAGTCGATCCAGTAGCGAAGGCTTTCGGTGTCACCACGCGATATCGAAGACCATATTAGCTGGATTGGAATCGGTTCTTTTGTGCATCCCACTGGAGAGGCCACAACTTGCATCGCGAAATCCGTCACTTGAACTCTCAGCTTTCGAATCCGCTTCCCATCTCGTGCGTTGATCATTTGAACGTTACCTAATCGAACCTAAACAATTTTCCCCACTGAATTGAACCGGCGCAACGGCGATGTGGGTTTAATCTGATTACAGTCCTGCCTTCTGTTGGCGGCTAGCTACTATGCATATGTAATTCTGGAGCTTTTGACTCAGTGTTGATCCGGTAATTTGCAGCCAGCGGTATTGCTTTTAAGATCAGGGCGTCTCGTCTTTCCGGCGCTCGATCACACCGTCTCCCAAGGAATAGTCCTGTTCAGTACGCTGCGCCTTCCGACCGCCACGGCCGCGCAGAAAGACTGCTACGGCAGGATCGTTGGCTTCACTGTCGGCCATCGGCTCCTTTGCGTCTGAAACTTCTGTTGTCCCATCTGCTTCGCGCATCAACAGACCTCCTTTTATCGATAGCTAAGCGATCCGCCGCCAGATCACGTCGCCGGATAAACCGTGCCTCGTCTTGCCGGATTCGATAGCAAATCCCACAAGCTATTTCTCAAAGAAAAGCCCGCGAAGCGGCCACTAGGAGAGAACCCCATTGCGGTCGCCGCGCGGGCGTTGATATCGAACTGTCACCTCTTGAGGAGGCATTGTCAAATGGGATCGATTAACAACGGCTAGACACCGACTTATCTTCGTAGTCGGGAAGCTCGCTACCGCTCGCGCTATGAATCCTTGGTGCTAGGTCCAAGATGGTCACCGCCGAGGCAACACGCCCTTCTTTCAAATCCCGGCGCTAAGAAATCTCCAGAGTGAAATCGGGATCAAATCCCGTCTTCTCACCCGGGTACCCCCGCGGGTTCGAAACAACCCTCGTATCGCTGATTTGGTAGTCGTTTCTATGGTGCACGTGACCATGGATCCAAACGGTAGGTAGCGTCTCAAGGATGAGGTCTTCGAGGTCGGAAGCGTAGCACGACGTTAGAGGATCGTCTCGATAAGCCGACAATATCGAGCGGGGCGACGGTGCGTGGTGCGAGACGACAACCGTCTTTTGGCCCATTCGTTTCCGCAATTCCGAAAAGATGAAATCCCTGGTCTCCGCGTGCTTTCGAAAAGCGTGGATGGGGCGGAACCGCTGAAACGGAGTCGTCGAATATTTGATCCGCTTGTAGTCGTTCATGCCATTTTCCGCCGCCGCCATCGCCAGCGACGGCTCGCGCCCGAAAAGACCAAAATCGGTCCATAAGGTTCCGCCGACAAAAAGCACGCCGTCGATTTCCACGACGTCGTTTTCTAGGAAATGCAGGTATGGATAGTTTTCCGCAATTTCTGCATTTCTGAGGCCTCCTAGAAGAGAGGCACCATAAAACTCGTGGTTCCCCGCGATAAAAACGATTGGAATGTCGCGGCTAAAATGCCGGAGGAGCCATTCTATGCTCGGGACAATGCCTTTGGTGAGGATATCGCCAGCACAAACTATCACATCGACGCCGACAGGCGGCCGATGTGGAAATGGCTCGCCGAATTCAGCGTGTAGATCGGAAATCACCCAGATTTTCATTTTCTTGCACCGTGTGTTTTGTCGGGGAATGCGCCAAATTCACGAAGGCAACGCAATAAGATGCTGCCGCGCCGACATTGACGCGCCTTGCCATCAGTAGGCCTCTTGTTCGGTCGCCACCTATTCTGAAAGAAACGGAACGTCCGGTAGGTACCGGGCCGCGAATTCGCGTCTCATGTTGAGTGACAGCGGATCGAATTCGATCACGAGTGTGCGCCGAGCCTCGTCGCCCTCGAGCCATCCATCGGCCAGACGCCGGCGGTTGGAGAACACTTTATCAAGGCTAAGGCGGTTCCAGAACTGCAGCGATTTGAGCGCGTCCTCCCGTGTCTTTGCTGTTGGCGCGTGCTGCCTTGCCACCTCGAGCCATTCTTCTATGCGCTCATCGGTAATGGTAGCCGTGGCCTTGATCTTTTCGGCGACCCCATCAGGGACTATGGCCAACGCAACATCGCGAGCCGTCGTGAAGCGGCGATCACGGGTGAAATCGAAACCCCATTCATCAGGAGTGTCGCGCCACAAAATGGTCTCGGCCGCGTCCGTCCATCGACCGCCCAAAACCAGTCCGAGGCTTTCGAACACTGGAAACGCCTCCGGCGCGAGATAGGCAGGACCGGTGCCATGGGCTGCCCGAATGTTGGGCCTTAGGAGCCCCGTCGGATTTGGACGCCCCCGGCTCCCCGGGAAATGTCGATATCCCAAGAGACCGCTCTGCGATGCCAACCGAATGACGATGGCGGCGATGTCGTCCCAACGAGGCAAGAGTGCCGGCAAGGTCGGGTTGGCAGCCGGCTCTACGCCACCCGCAATTTTAAGGGCTTGACCGAAAGCTATCAAAGCATCGCTAGCGGCCTGACACGCGCTGAAGTAAACGAGTTCGCTGTAGTCGAATTGGGTTGCAGGGTCTGGCAATGCGGCCCACAAAAATTCGATTACCGGGCCGACCCACTTGGACGGTTCAGGATCATTTTGAGGACCGCTTCCACCGATTTTGATCCTTCGACCAAGTGGTTGAAACCCCACCTGATCGAGCGCCTCACCCAGCGACCCCGCGGATGGCTTTCCCGGAGTCTTGTGATCACTTGTTGATCGTGTTCGCTTCACCATCATGTGCCAGTCCTCGGCAGCTTCGCCAAGCTGACAACCGATCTTCGGTAAGACCTAAGGATTTCGACGACCTCGTCGCCCGAGAGCGCCTTCTGCTCCAATAAACGCTCGGTCAGTGCATCCAGCGCCCGGCGTTGCGCCCTAATGATGGACCTCACGCGTTCGAACTCACTGGCTAGCACCTGATGTACCTGTTTTCGGAGCTCTTCATTGTTAAGGCGCAACCTCGCGAGTCTCTCCTCGTCAAATTTCTCAACGACCAATGTGTGCCCCATACCCAGCCCTCCCTCGATCGCAGTCGCGAGGTCGGTTGCGTGATTGAGATCCGCCGTACTCGCACCCGACGATCCATCTGCAAACGATCCGAAGACCTCGGTTTCAGCCGCGGCTCCTCCAAGAGAGACAGCAATCGCGTCGAGGTATGTCGCCTTGGTCCTGCGGCGCGGCCCCGCGCGCTGGAATTCCACCTGTCCTACCTGGCCAACACCGTCATCCATTCGAAAACTGGAAATCTTGACGTCGGTTATTTGCCCGAAACCGAGTTGAAATCCGACCAGCGCATGGCCCGCTTCATGGACAGCCAGGCCTCGAAGATAGTCATCGGGGAGAGCAGTCATTGAAGGTAGCTGCTCGACAACATGCCCGGCGGACAAGGTCTCAGACCGTCGGCGCGCAACCCGCTTCGCGTCTCTTGCTAGTCGCGCGATTTCTGCTCCCGCCCAGCCATCCGTCGCGAGTTCGAATTTTTCTGCTTCCTCGCCTTCAAGCGTCACGCCGGAATGAAACTCCAGGATCGCTAGCCGAGACTGTGTGTTCGGAGGTCCGATTTCCAGATGCCGATCAAGCCGCCCGGCACGTCGGAGCGCGGGGTCCACCATTCGGGGGTAGTTGCAGGCCGCAACGACGACGACACCCTCCCGGCGTTCGAAGCCATCCATAAGCGCAAGAAGACCTGCAATTACTCCCCGAGCGTATCCGGCGTTTCGACCCGAATCCGTCCGGTTTCCGATGGCTTCAATCTCATCAATGAAGAGTATCGACGGCGCGTTCGCTTTGGCTTCGGCAAACGAAGCCCGCATGGCTCGAAGATGCTCGTCGAGAGCCCCGGCCTCCTGCCATTTCGAAACCGATCCGTATATTATCGGCACTTTACAAGTGTTCGCCAGCGCGCTGGCGAACATGGTTTTTCCGACGCCCGGCGGCCCGGATATCAAAACTCCGTTGTCGACGTCTTTCCAATCGATAAGACCACCCCGGTAATCAGCGAGGTCTTTCGCTAGATTGTTCCCCCAGTCAAATGCGGGCCCGCTTCCCTGAACGTCCGCCAAGGTGGGACCTGTAGACCCAACGGTCTTTGGCGCGGCGTCTTTTGCGATTGCCACTGGAATGCGTCTTAAACGCTCTAGGGCTCGCAGGGAGGAGCGTCGATCTTGAAAAGCCTTCGATAGGCGCGACCAAGGTTCTGTGAGAAGTAAATCGACGGTGTGTTCGTCCGCTGGCAGCCCTGCCCGCCGCAATGCCGCCTCCACTTCCCTTGTCGTTCGTGGCCCCAACGGTATGACCGCATCCGAAAATAGCCGATTGTCGTCGGTCAATCGGTATTCGGGCGGCGCGAAGAATATGGCACGTTGAAACCTCTCGGCCTGCATCTCGTCGCGACCAGATTTCTCCGACCATTCAAAAACGCGCGAGTCGTTCCATTCATTCGGCGGCCAGAGCCCCTCTGCAAACACTCTCGCGGCCTGCGAGAATACCGGGAGGTAGAAATCATCGTTGGCCACGAGCGTCAGGATAGCTCGGCTGCTCGTCCTGTTCCATGGCCGAAGGGCCCCGGCGATTTGGCAGTAAGCCATGAATACCGGCACCGTTACGTGTTCACCGGCAACAATAGGCTGTCGCCAAGGCACACGTGCTCGTTTGCCCGAATTGTTTTTCGGCATCGATAACTCCATGAATTCAGAATTTGGTATAGAGGCTGCCTAGTTCCGGCGCAGGAAGACCCGCCCTACTAAACTCCTCGAAGACTATCGCTCCAGAAATCAGGTGTCATTGGCGAGCCAAGCCGATACCAGCGCGACATCGTGCGAGGCACGCCGCGCTCTTCGTCCAAATAGAAGAGCTCGGTCGTGCATGCTGCGCGGTTGTCGGTGATGTCAGGATGTCCAATCGTGCGACCCACGAGGCACGGCACACTTCTTTTGATGATGGCCCAGTCTTTGATGAGGACAAGACGCTCTGTTCTTTCAAGAGATCGTTCGACGTTTTCAAGGTCATCCGCGAGCCTGCGGAGCCGGACAGCAAGACGAGCTCGATACGCATCAGAACCACCGATATCATCCGAATCAACGTCAGACATTTTTCCTCCGGACCTTTGCGACTCATTTCTATCGCATATCGATTCTTATAGACTCCATTTGGGATATTAATAGACCCCAAATCAATAATGTTGACAATTTTTTCCTCGGTCGGCTTCTCGACGACATGAGGTTACCCGCACCACCAGAGGCCCTGAGGGTCGCCCGCGCGCTGATGATGCTTTCCCAGCGCGCTGCTGCCACGCGGGCAAACGTAACCCATCGGTACATATCGACAGCCGAAACCTCTGAATCCCTGGTCAGCTTCAATCTCGAATTGGTCGATTTCTACGTGAGCCAGGGTATCGAGTTTCTTGGGGCAGCGTCGGTGGGGCGCGAAGTTTCCCGCGCCGGAGCACGATGGCTCGCTCCGATCTCGCCTGAGGAAGTCCGAGGTTATAAGAGAGATTATCACGTAGAAGAGGCCGGGATATCGTTCCGTGCGGCTCGCGCTATGCTGGGTCACACGCGTGAACAGGTGGCGGAAGAAGCGAACCTGTCCGTTGCGGTCATAAGGGCTCTGGAAAGCGGGGAGCAATGGCAGGAGTCTACCCGGACGCTGCAGGCTTACTATGAACGGAAAAACATAGAGTTCCTCGGCTGGAGCGATGCGTCATCCAAGCTGTTTTACGGGGTCGGCGTTAGGTGGAGCGCGGAGCGTGCCGTTGAGGGAATAGAGCGATAGCCGGTTGTACTAGGACGGCATTCGGGAAGCCGAAATGCCTTTGCTCGGCTAGCCGGTTGACCCTCAAAAGAACGATTCAGTGATCTCAAAAGATCGATGTTTGCGCGAAATTCGGCGCAGAACTCTCTCGTTGAGGGTCGTGGCGAGCCAATTTCGCAACTGAATATTTTGCCAAACCCAGGGCAGTTGAAGTAATACACTACGCGAATTTTCAGATAGTTAGTCGAAATCGTAAGCCGAATCACCGGGGCGTCTGGATCATTTTTTTTCGCAAAAGATCATTTTGATTTGGGCCTATAGCCTGAAAAGAAGCCGAGTCTATGCCCGGAACTAGTTAAGGTTGCTGTTGCGATTGCCGCCGACAAGATATATCTCCGAAATGCCACTCGAAATTGTCTTTTTTCGCCACCGTTGCGATTGAGGTCAAACTTCTGAACCGATCACATCCCGGAGCGATCGAATGCATATCCAGCCGCAACACCGGATCTATGTCTGCTTCTTTCTCTTCGCGATCTCGATGGGTGCGCTACTCTCGCGCCTGCCCGACCTTCAGGACGCACTGGCCGTCAATAAGTCCGAGCTCGGCCTGACGCTGATCGGCGCCGCAATCGGCGCGCTGATCTCCTTGACCTTCGCTTCGCCGCTGATTGCCCGCTTTGGTGCGCGCAAGACGGCGTTTCTGACGGTACTCGGCACGTCCGCTCTGCTGGCAACCATCCCCTGGGCCAACGCCGCCTGGCTGGTTTTCTTTATCCTTTTTTGTGAGGGCTTGCTGGCCGGCGCGCTGGAAATCAATCTCAATGTCGAGATCGATCGCATCGAGGCGCAACTCGGCCGCGGCGTGATGAACAGGGCGCATGGCTTCTGGAGCCTCGGATTCTTCCTGACCGCACTTGCCGGCTCCGCCGTACGTCAAGCGGGCGTGCCGATGCATCTGCATCTTGCGCTGACATTCACTTTCGTTCTGATCGTCGGCATTGTCGTGATCTCAGGCATTGAGAATGCGCCGGCCCGTGCCGGGGCCGAGCATGTGGATGGCCCAAGCATAGCGCTGCCGACATGGGGGCTCATGCCACTTTGCGTGATCGGCATTGCCGCATTTCTGGTGGAAGGCGCCGGCATCGACTGGTCAGCAATCTATATGCGAGATGTTTTCGCAGTCGAACCCTTTCTCGGCGGTCTTGGACTGACGCTATTTACCTTCTTCATGGCGATCGCCCGACTGTTTGTCGATCCGCTCGTCGACCGGTTTGGTGCGCGTGCGGTTGCAACGTTCTTGCTCATTTTCTCGACCATAGGACTTTGTGCCGTTTGGCTGGCGCCGCACCCCTATGTCGCGCTGCTCGGTTTTGCATTGATGGGCGGCGGCTGCAGTGCGGTCTATCCTCTCGCCGTTTCCGCGGCAGCACAACGGACTGATCGCCCCGCCCATTTGAACGTTGCAGCCCTCGGGCAGATGTCCTTCGTCGTGTTCTTTCTGGCGCCACCCTTGCTCGGCTTCGTTGCCGAGCATGCGGGCATCAGGATCGCCTACCTCGTCTGCCTGCCGGTCATCATTGTCGCCCTGTGTTTGACGAAGGCGCTGAAGCCCCGCGAAGTTGAAAGCAGGACAAGGATCGAAGCCACGGCCGATCAGGCCGCACGCGGCTGAGGCTCGATCTGCTCATCGCACCTTGGCCGCGCACAATGGCGCAGCCCCTTCAAGCTTGATCGGCTTGCCCGGCGGAACGGCGAAAGACGAGCGTACATGGCAGTCTCTCGACGCCTGGCTCGATCGCCTCGCCTTTCGACAAGGCAAGGATCGCTAGCCCCGCCCGATGACCAAGCTCCTTGAGTTCCATGTCGATGGTCGTCAACGGCGGACGTGTCTGCCGTGAGACGACCTCCCAATTGTCGAAACCGACCACCGCGACGTCGCCCGGGATGGAAATATTTCTGTCGCGCAGCGCGTCGATGACGCCACGGGCGATCTCGTCGCTACCGCAGAAGATCGCATCCGGTTTTGCCCCGGATCGCGAGAAGACGGTTTCGATCGCCGCATGTCCCCACTCCTCCGACCAGTCGCCGAACATGACCTCGGCCGCCGACCCGACGAGCTCCCGATAGGCCTCGGCGCGGATGCAGGCAGCGCGATAGTTCTGCTCGCCGGTGATATGCAGAATGCGCGACCGGCCGAGAGCCTGAAGATGTTCGACTGCGAGGCGCGCGCCTTGAGCATCATCGGGATGAAAGCTGACGCTGTCCGATGGCCCCTGCGCGAAGACATAGACCACCGGAATGCCCAGTTGTGTCAGTTCCGGAGGTGGCTCCATGTCGATGCGTGTCGCGGTGAAGATGATGCCGTCGACCTGTCTGTCGCGCAGCGCTTCGAGATGCAGTCTCGCCAGTCGCGGATCATTGTTGGTGGCACAGAGGAAAAGCGAGACGCCATGATCGACCAGCACTTCCGAGACGCCGCTCGCCATCGGCAAGGTTAGACGCCCATAGGTGTCGTTGGTCAGCATTCCAATCGCGTGGCTGCGCTTGGTCAGCAACCCACGCGCGAGCGCATTCGGGCGAAATCCGATTTCCTCGGCGATCCGCCTTACCTTTTCGCGGGTTTGGGCATTGGTTCGCCCGGTGCCGTTCAGCGCGTTCGAGGCCGTTGAAATACTTACCCCCGCAGCCTTCGCTACGTCACGGATCGTATGCCGGCCGCCACCAGTTTCTTTCAAATTCGCACCCATTCAACTACTTTGTTAAAACCTTTTAGCAGAAAAAATTTAGCTGCTAAAAGGTTTTAACAAAAACATGGCCTTTTGATGCATACAGCCTGTCGACATAAAAAATTTTCTCATTTAACGTCGTCTTTGTCTCGAGGCAGAGGAGCCTCGCATAAGAGAAGGGGAACCCGCATGATACATTTGAAAACCACCATTGCCGCTGTTGCACTGCTGGCGAGCTCTTCTCTCGCCAGCGCCGAAGAAATCACGCTATGGGTGCGGACATCTTCGGGTGCCGTGCTTCAGGGACTCGCCGAAAAATACAATGCCTCGCATTCCGACAAGGTTAATGTGACCCAGATCACCGCCGAGCAGATGGTGCCGAAGCTGGGCGCCGCGATCGCTGGCGGCGCAGCACCTGACGGCGCGGTCCTCGACCTGATCTATCTGCCGACCTTCGCCGCCAATGACAGCCTTGAGGACATCAGCGATTTCGTCAAGGGATTGCCCTATTCGGCGGCGCTCAGCCCATCGCATATCCGCCTTGCCACCTATGACGGCAAGGTCTACGGCGTGCCGGCCCTGCCCGATGCCTCGATCATCGCCTACAATACCGACCTCTTCAAGAAAGCCGGCCTCGACCCGGACAAGGCGCCTGCCTCCCTCGAGGAGATTGCTGCCGACGCGAAGAAGATCCATGCGCTCGACAAGGAAACCTATGGCTTCTATTTCGTCGCCAATTCCGGCAGCTGGTTGATCTACGATTTCCTGCCGCACCTCTGGGCTGCCAATGCCGATGTGCTCTCCGATGACGGCCGCACCGCCACCGTCGATACGCCGGCCATGCGCGACACGATTGCCGCCTATCGTGACATGTGGAAGGAAGGCGCGATCCATCCGACTTCACGTTCCGGCAACGGCAACAACGCCGTCGAAGCGTTTGCTTCCGGAAAGGTCGGCATCCTCATGACCGGCTCCTACATCGTCAACCTGCTGACCAGCAAATATCCGGACGTGAAGTTCGCGGTCGCCCCAATCCCCGGCCCGAAGGGCGGCGCATCGAGCTTTGCCGGCGGTGATACAGTGGCCCTCATCAAGGGCATCAGCGAGGGGAAGAAGAAGGTCGCGCTCGACTTCGTGAAATTCTACATGGAGCCCGAACAGCAGGTTTATATCACGCAGGAATCCGGCATGCCGTCGCGCACGGACCTTGCCAAGGAAGCCTACGCCAAATTCGACCCGCGCAACCTGATCGCCTATGACATCCTCGCCAAAGCGCGCACGCCCTATACCTTCTCCTCGGATGAGTTGTTCGTCAGCCGCACCGGCCCGTTTCTCAACCTGATCCAGGGCACGATCTTCGGCGACGACGTCGATGGTTCGATCAAGAAGGCGCAGGACGACTTCACCAAGATCCTCGACCGCACAAACCCGTAACAACATCTGATGCGGGGCGGTCGTCCGCCCCGCACATTCCGGATTGCCGACGCGCGGTTTTGAAATCTTCGAGGAATGACAGTGGTCGACACGCCGACAACACACATAAAACAGCCGGCCGCCGGGGAGCCGGAGCCGAAGGGGTGGCTGGGACTGGCCTTCATCCTGCCCGGCTTCCTCTTCATCCTGGTGCTGTTTCTCGTTCCGCTCGCCATGACCATATGGATGAGCTTCTACAACTGGCCGCTACTCGGCCGGAAGAAATTCATCGGTCTTGCCAATTACAGCGAACTTCTCGGCGACATGCAGCTCTGGCATTCGCTCGGCTTTACCATGCTCTATACGGTGTTGGTGACGGCAGCGATTTTCGCCGTTGCCTTTCCGCTGGCGCTGCTCGTCGACCGCCCGCTGCGCTCCGCCGGCTTCTTCCGCACGATCTTCTTCATGCCTGTCGTGATCGGTTTCGGCGCGGCGTCGACGCTCTGGATGTGGCTGCTCAATCCAGACAGCGGCGTTTTCGCACAGGTGCTGCGCGGCATCGGTCTCATCAGCTCGGCACCTCGTCCGCTCGAGAGCTTCTGGCCGGCGATGGCCGTCATCATCCTGATGGTCGTGTGGAAGACTGCGGGCTTCACCATGGTCATCCTGCTGACCGGCCTGCAGGGCATTTCCAACGATGTCATCGAAGCCGCGAAGATCGACGGCGCCAGCGTCTTCAGCCGCTTCCGCCGTATCACCCTACCCCTGATGCGCAATTCGCTGGTGCTGGCGCTGGTTCTCAACGTCACTTCGTCCATGCTCGCCTTCGACCAGTTCTTCATCATCACCCAGGGCGGGCCTGAAAACAGCACGATCTCGGCGGTATTTTCGATCTATCTGGCGTCATTCTCGTCTTATCGGCTCGGCTACGGTTCGGCGCTCTCCTTTGCGCTGCTGATCGTGCTGGTCGCCATCAGCGCCATTCAATTCGTGCTGCTGCGCGAGCGGCCGGAGGAAGGCTAATGACTCAAGCGAAGACAAACACCAATTCGCGCGGCGGCCAGACGGGATACCTCCTCTTCCTGCTCGTATCGATCCTGTTTGCGATCTTCTTCATCATGCCGATCGTCTGGTCGCTTGCCAATTCCTTCAAGCCGGCCGCCGAAGCGCTTGCCAATCCGGCTGCGCTCTTTTCGAAGACCTTCTCGCTGGAGAATTACCGCCGGCTCGAGAATGTCGGGGCCGGCTGGTATGTCTATGCCGCCAATTCCGTGATGATCGCGATCGGTACGGTTCTCCTGACCGTCATCGTCTCCGTGCCGGCCGGTTACGGCTTCTCCAAGTTCAGGTTTCCGGGCCAGTCGATCCTCTTCGTGCTGATCATGGCAACGATGATGATCCCGTTCCAGTCGATCCTGACGCCGCTGTTCTTGATCCTGAAACTGCTTGGATTGCAGAACAGCCTGGTCGGCCTGGTGCTGATCTACGTGACCTTCCAGTTGCCCTTTTCGGTCTTCATGATGCGCAATGCCTTTGACGCCGTGCCGAAGGCGCTGATCGAGGCGGCGCGTATCGATGGGGCCTCGCAGGCGACGATCCTGCGCCGTATCATGCTGCCGATTGCGTTGCCGGGCGTCGCGACAGTGGCGATGTTTGCCTTCCTCAACTCGTGGAACGAGTTCCTGGCTGCCCTCATCTTCCTGTCGGACCAGAACAAGTTCACGCTGCCGATCATGCTCGTGAATGTCTCCTCCGGCCTTTACGGCATCATCGACTGGGGCGCCCTGCAGGCGGGCATCGCGGTCACCATGATCCCCTGCATCATCCTCTTCCTTCTTCTGCAACGCTATTATGTGCGCGGCCTGACGGCCGGCGCCGTGAAATGAAAAGCGGCCCGTCCGCTCAAGGAGTTCCAATGCCTATCGCCCAGAAATCCCCTTCCCGATCGCCGATCGACCGTTACGTACCCGCCGACCATACCCGCGTCGCTTTCAATGGTGGCTTCTGGAAGAGCTGGACGGAAACCGTCCGTAGCGTGACCATCCCGACCCAGCATATGCGGCTCGACGAGGAAGGCTTCCTCGAAGTGCTCGATTTCGACAGGCCGGCCGGTCCGCTGGCGCGGCCGATCCAGCCGAGCGGGTTGTCGATGCAACATTTCTTCGATTCCGATTTCGGCAAGTGGATCGAGGCCGCAAGCTACACGCTGAAGAACAACCCGAACCCTGAGATCGAGGCAAAGATCGACGCAATCGTCGAGAAGCTCGAACATGGCCAGATGGCCGACGGCTATCTCAACAGCTGGTTCATCCGGCGCGAGCCGGAAAAGCGCTGGACCAATCTGCGCGACCTGCATGAAATGTATTCGATGGGCCATCTGCTGGAAGGCGCCGTCGCCTATTACGAGGCGACCGGCAAGCGCCGTTTCCTGGATGTGATGATCCGCGCCGTCGATCACATCATCGAGACGTTCGGCCGCGAACCGGGCAAGCTGCGCGGCTACGATGCGCATGAGGAAATCGAGCTAGCGCTGGTCAAGCTTTACCGCGTTACTAGGGATCCTCGCCATCTTGATCTCGCGACCTATTTCGTCGACGAACGCGGCCAGATGCCCTCCTATTATGACGAGGAGGCGCGCAAGCGTGGCGAAGACCCGGCCAGCTATGTCTTCCAGACTTATGCCTACAGCCAGGCGCATATGCCGGTGCGCGAACAGACGCAGGTGGTCGGGCATGCCGTGCGCGCCATGTATCTGTTCTCGGCGATGGCCGATCTCGCGTTCGAGAATGACGACGAGAGCCTGAAAAGTGCCTGCGCCCGGCTTTTCGACAATCTGGTCGGCCGCCAGCTCTATGTCACCGGCGGCCTCGGCCCCTCCGCTTCGAACGAGGGCTTCACCAGGGAATACGACCTGCCGAATGAAACGGCCTATGCCGAGACCTGTGCCGCCGTGGCACTCGGTTTCTTCAGCCACCGCATGGCGCAGATCGAGCTCGACAGCAAGTTCACCGACAAGCTCGAAACCGTGCTCTACAATGGCGCCCTGTCAGGCATATCCCGCGACGGTGAGCATTATTTCTACGAAAATGTGCTCGAAAGCCACGGCCAGAACCGTCGCTGGAAGTGGCACTACTGCCCGTGCTGCCCGACCAATATCGCCCGATTCATCACCTCGCTCGGCCAGTATTTCTACTCGACCAAGGCCGACGAGGTGGCAATCCATCTGTATGGCGAAAATGCCGCCGAACTCTCGGTCGGCAATGTTTTCCTGCGGCTGACACAGAAGACTCAGTATCCGTGGAACGGCGATGTCAAAGTCTCGCTCGGCCTCGATCAGCCGAAGCGCTTCACGCTACGTCTGCGCATTCCCGGCTGGTGCCGCGATGCAAAGGCCTTCGTCAATGGCGAAGGCACCAAGCTCGACGTTGTCAAGGGATATGCCGCAATCGACCGAGAATGGAAGGATGGCGACGAAGTTCGGCTCGCCTTCGACATGCCGGTAGACCGCCTCTATGCACATCCGGCGGCAACCGAAGACAACGGCCGCTTTGCGCTGCGACGCGGACCTGTCATTTTCTGTGTCGAGGAGGCCGATCTGGGTACGGAGCCACAGCGCCTGAGGTTGCCGTCACAGGGCGAGATCGCCGCAAGCTTCGACGAAACGCTTCTCGGTGGCGCCACGGTTCTCGAGGGCGATGCGCTGGAAGCCGATGCATCCGACTGGCAGGAGACGCTCTATCGCATCCAGCCGCCGGCGCTGAAGCCGAGGCGTTTCAGGGCAATCCCCTACCATCTCTGGGCCAACCGCGAGCCGGGCGCCATGGCCGTCTGGCTGCACGAAAAGTAGGAGATCACCATGGCTCGCCTTGAACTGCGCAACGTGGTCAAATCCTACGGCATATACGAAGCCGTGCGCGGCATTAATCTCGATATCGAGGACAATGAATTCGTCGTCTTCGTCGGCCCATCGGGCTGCGGCAAGTCGACGACCCTGCGCATGATCGCCGGCCTGGAGCACATTACCGGCGGCGATATCGTCATCGGCGATCAGGTCGTCAACCGGCTTGGCCCGGGAAAGCGCGACATTGCCATGGTGTTCCAGAATTACGCGCTCTATCCGCATATGAGTGTCAGGGAAAACATCTCTTTCTGCCTTGAGCAACAAAAGCTCCCAAAGGCGGAGATCGACGAGCGCATCAACCGCGCTGCCGAAACGCTGCATATTACCGAGCTTCTGTCACGTCGTCCCGGCCAGCTTTCGGGTGGTCAGCGCCAGCGTGTCGCCATGGGCCGCGCCATCGTGCGCAATCCAAAAGTCTTCCTGTTCGACGAGCCGCTCTCCAATCTCGACGCCAAGCTGCGCGTGCAAATGCGCACCGAAATCAAACGCTTGCACCAATTGCTGCCGACCACCACGGTCTATGTCACGCACGATCAGGTAGAGGCCATGACCATGGCCGATCGCGTTGTCGTCATGAATGGCGGCATCATCGAGCAGGCTGGACCGCCGCAGGAACTCTATCATCACCCGGTTAGCCAGTTCGTGGCTGGCTTCATCGGATCACCGTCGATGAACTTCCTCACGGCGATGCTTCAAGCCGAGGGAGATGGGCTGGTCGTCATCCTGGACGACGGCAGCCGGCTTGCTGTTCCCGCGACACGGTTTCAAGAATATCGGACGCATGCCGGCAAGCCAGTCATCTTCGGAATCCGGCCGGAATCGATATCAAGCCTTACACAGAAGCCCGGCTTTGAAACCATCGAGGCGAATGTGGATCTGGTGGAGCCACTTGGGCCGGAAACGATGATCTATTTCGACATCGGCTCGGTCAGCATGTGCGCCAATGTCGATCCGGAGAGCGACCCGCGCCCGCGCACGAAAATGCCGCTCTCCTTCAACATGAACCGCATGCATCTCTTCGACCCGGTTGGCGGCAGGTCGCTTTCGGCCTGACCGTCGGGAGTGATGACGCATACCCTCGGCCTAGCCGAGGGGACCCCCACGCTCGCGCACCATCTGCCGCAGGCGTGTGAACACGGCCGGTGACTGGCGCACGCCGTCGTGCTCGAATTCGTTGGTCACCCAGGCCCGGACATTGCCGACATCACCCGCGGTCGCAAGCGACAGCTCGGCATCGACATACATATCGTCAAAATAGACTGCTGCGGCCACCGGAATTTCGTTCGAAGCCAGCCGGGCCGGATCGTAGAGCGGTTCGAAGCCATCGTAGCGCGCCAGCGCTTCCACAGCGTCGCGGAACGGCCGCAGCGAGCGGATTTCCTCGAACATCCATGGATACATCATCTCACCGGTCAGATAGAGCGGCCGGCTCTCTTCGCCGAACTCGGCAAATTCCGACCGGATGCGCTCCGCCGCCCAGGCGGTCGCGTCCATGCCCTGCCCGTAAATGCTCTCCTGCAGCACCGCAAACATTGGGTTGCCATCATAGGAGGTCAACGACATGACGGAGGCGAGAAAAGCATCGGAGAACCGCGTTTCCTCCGGATCGGAGAAGGCTTCATCCACCAGCCAGTGCACGTTTTCATAGCCGGGCGCCATGCCGAAATCGATGCCGATGGTCTGCAGCCTGCGCACCGTGAGACGATCCCCGTCAGGCAGACGGACGTCATCGGCGGCAATGCAGGCGGCGATCCGGGCGATGCGATCGCGATCGGCGGGATAGCGCTGGTAATATTCCCGGTTCTTGCCGGCGACACGCGGATAGGTGCGGCGGTAAACGTCATCAGCCGTTGCGGACAGGCCCGCCAGCCCGCCCGTGACATAGCACGCAGCCAGCCCCTCCGGCGCCTGCGACAAATAGGTGAGCGTCAGGAAGCCGCCATAGCTCTGGCCAAGCGTCTCCCAGCGCACGCCGCCGAACACGGTCTTCCGCAGATGCTCGCAATCGGCAATGATGCTGTCGGCTCGGAAATGGCTGAGATAATCGGCTCCGGCCTTCCCGTTCGCAAAGCCAGCCATGGTGGCGCTCTCGATGCGCGTGCTTTTGCCGGTGCCGCGCTGATCGAGTAGCACCACACGGTAGTTCTTGAGCGCCTCCCCGAGCCAGGACGGCCCGCCACCCACCGGGCGCGGCGACTTCCCGCCCGGACCGCCCTGCAGGAACAGTAGGATGGGCAGCTTTTCCTGCTTGCGCGCGGGATCGCAAACCTCTCGCGCGAAGACTTTGATCGAGGCGCCATCCGGCTTTTTCCAATCGAGCGGCACATCGACGAAGTGGTCGCGGATAAGGACGCCGGGGATCGTATATTTGCTGACGAGCATGATCAAATCCTGTGGAATGTTTGTCGACACACTGCCTACAATTGCCCTATGCTGGAATCAACCATTCAGCTTTGACAAAGATAACGGATATATAGCGTGTCTCTCCCGGTCTGGTCCCATCCCGTCGCAGCCATCACTGACGAAGACCGGCAAAGCCGCCTGTCGCGCTTGCGCGAGCGGATGCAGGCGGAAGGCATCACCGCCACACTGCTCGGCCCAACCGAGAGCCTACGCTACTTCACCGGCCTCGTCTGGCACCTGAGCGAGCGGCTGCTCGGCGCGGTCGTGACGGAAGACAAGCTCACTTATATCCTACCCGGTTTCGAGCGCAGCCGCGTCGAGTCGCTGCCGCATCTGCCGGGTGAGATTGCCGTCTGGGAAGAAGATGAGAGCCCCGCCGCATTGGTATCACGGTTCGTTAGCCCGTCTGGAAAGCTCGCGCTCGACGAGGCGCTGCCGCTCGCCGTCTATCACGCTTTTACCGGCGAGATGGGAGCGGGCCGACTTGTCGATGCCGGGCCCGTCATCCGCGCGCTGCGAACCATCAAATCGCCTGCTGAAATCGCTCTTATCCGATATGCGATGGGCATCACGCTGGATATTCACCGCAAAGTCCGTGATACGATCGCGCCCGGCATAGCCGCCTCGGACGTTGCGCGCTTCATCGACCAGCAGCATCGGGCTGCCGGCGCCGATGGCGGTTCGACCTTCTGCATCGTCTCCTTTGGTGACGCAACCGCACTGCCACATGGGGCGGATGGCGAACAGATCCTGCAGGCGGGTGACGTCATTCTCGTCGATACGGGTTGCCGGATCGATGGCTATCATTCCGATCTGACACGTACCTATATGCTCGACGAAGGCAATCGCGAATTCGAACGCGCATGGGCAATCGAGCGGGAGGGCCAGCAAGCCGTTTTCGATGCGGCAGAACTCGGCACGCCCTGCGAAAACCTTGACGCCGCCGCCCGCGACGTGTTTGCGCGGCACGGGCTCGGCCCCGACTATCGCCTGCCCGGCCTGCCACATCGCGCTGGCCATGGCCTCGGCCTCGAAATCCACGAGGCACCCTATATCGTCCGCGGCAACAAAACTCCGCTGACGCCGGGCATGTGCTTCTCCAATGAACCGATGGTCGTCTTCCCCGGCACATTCGGCGTTCGTCTCGAAGACCATATCTACATGACCGAAGACGGCCCGCGCTGGTTCACGACGCCGGCGGCAAATCCCTACGCGGCCTAGTTTTCGTTTCGCGTCCGAGCGAAGTCATCCGGCACTGCGGCGGCCGAGAATTCAGTTCGTCAGCCTGTTTGCCATCCAGGCTTCCGGATCGGGGCCGCGCGACCGTTTCACTTCGGCAGCGATCAATCAGCGCAGAAATCGTCAGTGCGTACACAAAAGCGTCACCGACAACGGCTATCTTAAGTCATCCGAATGAATTTTGGATTCATCCGAATGACAAGCGAAGAACATTCGATCGAAGCAAGATCCCGGTCCGGTCAGTGGCAGATCCTCGAGAAACAGATCAGTCGGGATATCGCTTCGGGCGCACTCGCCCCTGGTAGCCGCCTGCCGACGGAAACCGAGATCATGGATCAGTTCAAGGTTGGTCGCCACAGCGTGAGGCGGGCGATTGCCGAACTGGCATCTGCCGGCAAGGTGCGGGTCGAGCAGGGACGCGGCACTTTCGTCGAAGAGCACTCCGTCATCACCTACAATATCGCCCGGCGAACACGCTTCCGCAAAAACCTGCTGGAACAGGGGCGCATCCCTTCAGGTCAACCGGTCTCCGAAGCTGAGATCGCAGCGCCACCCGGCGTCGCCGCGGCGTTGAAGCTTCCCGAGGGCGCAAAGGTCTACATGATCGCCCGGCGCGGCTTTGCCGACGACGTGCCGATCAGTCTCAGCCATTCCTACCATCCGGTGGAGCGTTTCCCGAATATGCATCTGCGCCGCCGCGCGGGTGAATCGGTCACGACCATCTACGCTGCCTTTGGAATTCCTGACTATGTCCGGCAGAGCACCGTGATCCTCACCCGCCGGGCGATCGTTGATGAAGCGCAGCTTCTCGCCCAATCGCCGCAGCAGCCGGTGCTCGTCGTCCAGAAGACCGACGTCGACATGGAAGGCCGGCCGATCGCCTATTCCGAGACGGTCTGGGCCGGAGAACGCGTTCAATTCAGCATTGACAACGAGCCGGAGGATCGCGTCGCGACCACGGCGAAAGGACAGGACGATGAATGACACAATGGAAGCCGGCGCGCCCCCTGCCAGCTTCAGTCATGCAAGCATGCTCGACATACTTGCGAGGGCCGATGCCGAGGGAATCAAAGCCGTAGCAGAGGATTTGCTCGATGAACTCGGGCCAGTGGAGGTTCTCGTGAACCGCACGGGCCTTGCGATGCTGCCCTATACAGACACAGTGCAAAACACGGCCTTCCATCTCGGTGAGGTGCTCATGGCCGAAGCCCATATTCGCCTGCCGGACCGGGATGTGGAAGGCTATGGCGCGATCATCGGACGCGATCTCGAACATGCCATGGCAATGGCCGTCATCGATGCGAGCTTCGCAAGTGACATCGGCAAGGCCGGCATCGTGAATTTCCTGACGAGCGAACAGAGGCGTCAGACACAGGACGACGATATCAGACTGCGCAAGGTCGAGGCGACGCGCGTGCGGATGGAGACCTTCTGATGAACCAGACCTTGCTCCTTCCGACCGTTGAAGACATGCGCACCAATGCAACATTCGATGCGTTGATGTGGGCGCTCGCTCGCCCCGGCCGTGTCCAGCCTCTGCCTTTTCCCGGCCTGCTCGCGCTGGCAGAAAGCTTGCTCGACCGTGAATGCGGCTTCTTCTGCTCCGATGAAAGGCTCAAGGCCGACATTGCCAGGACAGGCGCGAATGCCGTTGCCCTACCGGAGGCAGAATATGTCTTCGCATCAATCGGCACACGTGCAGACGTTTCCGCCCTATCGGCGATGCTGAGCGGCAATCTGCTCTATCCTGATGCCTCGGCGACGATTTTTGCGGAGGCTGAGATCGGCTCGGGAACGAAGCTTCGCCTCGCCGGCCCTGGAGTCAATGGTGCGATCGATATCGCCATCGGTGGCGTGCATCCGGATTTCTGGGCGCTGCGCGCCGAGGCCATCCGTTATCCACTTGGCTGGGACATTTACTTCGCAGACGGCGCAAGCCTGATCGGCATTCCCCGCTCCACGAAGATCGAGGTACTCTGATGGCCTATGTTGCAACACGTGGCGGCGAACACGCCATTGAACAATCAGAGCGTCTCTACCGCGAGGAGCTTGGACGGATCGACAAGGCCCGCGTAGACGCGATCGGCGAAAGCCTGCCCTATCTGGTCGACCGTGTCATGGGCGAGGCATCGCTCTACGCGCCTGAACTTGCAGCACTTGCGCTCGCCCAGTCCGGCGGCGACCTCTACGAGGCCGTGCTCTTGCTGCGCGCCTATCGCACGACGCAACCACGCCTGACGATCGCCGAGCCGGTTCGTCAGCAGGATCTCTTCACCGTCAGGCGTATTTCGGCGGCTTTCAAGGATATTCCCGGCGGCCAGATCCTCGGACCGACGCTCGACTACTCGCACCGGCTGCTGAATGTCGACGTCTTGAATGGCGCGACTTTCATTCCCGAACCTGTGGAATCTGCGGGCAAGCCGGCACCCGCCACGCAGCCTTCGCTGACTGACTGGCAGAAGGCACAGGGCTTGATCGCCGAAACGCCGACCGAGGATGTGCCGCTTGACGAGATCCCCGACGTGACGCGCGAACCGCTGCTCTTTCCGGCAAGCCGGGCTCATAAGCTGCAGAGTCTGGCGCGTGCCGATACCGGCGGCACATTGGCGCTCGGCTATTCGACCATGCGCGGTTACGGCAGCGTGCATCCGACCGTCAACGAGCTTAGGCTCGGCGAGGCCGAGGTCCGTATCCGCCATCCGCGCGGCACGCTCTTCAGCGCCGGACGCGTGCGCGTCAGCCAGAGCGAGGTCATCTCCAAGAGCAAGGGGCTGGAGCTCGGTTTTTCCGCCACTTTCGGCTGGAATGAGGTCAAAGTGATCGCCGCCGCCTCGCTCGATCTTGCCTCCAACCAGCCCAATCCGCATCCGGCCTCGAACGAGGAATTCATCCTCTACCATACGGAACCGGTCGAAAGCTCGGGCTTCTGCATTCACTTCAAGCTGCCGCATTACGTGACCTTCCAGTCGAGCCTCGACGCCATCCGGCGCGTGAAGGCGGATAAGGCAGCCAATGCAACAGGCGCGCCCGAGGGCGCGGCAAAGCAAGCCGAACTTGAAGAGGCAACGCTGTGAAACTCGATCAACTTACCAAACCCTGGGAGGCCTTCAGCTACGGCTTCCTGGATGAATCCGCCAAGCGCGAGATGCGCCGCCGCATCCTCAAGGCCATCGCCATTCCCGGCTATCAGGTTCCCTATGCCAGCCGCGAAGTCCCGATTGCCCGTGGCTGGGGAACCGGCGGCCTGCAGGTGACTCTGACGCTTCTGAAGCCAACCTCCGTCGTCAAGGTCATCGACCAGGGAGCCGACGATTCCGTCAATGCCAGCAGCATCCGCAAATTCCTGCGCCGTGTCAGCTCAGCCCGCGAGACGCTGGATACGCTGGAGGCCGACATCATCCAGTCGCGCCACCGGATTCCGGAGGAGAAGCTGCGCGAGGATCAGATCCTCGTGCTGCAGGTTCCCAATCCCGAGCCGCTGCGGCCCGTCCAGCCGGACATGTCGGAGGCCCGCATCATGCATGGCGACGCCGACTATGGTCAGCTTTGGCTTACGCTTTACGAGCAACTGGTCCGGTCCGGCCGCATCATGCAGGGATCGAGCTATCCGAGCATGGTCAATGGCCGGCATGTGATGACGCCGTCTCCGATCCCGCGCTGGGATGTGCCGAAGATGAACCAGGCGGCAAACCTCACCATCCTTTCGGCCGGCCGCGAAAAGCGCATCCATGCCGTGCCACCCTATACCCGCGTCGAACCGCTTGTCTTCGACGACGTGCCTTACCGGGTCGAGGACCATGCTGACAAGATTTGTCACCGCAGCGGCGTAACAGGCTACTTTATGAACGAACTGCCGCAGGACGATGGTGCCTCCACCTTCGAGGTCTCCGACAGCCAGTACGGCGTCAAGCATATCCGCAAGCGGGATGGCGAAGCCGTCGCCGTCGGCGAAACCTATTACAAGCAGGGCAGGATCGAGCAATGAGCGCCGTAAATCTCTCCGCCCCCAATCCGTCCGCCCCCAGTCCGTCCACCTCAGGGCGCCAGCCGCCGCGGCTGATGCTGTCCTCTCCCATCCTGACGATGAACGGCATCCGCAAGAGCTTCGGTGACGTGCAGGCGCTGCGCGGCGTCGATGTTACCGTCTATCCCGGCGAAGTGCTCGGCATCGTCGGCGAATCCGGTTCCGGCAAATCGACACTGCTCAGGATGATGAACCTCGAAGACCGGCCGGACGCCGGCGAATTCCGGCTGGCGCTGCCTGGCCGAGAGGATCTCAATCTCTTCACGCTCGACCGGTTCGAGCGGCGCATGCTGCGGGCGCGCCATATCGGCATCGTCTATCAGAACCCGCATCTTGGCCTTCGGATGAACCATACAAGCAGCGGCAATGTCGCCGAGCGGCTGCTCATTGCCGGTGAGCGGAATTTCGCGACGCTTCGCGCCCGCGCCAAAGGTGCCCTCGACGCCTCGGAGTTTCCGGTCGCGCGCATGGATGCCCGTCCGGCCGAGCTTTCCGGCGGCATGCAGCAGCGCGTACAGTTGGCCAAGGCAATCGCACTCGAGCCTGCCCTGCTCCTGCTTGATGAGCCGACGACCGGGCTCGATGTCAGCGTCCAGGCTCTGGTGCTCGACACGCTGAAGCGGCTGCAGCGCGAACGCCGCATCACTATCGTCATCGTTTCGCATGATCTCGGTGTTATCCGCACCATGGCAGACCGGGTCATGGTGATGCGTAACGGCGAAGCCGTCGAAGAGGGTCTCGCCGACCAGATCTTCCAGGACCCGCAGCATGAATATACTCAGCAGCTCGTGCATGCGAAGCTTTGACGGGAGAGGCATCAGATGAACATGCACACACATCCATCCGCTTCCGGGCAGATGATCCTCTCCGTCCAAGGCCTCGCCAAGCATTTCGAAATGCATCACCTAAAGCGGACGCTTCATGCCTTCGACAAGGTCGATTTCGAACTGCGCGAGGGTGAATTCATCCTGCTGACGGGCGAAAACGGCGCCGGCAAATCGACTTTGCTGCGCACGCTATACCGCTCCTACGTACCGCGCGCGGGCCATGCCTATTATCACACGCGCGAAGGCGTCATCGACCTGACCGTCGCAGCCGACGTAGATATAGCCCTGTTGCGCAAGCGCGAGATCGGCTTCGTGACGCAATTCCTGCAGGCCCGCCCGCGCGTGGCGGCCGAAGAACTGGTCGCCGAGCCGCTGCGCCTCGCCGGCCGACCTTACGACGAGGCGATCGAAGAGGCCCGCCGGTGGCTCTCCGCGTTCGGCGTGAAGCGAGGGCTCTGGGCTGCCTATCCGTCAACCTTCTCCGGCGGCGAGCAGCAGAAGGTCAACCTGGCTCGCGCGCTCATCCTCCCGCAACGGCTTCTCTTTCTCGACGAGCCAACCGCCTCGCTCGACAAGAATGCGCGTCGCGCACTCGTTGCCCGCCTCGCGGAGCTGAAAGCCGCTGGCGTCGCAATGATCGGCGTCTTTCACCACCCCGACGATGTCGCGGATCTCATCGACCGCGAAATCAGCCTTCAAACACGACAGATCCAGGATGGAGCAGAAGATGTGGCTGAGTGATTTCGAAATCGTGTTGCGCGATAGGGTCATACCGCGCGGCGCAGTCAGGATCGAAGACGGTATCATCGCAGAGATCAGCGAAGAGCCCGTGGCCGCAGCCGATATTTCCGGCGATGGCAGGCTTCTGCTTCCCGGCTTCATCGATATGCATGGCGACATGATCGAGCGCGAAATCGAGCCGCGCCCCAATGTGCGCTTTCCCCTGGAACTCGGCATTTTCGAACTCGACAAGAAGCTCGCCGGCAATGGTATCACCACGGCCTATGCCGCGCTTTCCTTCCACGCCAACAGCAGCTACGGCCACATCCGCTCGGAAGAACATTCGCGCTCGATCATCCAGACCTTGGTCGAACTTAGGAAGAACGATCTCCTGATCGATCACAGGGTTCATGCGCGCTTCGAAATCACCTTCACCCATGCCCGCGCCGTCATTGAAGATCTGCTGCGCGCCGGCGCCCTCGATCTCGTCTCGCTGATGGATCACACGCCGGGCCAAGGCCAATACCGCGATGTCGAACGTCACATCGAAACGATTGCGCGCAACAACAAGATCACCCTCGAACAGGCTGCCCAGCGTGTTCAGCAACGCATGGAAAACCGCGCCCAGAACGGCGATGCGGTCGACAATCTGCAGGGGATCGCCGCCACGGCGCGCGACCATGGCGTCATCATCGCCTCCCACGATGACGACAGTATCGAAAAGGTGGCTATCGTCGAGGGACTGGGCGCGCGCATCAGCGAGTTTCCGGTGACGATGGCAGCCGCGCAGGAAGCGCGCAAGTTCGGGCTGGCAACCGCCATGGGCGCGCCGAATGCTCTTCGCGGCCTTTCCTACTCCGGCAATCTCTCGGCCCGCGAAGCCTATGAACGCGGCATTCTTGATATTCTTGCCAGCGATTATCACCCCTCGGCCATGCTGCCGGCGGTAATCGCACTGGCAGAGGCCGGAGCCGGCGGACTGCCCGCTTCCGTTGCCCTCGTCAGCGCCAATCCGGCCCGTGCACTCGGCCTTGAGGATCGCGGCGCGATCGAGACCGGGCTGCGTGCCGATCTGGTGATCGCCGAACGCGGCCGCCTGCCGCGTGTGCGCGCCACCTTCTCCAAAGGCAGGCAGGTCTATTCCGACGGAATTGTTTTGCGATTCCAACAGGCTGCCTGATAAGGCCGCCGCCTCCGACAGCGGATAGCTTCATTTCTCACAAAATACATCCGGAAATTCCGGATGTATTGCTTGATAAAATCCGCATAAATACTCGTAATTATTGGATAATTACTTAATAAAATCGTCACACTGAAATGCTATATTTAGTTTCATAGGTTGAAATTAAATATAATTCAGTTTCGTCTTTGACGTTTCTGGCAAGCGGAGACCTTCCGGTGCTTGAGCTTCATTCCCTCAAGAAGAAATTCGGTCAAACACAGGCGGTCAACGATGTAAATCTGTCGATCGATGCCGGACAGATGGTCGGCATAATCGGGCGCAGCGGCGCCGGGAAATCGACATTGCTCCGGCTGATCAATCGTCTGCTCGACCCGACATCCGGTACGATCATGTTCGAGGGCAAGGATATCACCAAGCTGCGCGGTCGCGAGTTGCGTCTGTGGCGCGCGTCCTGCGCGATGGTGTTCCAGCAGTTCAATCTGGTCGAGCGCATGGATGTGCTGACCAACGTGCTGATTGGCCGCGTTGCCCAACACGGCTTCCTCTCATCGATGCTGCGCCGCTTCACGGATGAAGAAAAGGAAATGGCGATCAGCGCGCTCGACCGGCTCGATCTTGTGCCGCAGGCGCTGCAGCGAGCCGCCACCTTGTCCGGCGGACAACAGCAGCGTGTCGCCATCGCCAAGGCGTTGGTCCAGAAGCCGAAGATCATGCTTGCCGACGAGCCGATCGCGTCGCTCGATCCGGCCAATGCGACACGGGTCATGGAGGCACTGCGCAAGATCAACCGAGAGGACGGCATTACCGTTCTCGTCAATCTTCATACGCTCGATACGGCCCGGAACTATTGCGAACGCATCATCGCCATGCGGGCCGGACGGGTGCGCTTCGACGGCGCACCAGCGGACCTGACCCAGGAACGGGTCCGCGAAATCTACGGCACCGACGATTTCGATGCGGAGATCGACGAGGCAGTGACGTCCACCTCATTCAACGCAGGTCGAACCGCGAAGGAAAAGGTCTACCAGGCGGTGTGAGTTTCGCCCGTGGCCCAAGGCCGCGGCTTTTTGCAACAGGAGAGTTGGAATGAAAAACGTCCTCATGCTTGCGGCCGTAACGGCTGCGCTCGCCCTTTCCAGCCAGGCCCATGCTGAAGGTTGGAAAGACAAGTACAAGACGATCCGCCTCGGCGTTCTCTCGGGCGAGAACGAAAAGGACCGCATCGCACGCCGCGTCGGCTTCCAGCAGTATCTGGAAAAGGAACTCGGTGTGAAGGTCGAAATCTTCACCGCCGGCAATTATGACGGTGTCATCCAGGCGCTCGCTTCCGACCAGATCGAATTTGCCTTCCTCGGCTCCTCGGCCTATGCCGCCGCCTATACCGAAACGAACGGCGGCGTTGAACCGCTGCTCGCCGGTCAGGAACAGGACGGCTCGACGGGCTACTATTCGGTCATCACCGTTCGCTGCGATTCCGGATATAAATCCGTCGAGGACCTCAAGGGCAAGGTTCTCGCCTTCGCCGATCCGGATTCGACCTCAGGCTATGCCGTTCCCTATTATAACCTCGTCAAGCAGGGCTATGATCCGAAGACCTTCTTCTCGGCAATCCCCTTCTCCGGCGCCCACGAAACCGGCGTCATGGCCGTCGCCAATAAGCAGTTCGATGCGGCCGCGACCTATGTCAACAACGACATCAGCGGCATCCCGCAGCGTATGGAATCGAAGGGCATGATCCCGAAGGGCGAGATCTGCCGCATCTGGCAGTCGCCGGAGATTACCAACGGTCCCTTCACCACCCGCACCAACCTGCCGGCCGACATGATCGCTGACGTCAAGGCTGTGGTGAAGGCCACGCCGGAAAAGGCGCCTGAGGCTTTCAAGGAAATGAGCGGCGGCGATAACTCCACCTCGAAGGGTTACGTCGATGTCGACCACCAGCGCTACCAGTGGATCGTCGACATGCGCGACTGGCTGAAGAAGCAGCGTCGCAACGGCTGATATCTGCCATCCACGCCAAGCAACGGGAGCGCCGCGCCCTCCGGCGCTTCCACGACCGGGATCAGACATGACGATCGCATCCGCTTCCATCACCATCCGCCGGTTCGAGGCCGACTACCGTCGCATCCGCAGCCGCGCCAAAACCGTCCAGCTTGTTTCGGCGACGCTTTTTGCCGCCGCCGTCTTGCTGACGGCCTGGACGGGCGGCTTTTTCGACATGACCGAGGTCAACCTGCCCTCGGGCGAGCGCATCACCACCTGGAAACTGTGGGCCTCCCTGCCCCGGCTCGGCGAATATCTCTACAAGACGCTGCCGCACCTTCGCATCGAGACGTTCGGCGCCGATCTTGCCGAATGGTTCTGGCGCTGGCCGGTCTGGCTGGAATTGCTTGGGGAAACGATCCTGATCGCCTATGTGGCGACGTTTTTCGGAGTCGTCGGAGCCTTTATCCTGAGTTTCCCGGCTGCCCGCAACCTCAGCCCCAATGGCTTTCTGCTGGTCGCTTCGCGTCGTTATCTGGAGGTCATCCGCACCGTTCCCGATATCGTCTGGGCACTGATCTACGTCTTCTGCTTCGGCGTCGGGCCGCTCGCAGGCGTACTGGCAATCGCCACGCATGCAACGGGTTCGCTCGGCAAGCTCTATTCCGAAGTGAACGAGAATATCGACATGCGGCCGCTGGAGAGCGTCAAGGCTTCCGGCGGCACCTGGTTCCAGCAGATGCGTTATGGCGTTGTGCCGCAGGTGATCCCGAACATCATCAGTTACACGCTGCTGCGTTTCGAGATCAATGTGCGCTCCTCCTCGATCATCGGCTATGTTGGTGCCGGCGGTCTCGGCCAGGAAATCCGCACCGCCATGTCGCTTCAGGAATATACCGATCTCTCGGCGCTATTCGTCATCATCCTCCTCACCGTCGTCGTCATCGATTTCCTGAGCGAGAAGCTGCGTCACCGCATCATCGGTATCGAAAGCCGGAGCATCTGACATGATCGACATTTCTTCTTCCGGAGTGCGACAGCGGGTGCCAGATGCATTTACGGTGCCGCCGCGCGTGCGGCTGATGCGTTATGCAGGCGCTGCCGTCTTGGTCCTGCCCTTGCTTGCCGGCCTCTATCTCTTCGACTTTTCGCCAGCCCGCATCCTGAACGGCCTGACGCGGCTCGGCACGATCTTCTCGTTCATGTTCCCGCCCTACGTCTGGACGACCTGGCAGGAATGGAGCGACGTTCTGGTTGGCCTCGGCCAGACGATTTCGATGGCGTTCCTCGGAACGCTGCTCGGCGCGCTCGCCGCTTTTCCGCTCGCCTTTCTCGGCGCGAAGAACATCATGCCGCTCGGCTGGGTGCGGCTATCGACCCGCCGCGGCTTCGATGCATTGCGCGCCGTCGAACAGATCGTGCTCGCGCTGATCTTCATCCGCGCCTTCGGCCTCGGCCCGCTTCCCGGTGTCTTCGCGATCGCCGTTTCGGAAATCGGCACTTTCGCCAAGCTCTTTTCAGAAGCGATCGAAAATACCTCGCGCAAACCTGTCGACGGTGTTCTGGCATCGGGCGGCGGGCCGCTGCAAACCATCCGCCTTGCCATCATGCCTCAGGCGATGCCGGTCATCCTTTCGATCATGCTCTATAATTTCGAATCCAACACCCGCTCCGGCACCATTCTCGGCATTGTCGGCGCCGGGGGAATCGGCTTCCTGCTGGCAGACCGCATTGCCGCCTATCGCTGGCCGGAGGCCTGGACGATCATCTTCCTGATCGTCGCCGTCGTTTATGCTATCGATCTCTCCTCCGCATGGCTGCGCGGCAAGATCATCGGCAAGAACGACAGCGCCCGGTGAGGCCGGAATATCGCGACGAGGGAGTGGGAATGGCAAGGATAATGGTGGTCGGCAATGCCAATGTCGACCGGATCTGGCGACTCGACCGGCCGCTCGTGCCGGGCGGGAGGCTCTCCTGCCAGTCGATCGAGGAGCGTTATGGCGGCGGCGGCTTCCATACCGGCCTGGCCCTGCTCGATCTTGGCCACGAGGTGGTTCTGGTCACCAGCCTTAGCGATGACGATAGAGGACGCAGCTATCTGAAGGATCTCGGAAAGCGAGGTTTCAACACCGATTTCATCGGTCTTATACCCGGGGAGACAGCACCCGTTGACATCCTCGTCGATCCCAATGGCGAGCGCACCATCATCGCGCCGGCGGGCCGGCGGCGACCGGGGATAGATAGCTTGCCGCCGATCGATGCGTCGCTTGTCTATCTCAATGCACGGATAATGAGCCCGGCGGCCCTCAGGCAGTTGGAAGATTTCGACGTGGTGGTTTCGCAATATCCGCTGTCGGCCGAACGCCGGCCCGCGAATGTTCTAATCGCCTCGCGGTCGGACGTAAATGGAACAGCGCAAACGGCCTGGCAGGCAGCTTCGGAAATCGCCGCGCCGCGACTTGAAACTCTCGTCCTGACGAGTGGCATGCAACCAATCGAGATCGTCAGTCAACGAGGTTCGATCATCGTCGAGGTGCCGCCAGCGCCTCCTGCACGCGACACGACAGGAGCGGGCGATTATTTCGCCGGTGGCTACATCGATGCCATGGTCAGAGGCCTTGATGCCGGTGCGGCAGTGCTGGCCGCCTGCAGGGTCGCGGCCTCTTACCTTGCCGCTTCCTGAAGTCGCGGCTCTTGAAAGACGCGCACATCAATCTCACCTGATATCTCCATTGTTCACCTGTCGAACGACAGCCCTTTGCCATCAGCAGTCGCTGCCGGTCCTCAACATCGACGCCTCACGCGTCGGAGGAGATTTCATGGGATTGATTGATCGTGACATTCAGCCGTCGTCAGACGCCGGGCTGCTGGATGCCTATTCCGAAACGGTGTCGAATACCGTCGACATGGTCGGTCCGGCGGTCAGCCGTATCGAACGCATTGGCGGACGAGCGGGGCATGGTTCGGGCTTTGCCATTTCGCCCGACGGTCTCATCGTTACCAACAATCACGTCGTCGGCGATGCGAAAGCCGTCACCATCAAGACACCTGACGGTACGGTCGTCGAGGGCCGGGTGCTTGGCCGGGATGAAGATACCGACCTTGCTCTGATCCGGGCCAACGACTGGTCCGGCGCCTGGGCGCAGCTTGCCGACTCGAAGAAACTGAAGCGCGGGCATATCGCTGTCGCCATAGGCAATCCGCTTGGCTTCGAATGGACCGTCACGGCCGGCGTCGTTTCTGCCCTCGGACGCTCGATGCGCGCGGCTAGCGGTCGCCTGATGGAAGATATCATCCAGACGGACGCAGCGCTTAACCCCGGCAATTCCGGCGGTCCGCTGGTCTCTTCGTCTAGTGAGGTCATCGGCGTCAATACGGCCGTGATACAGGGCGCGCAGAGCATCGCTTTTGCAGTCGCCTCGAACACCGCCAAGCATGTGGTGTCCGAAATCCTGCGTTTCGGCGAGGTCCGCCGCGGATATATCGGTATCGCCGCCGATACGGTTGATCTGCATCGGCGCATTGCGCTTGAAGCCGGCCTTCCGCAACGGACAACGGTCCGCCTGCGCCGCGTCGAAGATGGTGGCCCTGCCGCGAGAGCAGGCCTTCGTGAAGGTGACTATCTGCTTGCAATCGCCGGCCATCCGGTATCGGGGATAGATGACGTCGTCCGGCTGCTGGATGGGTCGACGATCGATTCCGATGTCGATGTTCTGATTTTTTCCATTGCAGGGCGGATCGAACAACGCACCGTTCGGCCGGCTAAAAGAGCACATTAGGCAACTGTTTAGCCGATATAGCTAAAGAAGAGAACGAAGCCGGAGATCGTGCTTCGTTCTCTAATCGCGGCAGGCTATGGCAGTCCTCAAGCGACGAGGCTTTCGGCCTCGATTTCGGCGACAAACTGGGCAACGGTCTCGCCGATGATTTCGGGGTGGTCCTCCTGCAGATAGTGCAGGCCCGACTGGAGCTTCACCAGCCGGCAATTGTGCAGACGTCTCGCAAAATCCTCTGCAACCGCCGGCGGAATGAGCGCACCCGGATCTCCGGCGATGAGGAGCTTCGGATAGGTCGATACCGCCAAAGCCTCATGTGCTTTTTCCATGGTTGCATAGACATCCGCCGGCTCACCGGCAATCGGCAGTTCATTCGGAAATCGCCAGGTTGGCCGACGCGAGGCCGGTGTGGGGAACGGCGCTCGATAGACGGCCATCTCCTCCTCGCTGAGTTGGCGGGAGGTTGCGCCAGGAAGTACGCCTTCAACGAAGATATTTTCCCTCAGGATGAGTTCCTCGCCCTCTCCCGGCGTGCGAAACTTGCGAAATATCTCACGCTCGGCACTGTTCTGCAGGAATTCGTCCCAGGTCGGTATCGGCCGGATGAACTCCATGAAGGCTAGGCCACGAACGAAGTCGGGACGGCGGGCGGCGAGATGGAGTGCCAGCCCGCTTCCCCAATCCTGGGCGACGAGATAGGCCGACTTAATGCCCATCGTCGCGATGAACGCATCGAGGTAACGCGCATGATCCTCGAAGCGATAGGCAATGTCCGGCTTGCCCGATTGTCCGAAGCCGATCAGGTCGGGGGCAATGCAATGAGCGGCCTCGGCGACAAGCGGAATGATATTGCGCCAGATATAGGACGACGTGGGATTGCCATGCAGAAACAGGGCGACGGGGCCGTCCGTCCTGCCGGCCTCGCGATATGCCATTTCGGAATCGAGCACCGGCACGCGCGGCAGACTGATATCATGTCTCATGGGTGTGATCCTTGAACACGGTGGCAAAAACGATCTTCTTGAACCGCTCCAAGGGCTGGGCATCCCGCGATACTTTCATGCGCAGGATCGCACCTTCCCATGAAGCAAGGAGGAATTCGGCCAGATCTTCCGGACCGATCGCATCATCGATCTCTCCGGAGGCCTGTCCTTCGGCAATGCAAGCCGTAAATGGCGCGCTCCATTCGCCAAAAATTTCCGCGAGCCGCGTGCGCAGCATCTCGCTCTGCGGCGCCGCCTCCAGGCTGAGATCGCCGATGAGGCAGCCGCGGCTGAAACCATCGGCAGCCAGACGGCCGGTGATGATATCGAGGTATTTCTCGATGCGCTGGCGTGGCCTCAGCCTCACATCCCCCAGCGCCGTCTCGATGGCACACTGAAGATCCTGAAAATAGAGATCGAGCACCTCCTTCGTGAATTCCTCTTTGGAACGGAAGTGGTTGGTAAACGAGCCCTGCGGCACGCCCGCCTCGGCAACGATGTCGCGAACGCCTGCGCCAATGTAACCCTTGCGGAACATGACCTTGCGGCCCGCTTCAAGAATGGTGTTTCGGTGTGAGTGCTTTGCCATGGCTGCCATAATACGTACGACCGTATTAAAATCAAGAGTGAAATTGCCGGCGCGACGTAAAGGGCGTCAAACCGAAAAACATGCATAAAAATAAAGGCACCCGCCTACCGGCCGGTGCCTTGATCATTTCCACGATATCGAACTTAGCGGCCTACAGGGAACCAGACATTCCCGAGGTCGCAGCAAGTAGTCCGTATAGTGCCGACGGCTCATCAGAGAACACGTCATAAATACAGGGTGCTGCGAAAACCGCTGCTCCCAGAATGACAATGATGATCCTTTTCATCGAAGCCTCCATCGGCGCAGCCGGACTGCGCCTTCTGTTATCAGTATCCCTAGACGAGGTTCAGCTCGACATTGATGTTGCCGCGCGTCGCCTTCGAATAAGGGCAGGTCTGATGAGCCTCTTCGACCAGCGCTCGGGCGACCTCGGGCTCCAGACCCGGCAGGCTGATGTTGAGGCGAGCCTGCAGGAAATAGGCGTCGCCCGTCATGCCGAGATCGACTTCCGCATCGACAGCGGTATCGGCGGGAAGCCTCAGCTTCCGCTTACCGGCAGCAAGGCCCATCGCGCCGATGAAGCAGGCGGACCAGCCGGCAGCAAAGAGCTGTTCGGGATTGGTGCCGGCATGGGCGCTGCCCGGAGGCGAAAGCTTCACGTCGAGCTGCGCGTCACTGCTGCGGGCGGAGCCGTCACGGCCGCCTGTCGTGTGGGTCTTGCCGGTATAAAGAACCTTTTCAATCGTCGTCATGAGAGCAATCCTCGATTTCGTGTCGCGAGCTGCGACATCTGGTGACGGAGTGGTTTTGACGGTTTGACGTATCCGCTATGTTTCCGAAATCGGCCGAACTGTATCAAAGCGTAGCGCAGGTCAATCTGGACATTTTCGCATACAAAACAGCGAAAAATTCAGTTGGCGCGGATGGTGACCTCGGCGGCCAATCCGCCGCCCTCGCGGTTATACAACCGCACTGAACCGCCGATCGCGGCGGCCAGCTGCTGGGCGATGGCAAGACCGAGTCCCGTGCCGCCTGTCTCGCGATTGCGCGATTGCTCCAGCCGGAAGAAGGGCTGCATTGCAGCCTCGAGCATAGCCTCTGGAATGCCGGGGCCACGGTCCGTCACGGTGATAACGATCGCCTCTTCACCGTTTCGCTCGACGCCGATTTCGGCGGCCCCAGCAAATTTCAGGGCGTTGTCGATGAAATTCGTCAGAATACGACGCAAGGCATGTGGCTTGGTCGATGCGACGCCCTGCACCAGACCGACGACACTGACGTCTTTGTCCATGTCCTGATAGTCGTAGGCGATGCTATCGATGAAGGACGAGAGATCGATGCGCGAAAACTTTTCACCACTTCCGTGGGCGCTGCGGGCATAAGCGATTCCGTCCTGCACCAGGCGTTCGATCTCGCCGAGATCGCGGACCAGCTTGTCCTTCTCGGGGGACTCATCTGCCATGTCGGCGCGCAGCCGCATGCGGGTGATCGGCGTTTGCAGGTCGTGGGAGATTGCGGCCAGTATCTGCACACGCTCCTCGAGATAGTGCGCAATTCGCTCCCGCATGGCGTTGAAGGCGCGAGCCGCATGGGCAACCTCGCTCGGTCCGCGCTCACTGAGCGGCGGCCCCTTCTTGTTCGGGTCAAGTTCATCTGCTGCCGCGGCAAGAGCGCCAAGCGGGCGGATCGCCTGACGCACGGCAAACCACGTGCAGAGCACAAGCAGCGCCATTTGAATGGCAAGCACGTAGGGCAGCCATGCCGCAATGGGCATGGGCGGGCGCGGCGTGATTTCAATCGTCAGGGGACTTCCATCACTCAGCGTCAGATGCGCCTGCAGGCGGCTAATGTCGCCTGGAATCGATTCCATGCGGATCGGATAAATACCCCCGATCGCCTCTTCGATCCTGCCGCCGATTTCCTTGCCCTTGCTGGAGTTATCGGGCACGCCCGGCAGACCCGGCCCAAGTTCGAAACGATAATTGCCGCGACTCAGGCGGTCGAGCAGGTCGCCGCGCTGATCCGCCGGCAGGCGGTCGAGTACCGCAATCGAGGTCGCAACGTCACTCTCCAGCGTACCGAGCATGACGGCCTTGGCCGACATGGAACGCTCGACGAAGAGCACCGTGAATGACAGGCCGTAGGCAATCGCCAGGCCGAAGAGCAGGATAAGGAAAAGCCGGGCCCTCAGTGTGCTCGGCCAAAACCCGAAGCGAAGCCCCCCGCTCGCACTCATGACCTCGCCTCTTCAATCTCCACCGGAACGGAAAAGACGTAACCCTCGCTGCGCACCGTCTTGATATAGGTCGGCTCGCGTGCGTCATCGCCCAATCGCTGACGCACGCGGCTGACCAGAAGGTCGATCGAGCGGTCGAAGAGTTCCGCATCGCGGCCCTGGGTCAGGTTCAAGAGCTGATCGCGGTTGAGCACCCGCTGGGGATGATCGATGAAGACGCGCAGCAGCCGATATTCGGCACCGCTGAGCGCAATCTCCGTTCCCTGCCTGTCGAGAAGATGCCGGCCGACAGTATCGAGACGCCAGTCGCCGAAACGAAGCCATTGCCCCGCCTCCGAGATCTGCAGGTTCGGAGGCAGAGCGCGCGTGCGTCGCAGCACAGCCTTTATGCGCGCCAGCAATTCGCGCGCTGCGAAGGGTTTCGGCAGATAATCGTCGGCACCCATCTCCAGCCCGATGATGCGATCCATCTCGTCGCTCCTGGCCGTGAGCATCAGGATCGGCGTAGCCTTATGCTTACCAGCACGCAGCTCGCGGCAGAGCACGAGCCCGTCGTCACCCGGCATCATGACGTCGAGCACGATGAGATCGACCGTATTGCCTTCGAGAAAACTGCGCATCTGTCGGCCATCGGCCGCGACTGACGCCCGAAGACCGTTCTTCTTCAGATAGCTCGAAACCAGCTCACGGATTTCACGATCGTCATCGACGATCAGGATATGGTCGATATGCTCCATGTCAGGACTTTCGGATCCTCTATCTGTTGGCGCCAGCAGAATTTTTATCTTAACGCAGACTCACTGCTTCCTGTTTTGACTCTGAATTGGCTGCCGCGAAACAGGGAATTCCGTCCGCGGCAGCAAAGGCTGACTTTAGAAGCGATCGACATCCAGGATGGCCTGGGCAAAGGCCTGCGGCGCTTCTTGCGGCAGGTTGTGGCCGATGCCGCCGGTGATGGTGCGATGCTCATATCTGCCGGTGAACTTCTTAGCATAGGCAGAAGGGTCCGGATGCGGCGCGCCATTGGCGTCGCCCTCCATGGTGATGGTCGGCACTGTGATGACCGGGAAGGCGGCAAGTTTCTTTTCCAACGCGTCATACTTCTTTTCGCCATTGGCAAGGCCAAGCCGCCAGCGGTAGTTGTGGATGGTGATCGCGACATGATCCGGGTTTTCGAATGCCTTGGCGGTGCGGTCGAAAGTTGCGTCATCAAATTTCCACTGCGGCGAAGCGAGCTTCCAAATCAGCTTCGCGAAATCATGCCGGTTGGCCTCGTAGCCCTCGCGGCCGCGTTCCGTAGCGAAATAGAACTGGTACCACCAGGACAACTCGGCCTGCGGCGGAAGCGGCTTCTTGTTGGCTTCCTGGCTGCCGATCAGATAGCCGCTGACAGAGACCAAACCCTTGCAGCGTTCCGGCCAGACGGCGGCCAGGATGTCCGCAGTGCGGCCGCCCCAGTCATAGCCGCCGATCACGGCACGCTCGATCTTCAAAGCATCCATGAAGGCGATGATATCGATGGCGATGGCAGCCTGCTGACCGTTGCGCGGTGTCTTCGCGGAGAGGAATTCGGTTGTGCCATAGCCGCGCAGATAGGGGATCAGTACCCGGTAGCCGGCATCGGCGAGCGCAGGCGCTACATCGACGTAGCTGTAGATGTCGTAGGGCCAGCCATGGAGCAGCAGCACAACCGGACCATTTGCGGGACCGGCTTCAGCGTAGCCGACATTCAATACGCCAGCCTTGATCTGCTTCAGCGGTGCAAAGGACGTATTCGAACCTGGCGTGACGGCGGGCGCGGTCACCTGTGACTGGGCGCCGGCGGCGCTGGTCAGACCGAACTCGACGGCAGCCATGGTCATGGCCGCAACACCGAAAAAACGACGACGCTGAATATTGATTTCGCTGGACATTGGCTTTCTCCGTTTCAAGTTGATGGCAAGGAGAAAACAGCTCGCATGTATCCCCGATGTTTCGGTATCCGCTTCAATTGCATGCGGATGTAGCATCCGGGCTTCCGGATACGTTCTGATACAATGGCTGCCTTCCTAATCGAAAATCCGTTGGATGAGGAAATCACGAAGCACGACGGCATTGTTGTGCTCATCATCGCGGGCGGCATAAAGCAGGGTGACCGTGCCTTTTTCTGCGAAACCGAGCACCTGATCTACCTCTTCCTCCTTTTGCTGAAGCTCGACGATGTAGCGCTTGCAGAACTCCTCCCAGCGATCGGGCTCATGATTGAACCAGTGGCGCAGCTCGGTGCTGGGTGCGATATCCTTCAGCCAGGCATCGAGAGCAGCGCGGTCTTTGCTGAGGCCGCGCGGCCAGATGCGATCGACAAGCAGGCGGGCGCCATCGGCAGCAGCTTTGGCCGCATAAACCCGCTTCAGCTTTATATTTTCCGGACTGATCGTCATGTGATCCTACCTGCTCGGCCACGCTCTCCCAAAAGAAGGTTCGATCGGCGAGAGCCATGATGCGGGAAGATAGCGCAGCTCTCATCTGTGCGCTTCCTACACTTCGGTACACATTGCCATCAAACCAGACACATCCGAGATACATCGCCTCGACCAGATAGCCACGTTGCTGATCGGGCCGCATCGCCGTCCAGAGTCCGATCACCCGGTTTCAAAGGAAACGACGATGACACTTCTTATCATTGCTTATCTTGGAGGGGCACTGACCATATTCAGCCCCTGCATTCTCCCCATTCTCCCCTTCGTCTTTGCCCGTGCCGGACAGCCATTCGTGCGCAGCACGCTGCCCATGCTGATCGGCATGGCCGCAACATTCGCGTTGGTAGCGACGCTTGCGGCAGTTGGCGGCAGCTGGGCGATCAACGCCAATGAATATGGCCGCCTTGCCGCGCTGACCCTGCTTGCCATCTTTGGCCTCAGTCTTCTTTCGCCCCGTATCGCAAGCTTCATCACCCAGCCTGTCGTCGATTTCGGCAACCGCCTGCTGAACGCCTCCGGCAAGACCGGTGCTGCGCCGACTGTGGCGAGCGCGCTCGTTCTCGGCGTCGCGACCGGTCTGCTCTGGGCGCCCTGCGCCGGGCCAATCCTCGGTCTCGTACTGACCGGCGCCGCACTCCAGGGCGCGAACCTGCAGACGACGTTCCTGCTGCTTGCCTATGCCGCTGGCGCCGCCACTTCGCTGGCTATTGCACTCTCAGTCGGCGGCAAGATCTTTGCCGGCATGAAGAAGTCGCTTGGCGTCAGCGAGCGCATTCGTCAGGGCCTCGGCGCTGCCGTACTCGCAGGCGTCGCTGTCATTGCACTCGGTCTCGACACTGGCCTGCTTTCGCAGCTTTCCTATGCCAGCACCGCATCCTTCGAGCAGGCCGTTCTCGACAGGGTGAATGTGAAGCCAACCGATGGAGGATCGTCCGAAGTCGCGAGCAACGACAAGGCGATCGGTCTTGCCGATGCGACGAAACCTTTCCATAGCGATCTGCCGGTCGAAGGTCGAGCGCCATCGCTGGACGGTGCCGTCGAATGGCTGAACTCGCCGCCGCTGACTATGGAACAACTCCGCGGCAAGGTCGTACTCGTCGATTTCTGGACCTATTCCTGCATCAACTGCATCCGCACTATCCCCTATGTCCGCGCCTGGGCTGAAAAATACAAAGACCAGGGCCTGGTTGTGATCGGCGTGCATGCCCCGGAATTTGCCTTCGAAAAGAAGATCGACAATGTCAAAAAGGCCATTGGCGACTTCAATATCGGCTATCCGGTCGCAATCGACAACGACTACAAGATCTGGCGCGCCTTCGATAACAGCTACTGGCCGGCTCATTACCTGATCGATGCCAAGGGCCAGATCCGCGAACATCACTTCGGCGAAGGCAACTACCGACAGACCGAGCAGGCGATCCAGGATCTGTTGCGCGAAGCCGGCAGCGAGATGGCAACAAGCGCACCGGTCGTGCCGGATGCGAAAGGTGCCGAGATGAGCCCGGACCTGAAGGACATCGGCTCCGGCGAGACCTATATCGGCTATCAGCAGGCCACCGGCTTTGCCTCCAATGAGAGCATGCGCGCCGATGCCAGCAGAGACTATTCGGTCAAGCAGCCTGGGCTCAACCAGTGGAGTCTTTCGGGCAAATGGACTGTCGGCGCCGAAGAGGCGACCCTCGATCAATCAGGCGGCGGCATCGCCTACCGCTTCAGCGCCCGCGACCTGCATCTCGTTCTTGGCCCAGCTACTGACGGCAAACCGATCCGCTTTCAGGTGACGGTCGACGGCAAGGCGCCAGGTGCCGACCACGGCAGCGATATCGATGCCGATGGAAACGGCACGGTGACCTCAACCAAACTCTACCAGCTCGTGCGCCAGTCCGGTGCCGTGGAAGCACGCAACTTCGAGATCCGTTTCCTCGATCCCGGCGTCCAGGCCTACGCCTTTACCTTCGGCTGAACTTCCTACTCCCGTTTAACTTGAACAACAGGAATAAACACCATGAAACACAAGTATTTTTCCACACTCGCCATCGCCTTCGCCACCAGCGTCATCGCTTTCACCGCCCAGGCAGCAGAGGTGAAGAACATCGTCATCGTCCACGGCGCTCTTGCCGATGGTTCCGGCTGGCGCCAGGCGACTGAAATTCTCGAAAAACGCGGCTTCAACGTCACCATCGTCCAGGAGCCAATCACCTCGCTTGCCGATGACGTCGCCGCCACCAACCGGGTGCTGGACCTGCAGGACGGCCCAACCCTGCTCGTCGGCCATAGCTATGGCGGCATGGTCATCACCGAAGCCGGCAACAGCCCCAATGTGGCGGGCCTGGTCTATGTCGCGGCCTTCCAGCCGGACAAGGGGGAAAGCCTCATCAGCCTGGCGAGTTCCAAGCCGGCTGGCGGCATGAATATTCGTGAGACGAAGGACGGAAAATATCTCTACCTAGACCCGGCCGCCTTCACGAACGACTTCGCCGCCGACCTGCCGAAGGACGAGGCGGCATTCCTCGCGAAGTCACAGGTCTTCGCCTCCAAGGAGGCTTTCTCTGCCAAGGCTGGCGATCCTGCCTGGAAGACCAAGAAAAGCTGGACGGTGGTGGCCACCGAAGACCGTTCGATCAATCCCGATCTCGAACGCGACATGGCAAAGCGGGCAGGCAGCACGGTGACGGAGATCAAGGCAAGCCATGCTGTCTTCGCATCTCAGCCGGAAAAGGTTGCCGATGTGATCGCAAAGGCAGCCGAGGCGGCCAGCAAGTAATCGGATCAAAAGTAGCAACCGGAGCCGGTGGATCACTCCGCCGGCTCGTTCTCAGTGAATGTCTCCTTCATCGCTCTGATAATGACGACGGCCGATGCCGCGCCGGGATCGATGTGGCCAAGGGATCGTTCGCCGAGGCGGGCCGCCCGCCCGCGGGTCGCAACCATCGAACGGGTCGAGCGTGCGCCGGCATCACCGGCTTCCAGGATGTCGTTCCACATGTCCGAGACGGTCGCCTGCCGGTCGCGGGCGGCAGCTGCCGCTTCGGTTGCGGGGATCCAGGCATCCAGCATGGTCTTATCGCCGCGCTGGCCCTTGCCGCGATCCCGGATACCTGATGTCATGGCCTCGACAATTGCGGCCTGAGAGTCGATCGAAAGCGTCTCGTCCCGCTTCAGGGCCTGCGCGGCCTTGCGGAAGGCGGTGGCATAGAGCGGGCCGGTCGATGCGCCAACGGCATCGAGAAAGGCGGATGCGGCAAGCGAAAAGACCTCTGATGGCAATATTTTATCGAGATCTTGCTTTGCCAGTTCGCCATTCACCGCCTGGAAGCCGAGCGACATGGTAATGCCGTGGTCGGCATCGCCGATCGCGCCATCCAGATCGGAGAGATGATCCTTCTCAGCCGAGATCGCCACCGATATCCGGTGAAACATCCTGCTGAGGCGGCGGGCCGCGTTTGCCGACATGCGTATCCTCCCAATTCATGCAGCCCAGTTCCCTGGGATGCTTTTACTTTTCAGTTTACGACCCTCAGAAACGCGGTATCGCAGGGGTGGTGCAGCAGATCCGTCAATTCCTGGTCGAGATGCAGAATGGATATGGATGCGCCGACCATGTCGAGCGATGTGCAATAATGCCCCACCCAGTTCGCTTCGATCTTGATCCCCTTTGCGCTCAGGCGCTGTTCCACCCGTCGATAGAGAATATAGAGCTCCATCAGCGGCGTGCCGCCGAACGAGTTGACGAGAACGGCAACGCGGTCCCCCGCCACCGGTTTCATTTCCGAGAATATGCGATCCATGACGACATCGACCACGGCATCGGCGCTCATCATCTTTTCACGCATCACGCCCGGTTCGCCGTGGATGCCCATGCCGATTTCCATATCGTCGGGACCGATCTCGAAATTGTGGCGACGCGTCTGCGGCAGCGAACAGGGCTCCAACGCAACACCCATCGTGAAGGTACGGTCATTGGCTTTTCGCGTTGCTGCCTCGCAAGCATTCAGCGACAGACCACGATCGCAGGCCGCACCGGCGATCTTGAAGATGAAGAAATTGCCGGCGACTCCGCGGCGGCCATCCCGATCCTCTACTGGCGAGGAGGAAATATCGTCGGTGGTAACCACGGTACGGACCTCGATATTGTCCTCCGCGGCCATTTCGGCAGCCATCTCAAAATTCATGACGTCGCCGGCATAATTGCCGTAGACGAATAGTACGCCCTCCCCGCCCGATGCCGCCCTGGCGCATTGAAGGATCGGCCCCGGAGGCGGGGAGGAAAAGATATTGCCGACCGCGACAGCATCGGCGAGCCCCTTGCCCACATACCCGAGGAAGGCCGGCTCGTGGCCGGTGCCGCCGCCGACGACCAGTCCAACCTTGCCCGCCCGGGGGCCTGCGCGGGCAACGAGCGCACGGTTGGAGCCGTCGACCGGGCGGAGGTAGCCCGCATGTGCCTTGACGACGCCCTCGAGCATTTCCTCGACGACGTCGTCAGGGTTGTTCAGGAACTTCTTGATCTGGGTGCGGGCGCTGTTCAACGGCGCTGAAATCTCGCTTTCCACACGCGGACGCTGGAGGCTCTTCTGAGCGATTTCAGTAACCCCGTCGGCATTGAGGATGCCGCGGCCCGTAGCCGCATCGGTAATGAGGACATTGACATAGCCGCCGCGAAGCGCCGCGAGAATGGCCGGCACCTTGTCGAAGCCGCCGGCAACAGCAATGCGCATGTTGATCCTCTTCAGCATATCAAGCGAGATGCCGACCGTCCGGTCGTCCAGCGGACCGACGACGGGCCGCCCATGGCCATCGATGAAGCGCCCTGCCACGACACCGGTCGCATCCTTCGCCAGATAGTCCTGCAGCGATACGGACTCGAAAAAACCACTGGTGTGGATGGTGGAATTCGGCCGCATTGAAGCGATGCCGAAAATTACCCTGTTCGCCCGTGAAAGCGACTCAAACTGACGATCAAGCAGCGGTTCGCGCATCAGCAGATCACGCACTTCGGCGCTGGACACAATGGCAGGCGCCGCAATGTTGATGAGCCGGCCGTCGACCGCATCGGCAAAGGCCGCAGCACAGAGTTCCGGCGTATAGGCGAAAGTTGCGCTCGTGCCACCGGTGGCCTGCACGATGGTCATATCCTGCAGGCCCGAGATGGCGGCCTGCTCGCCAACCGCCATGATGGTGCGTCCCCAGACAACCGCCAGGGTGTCGCCCGACTTCAGGAGCTTCTGCAGTGCCTGCGCGCCTGCTGCACCAAGCCGCTCGATCAGCGGCCGCGCATTGTCGTCGCTCGGCACGACAAGACAGTCATGCAGGCCGAAATGCCGCTTCAGTTCCTGAGCGATGGTGAGCGAACTGAGGCGTGAGGGTTCGATGGAAATATTGACGATGCCGCGAGCGCGCGCATCGGCGAGGTAGCTGTTCACCGTAGCGCGCGAAATGCCCATGGTTTCGGCGATGTCGCCCTGAGTCATGCCGTCTTCATAATAGAGCCAGCATGCCCATACATAGGGATCGTCGCCGTAGCGCAGCGGGATGGGTTCGGCCGAAACGTCTGCCGCGTTGTTCTTTCGTGCCGATGATGTCTTAGCCGTCATCCTGCCTGGTTTCTCCTCGTCTGCAATCGACGGCGAAGATGAGCGTAAAAGCTGCAGTTTTCAACGTGCCTTCGCCTGATTGTTCCCGGCCGCCGAAGCGGCCGGGAAGGTGATGCAAGGGAGGATCGCGGGCTCTCACCAAAGCCCGATCTGTCAGGCCGACTGCAGCCTCGGTTCCACGCCTTCAGCCAGCGACGTCAGGATCAATGCACAGGATGTCGCGCCCGCATCGAGCACACCGAGCGAACGTTCGCCGAGCCGACTAGCGCGACCGACCTTTGCGACGAGATCGCGTGTGCTGTCGCGTCCGGCCTCAGCAGCTGCGACGAGCGCGTGAAGCGCCTCGGCAAAGGGCTTTCCGCTGCCGATTGCCGTATCGAATGCAGTGATCGCCGGCACGAGTGTGTCGAGCAATGTCTTGTCGCCGACCTTGGCCGAACCGATCGCCTGAATGCCGTCGAGACCATTGTGGAGCATGGAGCTGAAGGCGGCGGCATCGATTGCATCGGACTTTTCGATGGTTTCAGCAAACTGCGTGAACATCACGCCGTAAAGCGGCCCCATGGAGCCGCCGATCTCCGTCATCAGAACCGTGCCGAGCGTGTCGAGCGCTTCAGCCAGCGACATGTCGGTTCCCTTGATGCGCTCGGCGGCCATGCCGAAACCCTTGGCCATGTTGACGCCGTGATCGCCGTCTCCGATCTTGCCGTCAATTTCGCTCAGATAGGCGCGATTTTCGATGATCCGGTCGGCCAACGAGAGAACGATTTCACCCGATCTGGCATTCTGAAATTGCTGCATTGACCCACCTCCCCTCAGAGCATCGCAGGGCACTGGACATCGACATCCAGCAGTCGCTTCAGTTCGTCGTCCAATGCCATCACGGTCAGTGTCGCGCCGACCATTTCCAGCGATGTGAAATAGTTGCCGATATAGACCTTGTGAATCTTCAGTCCGCGTCCGGTGATCTCGGATTCAATAGTATCGTGGAGAATATAGAGCTCGTTAAGCGGCGTGGCGCCGAGGCCGGACACGATAACGGCGACTTCGGCTCCAGCAGCAAGCTGGTGATCCTCGAGAACGATCTTCGCCATCTCCTCCGCGACGTCCCTGGCGGACTTCAGGGGCTCGACACGCACGCCGGGTTCGCCATGGTGGCCGATGCCGACCTCCATCGTGCCAGGCTCGATGGTGAAATTCGGATGGCCGACGGACGGCAGGGTACAGGGGCCGAGGCCGACACCGATCGAACGGCAATTGTCGATCGCCTTCTGCGCGGTCGCCCTGACTTCCTCGAGGCTTGCGCCCTCGGCAGCTCTCGCGGCGCCGCACTTCCACATGAAGATCTCGCCGGCAACGCCACGACGCTTCTCGCGCTCCTCGGGGCTTGCGGAACAGACGTCGTCATTGGCGACGACCGTGGCGATCTCGATGCCTTCCTTCGCCGCCAGCTTGATCGCCATCTTCACATTCATGTTGTCGCCGGCATAGTTGCCATAGAGGCAGACGACGCCCTTGCCGCCATTGGCTTCGCGGGCCGCATCGAGGAAGCTCTTTGCGGTTGGCGAAGAGAAAAGTTCGCCGACTGCCACGGCATCCAGCATGTTGCGGCCGGTATAGCCGATGAAGGCCGGTTCATGACCCGAACCGCCGCCGGTGATGACGCCCACCTTGCCGGCGACTGGTGCGTGACGGGCGGCGATGACACGGGGATTTTGTGCTGATTGCCTTACGATGTCGGCATGAGCCTTGACGAAACCTTTGACGGTATCTTCGACGACCTCATCCGGATTGTTGATAAATCGCTGCATTATAACTCCTATCTACCGCGCGTCAGATAATGGTGTAACCGCCGTCGACCAGAAGGTCCGCGCCGTTGATCATATCGGCACCATTGGAAGCCAGGAACACCGCCGCGGCCGCAATCTCCTCCGGAAAAGCAAAGCGACCGGAGGGAATGCGCTGTTTCAGCGCCTCGCCGCGCGGGCCATCCCATGCCTTCCTGCCGAGATCGGTCAGGACGACTGTCGGAGAGATGGTGTTGACGGTAATGCCGTGTTTGCCCCATTCGGCGGCAAGTGTCTTGGAAAGACCGATGACGCCGAATTTCGAAGCACAGTAGGCGACGTGCTGATCGATCGCGACGGTGCCTGCCTGCGACGCCATGTTGATGATCTTGCCACCCTTGCCCGCCTTGATCATGGCGCGGCCGGCAGCCTGGGAGACCAGGAACGTGCCCTTGAGATTGATGGCGATCGTCTTGTCCCAGGCGTCGAGACCCAGGTCCTCGGCTGGCGCAAGCATGACGACGCCAGCGCTGTTGACGGCGATATCGATGCGGCCGAAGGCAGCTTCGACACCGGCAATCACATTCTCGACCGACTGCGGATTTGACACGTCACAGACAAAGGATCTGGAACCGTTGCCGAGTTCTTCAGCCTTGCTCCGTGCCACCGATTCATTGATGTCGATGACGGCAACGACAGCGCCCTTGGCGGCCATGGCGGATGCAATGGCGCTGCCGATACCGGACGCGCCGCCCGTAACCAGAGCGACCTTGCCGCTCAGGGAAAAGTTCAGGTCAACCTCTTTGGAATCAGTCATGGCTCTCTCTCGAACTCAGGGTTTGGGGCGGGATATGATCCCGCCCCCAGCGAGGATCACTTGCGGGTCGACAGCAGCTGATCGACGTTTTCAGCCGTCACCGGGGTCCACGGAACATTGTAGGTCTTATCCTTACCGCCGTTCCAAGGCATGTCCTTGTAGGTGGTCCAGATATCGGACTCCGGCTTGTAGTCGCCCTTCTTGGCATTAAAGATCGCCAGATCCAGGGCGCCCTGAGCCTGAGCGCGCGCATCTTGCAGGATCGACGTCATTTCGCCCGCCTTGACCGCACGCAGGGCATCGGTGACGCCGTCGATGCCGGCGATCGCGAAGCTCTTGACGTCGAGACCGGCAGCCTTGACCGCTTCGATGGCGCCAAGCGCCATTTCATCGTTCTGGCCGATGATACCGTTGATCTGGTTCGGATGAGCCGTCAGCCAGTTTTCCATCAGCGTCTGGGCCTCCGCGCGCGACCAGTTTGCCGTCTGGTCTTCGAGAACCTTCACATCCGGGCACTCGGCAAGCGCCTTCTTGTTGCCTTCCAGACGCTGGATCTGGGCGGACTGACCGACCGGGCCTTCGATGATAACGACATTACCCTTGCAGCCGATCTTGTCCAGAACGCTCTTGGCTTCGAGATAGCCGGACACAGTATCGTCGGAACCGACATAGGATGTCAGCTGATCGGAGTTGACGCGAGTGTTGGAACCGATGACCGGAATGCCGGCATCAACAGCCGACTGGACGGCGGCCGCACCGGCATCGACGTCGATCGGGGCGAAGATGATCGCGTTGTACTTCTGCGTGATCATCGTCTTGAACTGGTCCTGCTGGACCAGCGCATCATAACGGCCGTCGAAAACCGTCAGTTCGACTTCGCCGCTCTTGACGGCCGGGTGGTCCTGGAGCGCTGCCGTCCAGATCTGCATGAATTCTGCGTTGAGGCCGTAAGGTGCTGCGCCGATCTTGATCCTTTCCTGGGCTGCGGCAGACGTTGCCAGCAGCGCCGTTGCCGAAGCAAGCGCAATCAGAAGCATTCTCATTTCAATTCTCCTCCACTTTGGGTTTAGGCTGCCGGCATGGCTTGCCTGTCGGACGGGGCGGCGAACTGCCTGCCCCCGAATTTCTGCTGGTGAGCTCAAGCTCCGAAATTTCGTTTCTGGTCGAGCATGACGGCGCCGACAATCAGGGCACCCTTCAGGACCTGCTGGTAGTAGGACTGAATACCCATCAGATCGAGGCCATTGTTCATGACACCGATGATGAGGGCGCCAATCAGTGTTCCCGTCACACGGCCAACGCCGCCGGAAAGGCTTGTCCCGCCGATGACGACTGCCGCGATCGCGTCCAGCTCATAGGCGACACCTGCCTGCGGCAGACCCGAACCGGTACGGGCGCTGAGCAGAATACCCGCAAGCCCTGCCAGGCCGCCCGAGATGACATAGACGGTGAAACGGATACGATCGGTATTGATGCCCGAAGTCTTGGCTGCATGCGGATTGCCGCCGACGGCATAGATGTAGCGGCCGAAGCGCGTGCGGTTGAGGATCCACCAGGAGACCGCGAAGACGACGGCAAGCACGATGACCGGCGCGGGAACGCCGAACACGTCGCCGGTGCCGATCCAGCGGAAGGCAGGTGTCAGCGCGGGGACCGGACGACCGCCGCCGTAGATCAGCGTCATGCCGCGGGCAGCCGAAAGCATGCCGAGTGTCGCTACGAAGGCCGGCACCGAGAAACGTGAGACAATCACACCCGAGATCGAACCGCAGATGATGCCGACGAACACGCCGACGAGCAGGCCGACGCCGACCGGATAAGGCGAGCCGATGACGCCCGCCGTAGCAGACGTCGTTGCAAAACTTGCACTGACGATGCCGGCGAGCGCGACGACCGAGCCGACCGACAGGTCGATACCGCGCGTCAGGATGACGAAGGTCATGCCGATCGCCAGCACGCCGTTGATCGACGTCTGCAGCAGCACGTTGGAGATATTGCCGCCGGTCAGGAAGAATTCGTTCGAGAACGACAGGATAATGACCAGGATCAGGAACGCGAGGAAGATCCCGTATTCCTGCACGATCAGGCGCCGCTGTTCCGTCTTGAACCAGCCACCCGTACTCTTGTTCTCACTCACTGACACTGCCTGCTCCTCTGATGCCGGACGAACGCCCTGACTCTGATCAGGTTGATAAGTGGACGAGTGATTGGGCATTCGTCTCCTCCCGGCTGTATATTCCGGCGCTCTTGCCGCCGCGCATCACCATGATGCGGTCCGACATGCCGAGAACTTCGTCGATTTCCGATGAGATCATCACCACAGTGCCGCCGCCTTCCGCGAAGTCGCAGATGATGCGATAGATTTCACGCTTGGCCCCGACATCGACGCCGCGCGTTGGCTCATCCAGCAGCAGGACCTTGGGGTTGCGCAGGAACCACTTGCCGAGGACGACCTTCTGCTGATTGCCGCCGGAAAGGCCAGATACCGGCATGGTGTCGCGTGCTGCCTTGATTTGAAACTGCTCGCGCATCCGCCGGCTGGCGTCCAGTTCCTTCGCATGGTCCATGGCAAAGGCCGGGCTCAGTGCCGGCAGGCTCGCCATGCAGATATTGGCGCGAACTGAGTCCGACAGATTGAGGCCAGTCTGCTTGCGGTCTTCGGTGACCAGCGCCAATCCATGAGCCATCGCATCCGAGGGCTTCGAGACGAGGATCGGCGCGCCATCAACCGAGATGCGTCCGGCGGACGGCTTGTCGAGACCGAAGAGACAATTGAAGATTTCGGTACGCCCGGAGCCCATGAGCCCGTAAATGCCGAAGATCTCGCCCTTGTGTGCGGCAAATGAAATATCCTTGATCTTGTTCGGGCAGGAAAGCGCGTTGACCTCCAGACCGACATCCGACGTCGGCCTATTGGTCTTGACATATTCCTCGGCGAGTTCCCGTCCGACAATCATGCGGATCAGGCTCGGCCGGTCGATCTCCGACAAGGCGCCGGCACCGATGAAGGAGCCGTCGCGGAAAGCCGTATAGGAATCGGCAATCTGAAAGATTTCCGACAGGCGGTGCGAGACGTAGACGATGCCACGCCCCTGGGCCTGCAGGTGGCGGATCGCCGCAAAGAGCTGCTGGGCTTCACGCTCGCCGATGGCCGAGGTCGGCTCATCCATGAAGATGACTTCGGCGTCATGGCTCAGTGCCTTAGCGATCTCTACCAGCTGCATCTGCGCGACCGATAGGTTCATCATGTATTGGGTGGCCCGGATGTCGAACTCCAGCTCGTCGAGCAGCTTCTGCGCCGCCCGGTTCATGCTGCGGAAATCAATGCCGCCGAAACGGGTAGACGGTTCACGGCCGAGATAGATGTTCTCGGCAACCGTCATGTGTGGAACCGGGCTCAGCTCCTGCTCGATAATGGCAATACCGGATGCGAGAGCATCCGCAGGACTGGAGAAATCCACTTCCTGGCCACGGCGGCGGATCGAGCCGGCATCGCGCTTGTAAATGCCCATCAGGATTTTCAGGAAAGTCGATTTGCCGGCGCCATTACCGCCGCAGAGCGCGTGAACCGAGCCGGCGCGAAGTTGGAAGCGGCCGTCGCGCAGGGCCGCGACACCGCCAAAGGACTTCCTGAGCCCCTCCACTTCCAACAAAAATTCCACGTCTGTCTCCTCCATGCGTGCGTCTGGCGACTACGCTCCAGCGCGCCCATCGGACACCTGGAAACCTCCGCCAAATGTCGATGCTGACAATATTCAAGTCATGATCGACAAATGTCAAGTGACGCGTGATCATATAAATGTCAGGTCGTCGGGAGACCAGGAACCACGCAGAAAAAGCCAGCATTTGCAGGCTTGAGAGCGTTGTCACGACGAGAAAGAGGACCTTGGGGAAGCTGGAAAGAATTTACGCGAATATATTGCCACCGGGGCACCAGAGCCAGCAAACTGCTGTTGCGTGCCATGGCCTTGCATCGGCTGGAGAGGCCGCACAACGGTGGCATATCTAGGTGACTCAGGCTTCTATGAAGCTATCCGGCCGAGCGTGGCCAAGTCACAATGCTTAGGCCATCGCCATCGATGCACCGGAAGTTGGCCCCTACCAGGAATTGTCGATAGCAGCATCGTCTCCAGCTTCGGCTCGCGTGACCCATCCGCCGAAACATCGAGGCAAGTGACTGCCCGGATGGACTGAAATACTGAATTTCGTCACAAGACCTTCTGCCGCCCATAAAGCAGCAGCATGCCGATGATGACGGCGCCATAGATCAACTGACGGCCAGCCTCCTCGATCTGCATGACCGAGAGAATCGACTGCAGCAGAGTGATCAGGATGACGCCGGCGACAGTTCCGAGATAGGAGCCCTTGCCGCCAAGCACGTGCGTACCGCCAAGCACCACGGCAGCAATCGACGGCAGAAGATAGGCGTCACCCATGGACTGGGATGCTTTCGAAGCATAACCGGCGAGAAGCACGCCGCCGAGTGCGCTGAGACCGCCCGACATAATGAAGGCAAGAAGGGTGATCCTGCGCGTATTGATGCCGGACATGTAGGCGGCACGTTCGCGGTTGCCGATCGCATAGAGCGACCGGCCGAAGGTCGTGCGTGTCAGCAAGAAGACGGCGAGCAAGCCGACGGCGAGCCAGACGAGAACGCCGTTCGGAAGCCCGGGAATGGCATAGCCGGTTGCCAGGAAGCGCATGGCGGCCGAGGCCGAATCCTGCGGCGAGAAACCGCCGGTGTAGACGACCATCAGCCCTTGCGCGACAGCGTTGGTCGCAAGCGTGATGATCATCGAGGGAATGCGCAGATAGGCAACCGCGATGCCGTTGACGAGGCCGATCGTGGCACCGCAGAGAATACCGAAGGGGATTGCGAGAACCGCGCCGGTCGTTCCGTAAGCAGTGGCAGCGCAAGCCATCATCGCTCCTGTCGTCACCACCCAGGGCACCGACAGGTCGATCTGGCCAAGCAGGATGACCGCCATCATGCCGGTTGCGATGACGCCGAGGAAAGAGGCCACTTTCAACTGCTGCAGCAGGTAGTCCAGCGACAGGAAATTAGAGGAGTAGAGCGAGCCGCCAAGGAGCAGCAGGATGATGCAGCCGAAGGCGATTGCCACAGCCGGATCGACGCCGCGCAGTCGGGCGGGCACAGGAATTTGCCGCATTGTGGAAGCATCCTCGCTCATTGGAACCACTCCAGACGATTGCGAACACGCGACAGGCCAATGCAGCCGATACTGACCGCCAACATCAGCACCACGCCTTGAAAGAGCGGCTGCCAGAGCGGATCGAGATCGAAGACGAACAACAGGTCGCCGATAGTGCGGAAGGCCAGCGCACCGAAGACGGCACCAACGGCGCTTCCCTTTCCCCCCGCAAGCGAGACACCACCGAGCACCACTGCCGCGATCGAATAGAGCGTATAGGCGTTACCGCTCGCAAAGGCCGCCTCGCCCGTATACGAGAAAAAAAGTCAGATAGAGCCCGCCAATTGCCGAAAGCAGGCCTGCCAGCGCGTAAGCCGCGAGCTTTGCCCTCTTTACCGGCATCGCCGACATGTAGGCGGCGTTTTCCGCCGATCCGACCGCATAGGCGGTGCGGCCGAGGACCGAACGGCTGAAGGGCACCCAGATTATCAGTACGATGAGTGCAAGCACGACGAGGCTTGCCGGCACGACGCCAAAGAGCTTCGAGGTGAAGACATCGGCAAGATCTTCATTGACCGAGCCGCCCGGTGTGGGCCGCAACAGCAATGCCAGCCCGTAAAAGACCGCACTGGTCGCAATGGTGGTGACGATCGGCTGCAACCGACCGAAAATGATGACCAGCCCATTGAGCAGACCGCAGGCGAGACCCGTCAGGAGCACAGCTGCGACACCCAGCCCGGTCTGCAGCGGCGTGCCGACCACGAGCCATGAGGCCAGGCAGTTGCACAGGATGAGGATCATGCCGACAGAAAGATCGATGCCAGCCGTGATGACCACGAAACATTGCGCCATGGCCACGAAAGCCAGCAACGTTGCCTTGTTGGCGGCGGTCTGCACCACGTTCGGCGTGAAGCCGGCGGGATGGTTGGAAACATAGATGATGAACATCAGGATGAAGAGCAGCGCTGCGAAAAGCGTGCCCTTCTGCTGAACGTACCGATAGCGCCATTCGCCCGTCGACTGCCTGCTCATTGGGCCATCCTTTTCTGCGCCTCGCCGGCATCGATGTTGAGCGCGGCACTGACCAGTTCGCGTTCGGTGATCTCGTCCCCCTCGAGGACGCGGATGATGCTGCCATCATACATGACGAGCACGCGGTCGCAGCAGCCCACCAGCTCGTCATAGTCAGTCGAATAGAAGATGATGGCCGCACCCGCATCGGCAAGTTTGCGCAGCAAGGCATAGATTTCCTGCTTGGTGCCAACATCGATGCCACGGGTCGGATCGTTGAGAAGGATGATGCGCGGCCTGTTCATCAGCCACTTGGCGATCACCACCTTCTGCTGGTTGCCACCAGACAGGGATGCGACCGGCATGTCGATCGTCGTTGCCTTGATTGACAGGAGCTTCAGGAGTTCGTCGATCTCGCGAAGCTCGGCCGCGCGGTCGATCACGCCGTTGCGCGAAACGCGGTCAAGCGCTGCGATCGACAGGTTCTCACGAACGGTCATCGGCAGCATGAGCCCTTCCGTCTTGCGATCTTCCGGGATCAGCGCCATGGAGATATCACCTGATTTCGCCGCGCCGGGGCTCTTCAACCTTATCGGTTTGCCATCGACCGCCACCTCGCCCCTGAGGTCGCGCAGCACGCCGAACAGCGCCAGCAGCAATTCACGCTGCCCCTGCCCGTCCAGTCCGCCGAAACCAATGATCTCACCGGGACGCACATCGAAGTTGATCCCGGAGAGCCGATCCCCCCAGGAGAGGTTGCGGCAGGACAGAACCGGCGCGTCTGCCTTCGGGTGCAGCGGCTTGGGCGGAAAGACGTTGGTATATTCGCGGCCGATCATCAGCTCCACCACCTGCTGGTCGGACTTGGTGCCGGCGGGATAGGATTCGATGCTGCGGCCGTTTCTAAAGACCGTGCAGTCATCGGCGAGTTCTGCAATCTCATGCATGCGATGCGAGATATAGATCAGCGCCATGCCCTCGGCCCGAAGCTGCTTCAACACGCCGAAGACCTTCTCGACATCGGATTGGGTCAGGGCCGAAGTCGCCTCGTCGAGGATCATCAGCCGCGGCTTGCGGGCGAGCGCCTTGGCGATCTCAACCATCTGGCGGCGCGAAAGCGGCAGATCCTTCACCAGAGAGGCGGGATGAATATCGGCGGCCCCGGCGCGGGCAAGTGCTTCCTCGGCAATCTGGCGCTGCTTGTTGCGGTCAATCATGCAGAAACGCAGCGGCGGATTGCTGATCACGATGTTGTCGGCCACCGAGAGATCCGGAATGAGTGACAGTTCCTGGAAAACACAGACGATACCGGCAGCATTGGCGGCAGCCGGCGAGGCAAAGGAGACTTCGTTTCCGTCGAGCAGCATGCGCCCTTCGTCAGGCGCCACCACACCGGCCATGATCTTGATGAGGGTCGATTTACCCGCGCCGTTTTCGCCAAGCACGGCGTGGATCGCGCCGGGGCGCACGGCGATATTGGCTTCCTTCAGCGCAATCGCGCCGCCATAGCGTTTCGATATGCCTTCCAGGCGCAGAAGCGGTTCGGAAAGGATCATGCATCCAGCCTCCATTCGGTCGCGTCGAGATCGAGACTGCGGGCGCGAACGCCCGCAGTCAGGTCCGGATGGTGGCGCTTACTGGTTTTCCTTGGTCTGCCCCATGATTTCCTGTGCGGAGAAGTTGATGCCGCAGGTCGGGAAGGAATTGCCGACGAAAAAGTTGTCGGATTCCTTGGGGTAGAAGTCCTCGCCTTCCTTGAAATCGGGATCGGAAACGAGTGCCGTCGGCAGCTTGACGGCCTGAGGAACGACCTGACCTTCGAGAGCGGCAATGGCAGTCTTGATGGCCACCGCAACCTGCGCCGGGCCGGTACCTGCTGATGAGCACTTCAGACCATCCCCCGCATGGGCGGCGCAGAACTTGCGGAAGCCGTTCTCCGTTTCACCGCCGAAGGGCACGAACGGATGCTTCGCGTCGATCATCGCCTGCACCACGCCGGTGTCACCGCCCTGTGCGGTGATGCCATCAAACGGACCATTGGTGGCAATCGCATCGGCCGCTGCCTTCTGCGCTACACCATCATCCCACTTGCCAACGACTTCGGTGACGGTGAATTTCTTGCCGGAAGCATCCAGAGCTTCATGAATCCCGTTATGGCGATCGGTATCGACGGAAGTGCCGGCTACGCCGCGTACTTCCAGGATCTTGCCGCCCTGCGGCAGGTGTTTTGCCAGCCAGTTGGCCCAGATGACGCCAAGGCCCTTCTGGTCGACGTTGACGTTGATTGCGTCCTTGGTGTCAAGGATGTTGTCGAAGGCGACGAGAACGACGCCGGCCTCCTTGGCGCGCTTGATGACCGGACCGAAGGCTGTCGGGTTCTGGGCGTTGACGACGACGGCATCATAGCCGGCATCGATGAAGTTGTTGATCGCGGAAATCTGGGCAGGAACGTCCTCGCCGGTCGATACGACCTTGAATTCTTTCAGCTTGGCGGCGACATCCGGTTGGGCAGCGTATGCCTTTGCCGTCTGCACCATCTGGATGCGCCAGGTATTGGCGATGTAGCCATTTGCAAGGGCGATGCGGTAAGGACCATCCTTCTTCGGATATTGCAGGAACTGGGTTTCGGCCGACCACGGAACCATGCAGTTCGGATCGGCGGCGGGGCCGGACACGACCTTTGGTTCCGCCATGGCCGTGCTGCAGAGCAGAGCAAACGCCGACGCGGAAAACGCGGCGATACGGGCCATCTTCGCTTTCTTCACCTTAAGCATTGAATGTCTCCTCCTCAGGCGGACCTAGGCCGCCCTCCACAAAATCTTATTTGCATGCTGATCCCGGAAGGTTCCATCCCATCCTTTTCCGGTACATTTCGAGCCTAACATAGTTGACAGCGCTGTCAAATCGTATTTGCTAGCGCTGTCAACTGGGATTGTCCGGATAAATATTTCGCAATTGCGAGATAAATTGCGGATCGGCATGACTTTTCTGTATGAATCGAGAGTACAATGCGAAGAGTAACTTTGGATGACGTGGCAACTCTGGCCGGTGTCAGCCCGATCACAGTCTCACGCGTGCTTCGCAAACCCGATGCAGTGTCGGAGGCCCTACGGCAGCGCGTCACCGCCGCTGTCCAGGAGCTTGGCTACGTGCCGAATATTGCGGCCAGCCGGCTCGCCTCGTCGCGAACGCACGCAATAGGCGTCATCGTGCCGACCCTCTATAATGTCATCTTTGCCGAATATCTCTTCGCTCTGCACGACGTGCTTGTCGCGGCGGGCTTCCAGGTCATCGTCGTCAACAGCCGCTATTCCGAGCAGGAAGAGGAAAATGCCATAAAGGTGTTGCTCGGCCAAAGGGTCGAAGCGATCATCATCGCCGGTACCCATCACACGCCACTTGCCCGCCAGCTTCTCACGCGCGCGCATCTGCCCGTCGTTGAGACATTCGAGCTCTCGCCCGATCCGATCGACCTCAATATCGGCATGCTGCAGGATCGTGCCGGGCAAGCAGCGACGCAGCATCTCATCGACCAAGGCTTTGATCGTGTCGCCTTCCTCGCCGGCAATCTCGACCACCGGGCCCAATCCCGCTTTGATGGCTACCGTCTGGCGATGCAGGAGTCAGGACTGCAGAAGCTCGAAATCATCACGCAATGGCAGCGGCACAGCTCGGTTGCGCTCGGGTCCGATCTCCTGACTCTCATGCATGAACGTGGCGACCGGCCGGAAGCGATCTTCTGCATCGACGACAACCTGGCGCTCGGCGCCATGCAGGAGTGCCGCAAGCGTGGCATCCGCGTGCCTGACGACATCGCCATCATCGGTTTCCACGATCTCGAATTTTCGGCCTGTGCGTCACCCTCCCTGTCATCGATCATGACGAGGCGGTTCGAGACGGGCAAGCTAGCCGCGGAAAAAGTGCTGTCGGCCCTCAATTCGACGAGCCGCCAGCCACCAAATCAGATCGACCTTGGCTTCGAGGTCATCGCCCGCGAAAGCACGGGAGGGACAATTGCGGTCTCACGCTAAGCCGCAGCCTGAGCCTCGCTCTTGGTGATCGCGACGGGAACACCCTTGTAGCTCGGCGTGCCCGATTTGCGGTCATAGTGATCAAGCGCGATCACCGCATTCATTTCCGGGTAATAGCCTGCCACCGAACCGACGGGGATATTATATTCGACAGCCGTGAAACCGATGGCGGTTTTCCCGCCACCGTGGCCGGTGGCCGAGCGGATATCGATCCTGTCTCCGTCACGCAGGCCCCGTTCAGCGAGATCCTGACCGCTCATGAATATCACGTCGCGGCGGCCGAAAATGCCGCGGTAGCGATCGTCGAGGCCATAGACGGTCGTGTTGTACTGGTCGTGGCTGCGCAGCGTCGTCAGCACCAGGGTCGCGGGGTTCTTCAGGCGGGGATCTTCGTCGAGACCGGGAGCGATGAGGAAGTTCGCCTTGCCGCTCGCAGTCTTCCAGACCCGATAGGAAGCCGGAACATCCAGCCGAAAACCACCGGGGGCCCGGACCCGGCTGTTGAATTCATGAAAATCCGGGAAGACCACCTCGATCTTGTCTCGGATGCGATCGTAATTGGCAATCAGACCCTTCCAGTCGATGCCGTATTTTGCACCGAGCGTGGCCATTGCAATGCCTGCGATGATGGCGGGCTCGGATTTCAACAATTCGCCCGGCGGCTTCAGGAAACCGCGCGAAGCATGCACCATGGACATGGAATCCTCGACCGTCACCGCTTGCGGCCCTGATGCCTGGGTGTCGAGATCGGTCCGCCCGAGGCAGGGAAGAATGATGGAGGTCTTTGCCGTCAGGAGATGCGAGCGATTGAGCTTGGTGGCAATATGGACGGCAAGATCGAGCTTGCGCATGGCCTGGAAGGTGACATCAGGATCGGACATGGCGACGGCCAGATTGCCGCCGAGGCAGATCAGCGCCTTGGATCGGCCGGCTGCAATCGCCTCGATAGATTCGATCGCATTGTGGCCTTTCTCTGCAGAAGGGCGGAAACCAAAGGCACGCTCCATGCCGTCGATCAGCGCCTTGTTCGGGATCTCGGTGATGCCGACGGTCCGGTCCCCCTGCACATTGGAGTGGCCGCGCAGCGGGCAGAGGCCAGCGCCGGTGCGGCCGATATTGCCGCGCAGCATCAGGAAATTGGCAAGCTGCTGGACATTTGCCGTTCCGTTCGCGTGCTGCGTGATGCCCATGCCGTAGCAAAGGATGACATTGCGGGCATTGAGGTAGACATCAACGGCACTGTTCAGCGCCTCCATGGTCAGACCGGACACGCTGAGGATGTCTGCCCAGCTGGCCTTGTCGAGATCCTCCCTCAGGGCATCAATGCCAGCGGTGTGCTCGGCGATGAAATCTCGGTCGAGGACGCCCTTGCCGCCGCCGGAGAGATCGGCCACATCGCGTTCGAAGATCAGCTTCATCAGACCCTTGAGGGCGGCAAGGTCGCCACCGGTGCGGAGCTGGTGATAGGCTGATGCAATGGGCGTCGAGGATAAGGTCACCATCTCCACCGGATTTTGCGGCGCGGCGAAACGCTCGAGCGCCCGCTCCTTCAACGGGTTGAAGACGATAATCGGAACACCGCGACGGGATGCCTCGTGCAGGGTCGTCATCATGCGGGGGTGGTTGGTTCCGGGGTTATGGCCGAAGCTGAAAATGGCGTCGGCATGATCGAAATCCTCAAGCGTCACCGTACCCTTGCCGACACCGAGCGACAGCGGCAGGCCAACGCTCGTCGCCTCATGACACATGTTCGAACAATCGGGGAAATTGTTGGTGCCATAGGCCCGCACGAAGAGCTGATAGAGGAAGGCTGCCTCGTTGGAAGCGCGTCCCGACGTGTAGAATTCAGCTTCGTCGGGGCTTGCGAGCTTGTTGAGTTCCAAGCCTATCAGGCTGAATGCATCATCCCAATCGATCGTCTCGTATTTATCCGTGGCGCTATTGTATTTCAGCGGATGCGTCAGCCGGCCCTGGTCCTCAAGCTTGTGGTCGATCCATTCCCAAAGCTCGGAGACCGTGTGTTCGGCAAAGAATTCAGGTGTGACGCGCCGGGCGGTGGACTCCCAGGTGATCGCCTTTGCGCCGTTCTCGCAGAACTCGAAGGAAGAGGTGTGCTTTGGATCGGGCCAGGCGCAGCCGGGACAATCGAAACCTTCAGGCTGGTTTGCCTTGAGCAGTGTGGTACTGCCCTGTGCAACGATCTGCTGATGCTTCAGCGTTTTCGCCACCGCTTTCAGCGCATCCCACCCGCCTGCCGGATGACTGTACGCCTCAACACCTTCTGGCCGCTTGTCGCTCATCTTCGCTCTCCGTCTCCAAGATAGCCCGACGATAACAGCGAGCGCGCGGGCGGTGCATTATACTGAGGCATAGGTAGCGCAGTTGTCGACAAGTGAACGGATGCGGAAATCTTTTTCGAAAACCTCCATGAGACCTGACATTGCTCATATATAAAGCAGGCCGCCCATTATTTAATCAAATTTATAAAATGCCTAATAAATTGCCTTTCTAGCTTGTCGGCCTTGCTGCATTGCGTCATAAATGTCGCATGAGCCGGCTCGATCTGACCATCCTTGTGATCGATGAAAATACCATTCGCGCCTCCATCATCGAGGAGGGGCTGCGAGAGGCCGGCCATGCGCGCGTGACGGTCATCCACGAAGTCCAAGGCGTGGCGCGTATTATCGATACGCTGAGGCCCGACGTCATCATCATCGATATCGAGAACCCCAATCGCGACATGATGGAGCATCTGTTCCAGTTGACCCGTACGGTCGGCAGGCCGATTGCCATGTTCGTCGACCGCTCCGACACGGCCTCCATCGAGGCAGCAGTGGATGCCGGCGTGTCGGCATACATCGTCGACGGGTTGAAGAAGGAACGCGTCAAACCCATTCTCGATATGGCGGTCAGCCGCTTCAATGCATTCGACCGGCTGCAACGCGAACTTGCCGATGCCAAGTCGGCCCTCGAGGAGCGCAAGATCGTCGAACGCGCCAAAGGCATATTGATGAAGATGCGTGGCCTGTCGGAGGAGGAAGCGTTTGCGCTGCTTCGTCAGACGGCAATGAACGAGAAAAAGAAGATGTCCGACATCGCCCAGAGCGTCGTGACCGCAGCAGGGCTTTTAATGTGATGACCTCTCTGGTCGCGACTGTCCGGAGGAGGCCGGAGTGAACATGATGACGAAAAGCCTCAATCCCGATGCCGGTCTGCCAGCGCCCGCCCATGCCAACGGCGAAGGCTCCAGAACCCTGAGAGCCGGCTTCATTCCGCTCGTCGACGCTTCCGTGCTTATCGCGGCAGCGGAATTTGGCTTTGCCAAGCGGGAAGGCTTGACGCTCGATCTCGTCAAGGACGTCTCCTGGGCAAACATTCGCGACCGCCTCGCTTTCCGGCAGTTCGATATCGCCCACATGCTCTCGCCGATGCCCGTTGCCTCCATGCTCGGCCTTGGCTCCAATCCATCACCGACGATTACACCCTTCTCTCTCGGGCGCGGCGGTAATGCAATCACGCTCTCAGCCCGCCTGTTCGACAGGATGCGGGACGCCGAGAACCTATCGGAAAGCGCCAGCGCGCTGGAAAACGCCAAGGCATTGGCAAAGGTGCTAGCAGAGATGAAGGCGAGCAGCGAGCCGCTGCCGACTTTCGGCGTCACCTATCCCTTTTCCTCGCACAATTACGAATTCCGCTACTGGCTTGCCGCCGGCGGCATCGATCCGGACAAGGACGTCAAACTCGTCGTCGTGCCGCCTCCGCTGACCTCCGACGCGCTGGCCGCCGGCGCGATCGATGGTTTCTGTGTCGGCGCACCCTGGAACATGGTTGCCTCAGAGCGTGGCGTCGGTCGTATCGTCGCCGCCAAACAGGATATCTGGCCATCTGCACCGGAAAAGGTGATCGGCATGCGCCCGGAATGGGCAGACAGCCATCCGGAAACAGTCTCCCGACTGATCGTCGCCCTCGACGCGACGGCACGCTGGTGCGACCAGCCGGACAACCACGATGCACTGGCCGAGGCCCTGGCGGATGCCCGCTACATCGCAGCACCGGTTCACATCATCCGCCATGTGCTGGCAGGCGAGTTCAGCCTCGACGCAAAAGGGAACCGGCGCATCATCGACAATTACTTCATGTTCCATTCGGGTTTTGCCAATTATCCTCGCACCAGCCAGGCACTCTGGATCTACAGTCAGATGATCCGCTGGGGTCAGGCCGAACTCGGACTCAATCCAGCACGCGCAGCTGCTTCCGCCTACCGCCCTGACCTCTATCGCGCAGCCCTTGGCGAGGGCAGCGCACCGATCGATGCCGACGTGCGCATCGAAGGGGCCGACGAAGCCGACCGCTTCATGGATGGTCACGTTTTCGACCCATCGAAACTGCCGGATTATGTTGCGGGCTTTGCGGTAAAGAGCGTCTTGCCCTTCGCTTCCAGCAGCGAAGGAATTTAATCTCATGCTCGCCTGCACAAAACGCCATCAGAGATTTGCACCGACCTCACAATCGCGCACAAAAGATTTGCACAAACGACAGCGGCCCAAAAAACCAGCAGCCGATGGATTTCTAAAAAATCCTTTAGATTCAATTCACTGGGACAGCCTCCGCAAACTGGCACGCGGTTTGCTTTGATAGTTATGCACTGATCAAAGGCGATCAGAGCAGAATGAGCGCACGATAGGCGCTCATTGAGGATACAGGAGTACCCTTGTGCAATCTGTCATACGGATTGCTTGAGGCAGATGGGCCAGAAGGCCATGAATTCGGCGTCCAACGACGGGCGTCACCAGCAAAGCCGCTGATCAGGATATTTCGCGCGCCTCGTGTATGCGCGTCCTGACCAGCGGCTTTTTGTTTTTAACCCCCAGCGATGGATCGGCACGACCTTGTCGGGCCACGGAGAAGCCATGACTGTCATCAAGAAAGCGCAGCCCATGTCCGCCGGCGAACCAGCCAAAGCACTGTGGATCTCCACGGTCGCCTTCACGCTCTGTTTTGCGGTCTGGACGATCTTTGCGATCATCGGCATTCGCATCAAGCAGGAACTCGGGCTGAACGAAGCCGAGTTCGGACTGCTTATCGGCACCCCTGTGCTGACCGGCTCGCTCGTGCGCATCGTGCTTGGCATCTGGACCGGACGTTACGGCGGCCGTCTCGTTTATACGCTGACCATGCTTGCCGCTGCAGTCGCAACCTTTCTGCTCTCCTACGCCCACACCTATACGCAGATGCTGATCGCCGGCTTGGGTGTCGGGCTCGCCGGCGGCTCGTTTGCGGTCGGCGTCGCCTATGTCTCGCCCTTCTTTCCAGCGGAGAAGCAAGGTACCGCACTTGGCATCTTCGGTGCAGGCAATGTGGGCGCGGCCGTGACAAAATTCGCAGCCCCCTTCGTGCTTTTGGCTTGGGGCTGGCAGGCAGTCGCTGAAATATGGGCGGCCGGTCTGGCGCTGATGGCAATCATTTTCTGGTTCACCACAACGGATGATCCGGCCTTTCGTCTTCGCCGCGAACGCGGCGTCGCCTCCAAAAGCCTCGCCCAGGAATTCGCGCCATTGCAGAACCTTCAGGTCTGGCGCTTCTCACTCTATTACTTCTTCGCCTTCGGCGGCTTCGTTGCCCTCTCGCTGTGGCTGCCGCGCTATCTTGTCGGTGTCTACGGCTTCAATCTGGAAGCTGCCGGCATGATCGCCGCTGCCTATTCGATCCCGGGCAGCATCTTCCGTGCCTTCGGCGGCGTGCTGTCGGACAAGAAGGGCGCGCGCAGCGTGATGTACACGATGTTTGCCGTGTCAGCCGTGGCTACGCTCATCCTGTCGCTGCCTGCTTCCACCATCACGCCCGTCATCTTCATCGTGGTCATCTTCGTGCTCGGCTTCTTCATGAGCCTCGGCAAGGCTGCCGTCTACAAGCACATTCCGGCCTATTACCCAGAGAGCGTCGGCGCCGTTGGCGGCATCGTCGGGATGATGGGCGGCCTTGGTGGCTTCATCCTTCCGATCGCCTTTGGCCTCCTCAAGGACATGACCGGCCTCTGGTCGAGCTGTTTCCTGCTGCTCTTCGCAATCGTCGCGATCTCACTCATCTGGATGCACCTGTCCGTCAAGCAACTATCGCGCCAGGGCCACTCCGCGCCCGTGGCTGCAACCTGATCCAAGGACCTGTAAATATGACAGAAAAACTCGTTATCATCGGCAATGGCATGGCGCCTGGGCGCATGCTGGAGCACCTCTTCGAACAGGCGCCCGGACGCTACGAGGTTACGATCTTCAACGCCGAGCCACGCGTCAATTACGATCGCATCATGCTGTCGCCAGTGCTTTCTGGAGAAAAGGACTACGAGCAGATCATCATTCACGGTGATGGCTGGTACATCAAGCACGGCATAACGCTCTACAAGGGTCACAAGATCGTTAACATCGATCGCGTCGCCAAGACCGTCACCTCCGACCACGGCGTCACCGAGAGCTACGACAAGCTCGTCATCGCGACAGGCTCGGTACCCTTCATCATTCCGGTGCCCGGAAAGGATCTTCGCGGCGTCATCACCTACCGCGACCTCGACGACGTGCAGGCCATGCTGCTTGCAGCCCAATCGCGCGAAAAGGCCATCGTCATCGGCGGCGGTCTCCTCGGGCTCGAAGCAGCCGCCGGTCTCGCCCAGCGCGGCATGGATGTCACTGTGCTGCACGTCATGCCGACGCTGATGGAGCGCCAGCTCGATCCCGCCGCCGGCTACCTCTTACAGAAGGCTGTCGAGGACCGCGGCATCAAGGTTATCTGCAAAGCCAACACCAAACAGATCATCGGCAACGGCAAGGTGGAAGGCGTCGAGCTCGACAACGGCACGATCATCCCTGCCACGCTTGTCGTCATGGCCGTCGGCATTCGCCCGAACGTCAATCTCGCCAAGGACGCCGGGCTCGCCGTCAATCGCGGCATTGTCGTCGATGCCGGCATGCAGACCTCGGACGGCGATATCTACGCGCTCGGCGAATGCGCCGAGGTGGGCGGCATGGTCTATGGCCTCGTCGCGCCGCTCTACGAGATGGCCCGTGTCGCCGCCGCCCATCTGTCCGACGATAAGAAGCCGGCCTTTGCGCATTCCGACACGCCGACGAAGCTCAAGGTTACCGGTATCGAACTCTACTCGATCGGCGATTTCGCCGACGGCGACGACCGGCAGGAAATCGTGCTGCGCGATGCGACTGCGGGGATCTACAAGCGCCTTGTGCTGAAAGACAACCGCATCATCGGTACGGTGCTTTATGGCGAGACCTCCGACGGCGCCTGGTTCAATGACCTCAAGAAAAAGGCGGTCGACATCTCCGAGATGCGCGACACTCTGATCTTCGGCCAGGCCTATCAGGGAGGGTCCCCATTGGACCCTATGGCGGCCGTTGCAGCCTTGCCGGATGATGCGGAAATCTGCGGCTGCAACGGCGTCTGCAAGGGCAAAATCACTTCAACGATCACGGCCAAGGGGCTGACATCGCTCGATGATGTGCGCGCCCATACGAAGGCATCGGCCTCCTGCGGCTCCTGCACCGGCCTTGTCGAACAGCTCATGTCCTTGACGCTGGGGGATGCCTATAACCCAAAAGCCGTGCAGCCGATGTGCACCTGCACCGAGCTCGGCCATGATGACGTGCGCCGCCTCATCAAGGCAAAGAAGCTGAAGACCATTCCCGCCGTCATGCAGGAGCTGGAATGGAAGACATCGGGCGGCTGCGCCAAATGTCGCCCGGCGCTCAATTACTACCTCGTCTGCGACTGGCCGGATGAATATGCCGACGACTACCAGTCGCGTTTCATCAATGAACGCGTCCACGCCAACATCCAGAAGGATGGTACCTATTCCGTCGTGCCGCGCATGTGGGGCGGCGTGACCAGCTCCGGCGAACTGCGCGCCATCGCCGATGTCGTCGACAAGTTCGCAATCCCGATGGTCAAGGTCACCGGCGGCCAGCGCATCGATCTGCTCGGCGTCGAAAAGGAAGACCTTCCGGCAGTCTGGGCCGATCTTGGCAAGGCCGGCTTCATCTCGGGCCAGGCCTATGCCAAGGGCCTGCGCACGGTGAAGACCTGCGTCGGCTCCGACTGGTGCCGCTTCGGAACGCAGGATTCCACGGGTCTCGGCATCCGCATCGAGAAATTCATGTGGGGCTCCTGGACACCGGCAAAGCTGAAGATGGCAGTGTCAGGATGTCCGCGGAACTGCGCCGAGGCCACCTGCAAGGATATCGGCGTGATCTGCGTGGATTCCGGCTTCGAGATCCATTTCGCCGGAGCTGCGGGCCTCGACATCAAGGGCACGGAGGTGCTCGGCCTGGTGAGGACCGAGGACGAGGCGCTCGAACATATCGTGGCGCTGACGCAGATGTACCGCGAACAGGGCCGCTATCTCGAGCGCATCTATAAATGGGCCAAGCGCATCGGCCTCGACGAGATCCGCCGGCAGATCATGGAGGATCACGACAAGCGCAAGGCCTATTACGAACGCTTCGTCTTTTCCCAGAAATTCGCTCAGGTCGACCCCTGGTCGGAACGCGTCTCCGGCAAGGACAAGCACGAATTCCGGCCGATGGCGACCATCGGTTTCAGTCAGGCAGCCGAGTGAGGAGAACCATCATGAACTGGCACCCGATCGGCGACATTTCCGATATTCCGCTGCGCGGATCGCGCTGCGTGAAAACCCCGCAGATGAACATCGCCGTCTTCCGCACGGGCGAACACGAGGTCTATGCGATCGAAAATCGCTGCCCTCACAAAGGCGGCCCGCTCTCGGAAGGCATCGTGCACGGCAATGCCGTCACCTGCCCTCTGCACAACTGGGTGATCTCGCTGGAGACCGGTAAGGCGCTCGGTGCCGATGATGGTGCGGTGCGTACCATCCCGCTCAGGAACGAGGGCGGCATGCTCTATATCGCGCTCGAAAGCCTTGTCATGGCGGCGGAATGATGGGAGCAGAAGTCAAGACTACCTGTCCTTATTGCGGCGTCGGCTGCGGCGTGATCGCCAAAGTGGATGATACCGGCACCGTAACAGTGAAGGGCGACCCTGAGCATCCGGCCAATTTCGGCCGGCTCTGTTCCAAGGGTTCGGCGCTTGCCGAAACGATCGATCTCGATGGTCGCCTGTTCCATCCTGAAATCAAGGGCAGAGAGGCAGGCTGGGATGAGGCGCTCGATCTCGTCGCCAGCAGGTTTTCCGAGACCATTTCCGAACATGGCCCCGATTCCGTCGCCTTCTATGTCTCGGGTCAGCTTCTGACAGAAGACTATTACGTCGCCAACAAGCTGATGAAGGGCTTCATCGGCTCTGCCAATATCGACACCAATTCTCGCCTCTGCATGTCGTCCTCGGTCGCCGGTCATCGCCGCGCTTTCGGCTCGGATACGGTGCCCGGCCTCTATGAGGATCTGGAACTTGCCGATCTTGTCATACTCACGGGGTCCAACCTTGCCTGGTGCCATCCCGTCGTCTACCAGCGGCTGGCAGCCGCCAAGGCGACCCGACCGGGCCTGAAAATCGTCGTCATCGATCCTCGCCGGACGATGACCTGCGATATCGCCGATCTGCATCTGGCCATCCGTCCGGACGGTGACGTCGCACTCTTCATGGGACTGCTTGCCCATCTCGCGGCAAGTCCTGCTATCGACCAGAACTATATAGGTGCCTATACGGAAGGTTTTGGAGCGGCCTTCGCCGCTGCCGCCGCACTAACGGTAGACGACCTGCTTGAGCGCACCGGCCTGCCGGCCATGCAGGTGAGGGAATTCTTCCGCCTGTTCGAGACGACCGAGAAAGTTGTCACCTGCTACAGCCAAGGCGTCAATCAGTCCGCTTCCGGCACCGACAAGGTCAACGCCATCATCAATTGCCATCTCGCGACGGGGCGCATCGGCCGACCCGGCATGGGGCCGTTTTCGCTGACGGGGCAGCCGAATGCGATGGGCGGCCGCGAGGTCGGTGGCCTGGCCAATATGCTGGCTGCGCATATGGCGATCGAAAGCGCTGTTGATCGCGACCGGGTGCGGCGCTTCTGGAATCGGCCTGATATTGCCGCCAAGCCCGGCCTGAAGGCTGTCGATCTGTTTCGGGCCGTCGAGGAGGGCCGCGTCAAGGCGCTCTGGATCATGGCGACCAATCCGGTCGTATCCATGCCCGATGCCCGCCGCGTCGAGGCGGCGATTGCCGCCTGCCCCTTCGTGGTCGTTTCCGACATGTTGCGCGAGACCGATACGACGCGACACGCGCATGTGCTGCTACCCTCCCTCGGCTGGGGCGAGAAGGACGGAACGGTCACCAATTCGGAACGCCGCATATCGAGGCAACGCCCTTTCCTTGCTCTGCCGGGAGAGGCACGAGCCGACTGGTGGCAGATGGCAGAAGTCGGCCGCCGGATGGGCTTTGCCGCATTCGACTACAGGTCCCCGGCCGATATTTTCGCCGAGCACGCTGCACTCTCCGCCTTCGAGAATGACGGCAGCCGCGACTTCGATATCGGCGCCTATGCCAAGACGGAGCCGGCAGACTACAATGCGCTGAAGCCGTTCCAGTGGCCGCAGCCTTTCGGGGCACAGAAAAGAGAAACGCGGTTCTTCGCCAAGGGCGGTTTCTTCCATTCCGATCGCAAGGCGCGCTTTATTGCCGTCGAAGCGCCGGCAACCGATAGAACAGATTCGGCCTATCCCTTCACGTTGAATACCGGCCGCATCCGCGACCAGTGGCACACGATGACGCGGACGGGAAAGAGCGCGCGACTGTCATCCCATATCGCCGAGCCTTTCGCGGAAATCCATCCGCGCGATGCGATGGAACTCGGCGTGGCCGATGCCGCCCTCGTGCAGATCGAAAGCAGCCATGGCAAGGCGATTATCCGCGCCCTGGTGACCGACCGGCAGGCGCGCGGCAGCGTCTTCGTGCCGATGCACTGGAGCGACCAGAATTCGGCTGAAGCGCGAATCGGCGCCGTCGTCAAACCCGCAACGGACCCCGTTTCGGGTCAGCCCGCCTCGAAGAATGTTGCGGTTGCCGTCAGCCGCTATCGCGTTGCCGCTTATGGCTTCGCCGTCAGCCTGGCAAAGCCTGATGTGGCGGACGCGGATTATTGGGCACTCGCCAAGGCCGATGGCGGATGGCGCCTGGAGCTTGCATTCCATGACGGTATTGAAGACTGGACGGCCTGGTGCCGAAAAAGCTTCGCCATTGCCGACCATATCGAGCCCTTGGGTTATGCCGACCAGCAGTCCGGCAACCGGCGGATCGCCTTCTTCGACGGAGAGAGGCTGCTTGCCGCGCTCTTCCTTGCAAGAGAGCCGGTCGCCGTCGCACGCAACTGGGCGGTGGCGCAACTGACTGCTGATCACAGCGATCTGCGTCGCCGCTTTGCCATTATCGCCGGCCGGCCTGGCGCCGACAGGCCTGATCCGGGGGCGACGGTCTGTTCCTGCTTCAGCGTCGGCGTCAACCAGATCGTCACCGCCGTTCGCTCCGGCTGCCGTAGCGTCGAAGCGATCGGCAACGAGCTCAAAGCCGGCACCAATTGCGGCTCCTGCCGTGCCGAAATCAGGGGGATCATCAATGCCTGTGTTGCAGACGCTGCCGAATGATGTTGCCGACCGGGCACCTGCCCGCATGGCGCCGCTCGCCAAACTGCCCGTCTTCTGGTCGCTTGCCGGACAAGGGGTGATCGTCGCCGGCGGCTCGGATGCCTGTGCCTGGAAGGCAGAATTGTTGGCTGCCTGCGGCGCCAGAGTCGAGATCTATTGCGAACATCTCGGCGAGGCATGCGCGACTCTCGTCGCGCGAGGTTCACCGCATCCGGAAGGCGCACTCATCCACTGTCCTATGGCATGGCGCGAGGACGTTTTTGCTGGTGCGGCGCTTGCCATAGCGGATTGCGATGAGGAGACCGAGGCTCACGCTTTCTGCGATGCTGCACGGCGAGCCGGCGTTCCTGTCAACGTGATCGACAAGCCGGCTTTCTGCCAGTTCCAATTCGGCTCCATCGTCAATCGCTCGCCCGTGGTGGTGTCGATCTCTACGGATGGCGCGGCCCCTATTCTCGCGCAGGCCATTCGCCGCCGCATCGAGACGCTGCTGCCGACATCCCTGAAATCGTGGGCGGGCCTTGCCCAGTCTCTCCGCGAGGAAATTGCTATTCGCTTGAAGCCCGGCGCAGCCCGCCGCGCCTTCTGGGAACGTTTTGTGGATCGTGCTTTCGGCGCTGAGCCGACAGAGACAAGCGTCCGCGATCTGCTGTCCGATATGCAAAGGCCGGCGCAGATGCGCCCCGTCGGACGGGTGACGCTTGTCGGCGCCGGTCCGGGCGACGCGGAGTATCTGACGCTGAAGGCGGTGCGGGCATTGCAGGCCGCCGATGTCATCCTGTTCGACGATCTCGTCTCGGACGAGGTTCTGGAACTCGCGCGGCGCGAAGCAAAGCGCCTGCTGGTCGGCAAACGCGGCGGGCGCGAAAGCTGCCGGCAGGAAGACATCAACGAGATGATGCTGACTTTCGCCAAGGCCGGCAAGAATGTTGCACGCTTGAAATCCGGCGATCCGATGATCTTCGGCCGCGCCGGCGAGGAGATCGCCTATCTGAAAAAGCACAATATTTCGGTCGAGGTCATCCCCGGCATCACGGCGGCGAGCGCCATGGCATCACGGCTCGGCATTTCCCTGACCCATCGCGATCATGCGCAGAGCGTGCAATTCGTCACCGGACATTCGCGCCATGGCAACCTGCCCGAGACGATCGACTGGCAGGCTATCGCAGACACAAGAAAAACGACGATCTTCTACATGGGTGGACGAACAGCCGGAGCAATCCAGAACAGGTTGATCGAGGCCGGGCTCGATGCAAGAACGCCTGTCGTCATCGTCAGCTCTGTTGCCAATGCCGACGAGCGGCGCTGGGCCGGCAGCCTGGACGGTCTTTCTTCGGCCATGGCGGAAATCGGCCTCGACCGGCCGGTACTGATCGGCGTCGGGGAGGTTTTCGCAGCTTGCGATTTGATGGCTGAAGCGGATCTGCCGTTCGTTTCCCAGGCTTAAGGAAGCGCCGGAACGCTGAGCAAAAACCTTGCCTTGCCAAACTCACGCCGCGGTTACACCATTTTCCAGCAACGCCCTGAGATCACGAACGGGCGGTGCTCCAAACTGGCGGGCATATTCCCTCGTGAACTGCGTGATGCTCTCATAGCCGACGGAATATGCAGCCGAACTGGCCGGAACGCCTTCCGAGATTATCTGCCTTCGCGCCTCGATCAGACGCAACTGCTTTTGGAACTGAAGTGGTGACAATGTGGTCACTGCGCGGAAATGCTGATGAAATGACGAAAGGCTCATGCCCGCCGTCTCTGCAAGCTCATTCACTCGCAAGGGACGAGCGAAGCCTTCGCGGATGATGGCTACGGCACGACCAATTCTCTCCGCGTGGCCATCTGTCTGACCGAGTGCCCGGATCGAGGTTCCGTGCTTGCCGGTCATCAGCCAGAAATGCATCTCCCTTAGATGCTGTCTCGCCAGGATCGGCATGACTGAGGGCCGATCAACGAGGCTCATGAGCCTGACGGCGGTCTCCGCGACCTCAGTTTCCGTCGGGTCTACCTTAACGGGTTTCGAAGTCGAAGCTGTCACCGGACCAATCTCCGAACCCAGTTCACGGATCATCGCGAGGTCAAGTTCGAGAACGAGAGAATAATAGGGAGCAATGCGGCTTGCCGTTGTGATCTGGCTCACCGTCGGCACGTCAGCGGTGATCAGCAGGCTATCGCCTGCACCGAAGTCGAACGTTTCCGGCCCGATGCTCACTCTCTTGCGACCCTGGAGAACCAGCGCGACCAGAGGCCTGTTGATCGCAAACTGGATTTCGCTTGGGTTCAGGGCGCGGATAGCCGTCAGACCGGCGATCGGAGTTGCTGCCGCTCCGAAGCGATCGACGTTGACGTCTGCATGACGGCGGACGATCTCCAGCAAACTCATCAGAACTCCTATGGCAATGGAGAAAAAGGCAAGTCGGAATCGTCTGCCTGCCTTAAATGACGCCAGATTAGCAGGCCCTTGAGCCAAGTCGCAAGCGCGTGAGGCAACGTCAATCTTCGCTTTCGGATAAATAGGCAATTCGTTTGGAGAAATAGGCAGCAGTTCCAATCGAGCTGGGCGCATTGTGCTGATCAGCAATCAGCACAAAAGGAGTTGACCTATGACGACAATCTCAATCGTAACCGGCGGCAGCCGTGGCCTTGGACGTAACACCGCCGTCAGCATCGCCAAGCATGGTGGCGATGTTATTTTGACCTACCGAAATGGCGCGGAAGAAGCCAAGGCTGTCGTGGCCGAAATAGAAGCTCTCGGCCGCAAGGCAGTGGCGCTGCAGCTCGACGTCGGCACCATATCGGCATTCCCGGCCTTCGCGGACGCCGTTCGATCCGTCCTGACGGTTACCTGGTCGCGTACCAATTTCGATCACCTCATCAACAATGCCGGTCACGGCGAGATGGCGGGCTTCGCAGAGACCACCGAAGCGCAGTTCGACAATCTCTTCAATGTCCACGTCAAGGGCGTCTTCTTCCTGACCCAGACCCTGCTCCCGCTCATTGTCGACGACGGCCGTATCGTCAATTTCTCGTCCGGCCTCACCCGCGTTTCCTATCCGGGATTTTCCGCCTATTCCGCAGCCAAAGGAGCGGTCGAAATCCTCACGCTCTACCTGGCAAAAGAGCTCGGAAGTCGCGGCATTACGGCGAATACGGTCGCTCCAGGTGCGATTGCGACAGATTTCCTGGGCGGAGCGGTGCGCGATACGCCCGCCTATAACGAGGCATTCGCAAAGATGATCGCCCTTGGCCGTGTCGGGCTGCCAAACGATATTGGCCCGATGATCGCCAGCCTGATTGGCCCTGACAACGGCTGGGTCACGGCACAGCGCATTGAAGTGTCTGGCGGTCAGAATATCTAGTCAACCAGGGCCGGTTCGGCGTTACGCCAGACCGGCCTCGAATGCCTTCAAAACATCTGCCCTCCCCGAGAAAATCTTGTTCCGCGACGGTGGGAAGGCGATGCGCTTCAATACTCGCGTCGTTGAGGGGCCAAGGCGGACTTGGTTAAGCCGTCCTCCCTCTTAAGTCATCGTTTGCTTCACTCTGATTTGAGTTCATCATGGGCGCCATGATCTAACCAGTGACATTGGGTAATATTTCGCACAAACATTCTGCGTCATTGTCCGATTCCCTTTAGGCGACACGAGATCTCACATGCCCACGAGACTGAATCGCAAATTGCAGATGCCCCGCCGCGACGACCTCGGCCTTCTGACGATCGCCAACGGCACTGGCCTTTCCATCTCCGCCCTGCCGAACGGCACGCTGTTTTCCATCGACTATGGCGACAGTCTCGGATCGGTGCAGATCAACCAGATCCAGGGATCGCCGCTGTCCGGCGGCGTCGGACGGCTCTATCTGCGGATTGGTGGCAAAAAGCCTGCTACCGCCGAGATTGTCGGCCCCCGGGCGCAGGGCAAGTTCGGCTTTAGCGAAGCGGGTTTCTCTTGGAGCGGAAATGTCGCCGATATCCGCTACCAGGTTAGCCTCGTGCTTGCCCCTTCAGAGACGACGTGGTTCTGGCATGTGACGCTGGCGCATTCCGGCACGGAAAAACTGCCGGCCGACCTCGTCCTGGTTCAGGATATCGGCCTCGGCGACCGCGGTTTCCTGATGAACAGCGAGGCCTATGCGTCGCAATATGTCGACCATCATATTGCCCAGCATCCGGTCTTCGGCCTGTGGTGATGAATCGCCAGAACCTGAAGCAGGGCGGCGGGCGCAATCCCTGGCTCTCGCAGGGCTGCCTGGAAGGTGTCTCCGCTTACGCCACCGATGCAATCCAGTTGGTAAAATCGGCTGCCGCGAACGATGATCGTCTCGTCGGTCCCTTCGGCACCGATCTGCCGAGCCAGCGCCGCCAGCATGAAATGGCCTGCCCGGCCCTTCAATCGAAGCCGCTCGCCGTTTCAGCCGAGGGCGTCACCGCAAGTTTCTTCGGCCTTTTCCTTAACGATCACCAGGCGGCGTCCGATAATGCCGACCTGTCCCGCCTCGACCATCTGAGCACCATCGGAAAGAATGTATCAGGCGCGGCCGAACAGACACCGCCGCGCGGCATCCTGCAGGATGCCGGGCTGTTGGCCGCCGAGGCACTGGACGAGAAAGCGCTCGCCCGTCTCTATCCGGCGCGCGTGCTTGAAGAGCGCGTCGAGGGAAAGCTCCTCTCCTTCTTCGTGCCCGAGGGCGCTCTCAACCGTCACGTGGTCCTGCAAGAGAAGGAGTCACACGTGGCGCGCCGTCATGGCGCGATCGTGCGCAGCGGCCAGAACATGTTGCTCGACGATGTGACGCTGGCCTCGACTTGCTGGATGCAAGGCATTTTTGCTGCACAGCTGACGATCGGCAACACATCCTTCCACAAGCTGTTTTCCGTCTCGCGCGAGCCCTACAACCTCACTCGGACGAGCGGTTTGCGCATTCTTGTCGATGCCGGTCATGGCTGGCAGCTCCTCGGCGTGCCCTCAGCCTTCGACATGGGCCTCAGTGACTGCCGCTGGATCTACCGCCTTGCCGACCGCACCATCATCGTGACGGCTGCGGCATCGGGTGAAGATCCCGCAATGCAATGGGCCGTCTCCGTCGAGGGCAAGCCGTGCCGGTTCCTCGTGTTCGGTCATCTCGTTCTCGGCGAGCGGGAATATGATGCGAGCGGTTATCTCGAATTCGACGGCGAAGCCAAGCGCATCCGCTTCCGCCCTGACCCGCATTGGCTCTGGGGCGAGCGTTTTCCCGATGCCAGCTACTGGCTGGTAAGCTCCACGCCTGGCGCCATCGAGGCGGTCGGTGGCGACGAGCTTCTCTATGAGGACGGCGTTGCCCGCAATGGCGCTTTCATTGCCCTGCGCTCCACCGAGACACAGTCGCTCTCCTTCGCCGTCGTCGGCTCGATGACCGATATGGCAGAGGCCGAGCGACTGGCGGATCGCTACGCAAGCGGCGTCACTCAGGAAATGATGCTGGCACCGGCCTCGCGTTTCTGGCAGCACACCATTCGCGGCCTGACGTTCGACAAGCCGAAAGGCGATGCCGTGGCCCATGCGACGATCCTGCCCTGGCTTGCGCATGATGCGATCGTGCATCTGAGCGTGCCGCACGGATTGGAACAATATACCGGCGCTGCCTGGGGCACGCGCGATGCGTGTCAGGGACCGGTGGAATTCCTGCTCGCCTATGAGCACGATCGCGAAGCCAAGGAAGTGGTGAAGACCGTCTTCAGCGAACAGTACCTCGAAAAGGGCGACTGGCCGCAATGGTTCATGCTGGAGCCCTATTCCAACATCCGCTCCGGCGACAGCCACGGCGATATCGTCGTCTGGCCGTTGAAGGCGCTCTGCGACTATATCGAAGCGACCGGAGACTTTGCCATCCTCGATGAAACCGTGGCCTGGCGCGACGACAAGACCATGGGCAGGGCATCCGCCGATACGATCAGCGTCCATGTCGACAAGCTTCTCGCGACGGTGCGTGAGCGCTTCATTCCCGGCACCCATCTGATCCGCTATGGCGAAGGCGACTGGAACGATTCCCTGCAGCCGGCCGATCCGCATCTTCGTGACTGGATGGTGAGCAGCTGGACCGTTTCCCTGCTCTATGAACAGATCGTGCGTTATGCCGCCATCCTGCGGCGTATCGGCAAAGGCGCCGACGCCACCGAACTGCGCAAGATCGCCACCGCCATGCGGCGCGATTTCAACAAGCACCTGATCCGCAATGGCGTTGTCGCCGGTTACGGTATCTTCGACCCCGCCCATAACGGCGTCGAACTGCTGCTGCATCCCGATGACAAGCGCACGGGTCTGCACTATTCGCTGATCTCGATGACGCAGGCCATGCTCGGCAAGCTCTTCACGCTGGAGCAGCGGCAGGCGCATATGAAGCTGATCGAAAAACACCTGCTCTTCCCGGATGGCGTGCGCCTGATGGAGAAGCCGGCAACCTATGCCGGCGGCCCGGAAACGCTGTTCCGGCGCGCAGAATCCTCTTCCTTCTTCGGCCGCGAGATCGGCCTCATGTATGTGCATGCGCATCTGCGTTACTGCGAGACGCTCGCCATTGCCGAGGATGCGAAGGCGCTCTGGAAGACGATCGGCCTCGTCAACCCGATCTCCGTCACCGACGCCCTGCCGCACGCGTCGCTGCGCCAGCGCAACACCTATTTCAGCAGCAGCGATGCCGCTTTCCTCGACCGTTATCAGGCGATGACCGACTGGGATCGGGTCAAGAAAGGCGAGATCGATATCGATGGTGGCTGGCGCATCTATTCCAGCGGTCCCGGCCTCTACGCCCGCAGCTTCATCGAGAATATCCTCGGCTTCAAGCGTCGCTTCGGACGGCGCAAGCGCGAACCGCTATTGCCGTCGTCCGCGTCGATCACGATCAAGACGGATCATGCGCCCTGGCGGCGGCTGAAGCGCTAGAACTCGGTGACGACTTCCCGCACGCGCGGCGGGATTGGATTGGGCGCGGCGAAATGGCATGCGGCCATCTGGCCGCTTGCAACCTCTTTCAGGGCGGGCCGCTCGACCTTGCAAATGTCCTTGGCAATCGGGCAGCGCGTATGGAAGCTGCAGCCGGACGGAATGCGCGATGGGCTCGGCACATCGCCTTCAAGCACGATACGGCGGCTTTTGCGATCCGGGTCGGGCTCTGGCGCGGCCGACAATAGTGCCTGCGTATAAGGGTGCTGCGGGGCCGAATAGACCTTCCGCTTGTCGCCGATCTCTACGATCCTGCCGAGATACATCACCGCTACGCGGTCGGCGATATGACGCACGACGGCAAGGTCGTGGGCGATAAAGAGGAAGGAGAAACCCTTCGTCTCCTGCAAATCCTGCATCAGGTTGATGATCTGCGCCTGCACGGAAACATCGAGCGCCGAGACCGGCTCGTCGGCGACGATAAAGCCGGGATTGAGAGAGATCGCCCGGGCAATACCGATGCGTTGACGCTGACCGCCGGAAAACTGCCTGGGATAGCGGTCCATAGCGCTCGTTGGCAGACCGACCTGGGTCAGGAGATCGGCGACCCTTTCGCGCCGTTCGCGCTTCGAGCGGACGAGACCAAAGGCGTCCAGCGGTTCTCCGATGATTTCCGCGATGGAGCGGCGCGGGCTGAGTGAGCCATAGGGGTCCTGAAAGATCATCTGCACATTGCGGCGCATGCTGCGCATCTTCTCGTGCGACAACGCCGTCAGTTCCGTGCCCTCGAAGAAGACGCGACCATCCGTCGGCTCGATCAGCCTCAGCAGCAACCGTCCGAGCGTGGACTTGCCGCAGCCCGATTCACCCACCAGCGCCAGCGTTTCGCCACGCAAGATCTCGAAACTCAAATCATCGACAGCGCGCACGCCACTGCTCTCCTGCTTGAAGGACAGCATGCCACCGTCGGAAAAGACCTTGCTCAACCCTTCGGCACGCAGGATCGCATTCATCACATATGCTCCTCGATCGATGGGAGGGATGCCTTGTTTTCGGCGGTGACCCAGCAGGCGGCCTTATGTTTCGGGCCGAAGGCAAACATCGGCGGCATTTCACTGCGGCACTTATCGATATGCAAAGGACAGCGGGCGTAGAAGGGACAGCCCTGCTTCACCGAGCCCGCGGTCGGCACCGAGCCGGGGATCTGGTAGAGACGCTTGTGATCGTCATCGAGCCGCGGGATCGATTTGAGCAGTCCCTGCGTATAAGGATGGCTCGGGTTCCTGAAGATCGAGCGGACATCCGCGTCCTCGACCACTCGGCCGGCATACATGACGATGACGCGATCGCAGACTTCCGCGATGACGCCGAGATCGTGCGAAATCAAGAGCACGGCGGTGTTCAACGTCTTACGCACCTTCGCCATCAGGTCGAGCACCTGGGCCTGGATGGTGACGTCGAGTGCCGTCGTCGGCTCGTCGGCGATCAAGAGTTTCGGATTGCAGGCAACGGCCATGGCGATCATCACGCGCTGGCGCATGCCGCCGGAGAACTGATGTGGATAGGCATCGAGGCGGCCTTCCGGATTGGGGATGCCGACGAGTTTCAGAAGCTCGATGATGCAGGCGCGGCGCTGTTGACGGCTCATCCTCTCATGCAGCTTGATCGCCTCGCCGATCTGGTCGCCGATCGTCATGACCGGGTTCAGAGAACTCATCGGCTCCTGAAAGATCATCGCGATATCGCGACCGCGGATCTCCGGCATCGCGCTTACCGGCAGTTTCAGCAGATCGTTGCCCTCGAAACTAATCCTGCCAGCGGAAATCCGACAGAGCTCCGGCACAAGTCGCATGATCGACAGCGACGTGATCGACTTGCCGGAACCAGACTCGCCGACGATACCGACGGCTCCGCCGGCCTCGATCTCGAAGCTCACATCGTCGACGACGACAACAGGGTTCGTCGCCGTTCCGAATTCTACCCGCAGATGCTCGACGCTCAGCAAGGGCTGCTTCATTGCGCCGTCTCCGGATCGAGCACGTCGCGCACGGCATCACCGATCAGGTTGAAGGAGAGCACGACGAGCGTGATCGCAATGCCGGCACCGATGATCGGCCAAGGCGAACCGAAGAGATTGTTGAGACCGTCGCGAATGATATTGCCCCAGCTCGGATTCGGCGGCTGAGTGCCGATGCCGAGAAAGCTGAGCGAGGCTTCGAGGCGGATGGCTGACGCGACCCAGAGCGTCATCAGCACGACGATGGGGGCTGCGATATTCGGGATGATGTGCCGGAAAATGATGACAGGCGTGCGCACGCCGACCGCGATTGCCGCTTCCACGTAAGGTTCTTGCTTGACGGCCAGTGTCGAGGCACGGGCGACGCGGGCAAAGCCGGGAATGAAGGCGACGGTGATGACTGCGATGATATTCCAGAAGCCACCGCCGAGCACAGCGGCGATGATGATGGCGAGCAGCAATTCCGGGAAAGCGAGCAGCAGATCGATCAGGCGCGAAATGATGCGATCGGTGATCCCGCCGAAATAACCGGCCGTGACGCCGAGCAGTGTGCCGAAGATCGCCGCCAGAACCGGCGAGATGAAGCCGAAGATCAGCGAATTGCGGGAGCCATAAATCATGCGCGACAGCACATCGCGCCCGAACTGATCGGTTCCGAGCCAATGGGCTGCTGACGGTTTCTGGTTGATCGCCAGGATGCTTTGGGCGAGCGGGTCGTAAGGCGCGAGCCAAGGCGCAAAGGCGGCGACGAAGATGAAGATCAATACCACAAGCAACGCAAAGCTGGTCGATATCCGCCCATAGAGAATGTGGCGGAACGCATCTGCCAGCCGGTGGTCGTCCGTGATGATCTGGGGAGCCTGTTCTGATGTGACCATCATTTCACCCGGATTCTTGGATCGACAACGATGTAGATGAGGTCCATCGCCAGGTTGATCAGCACGACGAACATCGCGAAGACGACGACGCCCCCCTGGATGACACCGTAGTCGCGCTCGGCGATGGCGCTGATCAAAAGCTTGCCGATGCCGGGACGATTGAAGACGAGTTCTATCGCCACCGAGCCGGAGAGGGTTGCCAGCATGCTGAGGCCAAGCCCGGTCGTCAGCGGCAGAAGCGCGTTGCGCAATCCATGGCGATAGATGACGCGCGTTTCGCGCGCGCCCTTGGCACGGGCAGTTCGTACATAATCGCGGCCCATTACTTCCAGCAGCGATGTACGGGTCAGGCGACCAATAAAGGCAGCCTTCACAAGGGCCAGTGTCAGCGCCGGCAGGAACACGTGGTGCATGCGGTCGATGAAGCCTGTGCCGCCCCCATTGATAGGGAACCAGCCGAGATTGAGCGCGAAGGTGATGAGAAGCAGCGCTCCGAGATAAAAATCGGGAATGGCGTAGCCAAACAGCGAAAAACCGCGCATGGCCGAATCCGGCAATCCGTTGCGGTGCGTGGCCGCCCAAACGCCGAAGGGTACGCCAACGACAACCCCCATGATCATCGCGACGATCGTCAGCTCGATCGTATAGGGAAGATTATAGGCGATCAGGCCGAGCACCGGCTGGTCGGTCATGGCCGAACGGCCGAAATCCAGGCTGAGCGTTCCGACGACAAAGTTGATATATTGCTGCCATAGGGGCGCATTCAGCCCCATGCGCTCGCGAAAGAGCTGGAGTTGTTCGGCCGTGGCATTGTCGCCAAGCGCCGCAATCGCCGGATCGCCGGGCAGGATGCGCATGGCGATGAAGACGAGCGTCAAAACCAGCAGGATGGTCGGAATGGCATCCGCCAGCCTGAACAAGAGATACCGGGTCACAGATCCGTCTCCTCCCTGTTACCGCCGGAGCGGTCTCCTCCTTTGGCGCCGCCGGCGTTCCCGTCAACGGACGTCCATGATGGTATGCAAGCTTCAGTTCTGCAGCGCCGTGTAATAGGGCTCGTTGGACAGATTGTCCTCAAGACCCGGTGACAGCACGCTTCGCCCGCCCCTCCTCGAGCTGACGAAAAACTGCAGGTGAAACTTGGAGTCGGTGTAATCGCCGGGAATGGTGGCGTCGAAGCCATTGCCATTCCGCGTCATCTTCGCCGAACTCCAACGCTCGGCCTGATTGACGTGACGATAGTGCAGCACCGGTTCCTCGTCCATGGTTTCATCGACACGCACCGTCAAGGCTTCGCCCGCCTTGAACGTCGCGGGGGCTATGATGCCTGTCGCGCTGGCGATCACAGGTCGGCGAGCCTTGAGTGCTTTCACGGCTGCGAGCACCTGTTCGCCCGCCTGCACCGATTCAAACTTGCCGCCGCCGCGCAGTGACTCCAGGTCGAGAACCTCGGCCGCCATCTCCGGCAGGCGCGACTGCCAGGAACCTCGCAGCCAGGATTGTGGTCCGTAAGTCAGATCGTCGTGGTAGACATCGCGCGAAATATCAGCGGCCGCCTGCCAGGCCATGACCGACCGCTTGGCGTGATCGATTGCCGGCTCGATCAGTGTCGTCACCTTGGTGGCAATGAACAGCTCGGCCCAACAAGCCGCGCGGAACCGCTCGGCAAAGAAACGGGCGATGCCGGCTGAGATCTGCACATCGATCATGATGCGCTGGACAGTGGCGGAGCCGAAGCTTTCGGTCGCCTTCACACCCGTTAGTGCCGTCTCACAGCCTTCCGCCATCTCGTCCAGCCAGTCGGCCACATCAAGCGGCGTGTAGCGATGCGAGGGCTTTCCCGCGAGAAGCAGTTCCGCATATTCGCGCGCATTGGCAAACAGCGCTGAATCGAAGGTAGGCGCATTTCCGAAACGGACCGGCCCTTCCATGTCGAAAGCGTAGGCGCGACGGCCCGAGCCCTCGACAAGCGGGAGGTTGGTATAGACCTCCGGCCAGTAGTGATTGTTGGAGGCCGAAGGGCCATGCGCCAGGGTGATCAGCGGCAGCACGCGGCTTGCCCAGGAGAGCCCCTTCTCGCAATCGGCGGCGGCATCGCCGCATTCATGTTCGAGATAACGCATCCAGCTTTCGCGCGGCGCTTCAGGATAGTAGAGCAGTCGCCCCCAGATACGGTATTGATACTCATATTTCTGCCAGTCGTAGCGCGTCGGCAGACCGTGCTTCTGGTAATTGAAGCGGCCACCGGGAATGCCGGTGCCCATACGGCCCTTGAAGCTCTGCGGCTCGCACCATTCAACGCCATCGGAGCCTGCGAACATGGAGCTGCGGCCATAACCGGCAGCAAATTCCGGATCGCCCCAGAGAAGCACGCGCTGCGTTCCCGCCCAGATGCGATAGATGACCTTGTAGTCCTTGTCCTTCGTCAGAAGGTCACCATAGCTGTAGCGCAGGAATTTTCGGGACCCTTCGCTGAGCTGCTCGCGCTCGCTGCGCGCCACTTCTGGCGGGTATTCCTTGTTGCGGATAGCTGACTGGTGATAGGGCGGCCCCATATGCTCGGCGAGATATTTTGGCGAAGCGGCAAAGGGCATGCCGGACTCCCGGGCGATCTGCAGCATGGTGTGATCGAGACCCTTGCCATGCATGTCGATCTCGACTGGACGACCGGCAGCGGCAACACCTGCAAACGCCTCCTTCCAGAAACCGTATTCGCCTTCGGCAATGCCGCCCTCGACATGGACGCGGAATGTCAGGCCGGTGATCTCAGGCACCTGCCGCAGCAATTCGGTGATCGCATCACGGCAATAAGGAGCGAGATTATCATCCGTCACGCCTCTAACCGTGTAATTGGCTCGCGGGACATCGTCGAAATCATAGCGCTGCGTCCAGAGCGCCAGCTGGAATTCCAATCCGCGCCTGGCCGCCTCACGACCAATGAATTTCAGCATCTCAAGATTGGTTTCGCGCTCCTCATCGGAGAGCTCGGTGACCTCGACGCCGTAACCCGGCAGCTTCAATAGAAACGGATAGGGGAAATAGAAGTAGACGTCGGTAATCCAGGGATTGTGGTAGGGATAGTTGTAGCCCATGCCAAGCGTCAGGGCGAAACGGTTGAAGCGGTTCGATGCCAGCATGGTCAGATAGTCGCGCCATTGCTGCTTGTCGTAGAACCAGATCTTGTCTTCCTCCTCGCTGCAGAAAAGCCGGGCGATGCTGCGGATGCGGGCAGACGGTTGTTCGGTAACCGGAAACTTGCCGGCGAACAGGTCTTCATCACCGTTATAGCGCACCCGGTCGGCGAGTTCGGTCAAAGCATAGACCATGCCCCTGTCGTCATGCGCCCAGACGGTAATCCTGTTGCCGTCCCGGGTGAGAGCAAAAGCCTCTTCACTACGCGCCATCGCAGCCGGCGCCTGCGGCGATGCCACCTCGGCCACGTTGATCGAGATGTCCTGCCCCGATGGGTTGTCCGAGAATTTCGCGCCCCGCCGCTTCAGGCGGCTGCGCAGTTCGTCGATTGCCCATGTGACGCCGTCCGAAAGCGGCTTGGATGGCAGGCTAATGGATATGGTGTTGGCTTGCGCCATGTCTGACCTCACAGGAGAAGGACCAATATCTGCGCGCAGGGCGCAACACCCCGGTTCAACAGCGGGGAGAGATGACGATGTCGGAGCGTGTTCGCGACTGGAGCACCGGGCTGAAACTTATGAAGCGGTTTTCAGGGTAATCCGATGCTTCAACAAAGCTTAGAGCGGCGGAGGCATTTCTCTTCTTCCACCCGCCGCCCTTAACGGTTCAGGCCTTGATCTTGGCCTTGGTCAGCGGCCAGTTCACATAGCCGGAAACCACGTCGTAGCCGAGATCGACTTTTTCCGAGCGAACGACCATAAAGCCGTTGTTGGAAACGGGCAGGATGACCGCGTCCGTGAGGGCTTTGATCTCGATTTCCTTGACGATCTCCAGACGCTTGCTGAGGTCCGGTTCCGCAAGCGCCTTGCCCAGGAGGTCGTCGATCCCTGGAATGGCAACGCCGTAATGGCTCATATTTGCCCCGCCATTGCCATCCGAGCGAACTTCGGCGCCTTTCGACAGGTAGGTGACGATCACCTGTGTCGGCACCGGCGGCAATGCAGATGACTGCTGCGACAGGGTGTTGGTGCCGATGTTCTGATCGGCATGGAAGGCGGTATGGTCCTTGATGTTGAGTTCCATGTTGATGCCGACCTTGCGCAACTGCGCCTGGATCATCAGCATGATCGCCGAAAAGTCCTCGCGCTGCGACGTATCGTTCTTGAAGCTGAAACCATCAGGGAATCCGGCTTCTGCAAGCAGGGACTTTGCCTTTTCGGGATCATACTTGTAGGCAACGTCCGCCGGAATGTTCTCCGCGGAGAAGCCACCGGGATAGGAGGGCGGATTGAGCCCATAGGTGCGTTTGCTGATCGGCGCGATTGCCGTGGTGATTTCGTCACGATCGATCGCGTAGAAGAGCGCCTGACGCACACGCACATCGTCGAAAGGCTTCTTCGTCAGATTGACCTGCATGGTGAAGAAACTGCCGGGGCTGGCGACGTCGAAGATCAGGTTCGGATCGCGCTGCGACATGGAGGCCGCCCAGCCGGGGGCGCGAACGCCCTCGATCAGATGCACGTCGCCTGACAGCAGCGCCAGCGTGCGCGCCGTCGTATCGGCGATATAGAGGCATTGCAGCTTCGGTGTCGCCGGCTGGACGTCCCAGTGCTCCGCATTGGCGACCAGCATGACGCCCTGCGACGGATCCGGATAGACTGTCTCCAGCACGTAAGGACCGGTTCCGATCGGATCGCGGCCGATCGGTTCCTCGCCCTTTTCCTCAACTGCCTTCTTGCTCATGACCGAGGCGTCGTAGTCGCTGAGAGCGCCGAGCAGGAAGAGTGGATCCGGCTGCGCCAACTTGAATGTGACCGTGTAAGGATCGTCAGCCACGACCTCGCTGATATTGGTGAATTTCGGACGTACCCCGCCCACGCGAACGGCATCGCGAATGCGATCGAACGTGAACTTGACGTCCTCGGACGTCATCTCACCATAACCCTTGTGAAATTTGACGCCTTGGCGGAGTTTCAGGGTCCAGGACTTTGAATCCGGTGTCGAGCTCCAGCTCGTCGCAAGGCGCGGTACGAGTTCGTCTATCGTTGCCGGAAACTTCCAGAGCGGCAGGTCAACAAGCTTGTCGTAAATGTGAATAATCGCCCAGTTATCGACACCCTGGATCGACTTTGCAGGATCGATCGTCTTGAGGCCGCGGGCAGCAAAAGCAATTTTCAATGTATCGGTGGCTTGCGCAAAAGCGGCCGGCCCCAGGCTTGCCGCAATACCGGCGCCGACAACAGCAGCCGCAGAGTTTTCCATGAATCGACGTCGAGTAATCGCCATGCTCAGATCCTCCCTTATCGAGGCGCTGCATCCCGTCTGACGCTTGATTTCCTGTGTTTTTCTTGTGGAGCGTCTTCTGGGTCGACGAGCAGCGCAAGGGGACGGTAGCGCTACCAGACATAAGCGTCAAGTTTGTTCGGCCGCAGATTTATGGGCGTTTCGGAAAAGCTCTTATTCAAATAGCGACATATGCCGAAGGCGAAACGCGGTACTCCAGGCGTCAGTGGCCAGTCAGCCCACGCCGCAGTTCACCGCTGCGGTCGGTGCTGACGCGTCTCTGGATTTTGAAGCCCAGGTCGATAATCCGGTCTCCACCGTCGTCTCCGTTCAAGCGGCGACGGAGCGCCATGACGGCGTTATAGCCGGATTCCCAGCGGGGGCTGCGCACGCTGGTGATCGAAGGATAGGCTGCGGCCATGATGTCGAAATCGTTGAAGCCGGCGATACCGAAATCCTCGGGCACGCGGATACCGCGCTCCATACATTCGAACAGCGCGCCAAGCGCCATGACGTCATTGTTGCAGAAGACGGCGTCCATATCTGGATTGGCGTCCAGAAGATTGGCCATCAGCTTGCGGCCTGTCGAAGGGGTTGCAAAACGCGGCGTTTCCCAGCCCACGCCTTCAGGGATATGGTCGCTCCTGTCGATCGGCGAAATATAGCTCGGGTTATAGATGCCGGCTTCCGTCAGCGTGTCCTTCAGACCGGAATAACGGCCGAAGGAACGGCCATTCAGCCAGCCGCTCAGAAAACCGATATGCCGATAGCCCGCCTCGATCAGGTGACGGGTGATCGCCCGCCCCGCCTCATAATGGGAAAAGCCGATGATCGTATCGATCGGCTTGTCCGTCAGGTCCATGATCTGGATGACCGGGCACCGCGCATTTTCCAGCATCTCGCGGGAACGATCGTTCTGTTCGGTACCCGAGACGATCATGCCCGCCGGCTTCTGCCGCAACATCTGGGCGATCAGCCGCTCTTCCTCTTCCGGCTGGTAGCGGGTGTTGCCCATCTGGATCTGCAGTTCCGTGCCTTCCACGCCGTCGTACACACCGCGTAAAACGTCGGAGAAGATGTTCTGGGTGAGCGAGGGGACCAGCACACCGATGACATCGGCCCTGACGGATGCAAGCGCCCGGGCGCTGAGATTGGGAACATAGTTCAGTTCCTTCACCGCCTTGTCGATATTGGCGCGAAGGGCGGCGGAAACCTGGCTCGGATCGCGCAGCGCCCGCGACACCGTGATCGCGCCAACCCCGGCCAGGCGCGCAACATCCGCAATCGTGGGGCGACCATCGGTCCGTCGGCTTCGCAATCTTCTTCCCTCGCGGCATTTCGGAACAGCGCTGCACGTCTTTGCCTGGAAGGCTTCTCAGGCATTACCCAAAACGAATATGTCAATTCCAAAAAGCAGCGCCGAAGTCAACGCAGGCGCAAGACCGGCCGGCGAGGCAGCGCGCATTGAGAACTGCAGGGCGCGATACCCCTGTGGCGGTCGCGACCATGGAAACGAAATGGGGCTCACTTATCTCGGTCTATTTGCCGCGACTAGAAGCCCCATCAGGTCAATTGCCGTCGCAAACCTTGAGGAAACAGGTCGCCACGGCACCTATCACGACTGCAGGGTTTCGGCGAGCCGGCTCCCTGCATCTCGTTGAGGTCTAGAGATCGTGATGCACGTCAGATGAGGGCTTCGGAAAGGTCAACCGCCGAGCACAAATCGAGAAAATGCAAGAGCGCTCCGCGCATCCTCGTCCATTTTTGCTTCGTCCGCGCCATCGCTCAGATCGCGCCAAACCCTGATGTCTGACCCGATCGTTCCGCCGGTCTTTACGAACGGCTCCATGACAACGACGCCCGCGTAATTGATATCGCGAAGTGCAAGACCGATCTCGTGCCAAGGCATTCTGCCTTTACCGGGGACGCGGCGATTGCTTTCGCCGGTATGGAAATGTCCGAGCAGCGGGCCAGCGGTACGGATCGCTTCTCCGAAACTGTCTTCCTCGATGTTCATATGGAAAGTATCGAGCATCACTTTGACATTCGGCTTCCCGACATCCTTGACGAATGCCACGCCCTCCGCAGCAGTGTTGAGAACGTGGTTCTCGAAGCGGTTGAGCACTTCGATGCAGAGATTGATACCGAGGTTTCCGGCGAAGTCCGCAATGCCATGAATGCCCTCGACCCCACGCGCCCGATCGCCCTCCTTGTCGACTGGCTTGGAGTAGTCCACCGGCCAATAGGAATGGAGCGCGCCACCAATTGTCTTGATATCGAGCTTTGCGACATTTGTGAGCGTCTGCTCGAAGAATGCCTTTCCCGCCTGGCGCACCGCAATGTCCGGTGACGACAGATTCTTGGCCTTCGACGGGCCAATCCCGGCCGTCAGGATGATGTTGTTATCCCTGGCAGTCTGTCTGATTTCCGCAAGTTCGGCATCACTGTAGTCATTGATGTGATGTGCGGCGACCTCGATGACGTCGAAGCCAAGTTTCGCGACCTTTTCGACATAGGGGCCGAACTTGGCGCTCCACTCATGTTCCCAGTAAGAATAATAAATCCCGTGTTTCATAGGAGTCTCCAAGTTTCAGTTGCAGATCCCGCCGATCGTCCTTGGCGGGGTTGACAGTGGACTGTCGCGGCGACCTCCGGTCGGCCTGGACGGATCAGTTGTTCTCGATGTGGAGATCGGGCTCGGCGCTTCCGGCCACGATTGCAAGGCCGTTAGGAAGATCGTTCTCTTCGACCTTCCGGCGAATTTCCGCAGCGTCCAGGCCGTAGTTGCGCCAGCGGTTTTGAAGTCTCTGCCGCAGGTGAGCCTCGTCCACGTCAACAAACACCGTGAAGTCGAAAATCTCTTTCAGCTTGTCCCAGGGAGCCTGTCGCGCAAGCAAGTAGTTACCCTCGCAGACGACGATCTTCGTAGACTGAGGAATGAGACTGCCGCCGGCGCGAGCAATCTCGATCGAGCGGTCGAATACCGGAACGGCAACAACGTCATCCTCGTTGGCCTTCAGGCGCTTGAGCATGTAGCGCAAACCATGCGCATCGAATGTATCGATTGCTCCCTTGTAGGGGCGGCGACCCATCTGCTCCAAGACGGCATCGTCGTAGTGATATCCGTCCATCGGGAACAGAGCAGCTTTCAGACGGTGGTCATTGTTGATCGCTTCGACGGCGCGCTCTGCGAGCGTCGATTTGCCTGAACCCGGCGCACCTGCAATCGCTATCAGAACCCTCCGACCGCCGTTTTCCGCAAAGCGCTGAACTGCGATCTTCGCTATCTTCCGCGCGTTTTCGTCAATTTTGCTCAATGAGTTCCTCCCATTGCCTCTCCGCATTTTCGGCGGCTAGGACCATCCGGAAACGCCAACCATTCGAAGTCATGCCAGTTGATACTGCGTGGCTTTGTTGCGTAGGAACGAGAGGCCGTTGCCCATGACTTCGTCCTCGTCACGCGCGACCGGGCGCCACGTCGATATGTCGCCGGCCATCTCCGGTGGCATGCTGACGAAGCTCTCCAAGGTCAGCGCGCCCTTGAAGCCGATCGCAGACAGAGCGGCGAAAATCGAATCCCAAGGGACGTTTCCTGCTCCAGGCGTTCCACGGTCGCTCTCGGACAAATGCATGTATTTGAGATGCTCACGCGCAACGAGAATGCCGTTGGCTGCCCCCTTTTCCTCGATGTTCATGTGGAATGTGTCGAGGTGGACAAAGACGTTGTCCATCCCGATGCGTTCGACCAGGGCCACGGCCTGTTCTGCCGAGTTGATCAAATGGCTCTCGTATCGGTTCACCGCTTCCACACCGAATTGGATACCTTGGGCCTTGGCCTGCTTGGCTGCAGCACCGAGCGCATGAGCCACATTGTCATATTCTGCCTGGGTCGGCGGAACGCCCGTGCGTTCGTTGGTGCCGCCATAAGTGACGCCCGTAAGTGCCTCGGCTCCCATCAGGGCCGCCTTGTCGATCGCCACCTTCAGGTGCTCAATTGCGGCCTCGGGCCGGACGGATGCCCAGGCGGCCTGCGGTAGCACGAGCGAACATGCCGCACGCAGGCCATGCTTTTCCAGGAGCTCGCGTGTGTGCTCGGCATCTACCGATGCGGCGTCTGCGAGCGGAATTTCAATGAATTCCATATTGTACCTGGCTGCCCCGGCGATGGCTCGCTCTGCGCCTGCGCGGTCCCACTTCATTGTCCACATGCTTGCGTGAATACCGAACCCTTGCACGGTCACCCCTTCTTTCTGCGCGATGCGATGTAGGTTGAAACGATGGTTCTTGCCGCCATGACGACGATCATCAGCACGCCCCAGAGTGCTGTCGCGAGATGCTGGTTTGCGCCCATGAGATTGAGGCCGGAAGACAGCAGCTGGAGCACGATAAGCGCCACGAACACCGGCAACACACGGCCAAACCCGCCGAACGGATTGATGCCGCCGAGAAACGCCGCAAGCACCGTGATCAACAGATAGGACTCACCATGGCCGACGCGGACCGAGTTGAAACGGGCGAGCATGATAACGCCGGCGACCGCGCACATGAGGCCCGAAAGCGTGTAGACCAGAACCAGGATGCGGCGCGTATTCAGGCCGGAGTAGCGTGCCGCCTCGATATTTGAACCGACCATCAACAGCCCGAAGCCGAGTTTGAAGCGCGTCAGCAGGAGCTGCCACAGGCCAACGCAGGCGATGAAGATCAAAAGCGGGATCGGCAATCCCAGGATCGAACCATGCCCGATCGGAGCGATGAAGGAAGGGAATCCGGACACATCGCCGCCGCGGGTCAGAAATTCGCCGAGGCCACGCAGGAAGATCATCATGGATAGCGTGACGAGAATTGGATGCGCCCGTGTGTAGGCGATCGCAGCACCGGTCATCAGCCCGGCAGCGCCGCCGGTGGCGAGTGCAGCAAGGACACCGAGCAGGAACGCGCCTGGAGACGCGTCGGCCCCGCCGTACATCTGCATCACCGAGGCTGCGGCCAATCCGGAAAGGTTTGCCGTGAAGGTGATGGAGAGGTTGATCCCGCCGGTCAGGAGGGGAAGCAGCATGGCGAGCGTGAGAAGCCCGAGTTCAGGAAGCTGGAAGGCAACCGAACCGAATGTTGCAGCGGAGATGAAATTGTTTGCGGCCAGACCGAAGATGACGATCACCGCCACGAATGCGATAGCCGGTCCGGTCATATCGGCGCCGAAGGTGGCGTTGAACTTTTGAGCCATGGCCTTCATTGGTGCGTGCCCCTAGTTTTGGCGCTGCCCTTGGCGAGAAACGGGAAAAGCTTGTCGATCCGTGCGGACGAGAGCGTGATGGCGATGAGGATGATCGCGCCGACGATCATCTTGAATGCAAAGGGCGACACGCCCATGAGGTTGAGGCCGTTTTGGGTGATCGAGACCATCAAGACGCCGAGGACGCAGCCGATGACCGAGCCCTTGCCGCCACCGAGCCTCGCACCGCCGAGAACCGTAGCCGCCAGGACATCCAGTTCCCGGCCATAGAGGGCGTTCGGAACGACTTCCTCGGCATAGTGGGCCTGCATCAATCCGGCGATCCCGGCCATGAGACCCATCCAGCCGAACGAAATGTAGTGCATCGCTGCAATGTTGATCCCGAAGCGGCGTGCCCCTTCCGGATTGTCACCAAATGCGTAAAGCTGCCGTCCGATGGTGGTGCGGGAAATCATCAACCAGGTCGCGAGGCAGCAAAGGATCATGACGACGACAGGCAGTGTCAGCTCGATCCAGGAGCCGTCAGCCATCTCGCGTTCGAAAAATACCACGCGCGTCGTCAGCCATTCCGGCAGGTCGTAGATCGACACGCCCTTGGTGAAGAACATCAGCAGCCCGAAGAAGATGTTGAAGGTCGAGATGGTTGCGACGATCGAGATGATATGCAGCCGGTAAACCAGGGCCGCATTGATCAGACCCAGGCCAATGCCGATGGCGCCGGCGATGATGAAGCCTTCCGCCCAGTTGCCGCCGCCCAATGCGCCAAGGGCCAGCGCGGTAATGTATTGGACCACCGAGGCGGCCACAGCGAAGGAAATGTCGATCCCGCCCGAGATCAGGACGACGAGAAGGCCAACGGCAAAGATGATGTTGACGGCCGAGACGTTCAGCACATCGAACGCGTTCGAGATCGTAAAAAACCGATCGGTGGCCAAAGACAGCCCGACGCAAAGCACGACCATGACCGCCAGAAGCGTGAATTCCGTTGTGTGTCCAAGGATCAGCCTACGCATAGACGGCAGACTCCAGTTCGATGAGCGATAAATGTCGCGGGTCGTAGGTTGCGCGGATCCTGCCTTCGACCATGTGAATGATGCGATCCGCATTGAAGTAGACTTCCGGCGGCTCGTCGGAGATCAGAATGATCGCAAGGCCCTGAGCAGCAAGCTTGCGCACGATCTCGAAGATGCCTGCGCGCGCACCGACGTCTACGCCCACGGTCGGGGCGTCGAGAATGAGGATTTTCGGACCGATCGCGAGCCATTTGGCAATCGCGACGCGCTGCTGATTGCCGCCCGACAACGTCCGGATGGGGTCGTCGGCCGTACCGATCTTGACACCGAGCGCTGAAATCCAGTGGCTGACCACACTCGCCTTCTTCACGGGCGAGATCATCCCCCCGGACAGAAGCTTATCGAGCGATGCCATAACCAGGTTGTCGGCTATCGACTGCGGCTGGTTGAGGCCGAGAGACAAACGGTCTTCGGAGAGGTAGCCCACTCCGGCGCGAATTGCGTCGCGATTGGAGCCGAACTTGACGGTCTTGCCCTCGATGGCGATTTCCCCTGCCTGCGGACGGTGCATCCCGAAGAGTGTAAGCGCCAGTTCGGTGCGGCCGGCGCCGAGGAGGCCGGTAATGCCGAGCGTCTCACCTCGGCGAAGGTCGAACGATATATCTTCGAACTCCGTTGCGCGCGTCAGCCCGCGGACGGAAAGCACGACCTGCGCGTCGTCGTGATCGGCGGCGATGACGGAACTGTCGAAGTTTCTGCCGGTCATCAGCTCGGTCACCCGTGATTGAGTCATGCCCTCGACAGGGAAGACGCCAACGAGCGCTCCGTCGCGAAGTACGGTCATGCGGTCCGAGATTTCGAGCACCTCCGCGAGACGGTGCGAGACGAAGACCACGGCCACTCCGGACGCCGACAGGTTGCGCACGATATCGATCAGGTAATCGGTCTCGGATTGCGTCAGCGAAGCGGTCGGCTCGTCCATGAAGACAAGACGCGCCTCGCCGACAAGAGCGCGTGCGATCGCAACGATCTGGCGTTGGGCGATCGGCAGCTCCTTCAATGGAAGATGGATATCGATGCTGACGCCGAGACGGCTGAGCGCTTTCCTCGCTGCTTCCTCGATGGCGCGTTTGTCGACGAGACCATATTTGCCGTTGACGGCATACTGAAACCCGATGTTCTCGGCGACGGTCATTTCCCCGAACAGTGCCAGGTCCTGCCAGATCACCTGGATGCCGAGCGATTGCGCCAACGTGGGTGTCATGGCCGAGATCGCCTTGCCGTCGAAGAAGAACTCGGCCCCCTCCTGTGGCTTGTAGACCCCCGTGATGACCTTGATGAGCGTGCTCTTGCCGCAGCCGTTCTCCCCCGCCAGGCAATGCACCTCCCCCGGGTTGACTTCAAACGACACGCCCTTCAGCGCGCGCACGCCGCCGAAGGTCACCTTGATGTTCTTGAGTGAAAGCAGCGGTTCGTCGCTCATGGAGTATCCTCCTGTTCAGCCGCTGGATGGCGGCTGGTTCAGGTTTTCCGATATTCGTAAACTGGGGGGTCGCGGGAATTGTCCGCGACCCCGGGCTTGGGTCCAGGGAGGATTAGAGGCCCATGCCGACAAGCTTGTCGATGCTGTCCTTGTTGATCGCCAGCAACTGGTCGACGACGATGGTGTTGCCCTCGGGGTTGATCTTTCCAAGGCCCTCGATGTCGTCGCCGGCCTTCGGCGTCTCACCCTTGGAAATACGATCGGCAAGCGTCACGAAGACTTCACCCGCCTGCTTGGGATTCCACATGAAGCCACCGGTCAGCGCGCCGGACTTGATGAGCTTTGCCCCCTGCCCGGGAGAAAATGGACCGATCACGAACACCTTGCCGTCCTTGCGGCGCTCTTCGACAGCACGACCCGCACCGATCGGCCCCTGCGAACCGAAGGCGAGGAAACCCGTCAGATCAGCGTTGGCCGCCATCAGGTCGAGCGCGGTCGAGCGGCTCTTGTCGACGTCTTCAGCCACGCCGTAGCGGTCACCGACAAGCTTCATGTCCGGATAATTCGCCTTGATATAAGCGATTGCTGCATCGGCCCAGGCGTTGTGCAGGGGCACGGTGAGCGAGCCGACAAATACGGCATACGATCCCTTGCCGCCCATCTTCTCAGCGAGCAGCTTGCCATGCGCCTCGCCGAAGCCCTTGGCGGAGGCCAGTTCGAAATCCCAATCGGCGCCGACCTGCTTGGGCGATTCATGGGTAATGACCTTGATACCGGCCTCCTGGGCCTTCTTGAGAACAGGTTCGAGAACCTTGGCATCATTCGGCACGACGCCGATGTAATCGACCTTCTGAGCAATCAGGTCTTCGATGGCGCGGACCTGCAGCGCAGGGTCGGCACTGGTCGGACCGACCATGAAGCCTTCAACGCCGAGCTTGGCACTCTGCTCCTTGATGCCCGCCTCCATGGCATTAAACCACGGGATGCCGCCGATCTTCACCACGACACCAATCTTCGGACCAGCAAAGGCCGTTGACGCGAGCAAGGACAAGCCGAGCGTGATCGCAAATAGCTTTTTCATTGGGTATTCCCTCCTCCACTGAGCCGGCAAGGAAGCACCGTTCGCGAAAGCCCCATGCTCTCGCGCTCAACGTTAGCCCCGCATTGCGGAACTCCTCCCTGTCGCTTTCCTCAAAGCCCCATCTCCATGCACAATCGGTCTTGCATTTATGCACCATCGATGGTGCAATTACCCTACCACGGAAAAGACTTTCGTCAAGAGGACTGCTGATCTAGAGAGAAAGAGCCACTGGAAGGTTTGCGGATGTCTGAAAAAGAACGAAAAAAAGCAACTATTTATGATTTGTCCGTCGTGTCAGGAGCATCCCCGTCGACAGTGGCCTCGGTGCTAAACGGCACATGGCGCAAGCGGCGCATCTCCGAGGAGACCGCCGCCAAGATACTGTCGCTGGCCAGAGAGCATGACTACAAGGCGAACCTGCAGGCTCGCGCGCTGCGCAGTTCCCGTTCGGGTCTGGTCGGGTTGCTTTTGCCCGTCTACGACAACAGGTTCTTCTCGTCCATGGCGCAGACCTTCGAGAGCGAAGCGCGAAAGCGGGGCCTTGTGCCTATGGTTGTCTCAGGCCGCCGCGACCCCCAGGAAGAGCGCCGTACGGTGGAGTCTCTCATCGCCTATGCGATCGACTCGCTGTTTATCGCCGGAGCAACAGATCCGGATGGCGTCCACGAGATCTGCATGCGTGCAGGGCTGCCTCACGTCAACATCGATCTGCCAGGCAAGTTCGCGTCATCCGTGATTGCGGATAACCGTCAAGGCGCTGAAGCGTTGACTTCGGCGATCATTCGCCATGCCGAAACATTAGGACCACTGCACGCCGGCGATGTCTACCTGTTCGGCGGCCGCAACGACCACGCCAGTCGGGAGCGTATCGCCGGTTTCCATGCCGTCAAGCAATCCGTATTTGGAGCGGTCACAAAAGGAGATATCGAGATCACAGGCTACTCGCCTGGCGCGACGGCGCTTGCGTTCGACCGTTTTTTCGACAAGCACGGCAGGCTGCCCAGATGCTTTTTCATCAACTCGTCCATCAATTTTGAAGGGCTATTGCGGTTCATGGGGCGCCACGACGGAGAGGCGTTCGGAGACATCGTCGTCGGATGCTTCGACTACGATCCGTTCGCTTCATTCCTACCCTTTCCCGTTTACATGATCAGACCGAATATCTCGAAAATGCTCGAGCGGGGTTTTGACCTTCTCGAAGAGCCGAAGCCTTTGACGATCATGATCGAGCCGGAGTTGGTTCCTCCCCGCACCGCCTTGGAGGGCCCGCTTGATGCGTTAAATGATCCTTCCCCGCCATTTGTGTTTGCCGAATGAAGCACCGCAACGACAATGACGAGACCCTGCAGGATTTCCATCAGCGGGTCGAATAGGATACCGGGGCAAGGGCGATCCATCCGGCAAAGCCGGGGCTGGTGTTTGTTCATGGCCGTACTCCGTCAGCTATCGGCAAGAATGACGTCAGCCGCCTTCTCGGCGATCATGTAGACCGCCGTGGCAAGGAAGTATCCGGGAATTCGAGGGAAGACCGAAGCATCGACGACGCGCAGGCCTTCGATACCGTGCACCCGGAAACGGCTGTCGAGCACGCCGCCATCTTCCCGACGACCGATGGCGCAAGTGCCGCAGGCATGGTGGCCCCAGGCATTTTCGGCGACGTAGTTTCGAAGCGCCTCATCGCTCTCGTTTTGCCGGCCGGGCTCCTCTTCGCAAGCGATGAGATCGTCCATGGCATCGTTGACCTTCCTGACGAAGCGAATGGCATGGACAACGGCGTCGAGGTCGAGGTCGTAATTGCCGGTCCCCTCGGAGAAGGAATGGAAGACGACGGCAGGCAGGACAGTGGGATCGGCACTTCTCAACCGGACCGTTCCGCCCTGATTTTCGGTATAGGCCTTGAGGATCGCCCAGGTCATGTAATCCGGCTTGCGGATGCGCGCGGAATAATCGGGATAATAGCCGCGGAAATCGGCCAGCAGCGAGAAACAATGCAGGTCGGGTTCCGTCAGCGTGTCGCGGGATTTGAGCGTCAGGGAAAACATGACGCCGTTGCTCGTATAGTTGCCGATGCGGAACCTGCGCCATCGCCTGTAATGAGCGTCGCGCGTCGTATAGGTCACGCCCTTGAGCGCCGACCAGGGTTCGTTCATCCGGCTGACGACTCCGACCTCATAGCGGTCCTGCAGGTTCCGCCCAACGCGTGGAAGCGCTTCGACGACACGGATCTTGTGCTTGCGCAGATGCGCGGGATCGCCGATGCCGGAAAGCATCAGAAGTTGCGGCGAGGCGAAGGCGCCGCCTGAGAGGATGATCTCGCGCCCGGCCCGGATGACCTGCTCACGTCCCTCACCGTCGACGCAGCGGACCGCCACCGCCCGCTTGCCGTCAAATTCAATGCGCGTGACCGTGGTATTCAAACGAAGCGCTAGGCGGTCCGGGTGCCGCTTCAGGACGTCGAGTAGCCGCTCGCGCGGCCCGTGCCTGGTGTGGCGGCGCGTCGAAAGTGGCGTGACGCGCACGCCGCAGGCGCCGACATTCCAGTTGCGGCTGTCGTTCGGGTCGATCTCGGTCGTCTCCCAGTCGGAGCCCCTCTTGCCGAAAGCATCGGCGGCTGCGCCGACGCTGCGCAGCAGTGCCCGCCACAGCGGCCAGTCTCGCAGGACCCTGAGCGGCAGCGCCCGCTCCGTCGTCATCCACCCCCACCATCCGTGGCCGGTCGGGTTGAGGCCCGTTGCGGCGGCGAGCCATCGCCACAGGAAGAAACGGTAGCGGCAGCGTTCGATGCGCTCGAAATAACCCTGCATGTGCGAGGCCTTCCAGCTCTCGTCGCCGGTGATCGCAAAGATGTGGTTCCAGTCGCAATGATTGGGCCGCACGATGATCATCGCATGATGGGCGGTGCAGCCGCCGAGCCCGCGCACACGCGGATAGAGCACGCCATCCCTTTTCTTGCAGTAACGCCAGTCGCGCTCCTGCATCTCCTGGTTTTCGTAGTGGCGCACCCAATGGTTCTCAGCCATGCCGGGATGTTCCGAGGCAAAGGCGTGAAAGGCCGGCACGCGGGAGGCATCGGCAAGGGGCATGTCGGAACTGTCGCCCACCTTGGCGAGCGGATCGCCGCCAGCCTCGATGACGAGTACGGTCCGCCCCTCTTCGGCGAGCCGTGCGGCGACGACGGCGCCGCCCGCTCCGCTGCCGATGACGATATAATCGTAGGTCTGCCCGCCGGACATAGTCAGAACTGCTTCAGATAGGAGATCAGCGCGTTCTTGTCCGATTGCGGAAGATCGGCGCCGAATGTGTGCCCGCCATTGACGACATAGTCAGGACACTTGCTCAAGCCTATAAGGCGATCGACGAGCCTGGTGTCTCGCACCACCTTCTCGGCCTTGGCGAGCACGGCGGGATCGGCAAGCTCTTCCGGCGAGCATTGACCGCCGAGCTCGGAGAAGGCCCCGATCAGCGCCGGGCCGTTGGCGATCAGCCTCTTGTAGTTGGCGAACTTGTCCTCCTCGTCATTGTCGGGCAGCAGCTCGGTATTGGTCAGCGCGTTGACTGGGAAACCGGCAGGGAACGGGCCGATAGTGATCGAGCCGTCCTTCTTGAAGGCCCAACCGGCAACTCGGCTCAACAGGCCGGTGAAGGGCCGCACCTTGTCGGGCACGAAGCCCGGCGGCACAATCAGGCAGGAGGGAGCGCTCGTCCGGTAGATATAGCCGGGCACCGGCGCCTCGGTCATCTTGTCCATGCGGCGCGTCTGCGGCGAGAGCATCTGGCGGATCGACCGATCGAAGACCGCAAGCCTGTTTTCGATGCAGGGCATATATGGATCGCGGGCGTCCGCCGCCGGACAAGAGGTGCCTCGCCCGGCGCCGTAACCGCCGGCATAGTCCTGATTGTAGTAGTCGGTCCCGTAATAGCTGTCTTCGTGGCCAACCGAATTATTGAGCAGGAAGGGCGCTGTTGACCAGAGGCTGACGAGTGAGGGTGGCCTCAGATAACCGCGCCCATTGCCTGCCGCCTGCAGCGGCGTCGCCGCCCCTGAAACCGGATGATTGACGGTCACCTCATGCGGTGGTGGCAGCGATTTGTAGGTAGAAGAGGTGAAGTTGTCCCAAATATCGCCCGAAAGCCCGTTGGTGGCGATCGCGCTGCAGGCATTGGTGCGCACGACATCCATCGGCACGCGCCGTTCCGTGGAAAGGTAATTGCCGTCGAGGAAGTCCTTTCCATCCGCATCCTTCTCGGTGACGAGCTTGACCATGCCTGCCTTGAAGGCATCTGACTGCGCCCAGGCCCAGTAGCGATCCCAGCATTCGCGATAATGCGGGCCGGACCCGCCGCCGGCGCATATGCCCTCATCGACGCCGAGATCCGGTGCGGGCACCGGCTGCTTGCTCGAATGGCAGGCCGCGCAGTTTTCGGCAAAGACGATCTTGCCGCGCTCGACCTCGACCGGATTGCGCGCTTCGAGCACCTTTTCCCCGACCGGCGTATCCTTCAAATGATCGGCGCGAGCGGCAACCAGAAAGAATATCGCCATGTCTGGTGTCATCGCCTCGGTCGCCTGCCAGTAGACCGAATTCTTCTGGGCATCGGCAATGCGGATCGGCGAGATCTTTTGCCCGCCGAGGAAGGGGCGGAAATGCAGCAGCCATTCTTCGCTGAAAAGGCCGATATTGAGATAGACGCGGTTGAGCGCACCGAGCGTGCCGACGGAATCGGCGCCGTCCTTCAGGACGCGCATCGAGGCAACGGTGCCGGTCGCCTTGTCGTAAAGCGAACCGAAGGCTGCGGTCTGCGGATAGTCCTGCGCCTGCTTGTTGTCCTTCTCGTCCCCCTTGATGATTTCCTTGCCTGTCTTCGCCCCGATGCGCAGCCGCTCCAGGACGTCGTAGACGGCGTTCATGGTGCGGGGATTGTTCATGTAATCGCTCGAGACCAGCGACGTATCGAGCGAACCCGGCGGATTCGTGTGGAAGAGCTGGAAGAGGAAGTTGCCTTCGTTCTGGGCCGGCTCCCCTGGCTTTGCGCGCGGCTTGGTGTTCCAGAAGAAGATGCGGTCGACCCAGAAATACTGGGCGCCGGGATTGGAGGAGATTTCAGAAAATTCGGGGCTCTCGACATTCTTCGGCGGATTGATCGGGTTGGGACCGACATGGCAGAAGGCGCAGGACATCCCGACGCGATAAGGTCGCACGAGATCCTTGTCGTTGTAATAGGACGGATCGGTGTAGTAGCGCAGCGCATCCCAATGTTCGGCGGCCTTGCTGTCGAAATCGGGGTTAGGGAAGAGACGCAGGCCCATGACGCCTGTCGGCTCGCCATAGTAGGAGCCGACCGGGATTTTCTTCTCTTCGCCCTTCACCTTGACCGTGGTACCGCGCGAGCCGATCTGCACGCCGGGATAACGGGCATCGGCCTCGGCATTTCCGCCGAAACTGTCGGCGGCGCAGTCCTTGTCGCGCTGATCGAGCCACAGGCCCCAATGATCGGGATCGGCGCTCTTCGCGGCCGTGAAGCAGGGCTCATTGACGAGCCCGAGATAGCGGAAGCGATTGTCGCGGCCATATGCCATCGTCGGATGGGACGAAATGGTTTTCAGAAGATCGAAGGAGCCGATCGTGGCACGGGCGGCGAAATCCCAGAACTTGTCGTTACCGCCGGTCCAGACGATCCAGGCATTCTGCCCGCGGATCGCCGCCTTGCGGACGGCCTCCGGATCGAGGCCGGTGGCGGTTGCGACCTCCTTGATCTCGGCGGGATAATCGACGCCGGCTGCCGGCGGCAAGAGCAGGCCCTTGTCCATCGCCGCAAAGTAAGACTCGCTCGCCCCTGGAAATTCCTCGACCTTACGGTGGACTTTCTTCGCTTCATCCTCGACACGGCCGAACTGGCCGGAATCCGGCTCGATCAGCCACCAGACGATGAGCGCAACCCCGACGATGGCGACGACGGCAAGAGTGACGACCGCCACCACGATCCAGGCGAGAAACCGTACGATGCGCTGTCTGACGTTTGCCATCGATCCCTCCTGATGGTCAAAGTGTCTTGAGATAGGAAAGCAGCTGCTCCTTCGCCTCCTGAGGCAGATCCGTGCCCCAGAGGTGGCCGCCATTGCCGTTGCCCGGCTGGCTCGTATCGTAAAGCGTGCCGTACTGTTGCCCCGCTGTGTCACGCCCGCTCACGAAGCCGCCGTTCTCAGCATCCACCAGATCGTAGCCGCGGTAGAACTGTGTCGGCCGCTCGGCCGGTGGAAGCAGCAGGGCGCGCAATGTCGGGACGCTGCCATTATGCAGGTAGGGACCGCGTAGCCAGAGACCTCTGAGACCCGTCGCGACATAACCGTCAGTCTTCTGGAAGTTGGTAAAACCCCAGGCATAACCAGGCTCGTAAGCCGCGTAGCGGTCGCGGGCCGCGGGGGTCCACATGTCCAGGCGATGGCGGTCCGTGCCGAGTTCGACGATCGAGATCGGGGTCCGGTAGCGCGCACCCTTGGCATCGTGGCAGACGGCGCATCGCGCCAGATAGATCGCTCGACCGGCGTCTACCGCCGCCGCATCGACATGATAGGAATCGCCTTCTGGCTTGAGCGGAGAAAAGGGCGACGGCGGCGGTCCCTGCAGGCGAATGAAATCGGTAATGCGGCGAAGCCCCTCTTCCGTCCCCCCGTAGGATTTGTAGGTCATGCCGTCACCGATCGCACCGGAAACTACGGTCTCGTAGAGGTCGGTCTGCAAGCCGTCCCAATGGAGCGAGAAGCGGCGCGTGTTGGTGGCGGAGAGATCGGCAAGCGACCACAGCGGCATCATGTCGGAATTGCCGATCGTGTGATCGTCGGCCAGTTCAAGATTCTGGAACTTGACCGGATTGAAGGGATCGATCCGGCCAGGACCCCAGTCCGGCCGATCCTTCATCCAGGCGAAGCGTCGCCCCTGTTCCTGCAGGGCTGACCGGGTCGCTGGAATCAGGACGAAACGATAGAGCGCCCGCTCCCAGAGCGGCATGTCGTAGATCCTGCCGATCTCCGCCATCACCCGGTCGGCGGTGAAGCGCGGATCGGCGCCGACGGCGATCAGGAAGCGGATATAGGCCTGCGGATTGACCCTCGTTCCCGGCCCCGCCTCGACTAGCCGCGCCGGCTCGTCGGCGCGAAGCCGGTAGCTGCCCTGGTGGCAGAAGGCGCAGTTCGGCGCGACGCGCTCGATGACGCCGAGCGTCCTGACCGAAAGGCCGACCGGAACCTCGTCGCCGGTTCGCCAATAGAGGCCGAATGCGCCGTATCCATCGGCATTGGCGGGCAGATGCTCGGGAAAGAGCTGCGGCAGGACGCGCCAGATCCAGTAGGGAATGCCCTGCGCTTCTTCATTGCCAATCGAACCGTGATTGAAAACCTCCGCGAGATCGTTCGTCCGCGGCTGGGCCACCGGCCGGAAGAGCAGGAAGAACAGCGCGAAGGCGCCGACGACGAGCAGGACCAGAACGCCGAAAAGCCATTTCCAGAAGACGCGCCTCATGCCGGTCTCCCTTCGGCGATATTCTGTTCGAGCCGCAGGATGCGCAGGAGACAGAAAAGCGTCGCGATGCCGACCGATCCGTCGAGGAAGACGCCGGCGAGATAGCCGAGCGGCTGGTCGAAGACGAAGACGGCAAGAAAGAAGAAAACCGTGCCGAGCGTACGGGAGGGGAAGACCGCGAGCCAGGCGAACACGCGGTAGCGGTCGATATCGAGCGTCGCCGGAATGTAGAAGATCGACAGGATCCCGAGCAGCAGACCGGCAAATCGCGGCCAGATCAGCTGGTTGACGGTAATTCCGAAGAGGCCGAGGATCCATTCCGGACAAAAGATGAGCGGCAGGACGAAGGCGAAGTTCAGAAGGATGCCGATCCAGACGAGGACCGCATGCCGTGCCTTCCATTTGCTGAGCGAGCGCGACTGGGTCATAGCGTTTTCATATATTCGACGAGGGCGTCTTTTGCCGCGTCCGGCAGCTCGGTGCCGTAGCGATATCCTTCATGGCCGGCATTGCCATTGCCGGGCCGCGTGGTGTCGTAGCGGAAGAGATCCCCTCCGGCCGACTGATCCGAGCGGTAGCCCACCCTGGCGAGATCGAATTCGTCGCTGCCACGAAACCAGACGGGCGGCCGCCTGGTGCTCGGCTCGAGCAGATCGCGTAGCGTCGGCACCGAGCCGTTGTGCAGATAGGGCGAGCGCGCCCAGATGCCGTCGAGCGGGTGGTTGGCATAGCCGTCCGTCTTGTGGAAGCGGCTGAAGCGCCAGGGATAGCCGGCGTAAAGCAGGTTCTGCTCAGCAGCAAAATTTGCCGTATAGGAGGTCCAGCGTCCGGCATCGGTGCCGATATCAGCGAGCGGAACCGTCTTGCCGAGGCGTGTGAAACGCCGCCTGTCGTAGCTGTAGTCGTTCGCATCCTTGAAGCCGTGGCAATCGGCACAGTAATGCAGGAACAGCGTCTTGCCCTCCGCCACTTTCGCTTGATCGATCTTGGCTGCGGAAGGGAATGGGGGCGAAGGCAGATCCCACATCCAGTCCTCGATGCGCGCGATCGATGCCCGGTCGACCGTCACAGGCGTCACGCCGGCGCCGAGTGCGGCGCTCAGGTTTCGTTCGGCGACGGAATCATTGTTGCCGTCCCAATGGAGGTTCATGCCCTCTCGGGGGCGCTGGCGCCAGATGGCGGGATAGTCGGAAGAGCCGTTCAGCGCCGCGCCTGATATATGAGCCTCGTCCATGGGAAAGTTGAACTGCAGCGCCTTGTAAGGATTGAACGTATCCACGCGGCCGGGACCCCAATCCTCCTGACGCTTGACGAAATCGAGCTGGGTGCCGAGATCGAGGAAGGCGCTCTTGACCCTTGGAAACACCACGTAACGATAGATCAGCCGCTCGAAGACATTGAGGTCACCTCCAACCTTGGGGCTATCGATCGTCGCAATCAGCGTGTCGGCGGTGAAGCCGGGATCGCGGCCGACGTCGATGAAGAAACGGATGAATTCCTGCAGACGCAGATTGTTGGACGGCGCGCCGGCAATGAGGTGGCGAACCGGATCGCCGGGCAGACGATAGGTGCCGACATGGCAGACGGAACAGTTGAGCCAGACCCGCTCGACGCCTGAGACCACGCGGCGCGACACCCCGATCGGAAGATCGTCGCCCGGCTTTTCGTAGAGGAAACCGAAGCGGCTCCAGCCTTCCGGCCCGAGCTTGTCGGCATACATGACCGGCAAGGCCTTGAAGACCCAATAGGGCGGCCCCGTCGCCGTCTCGCTGCCGATCGAGCCATGCATGAAATGCTCGCTCTGACTTTTGAACGCGACGACATACTGGTTGACGAAAACCAGATAGTAGACGAGCGCGAGCAACAGCAGCACGACGACCGCCAGCCACCAGCGGCGGTGGCGGGCGACGGCGATCTCGACGGGTGTCTTGCGGTCGTTGTCGCTGCTCATGGATCCCCTCCGAATGCGCGTGCGATGCGGGCCTCAATGGAAGGTCGGCGGCTCGAAAACCGACATGACCTGCTTGATCATCTCGCTGTAGCGATCCTCGAAAGTCGCGCCGTCGAACCGGCTGAGGTCATAACAGCCGAGCGGGTTTTCGAGATCGTTGAGCAGACACTTGTTGCAGTAGGTGCATTCCTTCTCCGGGCCGTTGGCCTCGGCGAGGATCTTCGGCAGATCGTTGTTGGCGACCAGCGGGCGGGCCATGCTGACGCCGTCGCAGGCTTTCGAACGGATGGCCTCGGCGATCCTGTCGGCATGCTGGAACCCGCCGGTACAGAGCACCTTGATCGCAGGGTCGATCTTGCCGATCGCTTCGGAAACGGCGCGCGCATAATCGAGATTGATGCCCTCGATGACCTTGCCGCGACGCCAGCGCCAGAGCGCCTGGAAGGCGCGTCCCAGCAGGGGATTGGAAAAGATCGCATAATTCATCGGCGCTCGCGTGCCTTGCGAGAGCATGCCGTCGTACCAGCGATGCAGGTCGTTCAGCGGCAGGTCGCCGGCCGGATTGCGCGGATGCGGAAAGGTCGAGCCGCTGGAGACATGAAAGGAGTCGACGCCCTTGCCCCCGTCGAGCAGCATCGTGCAGATCTTGACGGTCTCGTCGAGCGTGTTGCCCTTTTTTATCCAGGGATAGAGCCAGTCATTGTGGTCAACGCCGTTGATCTTCATCTGCAAATGAAAGTCCTGGCCAACCTCGCGGCGGATCGCCCTGACGATCTCGAGCACGAAACGCGCCCTCCCCTCCCAGCCGCCGCCATATTCATCCGTCCGGTCGTTGATGCCGGAACTCAGGAACTGCGTCAGTAGATAGCCGTTGGCGCCGTGAAGTTCGACACCGTCGAGCCCTGCCTCGCGTGCGCGCCGCGCCCCTTGCGCGAACTGCTCAACAACCTCGGCGATCTCGGGTTTCGTCATCGCCTGGGCGAGCAGTCCATGGAAGTAATCGCTCTTGTTGGTCGAGCTCAGGCCCCTATTGAACAGGTTTTCGACGCCGCCCATGTCCTGCTGGCGGCCGGAATGGCTGAGCTGCATGATGAACCGACAGTCATGGCTGTGGACGCGGTGGCCGACCTCCCGCCAGAACGGGATCTTGTCGTCGTCGTCGATCATCGCGTAACGCACGAGGATACGGCCGCGCACGGAGACCGGGGTAAAGGATGAAATGATGCAGCCGATCCCGCCGCGCGCGAACTTCTCCTCCCAGTTCAGCCGGGCATTGCCGCCGTGGCCGTTATAGTCGTCGAACTGGCCTGATATGTTGGATCGAAAGAGCCGGTTCTTGACCCTCAACGAGCGAAATTTCAGCTCGTTGAAGATGAGGGTCGTGTTATCGGCGTGTGTGAACTGGCTATCTGGGTGCATGCAGGGCCTTCCGAATGACGAGCAACAGGAAAACAAAAAGCCGAAATGCAATGCGAGGTTTATAACCCCCAAGTGTTATGGACGGTAATGCAATCTAATGTAGTTTGCAAATGGATTTCGGTACCGCCCATCGCAGCAATCGGCGCCCCCATAGGTATTAGAGGACGAAGCCGCAGGCACTTACATTCACAACGTTGGTCGTGTCCGGCATGACCGTAAGCTGCGCATTTCATGTCGAAGTATTTGCGTTCGCTTCAGAAGCGGTAGCACGTTCTGCAAGAGAAGCCGCAGCCGGTTCGGAGGTATTGAGCGCCTATATCGCCAACCATTTCGCCTCGACGCCTGCATCGTCGCGCATTCACGCGGCCTCGATCTGAGGCGGATATCGCTTGACAAAATCCGACGACTGACTTTACTTAAACTTGCAATTTTTCTTCATGACATGGATTAGATGAACGCGTGCCGGCCGTGCACGCATGTCGATTCAGGTCGTCTGGCGGGGGCTGGAATGCGGAAGTTGCTTGTGATTTTCTTCCTGTTCTTCGCGATGTGTGGAGGCGCTGGCGCTCAACAGACGTGCCAGGGCCAAGGCAGCGCGTCGTGGCGTGGTCTGAATATAAACCAGACAAGCTGCGACAACTGGAACGGCGGCTTTATCCCTCAAGCCGGCGAATACTACGCCGCTTTGACGTTCCGTTTCGAACTTAAGTCGAGACCGCCGGGATCGCGAAGCACCGCGTCGATCGGCGCGATGTTCAAGCGGATTTTCACGTCGGCTGACACCGATGAAATCACGATTTCGGTGGCACCGCGGTTGGGTAGCTACGTATCGACCGAGCGTCCAATCTATTCTTACATGGCCAACAACACCGAGCGCACGTTCGGCACCAATAGCGATTTTGAGTTCAGCACGCCGTATATACGCTACGACAACGACCCTCTGAGCTTCGTCCTGAAGGCCCGCGCGACGACCAAGGCGAACTTCGATGTGAAAGCCCTGCTGGATCGCGTTAAGCCACTCATAGACGTCGCCGGAGGAGGAGTTATTTCGGAGGCGGCAAAACCCGCGCTGGACGCGGCGACCGAAATTACCGACAGCATTCTCACCTCTTACTATAGCTTCGAAGAGTCATCGAACGCGACCTTCGGTTTCGCCGAGAGATCGCGTGACGGTGTGATCAAACGCGTTCTCGTCCTCACCACTCCGCAAGGCGATGATGAGGTGGGCACTCTGACCGCAACTGTAAAGTTCCGGAGGTCGATGGTCGCCGGCAACGACATAGGTTGGAGCGAGCTAACCCGGGATCTGCCCGCACCGGACTATTCGAACGTCAATACGAATATGCTGTCGATCCAAATGCCGGCAATCGGGGATCAGAAGAACACCCTGTTCTCCAGCCTTGCCGCGGATGACGATAAACGCGCGATGCTTTCGAAAGTCGCATATGGAACAGGCCCGATCGTCGAAAACGACTGCCGGCAGCTTCGGCAGACAATTTTCAGCAATTTCGGCTTTAATGACATCGACACGCTCCGGACAATCTACGAATTGCTGGAAATGGGCGGCAGGCAGGACCTCTATACCCGCGGCTCCAGGACGTGCTTCCAGGGACGTGATTGGAACAAGTTATCGGACTTCAAGATAATTCCCGACGATCTTGAGGTACTTCCGGATAAAAGGCTGATCGATTATTTCGCGACGGGCTTGCGTCTCGGCTTCAAGCCAAATTCGATCTACCTGGAACAGATTGCCGATAATCTCGAGCAGGTCGAGGACAATACCGGAGAAGCCGTGCTTTCCTGCACGGGCGTCAACAAGTCGAGAACGGAAGTCGCCGCCTGCCTGGACGGGTTCAGGCTCAATCGATACTCCGTCACCTCAGCAGAACAGAGCCCGATCACAATTGTAGCCACACGTCGGAGCCAGATACTGGACGCTTTGGCAAACGTCGCCACCGAACCTCCGATCGTGCCCGCGTCAGGTTCGGCCACAGGCTCGCAAAGCAACACGTCGACGACAACATCGATGACGGACGCAAAGGCAGCGGCGAAAATCCCCGATCACATTTACCGCTTTCTACTCTTCTACGACGGAAACAAGAGAATACGGCAGATCACACTGGAGAAAGCCAGGCGGGAGAACGTCGGATCTGACCTGGTCGAACAGCTATCCTTTCCCTGTTGGATTGCTGCTGCCGGCCAAAGTCAGTCCTGTGCCGATATTCCTGCCGACCAGCGTTAATCTCGTCGCGGAACGACTGATAATCGACGCGAAGAGCCCTGCGATCGGTCGATGCTGACGATCCCGACGGATCTGCTTTTCCTCTCATAATCACTCGTCTCAGCACCGGAGGTCCAGCATGCCAACGTCCAAGAAAGACCCAGCACGCACATTCGATGCGTTACCGGACACAATAGACTTTCGAGATACGATCTTCATACCAACGCTGGTCCGTGTCCCGGCGAAATCGGACCTGCAGGCATATCGTAACTTCAAGATCCCGATCCTGGATCAAGGAAGCGAGGGAGCGTGTACGGGGTTCGGTCTCGCGACCGTGGCGAATTACCTGCTGAGAGCAAGAGGCCAGAATCCAACCGCGGACGAAGTCAGCGCGTGGATGCTGTATGCGATGGCAAAGCGCTACGACGAATGGCCCGGCGAGAATTACAACGGCTCGAGCGCGCGCGGCGCGATGAAAGGCTGGTTCAAACATGGCCTCTGTGCTTACGCACTCTGGAAGGAGCGAGACCCTGACCCGACCCTCGAAGAAAAACGGTCGGCAGATGCTTTGGCCCGGCCGCTTGGAGCTTACTTCCGGGTCAATCATAAAGACCTGGTGTCGATGCACGCCGCGATTTCCGAGACCGGAATATTATATGCCACCTCACGCGTACACGACGGCTGGCAAGCGGTGAAGTCTGGCGACGAGAACATCGAGTACCGTCCCGGTGTGATCGGTGGACACGCCTTCGCCATCGTCGGTTTCGACAGGCGCGGTTTCTGGATCCAGAACAGCTGGGGCGACAAATGGGGCACGGGCGGGCTCGCGAATCTCTCCTATGCCGACTGGCTTGCAAACGGCTCGGATGTCTGGGTCGCCGCTCTCGGTGCGCCCGTCGATCTTACCTCCTCCCTGGCGACCGCCAATATGCGTGCCAACGCTCCGCGAAGCTACGAGAGCCAGATCTACGCCGATCTGAGGCCGTACATCATAACCTCAAAGAACGACGGAGTTCTGGACGACAAGGGCACCTATGGTCTGACGTCGGAGGGGTTGAAGACGCTCGTTACGGAGCGGATGCCCGCGGCGATGAAATCCTGGAAGCGGAAAAGGGTACTCTTGTACGCCCACGGTGGCCTCGTTGGTCAGGACGGCGCAATTCAAACGGTGTCGAGCAATCTCGCGCCGTTGCTGCAGTCGCAGGTTTATCCTTTATCTTTCATCTGGCGCTCGGACGCGTGGACGACGATCGAGAACATTCTGCGCGATGCCGTCGGACGCCGCCGTGACGAGGACGTTCTCGACCGGGCCAAGGACTTCATGCTCGATCGGCTTGACGACACACTCGAAGTGCTTGCGAGGAATCTGGGCGGGAAGGCTCTTTGGGACGAGATGAAGGAGAACGCACTCCTGGCTACCAGCAACAAGAACGGCTCGGCAAGGCTCGTCGGTGATCACCTTATCGACCTGTATAAAGCTGGAAAAATCGATGAGATTCACCTGGTCGGTCACAGCGCCGGATCGATATTTCACGCCCCGTTGGTCGAGAAGTTCGCCGCGGCGAAAGTCCCGATCAAAAGCTTGAACCTCTGGGCTCCGGCCTGCACGATCGAACTTTTCAAAAAGGCGTATCTTCCTGCAATAAAAAGCAAGGCGATCGAAGAATTCGATCTCTATACGCTGGACGACGCAACGGAACAGGATGACGACTGCGCCCAGATCTATCATAAGTCGCTGCTCTATCTCGTCAGCAACGCATTCGAAAAATCCCCGCACATCCCCGCCATACGGCCCGGAATTCCGTTGTTGGGTCTGGCGAAGGATGTGGACGCATCCCAGGCATCCATATTCGACGGAGACCGCCTCCGGTGGCTCCTTGCGCCAGGCGGCGCAAGCGACGCCAGACATCACGGCGATTTCGACAACGACAAGGCAACTTTGATGTCGACGTTACAGCGCATTCTCGGCACATCCGTATCTCGGGTGGCGGAGGATTCGCTCAGGAAGACCCGGTTCGCGTCGAACGTTCAGAAGAAGGAGTTCAGAAGGCAACTGGAGCGCAAGCTCGCCAGCGATGCTGCCGTCACAAAGTATTGAAGATGTTGTGGACCCAAAGTCGGCAATCGCGCTCGGCCTGTGGGGCTGATTTGCTGGCATCGCGTGGGCGATGTCAGCTCACCACGCATAGCCTTCGGGTACACAGCGCGTATCAGCTCTTCTTCAGCTGGAATGGTAGCGGCCGAGTTCGTTCATGGCGTGCGTCACCATTTCCATCAGTTCCTCCGACGTGGCCCCGTCACGCGCCTGGACGGACATGCCCTGTACGATTGCGCCGAGAAAACGCGCCAATGATCTTGCATTCGTGTCGGGGCGAAGCTCCCCATCCGCTATTCCGCTCTCGATACGCGCTGTGAAGGCATCGAGCGTCTGCTGGCGAAGCGAAGACACATGATAGGCAATATCTTCGTTTTCCGAGGCACAGTTCAGCACGGCCGTGGAAATCATGCAGCCTTTCGGGTGATCGGGGGCCGTAAAGATCATCGCCGAATTTATCAGGAAACGTTCGAAGGCGGAAAACGTATCAATCTGTTCCCTCAACGGATTGCCCGGATAGGGCCGGGGCATACGGCGATATTGGTCAAGAGCCTCCCGGTAGAGGTCCGCCTTGGACTGAAACGCCGCATAGAGGCTTTGCGGCGTGATGCCCATGGATGCCGTGAGATCGGCGATCGACGAGCCGTCGTAACCATGCTCCCAGAATACGTCGCGCGCCGCCGCTAGCACCGTCTCGCGATCGAAAGCCGGCGGGCGGCCACGCTTGCGTGCAATGGATTCTTTATCGCTATCCTTATTTTTCACAACGATCACTCTAGAAATAAAAATCGGTTCGGGTTATTCAGGAACGACCATTGTGATATAGGAGGTTTGGTCACATGAGTCTCCCTCTCGAAACTGCTGTTGCAGACAATTCCCTGGCTGAAAGCCTCGACGCCGTCATCGATCACACGCTCTTCGAAAGGCGGCTCGTGGGTGCGGTCGTTCTCGTTGCTCGGCATGGCGAACTTGTCTACCACCGCGCTGCCGGCCTGGCCGACCGCGAGGCGAACCGCGCCATGACCGAGGATACGATCTTCCGCCTGGCATCGGTAACGAAGCCGATCGTTGCGATTGCAGCCATGCGTCTAGTCGAACAGGGGCTAATCGAACTGGACGATCCGGTGACGAGATGGCTGCCGGATTTCCGGCCGCGTCTCGCGGACGGCAACGAACCGGTGATCCTTATCCGCGATCTCCTGACGCATACGGCGGGTCTGACCTACGGGTTCACGGAGGAAAATGGCCCCTATGTTCGTGCTGGCGTTTCCGACGGGCTGGCGGAGCCCGGTCTGTCTCTGGCCGAAAACCTCCGGCGTATCGCAAGCGCGCCCCTGCTCTTCACGCCGGGCACAAACTGGCAATATTCGCTGTCGATGGACGTCATCGGCGGTGTCATCGAAAAGCAAACCGGCACGAGGCTTGGCGAGGCGATCGAAAGGCTTGTGACCGGCCCGCTTGGGCTACGCGACACCGCGTTCCACATTACTGACCGCGAGAGACTGGCGGCGGCCTATAAGAACGCTTCGCCCGAGCCCGCGCGCATGGGAGCGGAAGCATCCGTCGTGGCATTGACCGGAACGGTGAAGTTTGCGCCAGACCGCATCTTCGATCCCGAGTCCTATCATTCCGGCGGTGCCGGCATGGCAGGAACGGCGCATGAGGTGCTCGCGATACTGGAGACAATCCGTAAAGGCGGTGCACCGCTTCTTTCCGAGGAGACGGTGGACCTTATGACCCGCGACCAGGCGCACGGCGTGCGCCAGCCGCTGGACCCCGGAATCGGCTTCGGTTTCGGATGGGCCGTGGTCACCGATCCCGTCGCCGCGCAGGCACCATGGTCAAAGGGCACCTATCGCTGGGGCGGGGTTTATGGTCACAGCTGGTTCGTGGATCCACAGAAGGAACTGACGGTCGTGGCGCTGACCAATACTGCACTGGAGGGCATGTGGGGGCAGTTCACCGTCGACCTGCGCAATACCATTTACGGCGCCCTCTGATCTCGTATCCGCTCTAGCGAACACGAGAAGCCCTTGCGCTGGTCTGATTGACTGGCGCAATTCAGGGATCGTAGCAAACAGCAATTCGGACACGGACCTGCCTCGGCGGCATTGCACCGGGCGCCGGCGGCGCGCTGCCGGCGGACTGGCCGTTGGTTGCGGGGATATCGAGTGATGGCGAGTTCCCCTGAAAAAGGAACAAGCGGTCGCGGGGCAGCGGGTACAACTTCTCCATCGAACTGCTATGCCGAAGCTCCTGCTACTCCCACTAATATTACTATTTACTAATTGAGATTCTGGTATACCGTCGGAGGGCGATCGGCACCCATGCCAGACGTCGCCTTGCGACAGGCCCTTGGAGGGGGCGCGCGCATTCGGCCGACCGTAAGTCGCGAACGGGCCCTCGCAATTGCGGCCTTCGGGAGGAGTATTATGAAACAAATGAAACGCAAGAATGCTGCCTTGTTTTTCGCCGGGTTGATGCTGAGCGTGGTGCCTCTGGCTGCATCCCACGCTGCCGACAAGCCGACGCTCGCATTCGTCGTCAACGGAGCGTCCGACTTCTGGAAAGCCGCCGAGGCGGGGGTGAAAAAGGCGCAGAGCGAAATGCCTGATTACACCATGGAACTCAAATATCCTGAGCAGGCGGCCGTCGCCATTCAGCAGCGCCTGATGGAAGATCTCGTCAGTGCTGGCGTCAAGGGGATCATGGTTTCCGCCGTCGATCCCAAGACCCAGACGGACGGCCTCAACAAAATCGGCTCGCAGACGGCTCTCTTCACCACCGACAGCGACGCACCGAAGACCAATCGCGTCGCCTATATCGGCTCCTCGAACGTTGATGCCGGCAAGCAGGCCGCCGAAATCGCCAAGAAGGCGATGCCGGACGGCGGCAAATGCATGGGCTTCGTCGGCCTGCTGGGTGCCGATAATGCTCGCGAACGCATCGAAGGCATGAAGGAGGGGCTCAAGGGCACCAAGATCGAGCTGGTGGACGTTCGCGGGGACGACATCGACCAGACTCGTGCCAAGAAGAACGTCGAGGATGCGCTGGTCGCCAGCCCCGATCTGACTTGCATGGTAGGCTTCTATTCCTACAACACGCCGCGCATCTATGAGGCGCTTCGTGACGCAGGCAAGCTTGGCCAGATCACCGTCGTCGGCTTTGATGACGACCCGATTACACTTGGGGGCGTCAAAGAAGGCACGATCGCCGCTACCGTCGTCCAGCAGCCGTTCGAATGGGCCTATCAGGGCATGAAACTGATGGCCGCCTACCTCAAGGGCGACAAGTCCGGCGTTCCTGCCGACGGCCTGATCATTATCCCCACGGTCATCATCGGCAAGGATGACGTGGACAAATATGCCGCCAACCTGAAGGCCATGGCCGGAAAATAAACCGGCTTCGCGGCGGCGGCGGCCCTCGCCGCTGCCGCTGAATACGTTGACATTACCAGCAGTCATGGGCAGGCGATGAATCATAGCAGCGACATCCCGTCACCGGGCGTGCCCTCAACGCCGTTCCTTTCGCTTTCCGGAGTTGGCAAGACCTATCCAGGCGTCGTTGCACTAGACGGCCTTTCACTGGACATCGCGCCAGGCGAGGTCATCGGCCTCGTCGGCGAAAACGGGGCCGGAAAATCGACGTTGATGAAGATCCTCGGCGGCGTGATTGCCCCCGACCGGGGAAGGATTCTGCTCGACGGGACAGAGCTTCGTCACCTCACTGTGGAATCGAGCATCTCGTCCGGCATCGCCTTCGTGCATCAGGAACTCAATCTCTTTGAGAATCTCGATGTCGCTGCCAATATCTTTCTTGGGCGCGAACCGCTGAAGGCGGGACCTTTCAAGCTCGTCGATCGCGATCGCCTAAGGGACATGGTGAAGCCGCTTCTGAAGCGCGTGGGCGCGCATTTCTCCGCCGACACGCCGGTGGCATCGCTCTCGCTTGCAGAGCAGCAGATGGTGGAAATTGCCAAGGCGCTATCCATCAACGCAAGGCTGGTCATCTTCGACGAACCAACATCCAGCCTTCCGTTGGCGGAAACCGAACGGCTGCTCAATATCATCAAGTTGCTGAAGGCGGATGGCATCAGTGTGATTTTCATCTCGCATCGCCTCCACGAGGTTGAGCGCGTCGCCGACCGGGTTGTAGTCCTGCGCGATGGTGCACTTGTCGGCACGCTCGCAAAAAAGGACATTGGTCACGATCAGATGGTCAAGCTGATGATCGGCCGGGCGCTTGCGGCCCGTACGGCAAAGCCGCAGCGCTCACCTGGATCAGTTGCGCTGAAAGCAAGCGGCGTGCGTACTGCGGCCTATCCCAGTCGCCCCGTCGATCTTGAAATGAGGTATGGAGAAATCCTCGGGCTTGCCGGCCTCGTCGGGTCGGGCCGCACCGAGCTCGCAAGGGTGCTCTTCGGCATAGACCGCAGTTACGGCGGAGCTATTGTGCAGGACCGAGAGGAAATCGTGCTTCGTTCCGCGCGGGATGCCGTTGCTCGCGGTATTTTCCTGGTCCCGGAGGATCGCAAGCGTAACGGCATACTTCTTGATTTCCCGATCGCCCAGAACATAACCCTTGCCGACCTTCCCGCGCTCGCCAGCCGCTTCATGCTTTCCGCCGAGCGGGAGATTGCGGCGGCCGAAAAGCAGCGCGTTCGCCTCGGCATCAAGGCGCCCTCCGTTTCGACACGAACCGGCACTCTGTCGGGCGGCAATCAGCAAAAGGTGGTGCTTGCCAAATGGTTGTCGATGAGCCCCAAGGTGATGATCTTCGATGAGCCGACACGCGGCATCGATATTGGCGCGAAGAACGAGATTTACGGACTTATGCGGGCGCTTGCCGATGCCGGAGTTGCGATCCTGATGATCTCCAGCGACATGGAAGAGGTGATCGGCGTTTCCGACCGCATTGCCGTCATGCATGAAGGCCAAATCGCCGGCATCCTCGATGAGGATGAGTTCAGTCAGGAAAGCGTGCTTTTGCTTGCTGTCGGTAAAAGCGTAAAATAGCAGCCGCGACAATATAATCAGGTATCGGGAATGGTTCTCGCATGGTCAAAAAAGATCTTGGACTGCTGCTTCTCATCGTCGTCGTCGGTGTCGTCGTCGCCATCATCAATCCGCGCTTCCTGCTGCCGATCAACCTGGCGAATACCGCCAACCTGATCGGCCTGTTTGGCATCCTGTCGATCGGTCAGGCCTACGTCATCATTACAGGCGGTATCGAACTTTCGGTGGGCTCGCTCGTAGCCCTGCTCGGGGTGCTGTTTGTCGATTTCGTCGCTGTCCAGGACATGCCATGGATGCTGGCGCTACCACTCATTCTCGTGCTCGGCGCGGGTATAGGTGCCATCCACGGCTTGCTGATCACCCGACTGAACCTGCAGCCCTTCGTCGTCACCCTCTGCGGTCTCCTTATCTATCGCGGTGCAGCGCGCTTCTATACGGCCGACGGAACGGCGGGCTTTGCGTTCGGTCAGAACTTCCCGGACCTCGAATTTCTGACGGCCGGACGGTTCTACGGCGTTCCCAACACCTTCATTGCGCTTGTCATCATTTCCGTGGTCATGTGGGTGGTACTGCATCGCTCAATCTTTGGGCGCTATCTCTACGCGATCGGCAAGAACGAGGAAGCGGCCCGCTATTCCGGTATTCGTACCGGCCGGATGGTAATGTCGGCCTATGTCATCTGCGGGCTGTTGACGGCGCTTTCGGCAATCTATTTCGCCATGTATACGCGCTCGATCTCGCCGGCCAGCCATGGCCAGTTCTATGAACTCTACGCGATTGCCGCTGCCGTACTCGGCGGCTTTTCGCTCCGCGGCGGCGAGGGATCGATCGTCGGCGTCGTGCTCGGAACAGTCCTGCTCCAGGAGTTGCAGAACCTCGTTAATCTGCTCGGCATCCCCTCGTCGCTAAATTTCGCCGTCATGGGTGGTGTTATCCTTATTGGCGTCCTCATCGACCAACAATGGCACGCAATCCGCGCACAGCGGCGCCTTGTGTCAGCAGCCAGGCAGACCGAGGCCCGTGTTCCGGACGAAGGCACAGTGCCGGTAGTTGCCAGTCAGGACTAGGCCTCCTTGCCGGCAAGAACCGGCTTGCAAGGGTTGAGCTGATCTATGACGGCGGCGATATCGTCCGCCCAAAGCTGCAGCTCAGTGGAATACCCACGTCAAGGGGAGCACCGATCCGCCATGGCCGCGCAGGCCGAGGCAACGAGGCGGATATTTCTGCACGCGTGCTTTCATACTGGCTTCCAGCAAAGCTGTTCTGTGGCCATCCGTGAATGAACAGTATCGACGGCGCGTCCTCTTCCCCACATACCCTGCGCCGCCAATTACACTGTGAACGTCCATCATCGTGCCCTCCCGTCAGCATCACACCAGCGAGAAATTCTCGTTGTGACCGCCCGACCCCGCCCGCCGTCCGCTCGGATTTCTCAAGCCGGGAAAATCGCCTTCAGGCTGTTGTCAGGCTGATCGGCTATCGAACTTCGCAGTGGAGTGATGTTCCCGATCACCCCTCTTGCCGAGATTACCCACGGAAGTTCGATTACAGTGAGCGTACAAGCCACCGACGTCCCCGCGATATCCAAAAGGTCTGCCTTGCTCTTCGTCGCCCTCGCTGCGGCGACAGACCGAATTCTGGGACGCGCACGAAAGCGCTTGCGGGCAGGTTACCGGAGATTTTTTACCAGCCAGATCCAGGTCGTGCCATCGCGCAGAGCGCTCCTGGAGAGACCCACCTTCATACTTCTCGTCTTTTTCCTGGCGTCGCTCGTGACCATGAACGAGGCCGATCTCGCCCTCGGTGTCTGGATGCAATCCGTCCCGAAACAATTGCACGGCATTATCAACTGGCTGAGCGACCTCGGGACAGGTCAGCTCCTCCTGACCGTCACGGGCATCATATTGCTTTCTCGCATCGTGATGCCTCTCGGCGGTTTGTGCCGCTCGACGGTCCGCAAAGTAAATGCCGCAACCGCGATTACCGCCTTCGTGTTCTTGTCTGTAGCAGGCGCAGGTATTGCAAGCGCCTTGGCCAAGAACATCGTGGGGCGGGCGCGGCCAGAACTGCTTGCTGTCGACGGACCGTTCTATTTCAAACCGTTCGCTTTCAATTCAGAATTCGCCGCTTTCCCGTCCGGCCATTCCGCAACTGCGGGCGCGATGGCAATGTCGGTCGCATTGACGTTTCCGGCGCTCCGGCCCTTCGTTGTCGCAATTGGCGTTGCGATCTGCCTCTCCCGTCAGATGATAGGCGCACACTGGGCAAGCGATACGATCATGGGCTGGGCGGTCGGCGCCGCATTCACGCTTTGGCTCGCCCACCAGTTTGCCCGCAGACAACTCGTCTTCAGCTACGCGAACGATGGGCGGCTCCTGCCCCTGTCCTGGCGTCGCGACGCTGTTCGGGCCTGACGGTCAAGATGCGGGCCTCGAACCCTTCCGAGCGGCCGCTCGCCGGCGATCGAAGTTCCAATACGCCTCCCATTTGTCGGACGATCGTATCGGCGATGGAGAGCCCCAGACCAGCGCCCCTGGCGGACGTCGCCCCTCTGCGAAACCGGACTTTCAGCCCATCGAGATCGGCCGCAGATAGTAGCGCGCAATCATTGGAGATGCTGATGCTGCCGTCGCTGTTTACCGATACGTCGATTATGCCGGTGGGCCGTCCGTGGAGGATGGCATTCTCAATGAGGTTGCTGACCACAATGCCGAAAGCATCTACATCGACGGCCCGCATGAGGGGATCTGCCGCCGGGCTGTAGGCGAGACGGTGCTCTATCGCTGGACTGCGGCGATAGTCGCGGACGATCAGGTCAAGCACCTGGCGAAGATCGCTCGTCGCAGCCGTCTGCCCGAGACCGGCGTCAGCTCGGGCAAGCTGGAGAAGCTTTTCCGACGTGCGTCCGAGCTTTAAAAGCGCCGCCTCGATATTGCGTGCACGCGCTTTCATGACCTCATCCGGCAACTCGGCGAGAAGTCTTTGCGTCTGCGCAAGCGCGCCAGCCACGGGCGTGCGAAGCTCATGAGCACTGTTGGTGGCGAACTCCCGTTCCGCGGCTATCGCCGCCCGCACGCGCTGCAAGAGCAGGTTCACCGACTGGGCGATGGGTTTCAGTTCCCGGGGTACGGTCTCGGTCTCGACAGGCGACAGGTTGCCACTGCCCTTTTTTGAGATCGCCTCACGCAGCTTGTTGATCGGATCGACGGCTCTTCTGGCAATCCACGTCATCAGGAGAAAACTGAGCGGAAGCAGGATGGCAAGCGGGATGAGCATCGTCACCGCGCTCTCCCGCACCGCCTCACGCCGGTGGCCGAACCGGTCCGCCGTCTGCAGGAAGAGAGAGCCATCCGCGCTCATTGCCGTATAAAATCGATACTTGTCCGTGTCGTGAAACCCGACGGTCAGAGGGACATCAAACGGCTCGAGCGGTGCGTCTTTCGAATGAAAGACAACCGCGCCGTCCCTGCCGCGAACCTGGTAGACAAGATATTCCTTTTTGGATGGGGTCGATGGCGCGCGATGCGACTGCTCTCCCTCCTGAACATTCGGCAATTGCCCCTCTTCTACGATCGCCAGCAATCGTTCGGTCGTCTCCTCGAGCGCATTGTCGAAGATCTCGTCGAATTCCGACCTCATCACCGAGATCCCAAGCCCGATGGCACCAAGCCAGAACAGCACCAGCACGCCTGTGAGCGCGGCTATAAGAGGTCGGACGATGCTTCGATCTCTTCTCATTCGACCGCCAGCATGTAGCCGAGCCCTCGGGCGGTCCTGATCTTCTCCATTCCGATCTTCTTGCGCAATCTGCTGATATACACCTGCACTGTGTTGCTTTCGACCTCCTCACCGAAAGCATAGAGGGCGTCCTCGATCCGTTTCAGCGTAACGAGTTTTCCCGGACGCTCGACAAGCAGATCGAGCAACGCCCACTCGCGCGGAGTCAACTGAACGTCCTGTCCGCCGACGCTGATAGAGTGCGACGATCTCTCGATCACGATATCCGCAACCTCGATGGTATTTCGCCGACGTCCCTCGTAGCGACGACGAACGGCAAGGATTCGCGCTTCGAGTTCGTCGAGGTTGAACGGCTTGATCAGATAATCGTCCGCACCCGCGTTAAGTCCGGCGATGCGGTCTGATATTTGATCTTTGGCGGTGAGGACAATCACTGGAGCCTCCCCGCCCCGAGCCCGAAAATATTCCAGGAAGACCAGACCGTTGCCGTCCGGAAGATGCAGATCAAGGAGAACGAGCCCGTATTCGAATGACCTGCTTGCGGCTTCTGCATCGACGACCGTGCGGACCCAGTCCGTCGCGTAACCGGCCGTATTCGTGTGATCGCGAACCGCCTCACCGATAATCTCGTCGTCTTCGACCAGGAGAATACGCACAATCCGTCCCTTGCGACCTAGTGGCTGGTTGCACCGTTGTTAGCTTGGCCCAGCAGCCGTCCCGAGGATAAAGCCAACAGGACCATATCGTGCCGATGCACCATACGGCCAGATGCTTTTCCGATCTCGGATCGGCTATCGCGAAACCACCGACCCGATGATTGCGGCTGATGGGATGGGCAGCAACCTGCATCGGGTATCAGCGCTTATCGCTTGCGACGATCACCAGTGGTAGGAAATACCGACATTGACCGCGTTGGTGACGATATTCGTCTTCAGGCGGTCGCCGCTGTCGATCGGAACATCGACGCGCGAATAGGTGCCCTTGTATTCCACGAAGGTCGACCAGTTGTCGGTGACGCGGAAGTCGACGCCGGCCTGCGCCTGGAAGGTTACGCCGCCGAATTCGTAGTCGAAGGTCGTGCCCTGGGGACGGGTGACTTCGACATGCGGAATGTTCACGCCGACGCCGGCGCCAAGATAGGGGGTCCAGCGGCGAGCCGGGTCCTTGAAGCGATAGAGGCCGTTGACCGTCAGGAGATTCAGGCCGTCGGTGAATTCGAAATGCGTCCAGCCCGGTGAACGCGCCATGGTCTCGTCGTCGGCATAGACCTTGTCATGGGTGTAGTCGAGAGACACGCCCCAGTTCGGCAGGTTGAAATCGCCCAGCCACCAGGTGACACGGCCGCCGTAGTAAGGCGGGCTGCCGAACGACTTGCCTTCCCAGCCGGCGCTGAAGGAGGTGCCATCGGATACATCGATATGGCTATGCGGTGCCGTCTGGTAACCGCCATAGATGGAAAATTCCAGATCTTCAGCCGAAGCCGTGCCGGCCATCGCGAGAGCGCAAAAGGCGATACCCGCCAGAAGCGAGGCCGAGCGTTTGAATTCAAGTCTCATAGGATACCTTCTGCTTTGATCCCTCAATTGCGCTGAGCTTCTAAACGCTGGCCGAACCAGAAATTTGCAGACGAGCGCACCCGGCGATCGAACTGCATTTCCATGAGCCCGATACCGCATCAACGGCGAGACTGTTCGGTCACTTCCGTTCCGAGTCGATGAATGGAGATTGGGCGCGCCTTCCCCAGCCCACTACGCGTCGAAAAAGCTTTAGCGATGATTCCTGACAATAAGCTGAAAGCGCAGCGGCAGGATCGCACCGTGCCCCTCAAAACCAAGGACGCAGCCGTTTCCACGCGATAGCTTTCCATGCCGATCCCAAGATTGCCCCGGCATTGGTATGCGCCGACTTGAAGTGTAGGAAATTACCTAAGATTCAGGTCTTATGAGACATTCAACGTATCGGTGAGATCAATCGCATCCTCGGCGGCGGGGTGGGCGGAGCCGCAAGAGGTCGCCGCCGTTGTACCCAATAGTGACAAGTGACCCTGAAGATCGAAGCCTTCATCCCCGTTTACAGTTCGACACCACTTATTTCGTCAGGCGCCAGCACCTGGCGCCTAACAATATCGCACGGCATGTGGAGGGAGGTTCAGTCGAAAAAGCCCGCATCCTCTTCGCTGAGATATTTCCTGGCTCCTTCGGCGTCGATATCGAGGCCTAGCCCGGGCGCCTCCAGCAGGTCCACCATGCTGTCCTTCACAATCTGAGCCGGCAAGCCGATGACCAGATCCTCCCACCAAGGGTCGGAGGCGCTTGGATACTCGAATGCGACGTAATTTGCGGGCAAGGTGGCGCAGACGTTGATCAACGCGCCGAGGCCTAGCAGTCCGTTGGCCGTGCCGTGCGGTGCCATCAGGATTGAATGCATGTAAGCGTGCTCGGCGACCCATTTGAGCTCTGCGATACCGCCAATATCGGCAGGATCGGGGCCGATGACGCGTACCGCCTGCGTCTCGATCAACTCCTTGAAATTGTGCCGCAGGTAGATCTGCTCACCGGTGTGGATTGGTGTCGAGGTAGAGGTCGTCAGCTCACGATAGGCCTGCGGGTTGACCCATGGCACATAGTCACCAGTCAGCATGTCCTCCAGCCACATCAGATTGTACTTCTCTACTGCGCGAGCGAACCTGATCGCATCAGGCAGCATCCAGCCCGGACCGCAGTCGAGCGCCAGGCTGACCTTATCGCCAAGCACTTCCTTCATTGCGATCACACAGTCGAGCATGTGATTGAAACCGCGCTCGCTGATCACGCCCTGATCCATGGCACCGTGGTAGCCGGCCTTCTTCTGCGTCACGCCGTAGTGGAAGCCCTCAATCGTGTCCTTCATGTTGGAGTGGAACGAGATTCCTTGCTTGACCATGAAGAAGTTCTGCGGCTGCTCCATCATCCATTTGACGTCAGCGGCGTAATCCTCCGGCCGGTCGCCCGCGCGTTTCTGGCGGATCGAGCCGTTGTAGACACGCACCTTGTCGCGCACCTTGCCGCCGAGCAGCTTATAGACCGGCACGCCCGCAGCCTTGCCGGCTATGTCCCACAGTGCATGCTCGATAGCGCTGACCGCCGCGCCATACGGCTTGAAAGAGCCACGTTGGCGGATCTTCAGCATCACTCTCTCGACGTCAGTCGGATCTTCGCCGATCAGCGCCTCGCGGAAATGCAGCACGAAGGGTTTGAGGTAGGACTTGGTAAATTCGACTTCGCCCAGGCCATAGAGGCCCTCATCGGTTACGATGCGGACGATCGGGTGTTTGCCGATGACGGCGCAACGGAGATCGGTGATCTTCATCTTCGGTCCTTTGCTTCAGCTCCAGGTGCGATCCCAGGAATACTCATCGTCCCAGCGATCCGTAGATTGCCAAATGCCGGTGACACCCGGCTGCAAATGCTGCGAGATGACTTCATCGACGACGTCGTCGATCCCCAGGCCAGGCTTGTCCGTAACAGTGATGAAGCCGTCCTTCACCAGCGGCTTGGGAAGTCCCGTGACAATATCGTCCCACCAATCGACATCGGCGGAGTGGTATTCGAGCGCCATGAAATTTTCGGTCGCGGTGGCGACATGTGCGGCGGCCATGGCGGCGATTGGGCTTTCTGCCATGTGAATGGCCATGGCCACACCATGGTCCTGCGCCATATCGCCGATCTTCTTGGTCTCGAGGATGCCCCCGCTGGTGAGCAGGTCCGGGTGAATAACCGAGACGCCGCCGCTGTTGAGCAGAGGCTCGAAGCCTTCCTTGAGGTATATGTCCTCGCCAGTGCAGATCGGCACCGTGGTCGCGTCCTGCAGCTGTCGGTATTGCTCGCTATACTGCCATGGGATCACATCCTCGAGCCAGGCCGGGACGTATTTTTCAATTCGCCTGGCAAGGCGAATGCCGTTCTGCATCGAGATATGGCCGATATGGTCGATCGCAAGCGGCACATCCATGCCGATGACCTCACGAACCTCGGCGATGTACTGCTCGAGCAGGTCGAGGCCCTTGTCGGAAAAGTGCAGGCCGGTAAACGGGTGCTGGACGTTATGCAGATCGTACGCAGCGTTGCGAAGACGCCGTTCTTCAATGGTCTTCAACGGCCCGCGACTGGGAGAGTTGCGGTATCCTTCCAGTGAGCCGGCAGGAAACACGACCGCACCAGGTACGTCGGCGATCTGCATCAATCCCAGATCCATCTTGAGGAAGGTGAATCCGAGCTCCATGCGCTCTTTGAGGCGCTTACCGGTCTCGGCACCGCTCGGCACGGTGGCGTCGGTATCGCAGTAGACGCGCACTTTCTCCCGGAACCGACCGCCGAGCATTTGGTAGATCGGGACGCCGTAGGCCTTGCCGGCAAGATCCCACAATGCGATCTCGACCGCCGAAACACCGCCGCCTTGCCGGCCGTGCCCGCCGAACTGCTTGATGCGGCGAAACAGACGATCGATGTCACATGGGTTCTCGCCAAGCAACCGGCTCTTCAGCATCAGCGCGTAGGTGGCGCTGGCACCGTCGCGCACCTCGCCAAGCCCGACGATGCCCTGGTTGGTGTAGATCTTGAGCAGCGCTGAGGTGAACGGCGCGCCGACAATTTCGGCAACCCGCATGTCGGTGATGCGAAGTTCTGACGGCTTGGAATGCGTGTTTACCCGATTGAGCGCCTCGTCGGCTCCATCTGCCTCTAGCATGGTCTATCCTCGTTTGGTCGGCAGGGTACGTCACCGCGCGTACGGTGGGACGGCGTAGAGCGACTGGCTAATCCAGCTCGATCTCGTGGCTTTGCAGGTAGTCGCGGTTCATTTCGACGCCGAGACCAGGCTTTAGTGTCAGCTTGAGGCTGCCATTCGAAACGTCGAGCGGCCTATCGATGAGGTGATCATACTTGCCCAGGTTCCACTCCGACGTTTCGAGCTTGTAGAAGTTGGGAACGGTCATCATCACTTGCGCTCCCGCAACCACGTTGATCGGACCGGCGGCATCATGCGGTGAGACCGGGATGTAGTAGGCTTCGCATAGGGCGGAAATCTTCTTGAGTTCGGTTATGCCGCCGGTCCAGGTGACGTCAGGCATGATGTAATCGGCAAGCTTGTTTTCGAGCACCGGCACGAAATCCCACTTCGTGTGGCCGCGCTCGCCCCACGAGATAGCGGCGCTGACCTTGTCACGGACCTGCTTGAGGGCGTTGAGGCTCTCCGGTGGACAGGGCTCTTCGAACCAGTCGATCTGACCGGCTTCCTCGAGGCTCCGGCAAAGGCGGATGGCGGTCGGAACGTCAAAGCGGCCATGCGCATCGATGAGGATGTCGATGTCGGGACCTGCCGTTTCGCGGATCAGGGCGGTAAGCTCGGCAGCTTCGCGCTCGTCCTTGCGGGTCATGCTGCCATCGAGATAGCCATCCCGCTGCTCGCGAGCCTGTCCGCCGGCGGTGCGGCCCTGGTGGGGCAAAGGATCGAACTTGAGCGCGGTGTGGCCGGACTCGACGATGTCTCGAATTTCCCGGACCACAGCCTCCTTGCTGGTAAACTTGCGCTGGTCGGGATGGGTGTAGAGCGAAATTTCATCGCGTACCGGTCCGCCCAGGAGTTCATAAATCGGCTTGCCAAGAACTTTGCCGCGGATGTCCCAGAGGGCGATGTCGATGGCGCTTATGCATTCGACCGCAGCGCCGCGACTGCCCATGTAGGTGAAGCTGCGGAATATCTTGTGCCACAGATACTCGATCCGGGCCGGGTCTTCGCCGGCAATAGCGGCACCGATCTGCCGCAGGATCGTGCAGAGGGCGCGATTGGCGAGCCTTGTCGTGGTGGTGATCTCGCCCCAGCCGCTCACTCCCTCATCTGTCGTCACTTCGATGAACAGGAACTCTCCCCAATAAGAAGCATCGGATTTGATAAGCCACGGCCGAACGCTGGTGATTTTCATCTCAACTGCCTTTAACTGAAGTGGTCGGGATAACGATATTCAGGGTTATGGATTCTAGCCTGCTCGAGCCGCATTACGCGCACGCATGTGTTCGAGGATGTGCCGGCCGGAGCCCTCGACGTGGCGTGCAATGAGGTCGGCGGCCTCGTTGGCATGTCCCGCTTTTACATGTGCGATAAGCTCGCGATGCTCGCTGAGGATCGCGGCACGCCGGGCGAGCGTGAAGTCGAAACGCCGACTTACGGCTCGCAGCACTTCGCGATGCTTCCACCAGAGCTCGGCGGCATGGCGGTTGTAGTGCTTCTGATACATGACGGTGTGAAAGGCGGTGTCCAGCTCGCTGTGCCTGAAAGGGTCGGCGAAATTGTTCTCTTCGATCAGGCCCTGGATGCGTTCGAGTTCAGCAATGTCCTCTACAGTGGCCATGTTCACGAACCATTTCGTCAATGCCGGCTCGATCAAGACCCCAATCTCGTAGATGTCCCGAACGAAATCCTGATCTATGGGCCTCACGCGCGCTCCGCGGTTGGGAACGAAGGTGACGAAGCCCTCCCCGCGCAAGAGTTGCAAAGCCTCGCGCACAGGGTTGGTCGAGGTGCCGTGGCGCCGAGCGAGATCGGTGACAACAAGCCGCTCGTTGGCAGCGAGCCGCCCTTCGATGATGTCATCCCTGATCAGTTGATAAAGCGAGGCGCCTTCGCTGGAGGCCCCGATAGCGTCGATGCCTTCGGGCGGCTGCGCTTTAAAATCGCTCGTTTCGGCCAAGATTGTCCCCAATAAATACACAGATTTCCCAGATATCACGCAATACTTCTCAAAACAATGTACGATTTCTGTCATTGACAGGCAATCGCCGATCTGAAAACGTATGATCAGGCCGAAGGGATACATTAGGGAAAATCTCGCGGCCGGGGAGCAAAGACCGCTCGCCTTGACGCAGAGCGGCATGGGAGAAAACCTGGGAGGTTACCTATGACGAGGATTTCACTCGGCCGTGCTGTCCTGCACGGCACTGTTTCGACTGCTTTGATGATATCGTTGACATCCGTGTCTGCGCTGGGTGCGCCGGTCGACCTGAGCAAGTGGTCGCCGGAATACGTGCGCTCCATCGCCGGCACACAGGATTTCGACACGGCCGGCGATTGCTCCAAGGTCACTCCGCTCGACTACAAGGGGCGACTGACTTTCTGGTATCAGGGCGTGTTCGAGGGCGACCCCGACCTCCTGCGCCAGTATTACAAGGACTTCTTCGAGACCTTCCGCAAAACCTACCCAAACATTGAGCTTGAGGAACAAGCCCTTACCTATAATGACCTTCTGGACAAGTTCCGGACCGCGCTCCTTGGCAATGCAGCGCCCATGGCGGTGCGCCTGCAGATCCTCGGCGGAACCGAATTCGCAGCGAAGGGTTATTTGCAGCCGCTCAAACCTGAGGATGTCGGCTATTCGACTGACGATTTCTGGCCCGGAGCGATGAAGGCTGTAACCTGGGATGGCGTGACCTACGGCATTCCAACCAACAACGAGACGATGGCGTTCATCTGGAACGCCGATGTCTTCAAGCGTGCAGGTCTCGATCCGGACAAGGCTCCGGCAACCTGGGACGACGTTGTCAAATATTCCAAGCAGATTCACGACAAACTCGGCATTTCGGGTTACGGCCTCGTGGCACGCAAGAATGCGGGCAATACGCCATATCGTTTCATGCCGCAGTTGTGGGCCTATGGCGGCGGCGTCTTTGACGAGGCCACCGCGAGCCCGGCCTATAAGGAGGTCGAGCTCAATAGTTCGCAGAGCAAGGCTGCACTGCAGGCCTCGTACGATATGTATGTTCGCGACAAGTCGGTTCCGGTTTCGGCGCTGACCAATCAGCAGGCCGATAACCAGCCCCTTTTCCTGGCTGGCCAGCTCGGCATGATGATCTCGCACCCGTCCGACTATAACGTCATGCTCGACCTGCAGAAGAAGACGACAGGCAGCGACAAGGAAAAAGCGCAGACCGTCATCGACAACATGCGCTACGGCCTGATTCCGACAGGCCCTGATGGCAAGCGTGCCGTCGTGTTCGGTGGCTCCAATATTCACATCCTGAAGCCCGAATATGTCGAGGGCGGCAAGGTAGATGAGCCGGCAGCAAAGGCTATCATCTGCATGTGGACGAGCCCCGAATGGTCACTGAAGATGGCCTATGCCGGCTCGAACCCCGGAAACCTGAACGGCTTCAAGACCAAGTGGATGAAGGAACGCCTCGACAGTATCAAGTTCCTTGATGTCACGACCTCAATGCTGCCATACGGCATCCCCTTCCCGGCGCTGCCGCAGTCGCCCGAGATCATGAACATCATCGTCCCCGACATGCTGCAGAATGCCCTCACCGGGGCCATGACGGTCGACCAGGCAGCGGACGACGCGGCCAAGAAGGTCAAGGGCCTGATGGACGGCGGACTTTAGTCCAAGCCTGACGATCTGACCGGCTGCGCCTTGATCGCGGCCGGTCTGTTCCGAAGAATAAGGGCAGCGCACAGTGACGATCTTGACTTCGAAGGCCGAGACTCGCCGAAGACTGCAATCCGACAGGTCGGGCTTGCTGCGAAAGATTTGGGAACACCGCGCCGATTATGCGTACGTGCTTCCCGCGATCGCCGTGATGCTCATCGTCATTGCCTATCCGATCTACTACACGATCGAGTTGTCGTTCTTTAACACACCGCCTGGCCTGCAGCTCCGGGACAAGATTTTCGTCGGCCTCGACAATTACACCGCTATCCTCACAAGTCCGGTGTTCTGGACGGTCACCTCGAACACGCTTATCTGGACGCTCGGATCCACGTTCATCTCATTCGTCCTCGGGTTTGCCTGCGCGCTCGCGCTTCATCGCGACTTTCTCGGCCGGGGCATCCTGCGTGCCATCCTGATCATTCCCTGGGTCATCAGCGCGGTCGCTGCGTCCTATATCTGGAAGTGGATCTACCATTCGGACTTCGGGATCATCGGTGCGGTGCTGGTCGGCCTCGGCTTGGCAGACCGGCCGCCGAATTTCATCGACAGCGTCACGACGGTGCTGCCCTCGCTGATCGTCGTCAATATCTGGCGGGAGTTTCCGTTTGCCATGATCATGATGATGGCCGGCCTGCAGACGGTTCCCGACCAGTTGCTGCGCGCCGCAAAAGTCGACGGCGCCAATGCATGGCAGCGGTTCTGGCACGTCACCTTTCCGCACTTGAGAAACGTCTCGACCGTGACGATCCTTCTCCTGGCTGTGGCCAACTTCAATTCTTTCATCATCCCCTGGATCATGACCGGCGGTGGGCCGTCGAATGCATCGCATATCTGGATCACCCACATTTATGAGCTCGCCTTCGGCCGCCAGCGCTGGGGCGTGGCATCGGCCTATTCGGTGCTGCTGTTCCTGATCCTGATGTCGCTCGGCTACTTCTACGTCCGTGCGCTGAGCGGTAACGAACGGAAGGATGGAAGCGAATGAGCGCGATTGCCGGGACTGCTCATCGAGGCCTGGCGCGCCGCCGTACCCGCATCGATGGATGGCGGTGGGGCGGACGCATCTTCCTCGTGTTCATGCTGCTTTACACCGCATTGCCGATGATCTGGATGCTGAGCACCTCGATCAAGTCCGGCTTCGCGGCCATGCAGTTTCCGCCGCAATTGTGGCCGGACCAACCCACGCTTGCCAGCTACCAGAAGCTGCTCGATCCTCAAAACAGCGTCGGCCAGGACTTCCTGCGCTTTTTCTGGAACAGCCTTCTCGTCTCCACCGCCACGACCATCCTTTCGGTGATCGTGGCAGTTCCTGCGGCCTATGCGTTTTCGCGCTTCACCTTTCCTGGCCGAAACTTTCTGTTCTTCGCCGTCCTGCTGCGCAACATGTTCCCGGCAGTGATCTTTCTCGTGCCGCTCTTCATCCTGATGCGCGCGATCGGGCTGATCAACACCCATGGGTCGCTCGTCCTCACCTACCTCACATTCGGCCTGCCGCTGGCAATCTGGCTCCTCAAGGGTTTCTACGACAACATCCCGGTGCAGCTCGAGCAGGCCGCACGCATCGATGGAGCAACGCGATTTCCAGGCCTTTCTCCTGATCGTGATGCCGCTCTCGGCGCCGGGCATCATCGCCACGGCGATCTATTCCTTCATCGGTGCGTGGAACGAGTACATCTACGCCTACACCTTCCTCTCCAAGAACGAGCAATTGACGCTGCCAGTCGGCATCCAGCGCTTCTTCTCGGAAAACACGACGGACTTTCCGGGCCTGATGGCGGCAAGCTTCATGATGAGCGTGCCCGTCGTGGTCCTGTTCCTCGTTCTTCAACGCTACTTCGTACGCGCCCTCACAGAAGGCGCAGTCAAGCACTAAGGAGTTGCCGGTGGCCCACGTGGTCCTCAAAGATCTGGTCAAGACCTATGGCGCCTTCAAAGCTGTCAACGATGTTTCGCTGACGGTCAATGACGGCGAATTCGTTGCGCTCGTCGGCCCTTCAGGCTGTGGCAAGACAACCACGCTCAATCTTGTGGCGGGGCTCATTCCGGTCACATCCGGTGACATCGTCATCGGCGACCAGGTGGTCAACGACCTCGATCCCAAGGATCGAGACATCGCAATGGTGTTCCAGAACTACGCGCTCTATCCGCAGAAATCGGTCTACAAAAATCTGGCGTTCCCGCTGCAGATGCGCAAACTGCCAAGGGACGAGATCGACAAGAAGGTCAGGGAAGCAGCGCGCGTGCTCGACATGACGCAGCTGCTCGAGCGCAAGCCACGCGAACTTTCGGGCGGGCAACAGCAGCGTGTGGCGCTGGGCCGCGCCCTTGTTCGCGATCCGGCGGTATTCCTGATGGATGAACCACTTTCCAACCTCGACGCAAAGCTGCGCGTGCAGATGCGCTCGGAGATCAAGCGTTTTCACCAGGACCTCAAGGCGACGATCATCTATGTGACGCACGACCAGCTCGAAGCCGTGACCATGGCCGACAGGATGGCGGTGATGAACGGCGGCTACCTGCAGCAATACGACACTCCGGCGCAGGTTTTTGCCCATCCGGTGAACATGTTCGTCGCCAGCTTCGTCGGCAGCCCGGCGATGAGCCTTGTCCCATTGGAGGCGTCAACGGCAAGCGGCGAGACCGTGTTGACCAGCGCAGAAGGCTGGCGCCTCGAGCTTTCGCCAAAAAAACGCCCAGAAGGTCGCAAGGGCAACCAGCAGGAAAGTCGTGCTCGGCGCACGCCACTCGACGATCAAGCTGCACAAGAGTGCGATGCCTGGGACCGTCCCTGCCAAGGCCTACACAGTGGAGCCGACCGGAGACGTGACTTTCGTACAAGCGTTTCTCTCCGGCGCCATCGTCAATGTCAGCGTCCCGCCGACCATTGCCGTCGCGCCCGACGAACAGATCTGGCTCGAGTTCGATCAGGAGCGGATGCATCTGTTCGACGGCGAAACGGAAATGGCTCTCAAGGCCAACTGAGACCACGCGGATACGCGTGAACGAGGGCGTTTATGACTGCGAAACTTAAAATCACGGCGATCAAGCCCTATCCGGTATGGGTAGGAACGCGCAACCAGATGCTGGTCAAGGTGGAGACCGACAACGGCATCTTCGGCTGGGGCGAGAGTGGCTTGAGCGGTCGCGAGAAGGCCGTGACCGGCGCGATCGAGCACTATCGCGAGTTCCTTATCGGCCGCGACCCGATGCAGATCGGACGGATCTGGCAGGAAGTTTATCGCAGCCAATATTTCGAAGGCGGCCGCGTTCTGCAGGCGGCGATTTCCGCCATCGATATTGCCCTCCACGACATCAAGGGCAAGGCGCTGGGCGTGCCTGCCTACGAACTGCTTGGCGGCAAGCAGCGCGACCGCATTCCGACCTTTGCCTCCACCGGCGACGAGGCCGAGGGCGATGTTGCCATCGAACGAGCCCGTGAACTCCATGCCCAGGGGTGGCAGGCGATCCGCTTCTTCCCCATCGGGCAAAGCAGCAAGGACATCTTTGAGCCGCGCGAGTCGATCGGGCCTACCGCACGGATGCTGAACAAGGCGCGCGAGGCGCTCGGCGACGACGTCGTTCTTGGCATCGACTATCATCATCGGCTGTCGGTGGCAGAGGCGGCGAGCTTCTGCAACAAGCTCGACCGTGGCGTCCTTGACTTCCTCGAGGAGCCGATACGAGACGAAACACCCGAAGCCTACGAATCCCTGCGCAGGATGACCGATATCCCCTTCGCCATCGGAGAAGAGTTTGCCAGCAAGTGGCAGTTCCTGCCCTATATCGAGCGTGGCATCCATCAGTTCAACCGGCTCGATGTCTGCAACGTTGGCGGGCTCACCGAAGCGATGAAGGTCGCCGGCTGGAGCGAGGCGCACTATGTGGACCTGATGCCGCACAATCCCCTCGGCCCAGTCTGCACGGCCGCGACGATCCATCTCGCCGCCGCGGTGCCGAATTTCGCCTGGCTCGAGACCAGAGCGCCCGAAGCAAAGCTCGGCTTCGACAGTTCCGACTTCTTCCCCGTGCAACCGCGGCTCGACGGCCCCGATTATCCGGTGAGCGACCTGCCGGGACTCGGCGTCGAGGTCAACGAAGAGGCAATCAAGGCGGAGAGCTTTCGTTTCTGGGAAGCACCTCACCTCAAGCGCCGCGACGGTTCTGTCACCAATTGGTAGTTTCATCCACCGGAGCCTAAAATGACCCATACGCCCGATATTACGCGACCGCCCAAAGAGCTGATCGACGCGCTGAAGGAGATCGGCGCCGCGACCATTGCCGGTACGCTCGGCCACATGGGCTTCCGCAATCCGCACATGGTTGGTCCCGTATCGCAGAGCCGCGGGAAGTCGATCGTCGGCCCGGCCCTCACTCTTCAGTTCCTGCCGCAGCGGCCGGACCTTTTCAACGAGGGAGAATATGCCGATCCCGAGACGCAGTTGCACCGGCACGTGCTCTATCACGCGCAGGAGGGCGATGTGGTCGTGGTCGACGCGCGCGGCGACATGAGCTCTGGCGTCTTCGGCGATATGATGTCGACCTATTTCAAAGGCAGAGGCGGCGCCGGCATTGTCATCGACGGCTGCATGCGCGATCGGCCCAATGTCGAAAAGCTTGATCTCGCCCTCTGGCTGCGCGGGTGGACGCCCAACTACCACGTGCAGACCAGCATCTATCCGAATGCCGTCAACGTTCCGATTGCCTGCGGCGGTGTCACGGTCATCCCAGGCGACATCATCGTCGCCGACGATGATGGGGTGGTGGTTCTTCCAGTTGCTATGGCCTCGAAAGTAATCGAAGAGTCGCAAAAGCATCACGACTGGGAGGAGTTCTCTCGGCTGAAGCTCATGGAGGGCGGGTCGTTGCAGCGTTACTATCCGCTGCATGACGATGCCCGCGGAGAATACGAAGAGTGGCGCAAAACAAACCGCCTCAGAACAACTTAGCCAACGGATTACCCCGGCGGGCCGCGAGCTTTCCGGGGTGTCCCCGACGTCTGCACAAAAGCCGGCGCCGCTTCGATCTGGCAGCCGAGATCCGGCCGGCGAGGTTTGCTGAACGCCACGGGCGGGCGTTCCTTACCGCGTCGGTTCGTCGTTGACACTGCGGCGACTGCCGAAAAAGTAAAAACCCCTGATGGCATTGACAAAACTCGCTTGTCCACGATGTTTCACCGTCTGCGCGGTTGAGTGCGGTAGGATTTTCCTGAATCTTCATTTAGTAACGAGCTCATTCAGGATTCTGTCGTCGCTCAATATTGCATTTCCCAGGGGGCGGGATGTCGGTTGGCATACATAGCAAGGCCATATACGTGTTCACGGATGCGCGGATGCTTCCGGCCGCATGCTGCACACTCTTGTCAGTCGTACGCAACAGTCAAAAGAACGATATCAAACTGGTGATCGTCGGCATCGATTTGCCCGAGGACCAGAAGGCTGGCGTTGCAACCTTCAACATGGCCAACGGAATCAATATCGACGTCGTCGACTTCACTTTTCCCACCGATACGCCCGAGACGGCAGGCCGCTGGCACAAGTCGACGCTTGCGCGCCTCTATCTCGACAAGCTGATGAACGAGAACCTGGAGCGGGTTCTTTACCTCGATGCGGATATATTGGCCGTCGGCAATATCGATCCACTCTTCGATGTCGATCTCAACGGCAAGGCCATCGGTGCCGTTGATGACTACGTCGTTGCCTTCCCCGACAAGATCGGACAGCGGGGAGCGCGAGCTCGGCCTCGACCGGGGAGCGGGATACTTCAATGCCGGGGTCTTTCTCATGGATTGCGCCGCCGTCCGGGCCGGCGACTTTTTCGAGACGGCGCGTTCGCTGCTGAGATCGGGACGATCCTTCGCCTCCAACGACCAGGATATTCTCAATATTGCCTTTCATGGGACGTGGCAGCGGCTCGACAACCGATGGAATGTCCAGACCGGGACCATGCGCTATATCCGCAATCCTGCGCTGCTGCATTTCACCGGGCGTCGCAAGCCGTGGCACCCTTCGGTGCAGACGGGGCAGTCGACCTATGCCGAGATCTATTCGAACATGCTTTCGAAAACACCGTGGTCGGGATTTGTCAGCCGTCGCAGTCCTTCCCGAAAGGCGGCCGACTATCTTCTTGCGTTCGGCAAGCGCGCCGGCGCGATGAACCGCTCCCAACAACTGAAGACATACTTTGGCGCGAGTGAGGGCGTCCCAATGGTCGACAGGAATCCCGGACCCGAAAATTCAGGAAGCCACGTTTTTCAAACGCAGAGCGCCGATGCCTGGCGCGCATTCTTCAATCGCTATTCGCACATCGTTCTGGTCGCCAATAGCGAGGCGCTCGATCCGCAGTCGATGAGGACGGAGTTTCCCGGCGATACCTTGTTCGTCTTCTTCAACAAGGTCTACAAGGTCCTCGACAGCAGTTTCCCCGGACATGCCATTCTTGTGGCGCGCAGCGGCATGATGGGCGCCAATATCGTCCATCGGCGGGAGGTGGATGATGTCCTGAAATTCTTCACCTCGGAAAAGTTCCTCGGCATTCTGAATATCCGCACCGCACCCGAAGAGCGCTTCAGTCCCGTTGCCGCATTCAACGGTGCGACGGTCATGTACGGTGATCTCGAGACGCTGATGTCGGGCCACTATCCGCCGGATAAAATCCCGACGAGCGGCTTTGCGCTGGTTGCGTGGATGCGGGAGCTTCAGTTGACGCCGAAGATCGTGCTCGCCGGATTTTCCGGGAAAAGGAGTGCGCGCTGGAAAGTCTTCGACGTTCATGACTGGACATTCGAACGGATCTATTTCAGGCTTCTGGCGCAAAGGGGCCTCATCACCAGCGCTGAACACGCCAGGCCGTCCCGCTTCGATCTTCTGGCCCGGCATTTTCCTGATGCGAAATTCGAGGAGATCCAGGGCGCGGTCAACGATGCACTCTCCACGCGGCTTGATCATGCGCTGACCCTCATCGACGGCCTGATGTCACTCACCAAATGGCAGCGGGCTCTCGATCAGGCGTTCCGCAAGGCGCGGCCAAAGACCCGCAAGCAGCGCGCGCTTGACCGCCAGAAGAAGCAAGCTTCCTGAATGCAATCACTGATTTGTGCCAAGGAGAAATTGATATGACCGATATCGTCAACATCTATGTTGGTTTCGATTCAAAGGAAGTCGTTGCCCATCACGTGCTGTCGCAAAGCATTCTGGAAAAATCGAGCGTACCCGTGAGGATCACGCCGATCTACCTGCACAATGTCGCAAACATATTCACGCGTGAGCGAAACGCACTGCAGTCGACCGAGTTCTCCTTCTCGCGCTTCCTGACGCCCTATCTCAGCCAGTATGAGGGATGGAGCCTGTTCATGGATTGCGACATGCTTGCGCGCACGGATATTGCCGAGCTCTGGGCGCTGCGCGATGAGCGCTATTCCGTCATGTGCGTGAAGCACGATTACCAGCCGAAGGTCGAAACGAAGTTTCTCGGCCAGGTGCAGACGAAGTACGAAAAGAAGAACTGGTCGAGCCTCATCCTCTTCAACAACGCAAAATGCAAGGCGCTGACACCTGATTATGTCAACACCGCAACCGGTCTGCAGTTGCACCAGTTCAAGTGGCTCGACGGCGACGATCTGATCGGCGAGCTGCCCGTCACCTGGAACTATCTCGTCAACGAATATGACAAGCGCGATGACGCAAAGATCGTGCATTTCACAGATGGCGGCCCCTATTTCGACGAGTACAGGAACGACGATTACGCCGAGGAATGGTTCGCAACGCGCGAGCGAATGCTGCACGTCCAGCAGCGCGGCTGACCGGCGTATCAGGTGGGCGGGGCGTGTTCCGAAACGTCGGGCCGCTCCGAGGGGTACGGTGGCCATGAAAAAGCGACAGACGATTGCAGGGCGCCGATCAAGGCGCCCTTTTCGTTTAGAAGCTTATGTCTATCGGCTCCATGCCAACGCGACCCAAAACCCCGTCAGTGTTTGGTGACACCACCGGCGGGCTTGGCAGCTTTCGGCGGCGGTGTTGTCGTCGGAACGCTCTGGGCGCCGCCTTTGGATTTGCTTGCGACCTTTGGCTTTGCCGTCTTGTCGGTGGCCGTGGCCTTCTTCGCGCGTGGCTTCCTGGCCGGCTGGCTGTCTGCGTCTACGCTCGCGCTGATCTCCTGAAACGCCTGAAGCCAGTGTCTCATATCCTCGCCCTGCGGACGGCCTTCCTGTTCCCAGATTTCATAGGCGCGCTGCCTGATACGGTCTTCCCTGTCTGTCATCGTCGTCCCTCCGGTGTTGATGCTATCCGGATGAGCCAGATGGTGCGCCAACGCGCGTCGACAACGGCGACGCATGCTCTTATTGCCTGGGCCGCGATCACGAAATCGCGATGATCGGCATCTGCCTTGAATTTAACGCAAGCTTTTGGGCGCCAGCCGGTCGTCAGCGAAGTTCAGATCGCCATAGCTTGAGCGGATCCATTGTCTTCAATCAGCTCCGGCATCGCTGCCGTCACACGAATTTCGCAAGAGATGTCGGTGCCTACTGCGTGGTCGCGGCGCGCGGATCATGCGGAACCTCTTCGCCGCCTCCGCATTATGGTGCGGCTTCAACAAGGACAGTGTCATGGACCATCAGACCCTTCTCGCAGCCACCTTTGCCTCTGCATCGTTTGCACTCGTCTGGTGGCAAACGAAAGCCTGATCGCTCACGCTCGACGGAATCTAGCAAGGACGCATAGGGCACGGCCCGTCCCTACCCTTGGCATTACCGCTCTAGCCTTTGCCGACACGGTAGATCGTACTTCCGCTATTAGGATAAAGCGCCAACATTCCGGATGACCATCGAGCGCTTTGCCGGGATTTTCCACATCGTGGAATTTCCGGGAATAGTCGGCGACTAAACAATGCTTTCAGTTAGTTTTGCGGGGCAAACAACTGAAACAAGGGTGGAAATAGTCATGGGATCGGAACCTTGGTACCGCACGGCGCTGCGATGGGGACAGACCAATCTGGTTGAAATCGACCCCGAGCGCTACGACGACACCTGGTGGCGGGAGCACTGGCGCAAGACGCGCGTTCAAGGCGTTATCATCAATGCCGGCGGCATTGTCAGCTATTACCCGACGAAATTTCCCCTGCATCACAAGGCGGTAACGCTCGGAGAGCGCGACCTCTACGGCGAGATCGTCAAGGCCGCACGCGAGGAGGGTCTGAAGGTGATCGCGCGCATGGATTCAAACCGCGTCGCGGAAGACTTCTATCGTGCCCATCCGGACTGGATCTGCCTCGATATCGACGGCAAGCCCTACCGTCAGGCTGACAAATACGTCACCTGCATCAACTCGCCCTACTACAGCGAATATCTGCCTGACATCATGCGCGAGATCATCGAACGCACCATGCCAGACGGTTTCGCCGACAACAGCTGGGCCGGCATACCGCGCAAGAACATCTGCTATTGCCGGCATTGCACCGAGCAGTTCTTCGCATGGTCGGCCGTGGACCTGCCCGGCCGCCATGACTGGGCTGACGAAAACTATCGCCGCTGGATCCAGTGGAACTACAAGCGACGCACCGACCTCTGGGAATTCAACAACAAGGTCACCACCGCAGTCGGCGGCAAGGACTGCTGCTGGATGGGCATGATCAGCGGCGATATCCTCAACAACGGCAATCGCTTCATCGATCTCAAGGAAATCCTTGCCCGCAGCCCGATCGTCATGCTCGACCATCAGCGCAGAAACCTCGTCGACGGTTTCGAGGACAATACCGAAACTGGCAAACGGTTGCATGAAGTTGGTGGTTGGGACAAGCTCATCCCCGAGAGTACGCCGCAATACCAGCTCGGTTCGCCGGCTTTCCGCCTCGCCAGCATGCCGCCCGCCGAAGTGCGTCTGTGGTCCTCCTCCGGCTTTGCCGGCGGCATCCAGCCCTGGTGGCATCATATCGGCTCGTCTCATGAAGATCGCCGCCAATACAGGACGGCAGAGCCGATATTCAAATGGCATGAGGCGAACCAGGATATTCTGATCAATCGCCAGCCACAGGCCGATGTCGGCGTCGTCTGGTCGCAGCACAACCACGACTATCACGGCCGCGACAAGGCAAACGACCGCACCATGAACCCCTATCGGGGCACGACAAGGGCGCTCGATCGGGCTGGGATTACCTATCTGCCCGTCAATGCCGACGATATAGGCAAGGCTGCGGGGCGCTTCGGCGTACTTGTCCTTCCGAACCTCGCCGCCATGACGGACAAGCAGGTTGCTGCCGTTGAAGCTTTCGCCGCCCAAGGCGGTTCTGTGATCGCCTCGTCAGAAGCGAGCCTCTACAGCGAGCATGGCGACCGCCGAAAGGACTTTGCCCTTGCAAAGCTTTTCGGCGTCCATCGCAAGAATGGCGCGCATGGTGACTTCGAGGCCGCCAATCCCGACATCGAGACCAGCGCGCGTCACACTTATCTGCGCCTCTTGCCTGAACAGCGCGCCGGTGTCCACGGACCATCGGACAAGACCGCGCCGAAAGCTGACGGAAGCCGGCATCCGGTGCTTGCTGGTCTTGACGAAACCGACACCCTTCCCTTCGGCGGCTACCTGCCCATCGCCAGTGTCGATGATGACGTCAAGGTGCTGGCAACTTTCATCCCGGACTTTCCGATCTATCCGCCGGAAACCTCCTGGATGCGGCAGCCTTATTCGGATGTGCCTGCCATCACCGTCCGCGAACACGGCAACGGAAAATTCGTCTGGTTCGTTGCCGATCTCGACCGTTGTTATGCACGTGACGACCAGTTCGAGCACGCGCGGCTGATTACCAATGCCGCGCGCTGGATGCTAGCCGACCGATCGCTCCTGAGGCTGGAAGGCACGCATGATCTTGTTACGGCCGTGCTCTATCAGCAGGATAGACGGCAGATCGTTCACCTCAACAACCGCGTTCTGGTCTCCCGCGTGCCGGGTCGCCAGAACGAGCTCGTACCGATTGGTCCGGTGACCCTGCGTCTGCGCAAACCGCGCGGCAAGACAGCCTCCGACGCAAATCTCAGGGTTGCGGGAAAGACTGTGAAGGTCACCGACGAGGGCAGCGAAATCGCCATCGATGTCGGCACGATCCTCGACCACGAGGTGATCGTCGTCGACTGGTCCTGACCGACAAAGAGAGCCGCCGGCTCGAAACAGCCGGCGGTTTCATTTCGAGCAGAGTGTTTCGCGTCAGCTCGCAATGGCGTTGACAGGCGGCATCTCCCCGCTGAGAGCCGCCGTCAACTGCGCCGAAGTCTCAGCGAGCAGGCGCCCGAGCACTGGAATCCGCTGCGGCGTTATCCGCGACGCGAGGCTCGACAGCGATATGGCGCAGATCGCCTCGCCGCGATGGTCGTAGACGGCAGCTGCCACACAGCGCAGGCCGGAAACCAGCTCCTCGTCATCGACAGCATAACCGTCCGCCCGGATTCTTTCGAGATCGGCGCAAAGAGCCGATTGTCGCGTGAGCGTATTGGCCGTGAAGCGTCGGCTTCCCTCGCGTGACAGGATCGCCTCCAGATCCTCCTGCGAATATGTCGCCAGGATCGCCTTGCCCATGGCTGAGGCCGTCATCGGCACCCTGCTGCCGACCCGGCTGACGCTGCGGGTGATATCGCGGCTCTCAACCCGATCGACGCAAACCATCTCACCGTCCTGAACGAAGCCGAGATTGCTGGTTTCGCGCGTCTGATCGCGCAAGCGCCTGAGATAGGGGAGCGCGGTCGCAACAAGATTGCTCTGACGGGTGAACACGGAACCGATGGCAAAGGCCTGCCGGCCAATATGCCACATGCGATCGTTGGGATTGTACTGGATGAATTGCCACTGCTCCAGTGTTGTCAGAATGCGATGAACCGTAGACGGGGCCAAACCCGTGCGGCTGGCGAGATCGACCAGACGGTTGCCATGCTCGTCCATACCCATCGCTTCGAGCAGCATCATGGCACGGTCGATCGATTGCACGCGCCCGTGAAGATTTTTCTCCTCCACCTGCTCTCCCATAGGTCTCCTCCATTGCAATAAAGCTTTTCTTGGCGCTGTTTATTCAGATGGTAACGCTACCATCTGCCAGCGTCAACGACGGAAAGCGGAATGTACCGACCGCGAACATGGTTGTTCACGAGATCGTGCGCCATGCTGACGCCAGTTCGACCAACGCCATCGCGAGTTACAAAGGCGGCTTCCATTGCCATGTCCCTTTTGCGCTCGCGCAGCCTGGGAAACCCGGCTCTAAATCATCATACAAGGTCAATTTTATCGTTTTTTCGGCAACGACTTAAGTAAATTGTCGTTTGTTTATCGATAAAAACACTTGTTGGATGCAAAATAGATGATAACGTTTCAACTAAATTGAATGCCGGATGGCAGCAGTCAACGTTTGGGAGGACGTGACATGACCAACAGCAATAGATTTATGCCCGAAATCCGTCGCCGCACGTTGCTCGCAGGAGCGGGCAGCACCGCCCTGCTGGCCATGGCAGGCGCAACGAGAGCTCAGGATGCAGTTAGCGGCGAACTCGTCGTTCTGAACTGGCTCGGCGGCTCAGAACTCGACATGATGCATTCGATCGAGAAGGCCTTTCTGGCGAAATATCCCAATGTCACGATCCGCGAAGTCGCCATCACTGGCCAGGGTGACATGCGCGGCGGCATCCGCACCGCGCTGATGGGCGGCGAGGTCGTCGATGTGCTCTTCAACACGTGGCCGGCCTTTCGCAAGGAACTTGCCGATGCCGGCATGCTCCGGCCGATCGACGATCAGTGGAAATCCTTCGGTTGGGACAAGCTCGTCAGCCAGTCGTGGAAGGATCTCGGATCCATCGGCGACAAGACCTACGGCCTGACTTACACCTTCGGTGACCGCTCCGGCATCTGGTACAAGAAGGAGCATCTCGCCAAGGCCGGTATTGCCGAACCGCCGAAGACCTGGGACGAATTTGTCGCCTCCTTCGCGAAGCTTACAAAGGCGGGCTATGCGGCCCCGATCGCGATCCCCGGGAAATACTGGGCGCATGCCGAATGGTTTGAAACCCTGCTGCTCAGAACCGCAGGTGTGGAGACGGCGGCGAAGCTTGGCGCCCATGAAATCCCGTGGACCGATCCAGCTGTGAAGACCGCGCTGACAAAATACGCCGAGATGCTGACGTCCGGTTGCTGCGGGGCGCCGAACACCATGCTTGCCAACGACTGGGACGGTGAGGCCGACCAGGTCTTCCAGGCCAATGCCAAGAACTATCTGCTGATCGGCATGTGGATGAACAATCGCGCCAAGAACGACTACAAGCTGGTCGAGGGCAAGGATTACGGTCTGTTCCAGTTCCCGTCTCTCGGCATGGGCCATGACGATACATCGAGCGTCGACGCCAAGGAGCTGCTGGTGACGACGAATGGCCCTAATCCGAAGGCGGCAGATGCCTTCCTCGATTTCTGGACGAGTGCCGAGGCCGCCAACATTCTCGCCAAGGCCGGTTATGCCTCGCCAAGCAGCAATGTCGATGCTTCGCTCTATGGTGAAGCACAGAAAGTGGCGACGCAGGCTGTCGCAAGCTCGAAGCTGCAATTCGTGCTCGGCGACCTGCTGCCCGGCGATCTCGTCGACGAGTATCGCGTGCAGTTGCAAAAGTTCCTGCAGGATCCGTCGAGCGCCAATATCGATGCGGTTCTTGCTGCTATCGAAACCAAGGCCCAAGGTTCCTACTGATGGCTGACACCTCCGCTTCCCCGGTGCGGGAAGCGGCGGGCGTGATGCAGGGTTCTCCGCTGGCGGCTGGCATCAAAGGCCGTCGGCGTCTGCTTAGGGACACGCCCGCCGCACTGATCCTGATTGCGCCGGTTATCGTGTTGTTTGCGATCGCCGTGATCTATCCGCTGGTCGAGACGATCCGGCTGAGCTTCTGGGATATCCAGGGGCTCAGAAAGCCGGCCTTTATCGGCTTCGGCAATTATGCGCGGCTCTTCGCGGACGCGGCTTTCCGCAACACGCTGCTGACGACCTTGATCTTCACCATCGGCACGACCGTGATCTCGGTGGCGATCGGCTGGGTTCTGGCGATGCTGTGTGCCTTCGCGCCGCAGCAAACCCTGCCCTTCCGCGTGATGATCTTTGCGGCCTTCGGCATTTCGGAAGCAGTATCAGGCTATATGTGGATCGGCATCTACAGGCCGGATGCCGGCGGTCTGCTCAATTCATTGATCCAGCTTCTGGGCTTTCCCGGTTTTGCCCATGCCTGGCTCGGCGACGCCAACACCGCCCTCTGGGCGCTGATCGTTGCAGCCTCCTGGAGCGGTGTCGGTCTGCCCCTGATGCTGATCTTCGCTGCCATCCAGGCGATCCCCAAATCTGTGCTCGAAGCGGCCTACATGGACGGTGCCAGGCCGCTCTCGACCATGCGGCACATCATGATGCCGCTGTCGATGCCGGGCGTGCGCGTCGCTGTCTTCATCAACCTTCTGACGGCTCTGCGTGCCTTCGACATCATCTATATCCTGACCGGTGGGGGGCCGGTGCGTTCGACCGAAACCGTCGGCTATTTCATGTATCGGGAATCCATGACCCAGTTCAAACTGGGCTATGGTGCGGCCGCTACCGTCATCCTGCTGCTTGCAGTCCTGATCGTCTCGATCCCCGCCATCATCCAGCGAACGGCAGGTGCGAAATGATCGGCAAAGCTCCTCGCTGGATTATCATCGTCGTCGGCATCGTCGCCTTCATCTGGGTCATCCCGATCATCGGCATCGTCGTCACCTCGTTGCGTCCGCCGGAGGGCGTATCGCTCGGCTGGTGGCGCTTCGATCATTTCGATCTTACGCTCGATGCCTGGCACCGCGTCTGGGACAAATACCCGCTCGCAGACTCCATGTGGGTGACGATGAAGACGGCGGGTATTGCGACGGCACTCACCATGCTGCTCACACCGGCCGCCGCCTATGCCTTCCACTTTCTGACATTCCCCTTCCGCCGGGTGCTGCTGATCATCATCATCAATGCATTCGTGCTGCCGCAACAAGTCGTCATCATTCCGCTCTTCACGCTCTGGCGCGACATGGGGCTGATCGACAACATTCTCTCTGTGCTCATTCCCTATGTCGGGCTGTCCTTCGCCTGGTCTATCTTCCTCGTCAAAAACTTCTTCGAGGATTTTCCGCGCGAGCTCGTGGAGGCGGCCAAGATCGACGGCTGCGGGCCGCTCGCGACCTTCCGCCATGTGGTGCTGCCGAACAGCCTGTCGCCTATCTTTGCCGTCGGCATCCTGCAGTTCCTCTGGACATGGAATGCGCTCCTGCTGCCCATGCTTTTCCTGCGCAGCGATGTGCCCCTTCCCGTGCTGCTTGCCCGTATTTCCGGCAGCTACGAGATCAACTGGGACCTGAGATCGGTGGCGGCCATCCTCACCACCATCGTCCCCCTGCTCGTCTTCCTCGTTTTCCAACGTCAGTTCGCCGCCGGCTCGCAAACCCGCACCGGCGCAAAGGAATAGGACCCATGCCCAAGACAACGAACAAGCCGCTGCGTTACCGCCAGATCCATCTCGACTTCCATACATCGGAGCATATTCCGGGCATCGGCGCCGATTTCGATCCGGATGCCTTCGTTTCGACGCTGAAGGCAGCCCATGTCGATTCCATCACCATTTTCGCCAAGTGCCATCACGGCTGGTCCTATTATCCGACCAAGGTCGGCAAGCCGCATCCGCAGCTTGCCCGCCCCGATCTTCTCGGCGACATGGTGAAGGCGCTTGCCGCAGCCGATATAGAAAGCCCGATCTATATCTCAGTACAATGGGATGAACTGACGGCGCGCGAACATCCCGAATGGCGGGCGATGAGCGCCTCGAACCGCTATCATCACGACCGGCCGACCGACCCATCCGCCGGCAAGCAGCTCAGCCCCGCCTGGCACACGCTCTGCCTCAATCATGCGGGCCTCAGGCACTATATCCTCGAACAGGCACGCGAGGTCGCGCAGAACTATCCGACGCAGGGCCTCTTCTTCGATATCATCCTGACGCCGGACTGCGTCTGCCCAGCCTGCGTCGAACGCATGCTGTGCGAAGGTCTCGACCCTGAAAACCCGGCCGACCGCCTGAAGAACGACGAAGCCGTCAACGAGCAGTTCCGCCGCGAGACGAGTGAAGCGCTATTTGCCGAATTTCCGGGCCTGCGTGTCTTCTACAATTGCGGTCACATCCACAAGCAAGGACCGGAGCGCTTTTCGACTTACTCCCATCTCGAGCTCGAAAGCCTCCCGACCGGCGGCTGGGGCTACGACCATTTCCCGTCGAGCGCCCGTTATGCCGCCACACTCGGCATGGATTTCCTCGCTCATACCGGCAAGTTCCATACATCCTGGGGAGAGTTCGGCGGCTTCAAGCACCCGGACGCGCTGGAATATGAGTGTGCGCAAATGATCGCGCTTGGCTCCAAATGCCTGGTCGGCGACCAGCTTCATCCGAACGGAGCGATCAACCCCGATACCTACGCTTCGATTGCGCCGGCCTATCATCGTGTCGAAAAACTCGAACCCTTCCTGGAGGGCGCAAAGCAGATTTCCGAAATCGCGATCCTTTCGGCGGAACATATGAACCCCAAAGGCGCGCGCAACCATCCAAGCGATGACGGCGCCGCCCAGGTACTGCAGGAGCTGAAACGGCCTTTCGACGTACTCGACAGGTCCGGCCGTTTCGAGCAGTACCGCCTGCTGATCCTGCCGGACGAAATCCCTGTCGATGCCGCGCTCGCCGCCCGGCTGAAATCCTATCTTGCCGGCGGCGGCAAGATCATCGCCTCCTGGCATTCGGGTCTCGATGAAAGCGGGCAATTTGCCATCGACTTCGGTGTCGAAAGAGGCCCTGCGCCTGTCGCCTTCAAGCCAAGCTATGTGAAAGCCGGAAAGGATCTCGATCCCTCCATGCCGGAAACGGCCTTCGTTTTCTACGATGATGCCGAAACCGTCCGTTCGGTGGGCGCAACGGTGCTGGCCGGCGTCTATCCGTCCTACTTCAACCGCTCCTACAAGCATTTCTGCTCACACCAGCACGCGCCCGATGACCCGGATGCCGATATGCTGGGCGCGGCAGTGACCGAACACAAGGGCGCGGCCTACATCGCCTATCCGATCTTCCGGCTTTATCGGGCGATGGGCCAGCCGCTCTACAAATACCTGGTTCGCGGCCTTCTCGACCGGCTTGTTCCCGATCCGGCCATGGTCACCGATCTGCCCTCGTCCGGACGGGCGACGCTGACGCATCAGATCGAGCACGACCGCCATATCCTGCATCTCCTCTACGGTCCGCCGCAGATCCGCGGCAAGGACGTACGTGGCGATGACGGTTCGACCCGGGTCATGGAAATGATCGAGGACATTCCGGCGATCGGCCCCGTCAACGCCACGGTGCGCCTGCCGGCAAAACCGAAGCGCGTTTTCGATGCGATGACAGGAGAGGATCTTGCCTGGAATGCGGGTGACGATGGCGCCATCAATATCACGGTTCCGCGCCTGCGCATCCACAGCGCCGTGGTCTTTGAAGGCGCGTAATGCAGGTTGAAGTAAGGGAGCCGTCGGACTTTGCTCTTGCCGCCCGCAATACTGGTGGGCGGCGGAGTGCTGGGCTATACGACGGAAAGGCGCCTGGCCAGGTGTCATTTCCCATGGATGAACGCAGGAGCCCGCTCGAAATGCAACAGACGGACCAGACAGCCGGAAAGAGGCGCGGAGCCACGATCATCGACGTTGCCAGGGTGGCAAACGTCGCAGTCGGCACCGTGTCCCGCTATCTCAACGGCCAGACGATCCGCCGCTCCAACCGCGAACAGATCGAGCAGGCGATCCAGGACCTCGGCTACCGGCGCAATGCCGCCGCCGCCTCGATCCGGACCGACCTCACCCATATGATCGGCTTCCTGGTGCCGACCTTCGACGAATTCCATTCCCGCATGCTCGAGCATCTCGCCCATTCGGTTCGTCCAACCGGACGGGCACTGCTGACTTACTGCCATGGCGGTGATCCGCGCGTGGTCGCCGAGGCACTCGATTTCTTCGCCGCGCAGCGTGTCGATGCGCTGGTCATGGACGGCACTGCGGAAGTTTATGACCGTGTCGACGACCTGATCCATCACGACATTCCGATCATCTTCTATAACAACGACGTTCGCGGGCTGGCAGCAGACCGGGTCATGGTTGAGAACCATCGGGCGAGCTATCGCATCGTCAGCCACCTCATCGATCTCGGCCATAGCCGCATCGGCATTTTGACAGGCGATCCGCGCAATTCTTCGGGTATTGAACGGCTGGCGGGCTATGAACAGGCGTTGCGCGACCGGGGTATCACAATCGATCCTACCCTCGCGGCGCGTGGAAACTGGCGCATGGACGGCGGTTATGAGGCCACCAAGCGATTGATGTCGCTTGAAAATCCGCCCACCGCGATCTTTTCCGCCAATTATGGCATGGCAGTCGGAGGGCTGAGCTGGCTGAAGGAGAACGGCCGGCACGTGCCCGAGGATGTTTCGCTTGCCAGCTTCGACGATGTGGCAATCTTCCGGCTCTACGAAGCCGGCATTACGGCCGTCGCCCAGCCGGTGGCAAGCATTGCTGAAACCATCACGGACATTCTCGTGGAACGCCTGACGGAGCCGTCAGGCGGTGTGACGCGCAGCGTCGTCCTCGAATGCGACATCATCCTGCGAGGCTCGACGCGACGGATCACCTGACGCGTTCTGCCCGCCAAGCGGTTAAAGGGAGGAAGCTTTGGCCAGTGTAGAGTTGCACGATATCGACAAATCCTATGGCAGCTTTCAGGCGATAGAGGGGCTCAATCTGAGCGTCGATGACGGTTCGTTCACGGTCTTCGTCGGCCCCTCCGGCTGCGGAAAGTCGACGCTTCTGCGCATGATCGCCGGCCTGGAGAAGATCACCGCCGGCGACCTGACGATCGGCGGACGGCGCATGAACGAGGCCGATCCGATCGAACGCGGCGTCGCCATGGTTTTCCAGAATTATGCGCTTTATCCGCATATGACGGTGGAGCAGAATATCGGCTTCTCGCTGCGCATGGCCGGCATGGGCAAGGTCGATATCGACCGGAGCGTTGCCGCTGCCGCCTCGACCTTGCAGATCGAGCCGCTCCTGAAACGCAAGCCCGCTCAACTCTCTGGCGGACAGCGCCAGCGCGTTGCGATCGGCCGTGCGATCGTTCGCAACCCCGCCGTCTTCCTGTTCGACGAACCCTTGTCGAACCTCGATGCGGAGCTCCGAGTCTCCATGCGCGTAGAAATCGCCAAACTGCACCGGCGCATCGGCGCGACGATGATCTACGTCACGCATGACCAGACCGAAGCGATGACACTTGCCGATAAGATCGTCGTCATGCGCGCCGGCAAGATCGAGCAGGCAGGCACGCCGAATACGCTTTATGCCGATCCCGACAATTTCTTCGTCGCCGGCTTCATCGGCTCGCCGCGGATGAATTTCCTCGATGGCACGCTCGGCGCGGACGGGGTGATCAAGCTCGATTGCGGCACTGCTTTCAGAGCAGCCATCGTCGGTCCGGGCAAGGACATGCCGGTCAAGGTCGGCATCCGCCCGGAACATTTCACCGGACAGGACGAAGGAGGCGGCGCGATCGATGTCACAGTCGACGTCGTGGAAAACCTCGGAGGAACCCGCTTCATCTACGGAACTCTCACCTCGGGCCAATCCGTCATCATCGAGGACCGCTCGGAAAGGACGCTGCGCCCGGGCGAGACGGTCAGCGCCGGCTTTTCCGCGAGAAAGGCGCTGCTCTTCAGCGTCGACGGCCTTCGGATCCGCGACATCAGACCGGCAAACAGCATCCCGGCAGAATGATCATGACGGACAACCTTCTCTGGTACAATGCCCCTGCGCGGCTCTGGACGGATGCGCTACCGCTCGGCAATGGTCGGCTTGGTGCTATGGTCTTCGGCGACGCTGTTTCCGAACGACTGCAGATCAACGAGTCCACCTTCTGGGCCGGCGGGCCCTACCGGCCGGTCAATGCCGATGCCTATGGCCACCTGGAGGATGTACGGGAGCTGATCTTCGCAGGCCGCTACGCCGAAGCGGAAGCGATGGCCGAAGAACATCTGATGGCGCGGCCGATCAAGCAGATGTCGTACCAGCCGGTCGGCGATCTCCATATCGATTTCCTCCATTCGCAGACCGTCGGCAGCTATCGTCGCATGCTCGATCTCGATACGGCGATCGCCACGACTTCCTACATTTCCGATGGCATTACTTTCTTTCGCGAAGCCTTTGTTTCCCCAGTCGACGGTGTGCTTGTCGTACGCCTTTCGGCAGATCGGCCCGGAGCCATCAGATGCCGGATATCAATCGACAGTCCGCAGCGGGGACAATTCGTCGAGCAAAACGGCCCGGAACTCACTTTCTCCGGCGCCGGCAAGGCGGAATGGGGCATCCCCGCCGCCCTGCGCTTCGCCTTCGGCATCAGGGTGGTCAACATAGGAGGAAGTGTCAGCTCTTCCAGCGGCATACTATCCGCCGAGGGCGCCGACGAGCTGCTGATCCTGCTCGATGCAGCCACGAGTTTCCGCCGTTATGACGACGTCTCCGGCGACGCAGATGGCATAATTGCCGAACGCCTTTCGAAAGCCGCGCGCCGTAGCATCGAGAGCATGCGCCGTGACCATATCACCGAACATCAAAGGCTGTTTCGGAGCTTCACTGTCGATCTCGGCACGACACCGGCAGCTTCTCAGCCGACAGATCGTCGTATTGGTGGCTTTGCCGAAGGCAATGATCCCGCACTGGCTGCCCTTTATGTGCAGTTCGGCCGCTACCTGATGATCGCCTCATCGCGCCCTGGCGCCCAGCCGGCAAACCTGCAGGGCATCTGGAACGAGGAGACCGACCCGCCCTGGGGCAGCAAATATACTGCCAACATCAATCTGCAGATGAACTACTGGCTGCCGGCGCCTGCCAATCTGCCGGAATGTATCGAGCCTCTTGTCGAGATGGCGGAAGAGCTTGCCGAAACCGGCAGCGAGATGGCTGAGGTGCACTACCGCGCCCGCGGCTGGGTCATGCACCACAATACCGATCTCTGGCGTGCGACCGGTCCGATCGATGGTGCCAAATGGGGACTCTGGCCGACTGGTGGCGCCTGGCTTATGGCGCAACTGCTCGACCTCAGCGATTATCTTGATGACGCCGAAGGCTTACGCCGGCGGCTTTTCCCTGTTGCCAAGGCCGCTGCCGAGTTTATCTTCGATGTGCTGGTTCCTCTTCCGGGCACCGATTATCTGGTGACCAATCCTTCGCTCTCCCCGGAGAACGTCCATCCGCGTGGCGCCTCCCTATGTGCCGGGCCGGCCATGGATAGCCAGATCATCCGGGATTTCCTCAATCTGCTGCGCCCGCTCGCAGTCTCCATCGGCGGCGAAGACGCACTGGTCTCCACGATCGACCGCGTGTTGCCGCGCCTACCGCCCGACCGGATTGGTGCTGCCGGTCAGTTGCAGGAATGGCTTGAAGACTGGGATATGCAGGTACCGGAGATCCATCACCGCCATGTCTCGCATCTCTACGGCCTCTATCCGAGTTGGCAGATCGACATGGACAGGACGCCCGCGCTTGCCGCGGCGGCCCGCCGCTCACTTGAAATCCGCGGTGACGACGCGACGGGCTGGGGCATCGGCTGGCGCATCAATCTCTGGGCACGGCTTCGTGACGGCGATCATGCGCTCGATGTGGTCAAAATGCTGATCAGCCCCGAGCGGACCTATACCAATCTGTTCGACGCCCATCCGCCCTTCCAGATCGACGGCAATTTCGGTGGGGCCACCGGCATCCTGGAAATGCTGGTGCAGTCTCGCCCCGGCGAAATTCACCTACTCCCGGCCTTGCCCAAAGCCTGGCCACGCGGCTCAGTGCGCGGTTTGCGCGTGCGGGGTGGCATGCTTCTCGACCTCGACTGGGAGAATGGCAGGCCGGTGAAGATTGCGATTTCGGCAGCACGGGATATTCAGACCGCCATCCGTTTTGCGGACGGCAGGTTCACCATCACCCTTGCCGCTGGCCAGACTTTCATGGCGAGCAAGGACGACCTCTTCGTATAGAGGTCGAGCCTCTGCGTGAACTTAGCTCTTGGTGGCACGCGTTGATTATCAGACCAGCAGGCTGCGGACTGGCGATATCGGCGTCGATCTTGTTTCGCGCTGCTTCGAAAGCGGATATTTTCGCCGCTCGCTCTTGCGTTCCTAGGTTTGGGATTCCTCAGAGTATTCGGCTGGTGTCGGCCATATGAGTGCGAATAGCGGATCAAAGACATCGATCCGGCCGGTTTCTTGCCAGGCGCCGACACAATAGTTGGATGGCGCAAACAAACGGCGCGATTTATCCGGCAACTCGATCGGGAAAGCTACTGCCGGCGGAGCCTTGGTCATCCTCAATCCGGATGGCAGACCAATGGTCCGATTATGGAATTGAACGTCCGCATACCTGGCATTTTCGCCGATATCATAATGCGCCTCCCGCAATCGGCCGGGAAAATCCCGGTGCGAGATCACGTCGCCGTCAAAGACAATGCCAAGAGACCTCCAGGAACGGGTAAAGCAATTCTCTTCAAAGCGGAGCAGATCTTCCTGTTCGCTCAAGGGACAGAAGTCCAAGCTCCAGCCTGATCCGAATGGAGAACAACTCTCCCATTTGAATTTATCGGCGTCAGTCGCATAGCCAATGAGGTTGTTGCGATGCTCCAGCTTCGCAAATCTCTTCTTCTTGGCAATCGGCGCTCGAAGGAGCCAGGTATTGTTGAAGACGTAATGCGGTCCATCCGCAATATGCTTTTCGGGAAACTTGAAGAGTACGCCCTTGGCATGCTTGTCGCCTTCGGGTCCGGGAATGTGAATGTTCCAGCCAAGATTGCCATAGACATAAAAATAGCCGGAGCGCTGCATTTCGAAGGAAAACGGCATGTAGCAATCGACGAACTGGTTTCGACGGATCGTCCAGTTCCATGCGAAATTCTCGGGCTCGACGGCATTGTCCTTTATCCGCACGAACCAGTTATCTTCGATGAGTATATTCCGGGCGAAGGCCTCCTTGGTGGACTCCGATGCCTGATTGAAGAAATGAACGCCGTTGAATGCGTCTGTGATGACGTTGTCGCGGATGATGACATATCCGGCAATGGTCCAGGCGCGGAAGAAATCGCCGTCATAGGCACGTGCATCGCCGTTCGGATCAACCGGACCATCCTCGTCGCCAGATCCGTGCACCTGCTTCCAGAGGATATCGCTCCAAAGCCTGCAGTCCGTCGGGGACAAGTCGGCACGAACGTGACCATTGCCCCTGATCGATAGAACGTCGTCTTCGCCGTGGCTTTTCGTATCCTGCACCCAGCTGCATTTTTCGACGAGCAGGTGACGCGTGTAGGGGCCGGCCGCACCGATCGCAATGCATCCTCCCCTGAAATCGACGCGGCGTATGAAAATGTGCTGGCAATTGTCGAGGTATATTGCTGTCGGCCAGCAGTTCCTGAAAACCAGTTCGTCGATGATAACCCATTGGCAGTCGCGCAATGTCAAAGCCGCATTGTCGGCCATGAAATAGATACCGGGAAACGAACCGCCCTTCTGGTGAGCGGCAGCCAGTTTGTTCGCAGTTTCCTGGTAGGCGTCGAAGTCCATATCAGAGCCCAGGGTTGCTCCCGGACCGGTGATGCATATAGGACGTTCCTCGGAACCTCGTTTACCTGTTATCGTTATCGGATCGGAGTAACGGCCTTTTTTCAGGTAAAGCTCATCACCCGGTCCGAGCCGGTTGAGCTTCCTATTGATATCTTCGGCATTGACCTTTATTTGCGCTTTCATTCAATGCCGCCCCAATAAAAAACGTCATCGACACTATCGTCTGAGTTGATGTTTTTGCAAGCACTCCCGCTGATGTCTCGCACGGCGCAAAAGCTTCATCGTCAGGCCTTCGGCCTGCAGTTGTGATCTTACGGTGTCGCCCCTCGTATTTCGCCCGACGCGCGCTTGACAAAGTTGAAGTGCCTGTATTTTATTCAAGCCTGCGGATTAGGCAAAACGCTCCGCATTCTCACATGACTTCGATAGTCGCTGGGCAGTTTCGCCCCATGATGGCCCCGTCGCGGATGGGACGCTTTCATGGGGTTTTTTGGTTTTTGGCTTGAAGATGAATGATGCGTTGAAAATTGGCATTCTTTACTCCACCACCGGCCCCTACGGCTCGATGGGGCGCGACGCACGCGATGGCGCAGAATTCGCGATTGCCGAATTCGCCGCGACGAGCGGTCGGCCGGTCGAACCGGTCTTCTTTGATCCGCAAGCTGATCTTGCCGCCTATCTCGAAGGTGCCCGTCGTCTGCTGCGTGCCGGCTGCCGTCATATCGTCGGCACCATTACCTCGGCCGCCCGCAAGGAGGTCATCCCGCTTATCGAAAAACATGACGCGCTGCTTTGGTACATGTGTCCCTACGAGGGTTTCGAGGCGAATGAGAATGTCATCTATGTCGGTGGTTGCCCCAACCAGCATCTCCTGCCGCTTTTTGAGCACCTGATCCCACGCTACGGCAACCGGCCCTATCTCGTCGGCGCCAATTATGTCTGGGGCTGGGAGATGAATCGGCTTGCCCGTGAACTCACTGCCAATGCCGGTGGCGAGGTCCTCGGAGAGCGCTATCTGCCGCTTGAGGAAACCGCAGTCGAGCGCATTGTCGCCGATATCGAGCAGCGCCGTCCGAGCTTCATCCTCAACAATCTGATCGGGCCGTCGAGCTATGCCTTCCACGAAGCGATCCGGCGGCTTGCCGATCGCGACCCCGCCTTCCGGCCGGAGAACTGCCCTGTTGTCAGCTGCGACCTGATGGAATGCGAGCTCGATGATATCGCACCGGGGGCCGCGACTGGCCAGCTCTGTGCCGCCTCCTATTTCGACAGTATCGCGACATCCGAAAACGCCGAATTCAAGCAGCGGATCGTGGCCCACTTTGGTGCCGAACGCCGTATCTCCAGCGTCTTTGCCAGTGCCTATACAGCCGTGCGGCTCTGCGTCGATGCGATTGTGGCGGCCGGGGTTGACGAGCCTTCTGCGGTACGCAGGGAATTGTACGGCAAGAGCTGGGCGACACCTTTCGGCGCGCTCAACATCGACCGTGAGACGAACCACGCGGCCCTGCCCTTCCACCTCGGTTGCATCAATGCTCAGAACGGCTTCGATGTGATCGCCTCGCGCCCGCCGCTCGCCGCCGATCCCTATCTGACCGGCCGCAGCAAGGCGTCTTCGCCGAGATTGCGGGTGGTATCATGAAGCAAACACCCAATTTCACCGGCTGGCATGCCGTCGTCCTGCACCGCGAGGATGGCAATACCGAAAGGCTGATCCGTCAGCTGCGTCTGCTGGGCTTGTCGGCCACGCTGCAGTGGGCGCCACTTTCAGCCGCAGCCGTACCCGACCTTGTCATCGTCGATGCCGACCAGGGTTTTGATGGTCTCCTGCCCTGGAGCGGTGCGGCTCCGACATGTCCCGTCGTCGCGTTGCTCGGCTCGGAAGCGCCTGGCCGTATCGCCTGGGCGCTCAGCCAGGGTGCCGGCGCCGTTATCGCCAAGCCGATTGCAGCCTCCGCGGTCTATCCGGCCCTTGTCATGGCCGTCTCCATTCATCAGGAGCGCAAGAGTGTCGCCGAGCGCCTTCAATATCTGGAGGAACGCATACGCCTGCGCCCGCTCGTACATGCCGCCGTCGAAAAACTGATGAAGGCGCACGCCGTCGATGAGGAGCGCGCCTATTCGATCCTGCGTAACTGCGCCATGCGTCGCCGGCTGCCGATGGAACAGATCGCTGCCTTCATCATCGGCGGCATAGAACCGCTGCCGGAGGCGGGTTGAATGCGAGTATTGAAAGCCATTTTAAGGCAGCCGACCGCCCTTTTTGGCCTTGTCGTCGTGCTTATCGTCATAGGCCTTGCGGTGGCGGCCCCCTGGATTGCGCCCTTCAATCCCGATGAGCAGATGTTCGACGGATTGTCGCTGGAAGGCGCGCCGCTACCGCCCGGCGGCCCCTATCTGCTCGGCACCGATACGCTGGGGCGCGACCTCTTCTCGCGCATGCTCTTCGGTGCGCGCACTTCGCTCGTCATCGGGCTCGTCGCCAACGGCATCGCGGTTGCGATCGGCCTCTTGATCGGCATCCTCGCCGGCTACATGCGTGGCATCGTCGGCAATATCCTGATGCGCTTCACCGATCTGATGATGGCATTTCCGGCGTTGCTGCTGGCGATCGTGCTTGCCGCGCTGCTGCAGCCGAGCCTTTGGATCGTCGCCATGGTGATCGCGCTCGTCAACTGGGTACAGGTTGCCCGCATCGTCTATACCGAGACGCGCGGACTGGTGGAACGTGATTTCATCATGGCCGAGCGCTCGCTCGGCGCCGGGCACATGCGCGTGCTCTTCCTGCATATTCTGCCACATCTGGTGCCGACGGCGATTGTCTGGGGCACGCTCGGCATCGCCACGACAGTGTTGCTGGAGGCAACGCTTTCTTTCCTCGGCATCGGCGTACAGCCGCCGCAGCCATCCTGGGGCAACATCATCTTCGAAAGCCAGAGCTATTTCCAGGCTGCCCCGTGGCTCGTCTTCTTCCCTGGTGCGATCATCCTGCTGACGGCACTCTCCTTCAATCTCGTCGGAGATGCGCTGCGCGACATTCTCGATCCGACCCAGCGCGGGAGAGGCTGATGATCTTCCTTATCCTTCGCCGGCTCGTTCAGGCATCCCTCATTCTTCTTGGCGTCGCCGCCATCACCTTCGTGCTGCTCTATGCGCTGCCGGCCGATCCCGCGCGCATGATCGCCGGCCGCAGCGCCACGGCGCAAACTGTTGCCAACATCCGCCATGAACTCGGCCTTGACCAGCCGCTGCTCGTGCAGTTCAGCACCTATCTCTCCAACCTGTTGCACGGCAATCTCGGCCGCTCCTATGCACAGAAGACCGAGGTCTGGACGCTGATCGCCGCCCGCCTGCCGGCAACGCTCGTGCTCATGCTGGCCGGCATTCTCGTGGAAGTGGCCCTCGGCCTGACGCTCGGGACGCTCGCCGCGGTCCGTCGCGGCGGTTTCATCGACCGGCTTGTCATGACCGCCTCCTTCGTGGGCGTCTCGGCACCGCAATTCGTCGTTGCCTTGCTGCTTCTTTATGTTTTTGCCGTAACGCTCGGATGGCTACCCATGAGCGGCTACGGCACGTTCGCCCATGTCGTGCTGCCAGCCACCACCCTCGGCGTCCTTGGCGCCGGCTGGTATGCACGCATGGTGCGATCAGCGATGATCGACGTGCTCAATCAGGATTATGTTCGCACCGCGCGCGCCAAGGGCCTGTCCTCGCGCCGCATCATCTTCCGCCACGCCCTGCCGAACGCCATCCTGCCGATCATCGCCATGATCGGCATCGATATCGGGCAGTTCATGGGCGGCGTGGTCGTGGTCGAAGCCGTCTACGGCTGGCCCGGCATCGGCCAGCTCGCATGGCAGGCCATTCAGCAGGTCGATATTCCGATCATCATGGGCGTCACGCTGACATCAGCACTTGCCATCGTCATCGGCAATCTGCTCGCCGATCTCGTGGCGCCGCTTATCGATCCACGCATCCGTACACGTTGACAGCAACCAAAGAAGGGGAACCCGAATGTTCAAACGCTGGCTTCGACACACAACCATGGCAACGATGGTGGCGCTTGCCCCTATCGCCGCCAAGGCGCAGGAAACACCCAAGCAGGGCGGCGATATCGTCGTTACCTACAAGGATGACATCACCACACTCGACCCGCAGATCGGCTATGACTGGGTCAACTGGTCGATGATCAAAAGCCTCTATTCGCGACTGATGGATTACGAGCCCGGCACGCCGAACCTCGTCCCGTCGCTCGCCGAGAGCTTTACCGTTTCGCCCGATGGCCTGACCTATACGTTCAAGCTGCGCAAGGGCGTGAAGTTCACCAACGGCCGCGAAATCGTTGCTTCAGACGTAAAGTACTCGATCGAGCGTGCCGTCAATCCCAAGACGCAAGGCCCTGGTGCCGGCTTCTTCGGTGCGATCCAGGGCTTTGACGATGAAACGGGCGGCAAGACCGAAACGCTTTCCGGCATCGAGACGCCGGATGACGGCACGGTCGTCTTCCATCTTTCGCGCCCGGACGCCACTTTCCTGCACGTTCTCGCCATCAACTTCGCCTCGGTCGTACCGAAGGAGGCCGTCGAAGCGGCCGGTGGCGATTTCGGCAAGAAGCCCGTCGGCTCCGGCACCTTCGTGCTGAAGGATTGGACAATCGGCCAGAAGCTCGTCTTTGAACGCAACAAGGATTATTTCGTCAAGAACATGCCGTATCTCGACAGCTTCACGGTCGAAGTCGGCCAGGAGCCTCTTGTTGCGCTGCTGCGCCTGCAGAAGGGCGAAGTCGATATTGCCGGCGACGGCATCCCCCCGGCCAAGTTCCTGGAAATCAAGAACTCCGCCGATGGCGCACAGATGATCGTCGATGGCGAACAGCTTCACACCGGCTACATCACGCTCAACACCAAGGTGAAGCCGTTCGACAACGTCAAGGTGCGACAGGCTGTCAACATGGCGATCAACAAGGACCGCGTCACGCGCATCCTGAACGGTCGCGCAACGCCCGCCAACCAGCCGCTGCCGCCGCTGATGCCGGGTTACGACAAGTCCTTCACCGGCTATGCCTATGATGTCGCCAAGGCGAAGGCGCTGCTTGCCGAAGCAGGCTTTGCCGATGGTTTCGAAACGGTGCTCTATTCCACCAATACCGATCCGCAACCGCGTATCGCCCAAGCGATCCAGCAGGATCTCGCAGCGATCGGCGTGAAGGCTGAGGTTCGTGCGCTTGCGCAGGCCAATGTCATCGCGGCCGGCGGTACGGAAGGCGAAGCGCCGATGATCTGGTCGGGTGGCATGGCCTGGATCGCCGACTTCCCGGATCCGTCCAACTTCTACGGCCCGATCCTCGGTTGCGCCGGTGCGGTTCAGGGTGGCTGGAACTGGTCTTGGTACTGCAACGCCGATCTCGACAAGCGTGCGGTTGCGGCCGACTCCATGTCCGATCCGGCCAAGTCTGAAGAGCGCATCGCTGCCTGGGGCAAGGTCTTCACCGACATCATGGCCGATGCGCCGTGGGTTCCCGTCATCAACGAACGCCGCGTCGTCGCCAAATCGCTGCGGATGGGCGGTGCGGACAACATCTACATCGACCCGACCCGCGTCATCAATTACGACGCGATCTACGTGAAGCAGTAAGCCTTAAGGAAGCAATGCCTTCCCGGCTCGGCCGGGAAGGCTTCATAAAATCGAGGGAGACACCTTATGTGCATTGCCTGCACCCACACGATTCACCGCGCCCAGCATAATTTCGGCTGGAACAAGGATTTCGCACCGGCTGTTGTCGCCAAGCCTGGCGAAACCATCCATTTCGAATGCATGGATTCTTCCGGCGGTCAGCTCGGCAGCGACGCGACGCTGGAAACACTGAATAATCTGGATTTCGGCAAGATCAACCCGGTTTCCGGCCCGATCTACGTGGAAGGCGCCAAGCCAGGCGACGCGCTGAAGGTGACGCTCCGCAAGTTCATTCCCTCGGGCATCGGCTGGACGGCCAATATTCCGGGCTTCGGCCTGCTTGCCGACCAGTTCAAGGAACCGGCGCTGCACGTATGGTCCTATGATGCAAACAGCATGACGCCGGCCCTTTACGGCCCTGGCGGCCGCGTGCCGCTGAAGCCCTTTGCCGGCACGATCGGCGTCGCTCCGGCCGAGCCAGGCACCCATTCCGTCGTGCCGCCGCGCCGCGTCGGCGGCAACATGGATATTCGTGACCTGACGGCCGGTGTCACCCTCTATCTGCCGATCGAGGTCGAAGGCGCACTCTTCTCTATCGGCGACACGCATGCCGCGCAGGGCGACGGTGAAGTCTGCGGAACGGCGATCGAAAGCCAGATGAATGTCGAGGCAACGATCGAGCTCGTCAAAGATGCACGCCTGCAGACACCGCGTTTCACCACGACCGAGCCGGTTACCCGCCATCTCGACGGCGCCGGCTATGAAGTGACCACCGGCATCGGCCCCGACCTGATGACGGGTGCTCGCGAAAGCGTCATGCGCATGATCGATCTTTTGACCGCAGAACACGGCATGAGCGCGGTTGATGCCTATCTGCTCTGCTCCGTCTGTGGCGATCTGCGCATCAGCGAAATCGTCGATATGCCGAACTGGGTCGTCTCCTTCTACTTCCCTAGGATCGTATTCGCGTGATTGAAGCCATACCCTCGGCACCTATCCTCAGCGTTCGCAATCTCAATGTCGATGCGCGAACGCCGGAAGGTCGCAAACCGGTTCTGAAAAATATCAGCTTTGATTTGGCGAGCGGCGAAACGCTTTGCCTTGCCGGAGAATCCGGTTCGGGCAAATCGGTGACGTCGCTGTCGATCATGGGCTTGCTGCCGAAGGCCTCGCTTCAAGTCGCCTCCGGCAGCATCATGCTCGGCGAACGCGATCTGCTGAAACTTTCCGACAGGGCCATGCGCGGCGTGCGCGGCGGCGATATTGCCATGGTCTTCCAGGAGCCGATGACGTCACTCAACCCGGTCATGTCGATCGGCGCACAGCTGACGGAGGCGATCCGCGAGCATCAGGGCAGCGAGAACGCCGAAGCGACTGCATTACAGATGCTCGATGCGGTGCAGATCACCGATCCGGCAAAACGCCTGAAACAATATCCGCATGAACTTTCCGGCGGGATGCGGCAACGCGTGATGATCGCCATGGCGCTCTCCTGCCGTCCCAAGGTGCTGATCGCCGACGAGCCCACCACCGCGCTCGACGTCACCGTACAGGCGCAGATCCTGAAGCTGATGCGCGAGCTGAAATCAGAATTCGGCACCTCGATCATCCTGATCACCCATGACATGGGCGTCGTCGCCGAAATGGCCGACCGCGTCATCATCATGCAGAATGGTGGCATCGTCGAGGAGGGCCCGGCCGTCGGCATTTTCCGTACCCCGCGGCAAACCTATACGCAGCAGTTACTCTCCGCCGTACCACGCCTGGGCGCGTTTGCAGGCACGGACGGCCCGCCGCGTATCACCTCACGCAGCGTCGAGACCTTGCGTCCCGATCGCACACCAGTACTGAATGTGCGTGGTCTCAATGTCACCTATGGCGGTGCTGCGAGCTTTCTCTTCAAGGGCAAGGCGCCTGCCGCGGCAGTCAGCGACGTCTCCTTCGATATTTTGCCCGGCGAAACCCTCGGCCTCGTCGGCGAAAGCGGTTCGGGAAAATCGACGACCGGCAAGGCCGTGCTCGGCCTCATTCCTTTCACGGGCGATGTGGTCATCGACGGCCGCAACATCGCAGGGCTCAGCCATCGAGACATGCAGCCCATACGCCGCACGGCGCAGATGATCTTTCAGGATCCCTATGCCTCGCTCGACCCTCGCATGGCGGTGGGCGCTGCGATCGCCGAACCGCTAGTCATACACGGTATCGCCAGTAAGTCCGAGCGGCAGGACAGAGTTGCGGAACTTCTGCGCCGCGTCGGTCTGACGACGGACGCCGCCACACGCTATCCGCATGAATTCTCTGGCGGCCAGCGCCAGCGCATCTGCATTGCGCGCGCACTTGCACTTGAACCCAAGCTCATCGTTGCCGACGAAAGCGTTGCGGCACTCGACGTCTCCGTGCGCGCCCGCGTGCTCGACCTGATGCTGGAACTGCAGGAGAGCATGGGGCTCTCCTATCTCTTCATCTCGCATGACATGGCGGTTGTCGAACGCATGTCCCATAAGGTCGCCGTCATGCGTAGCGGCAGGATCGTCGAAACCGGCACTCGCCGTCAAATTTTCGAACACCCGGCAGAGGATTACACGAAGGCCCTGATGGCTGCCGTTCCGATCCCCGATCCTGAAGCGCGGCGAGCGCAGGTCTGAGTTTCCCGGACGCGGAGCAGAGCGCCTCCTTTGGAGCCTTGTAGCGTTGCCTCGGCCGCCGCGAATCGTCACAAGAAATCGAATTGCGGCACCGTCGAATTGGCGGTCCCGCCTGCCACATAAAACCTATATTTCAGCCGCACTTTCTCTCGGCAGCCCTTCAAGATGGGCAAATACAGGCTCGCGGCAGCAGGATATTTGATTGATTCAGGCTTCAGCGACAGACCGCCGTGCCCCATTTGCGCTCGGCCAATCCGGCTAAGTCGTACTAATATAGCCATATTTCGCCATTCTGTTTTACGTCTTGTTAATACCCGCCCAAGGAGTGTTGTACTTCTGTCACACACATGGCGGTTTAGTTAGAATTCTCTGTAAAATGAGACCATTCCTTGTTGAGCCCTCCTGCCTTTCGGTTATTTTAGGCCTTACCGAATTAATCGGGCTTTATCAGAGGGGACGTTCTTTCGTGGAACGCACTCGAACTTAGGAGATTGGCTTTCCATGAACATTCGTATGATGTTGCTTGGTTCCGCAGCTGCCCTCATCGCTGCACCGGCATTCGCAGCAGACGCAATCGTCGCTGCCGAGCCGGAACCGGTTGAATACGTTCGCGTCTGCGACGCCTACGGCACCGGCTACTTCTATATCCCGGGCACGGAAACCTGCCTGAAGATCGAAGGTTACATCCGTTTCCAGGTCAACGTCGGCTCGAACGTCGGCGGTGACAACGACTCTGACTGGGATGCTGTAACCCGTGGTCAGGTTCAGTTCACGGCCAAGAGCGACACCGAGTACGGTCCGCTCACCGGCGTTATCGTTCTCCAGGCCAATGCCGACAATGCAACGGACCAGGACACGATCCTCGACTCCGCTTACCTCGACGTCGCGGGCTTCCGCGCTGGTCTCTTCTACTCCTGGTGGGACGATGGCCTCTCCGGCGAAACCGACGATATCGGTTCTGTCGTAACGCTGCATAACTCGATCCGTTATCAGTACGAAACCGGTTCCTTCTACGCCGGCATCAGCGTCGACGAACTGGAAGACGGCGTATACCAGGGTGACTTCGATCCGGCCCTCGGCGAACTCGTCCCCAACGACGGCCCGAACAATGTCGGCGTTGCCTTCGGCATCGGCGGCACGGCTGGCGCCTTCAGCTACCAGATCACCGGCGGCTGGGACTTCGACAACGAAGACGGCGCAATCCGCGCTATGGGTACGGCTGAACTCGGCCCGGGCACGCTCGGCCTCGCTGCTGTCTACTCCAGCGGCCCGAACTCCTACTACTCGACGGCTGAATGGGCAGTTGCTGCCGAATACGCCATCAAGGCAACGGACAAGCTGAAGATCACTCCTGGTGTTCAGTATTACGGCAACTACATCGGCGGTCACAGCGCGTTCGACACCGTTCCGGATGACTTCGACGGTACCGGCGACGCCTGGAAGGTCGGTCTGACGGTTGATTACCAGATCGTCGACAACTTCTACGCCAAGGCTTCCGTCCAGTACCTGGATCCGGAAGATAGCGACGACTTCACGACGGGTTACTTCCGCCTGCAGCGTTCGTTCTAATCTGAACATTGAAGACCCCGGGATCGCATCCTGGGGTTTTTCATCACAGGCTTCTGCTTTGGTGACCTCCAATTCAGAAGAAGGAGGTCGGTTCGGTTCCCTGCCGGATCGGCCTCACCCATCGATACAGAATTCCACTCCTGTAGATGGTTCTCGCTCGCCCTCAGCCGAGGGCGAGCCTTTTCCTTGACGGGAACGTCCATCGGACGAGGTCTTTGTCGGCGGCTGAGGACCTGAAGTCTCAGTCGCCGATTTCCTTTGAGAAAAAATCGCAGCCGGTAGGCGCAACAGTGTCTGGTCGCCGGCCAGAATTCCGCCAGCCTTGTAGAAGGGCGAGGAGAGTACCGGCCGCTTCCATACTCCGCGGCGAGATCGCCGCAGGCTCAGACTATATTCAGTGGTATCAACTGGCGCAGTCTCTGGTCCCGCAGATAAAGGCCGCCCCAGGTGGCAGCCCCGAGAAGCAAGCTTACGATCTGGGGTGGCGTAAAAAAACTCGCCCAGACGGAAGTGCGTGCAAATGGCGCCGCCGAGGAAAGCGGTCACCAGTATAGCACCAAGGAAAGCTGTTTTCGGAACAGCATAAAGGATCGCGCAGATCGCGATAATCATGCCGAGCACCGGGGCGAGGTTGACGGGGAAACCGGTTGCTTCCATTTCCGTCCGTATGAAATCAGGTGCAAAAAGGTTGGTGGCCGCATCAGCAAGAAGCAGAACAACAACCAGTGCTGACAGAATTCGCCCGATCCAGATCGACATTGTCGCTCCCTCTTTAGTTGCCGGTCGCAAGCTGGCTTATGGAGCGATCTGGATGTTGTCAATTCGTCGGCAATCTCGCAATCAGCAATTTTGCGTGTCCGCGTTTGGTAACGCCTGAACTCCGAACCTTGCGGCTTCCGACGGCTGCGCTAGCTATTTCTCTCTCGCCGAGGCGAAGACCACACTGGCATCGCTGACGATTTCCACATGCGAATAGGCAGCCTTTGCAGCGGCGGCACCATCTGCCCGCATGATCGCGGTGACGATGACGTCGTGCTCGTCATAAGACTTCGCGAGCCGACCCGGCAGCCGGAACTGCGCGCGCCGGAAAGGCGCGAGCCGGGCCCGGCTTTGGGTTACCAGCTCATAGATATGCTCGTTGTGTGCGCCGCGATAGAGCCGGGTGTGGAATTCGGTATTGTGAACGGCATAGTCCTCTTCCGCACCCTGATGCACGAGCCGTGCAGACGCACGATGTTCGATTTCCAGCATACGCCGCTCGTCAACCGTCATCCTCTCGGCGGCTAGACGTGCGCAAACGCCTTCGAGCTCGGCCATCGCCTCGAACATCGAATGCAAGTAGGTCTCGGTTACATTGGTGACGACAGCGCTGCGGTTCGGCTCGCGATCGACGAGCCCCATTGCTCCGAGTTCGCGAAGCGCCTCGCGCACAGGCGTCCGCGACACTTCAAAACGAGCCGCCAGTGAAATCTCGTCAAGCTTGTCGCCCGGCAGTATCTGCCCGGTCACGATCATATCAGCAATTGCCCGCACCATCTGCTCGACGGTCGTTCCTGTCCGGATGATCTCTCTGCGCCTGACCTGCTTCAAGGAATGATTCTGCCAATTGAGCGATGCATACACATGCATTGCTAGCACGGCAAAGTCAAATAGCACAGCAAGTTCTTGTTTAAAACAAGGAAATTGCCCTTTGCATGTCCCCTTCACTTTCATTCTGAAGCATCTGACGCCAAAATTAGCTGATTTTATAGACTCTGCATAGTTTTTGATCTTACGTGACTAAAAATTGCATACACTTTTTACAGCACTTTGCAGGCGTTCGAATATTTTCAATGAATTCAATAGAATGAAATCTGGCACGGTCATTGCATACACTTTTCCGTAACCAATGAACCGGCGAAACGCCGCAAGGGGAGCATTCTGATGACCAAACTCCTTTCCATGAACCGTCGCCATTTCCTTCAGGCTTCCGCTGCCACCGCCCTGGTCGGCGCAGCCCCCGGCATCCTCTCCTCGCGCGCCCTTGCGCAGACCGCGCTGACCGTCGGCTTCATCTATGTCGGCCCAAAGGATGACTATGGCTACAACCAGTCGCACGCCGAGGGCGCGGCTGCCGTCAAGGCGCTGCCTGGCATCACCGTCGTCGAAGAAGAGAACGTGCCCGAGACCGTCGACGTTCAGAAGACGATGGAATCGATGATCAATCTGGACGGTGCGACGCTCATCTTCCCGACCTCCTTCGGCTACTTCGATCCCCACATGCTGGCCGTGGCAGCCAAATATCCCGATATCCAGTTCCGCCATTGCGGCGGCCTCTGGCAGGAGGGCAAGAACCCGGCCAATACCGGCTCCTATTTCGGCTATATCTTCCAGGGCCAGTATCTGAACGGCATCGCCGCCGGCCATGCGACGAAAAGCAAGAAGCTTGGCTTCGTCGCGGCAAAGCCGATCCCGCAGGTTCTGCAGAATATCAACGCCTTCCTGCTCGGCGCCCGCACGGTCGATCCTGCTATCACCTGCCAGGTGATCTTCACTGGCGAGTGGTCGCTCGCCGTCAAGGAAGCCGAAGCCACCAACGCGCTGGTCGATCAGGGTGCCGATGTCATCACCTGCCACGTCGACAGCCCGAAGGTCGTCGTCGAAACGGCCGCCGGCCGCGGAGCCTTCATCTGCGGCTACCACGCCAATCAGAGCCCGCTTGCCCCCGAGAAATATCTCACCGGTGCCGAATGGGCCTGGGGCAATGTCTACAGCGATTTCGTCAAGAAGGCGCAGGCCGGCGAAAAGCTCGGCAATTTCGTTCGCGGCGGCCTGAAGGACGGGTTTGTCAAGATGAGCGCGCTCGGCCCCGGCGTTTCCGAGGCAGGCCGCAGGGCCTTCGAAGCAACCCATGCGGAAATGATGAAGGGCGGTTTCTCGGTCTTCAAGGGACCGCTGAAGGATAACAAGGGCAGTTCAGTTGTGACTGCCGACAAGAGCTATGCCGAAGACGCGATCGAGCTCGAGAGCATGAATTATCTGGTCGAGGGCGTCGTCGGATCGACGGCGTAGACCGTAGAGGGAGAAGCGCCATGACCGTCCAGGCCAATGATCCCGCAATCCCAGTTGTTTCCGGAAAGCCGGCATCGTTGCGCCCCGTCCTCGAATGGATTGCGCGCCGTGCCGAACCAGTCGTCATCGGTCTTGCGGCCATCCTGATCGGTCTTGCGCTCTTCTCCCTGTTCATCCTGGCGATCGGAAAATCGCCGGCGATGCTTTTCCAGCTTATGTATACCGGCGGCTTCGGCAGCTGGTTTTCGGTGCAAAACAGCTTGAGCCGTGCCGCACCCCTTCTCCTGACGGCACTCTGCGTCGCCCTGCCCGCTCGCCTCGGCCTCGTCATCATCGGCGGGGAAGGAGCGGTCGTGCTGGGCGGCGTTGCTGCCGCGGCCATGGCCATGCCGCTTGCCGGTACTGCCCCTGTCTTCCTGACCCTTATTCTCATGGGCATTGCCGCCATGGTGGTCGGCGGCATCTGGATCGGCCTTGCCGGTTTCCTCCGCCACTATCGCGGTGTCAATGAGACGATTTCATCGCTGCTGCTATCGTACATTGCCATCGCTCTGATGAACCAGTTTGTCGAAGGGCCCCTGCGTGATCCCGCCAGTCTCAACAAGCCGTCCACCAAGCCGCTGCCCCCAGATTACATGCTCGGCAATATTCCCGGCATGGACGTGCATTGGGGCCTCGTCATCGGCATCGTCGCCTGCATTATCTCCTGGATCCTGATCGAGGTAACGAGCTTCGGCTTTGCCGCCCGCGTCGCCGGCGGCAATGTCCGCGCCGCCCAGATCCAGGGCCTTCCGGTTGGCAAGCTTATTGTCGGATTCACGGCGATCGCCGGCAGTTTCGCGGGGCTCGCCGGCATGGTCGAGGTCGCCGCAGTTCAAGGCAGCGCCAATGCCTCGCTCGCCGCAGGCTACGGCTATACCGGCATCCTCGTTGCCTTCCTCGCGCGCCACAATCCGTTGGCGATTATTCCGGTCGCGATCCTGCTCGGCGGTATCGATGCTTCGGGCGGCCTCATCCAGCGCCGCATGGGCCTGCCGGATGCCACCGTTCTAGTGCTGCAGGGCACGCTCTTCATCGTCATCCTATTCTGCGAGACCTTTTACGGCCGCTTCAAGATCTTCAATCCCGACCTCTGGAAAAGGAGCCTCTGATGGAAGAGACAGGCATCGGCATATGGGGCGTGCCCCTGGCGATCCTCGCAGGCGCCATCCGCGTTTCCACGCCCTTCATCTTCGTCAGCCTCGGCGAGACGATCACCGAGCGCTCCGGCCGCATCAATCTCGGGCTTGAAGGCACGCTGGTCTTCGGTGCGATGACAGCTTATGCCGTCGCGGTCATGAGCAATTCGCCGTGGCTCGGGGTACTCGCGGCAATGGCGACGGGCGCCGTCTTCGGTCTCGTCCATGGCTGGATCTGCAAATGGCCGAAGGTCAACGATATCGCCATCGGTATCGCCATGATGCAGTTCGGGCTCGGCCTTGCCTTCTTCCTCGGCAAGCCTTTCATCCAGCCGGCCGCGCCGCACCTGCCGGCAATACAGCTTGGTTTCTGGTCCAGCATGCCCCAGATCCAGGCCGCGCTGAATATCAACGTGCTCTTCCTGCTTGGGGCTGCCCTCGCCTTCATCCTCTGGTGGGCTTTCAAGAATACCCGGATCGGCTTGATCCTACGCGTCGTCGGCGACAGCACCGATGCCGCCCGCGCCATGGGCATCAATCCCGATCGCGTGCGACTGCTCGCCACCGCCGTCGGCGGTTCGCTGGCCGCCATCGGCGGCGCCTATCTGTCACTCTATTATCCCGGCTCCTGGAACGAGGGCATTTCGTCCGGCCAGGGCTTGATGGCCGTGGCGCTCGTCATCTTCGCCCGTTGGAATCCGATTGGCTGCTTCCTCGCCGCTCTTCTCTTCGGCGGTGCCGGCGCACTCGGCCCGGCATTACAATCGGTCGGCGTCACGCAGGGCTACTACCTCTTCTACGCGGCTCCCTACGTGCTGACGCTGGTCATCATGATCGCGACCTCCTCACCCACACGTTCGCTCGCCGGCGCGCCCGGCGCGCTTTCCCTGACGAAATAGCATGAAAGGAGCCAAGCCATGAATGGCCTCGGCGGATTGAACAAGTCGGAACATGGCGTCGGAATCGGCCTCGTTCAGCTTCAGCTTCCTGTCACCGTGACACGAGAAGACCTTGCGCGCCAGACGCAGGTCATCGTCGATCTCGTCGGCAAGGCGCGGCGCAATCAGCCGGGCATGGATCTGGTCGTCTTTCCGGAATATGCCCTGCACGGCCTGTCGATGGACATCAATCCCGAGATCATGTGCACGCTCGACGGGCCAGAGGTCGCAGCCTTCAAGAAGGCCTGCCGGGAGAATACGATCTGGGGCTGCTTCTCGATCATGGAGCTGAACCCTGAGGGCATGCCTTACAATTCCGGCATTATCATCGACGACAGGGGCGAGCTGAAGCTCTATTACCGCAAGATGCATCCCTGGGTGCCGGTCGAGCCGTGGGAGCCCGGCAATTTCGGCATCCCCGTCATCGACGGCCCCAAGGGCGCGAAGCTCGCGCTCATCATCTGCCATGACGGCATGTTTCCGGAAATGGCGCGTGAATGCGCCTATAAGGGTGCGGAAATCATGATCCGCACGGCCGGCTACACGGCGCCGATCCGCGACAGCTGGAAATTCACCAACCAGTCGAACGCCTTCTGCAATCTCATGGTCACTGCGAGCGTCTGCATGTGCGGCTCAGACGGCACGTTCGACAGCATGGGCGAAGGCATGATCTGCAATTTCGACGGCTCGATCATCGCTCACGGCACATCGGGCCGCGTCAACGAGATCATTACCGCCGAGGTGCGTCCGGATCTCGTGCGCGAAGCCCGCCTTGGCTGGGGCGTCGAAAACAACATCTACCAGTTCGGCCATCGTGGCTACGTCGCGGTCGCCGGCGGTGCCGGTGATGCGCCCTACACCTACATGCACGACCTCATCGCCGGCAAATACCGCCTCCCTTGGGAGGATCAGGTGAAGGTTACGGACGGTACGTCCTGCGGCTTCGACAAGCCGGAGCGTCGCTACGGCGAAACATTCAAACTCGCGGGTGAGTAGGAGAGAAGACGATGGACGCCTTAGTCGAAGCCAAAGGACATTATATCGACGCCGACCCCTATGCCTGGCCCTATAACGGCGCCCTGCGACCAGACAATACCGCCCTCATCATCATCGATATGCAGACGGATTTCTGTGGCAAGGGCGGCTATGTCGATCACATGGGTTACGACCTGTCGCTGGTGCAAGCACCGATCGAGCCGATCAAGAAGGTCTTGGCCGCCATGCGGGCCAAGGGCTATCACATCATCCACACGCGCGAGGGCCACCGGCCCGATCTTGCCGACCTGCCGGCCAACAAGCGTTGGCGTTCGCAGCGCATCGGCGCTGGCATCGGCGATCCCGGGCCTTGCGGGCGTATCCTCACACGTGGCGAGCCCGGCTGGGACATCATTCCCGAACTCTATCCGATCGAAGGCGAAACGATCATCGACAAGCCCGGCAAAGGTTCGTTCTGCGCTACCGATCTCGAACTGATCCTCAACCAGAAGCGTATCGAAAATATCATCCTGACCGGCATCACCACCGACGTCTGCGTTTCCACCACGATGCGCGAGGCGAACGACCGCGGCTATGAGTGCCTGCTCTTGGAAGACTGCTGCGGCGCGACCGACTATGGCAACCACCTCGCCGCGATCAAGATGGTCAAGATGCAGGGCGGCGTCTTCGGCTCCGTCTCCAACTCTCAAACCCTTGTGAGCCAGCTGCCATGAGCACAGTCCGCGACACCCCTCTTCCGCAAGCCGGCAAGGCCGTTGGGATCGACACGATCGACATGACGATGCGCTTCGGCAGCTTCACCGCCCTCGACCACGTGTCGATCAAGATACCCGCCGGCAGCTTCCACGCGCTGCTCGGCGAAAACGGCGCCGGCAAGTCGACGCTCGTCAAATGCATCATGGGTTTCTACCACGCGACATCGGGCGCGCTTTCCGTCGATGGTCGCGAAGTGGCAATCGCGTCACCGAAGGACGCTGCGACCTATGGGCTCGGCATGGTCTATCAACACTTCACGCTCGTCCCTTCGCTCACCGGAGCTGAAAACCTCGTCATCAGCCGCGCCGAAGTACCTGCCATCATCAACTGGGCGAAGGAACGCAAGGATCTCGCCGCCTTCATGGAGCGCATGCCCTTCAAGATTCCGCTCGATCGTCCGGTGAGTGAACTTGCCGCCGGCGAGAAGCAGAAGCTTGAAATCGTCAAGCAACTCTATCTCGGCCGCTCCTTCCTGGTACTGGATGAGCCGACCTCAGTGCTGACGCCTGCCGAAGCCGACGAAATGCTTGGTCTCGTGCGCGGCATGACACAGCGCGGCGAGCTGACCGTATTGATGATCTCCCACAAATTCCACGAGGTCACGAAATTCGCCGATGCCGTCTCCATCCTGCGGCGCGGCAAGCTCGTCGGCAGCGGCAAGGTGGGTGAGCTTTCCACGGCCGACATGGCGGCGATGATGATCGGCGACATCAAGCTTGCCGAACTCGACACCCGCGTTCCGATTTCCGAAGGCGCCAAGCCGGTCCTCACAGTCGAGCAGGTCAAGGCACCGGATCGCTCCGGTCTCAAGACCATCGAGATCGACAATCTCACCGTCCGCTCGGGCGAGATCGTCGGCATTGCCGGCATATCGGGCAACGGCCAGAAGGAACTGACTGAGATCCTTGCCGGCCAACGGCCGACCGATACTGGCCGCGTCAGCGTCAAGGGCGCGATTTACGGCGCGACGCGTCCGGAAACCCGCAAGAACAATGTTCGCTTCATCCCGGAAGAGCCTCTGCAGAATGCCTGTGCGCCACGCATGACGGTCAGTGAAAACCTCGCCTTCCGCACCTTCGATCTGAAGGCAGACGGCAATGATGCGATCTGGCTGAACAAGGGCAAGATGAAGAAGCGCGCAATAGACCTGATCTCCGATTTTAAGGTCAAGACGGCATCGTCTTCGTCCCCGATCGCAGCGCTTTCGGGCGGCAATGTGCAACGCGCCGTACTCGCCCGCGAACTGACGGGCGAGGTGGACCTGCTGATCGTCTCGAACCCTTGTTTCGGTCTCGATTTCTCGGCCGTTGCGGAGATCCGCGCCCGCATCATGAAAGCGCGCAATTCCGGTACGGCCGTTTTGCTGCTTTCCGAAGACCTCGACGAGTTGCTCGAAATGTCTGACCGCATCATGGTGATTTCCGAAGGCAAGCTGGTCTACGAGACCCCGGCGCGATCAGCCGATATCGGCGTCATCGGCGCGCATATGGCGGGGCATCACTGATGGCGGAGATCAAAGCAGAGCCTTTCGCCTTTCCGGTGAACCACGACCAGCTCGCCCTCGTCGTCATCGACATGCAGCGCGATTTCGCCGAACCGGGCGGTTTCGGCGCCAGCCTCGGCAACGATGTCAGCCGCATCACCAAGATCGTGCCAGATGTCAAACGTCTCATTCAGGGCTTCCGCAATGCCGGTCTGCCGGTCATCCACACGATGGAATGTCACAGGCCCGACCTCTCGGATCTGCCGCCGGCAAAAAGGGACCGTGGCAACCCGACACTCAGGATCGGCGATGAAGGCCCCATGGGCCGGATTCTGATTTCTGGCGAGCCCGGCACCGCAATCCTCCCGGAACTTGCGCCGCTGAAGGGCGAAGTGGTGATAGAAAAACCCGGCAAAGGCGCCTTTTATGCCACCGAACTCGGCGAAGTTCTGCAAGACAAGGGTATCAAGCAGCTCGTATTCGCGGGCGTGACGACAGAAGTCTGCGTCCAAACAACCATGCGCGAGGCGAACGACCGCGGTTACGAATGCCTGCTCGCCGAGGAGGCGACGGAAAGCTACTTCCCCGAATTCAAGGCGGCCGCCATCGCCATGATCCGCGCCCAGGGCGCGATCGTCGGCTGGACGGCCAGTGTCGACGATATCCTGGAGAGCATCGCCCATGCCTGAAACCACCCGCGAACTGCTCACCTCGGGCGGTTGGAAGGAGCTGAAATTCGGCCCCTTCCGCGATGAGGTGACCATCCACTGGATCAGGCCTTTCGAAGGCGACCAGCCGGGCGTGGCACTTCTGAAATACGAGGCAGGCGCCTCCGTTCCCCGCCATCGGCACGAAGGGCTTGAAACCATTCTCGTCCTCGATGGCGTGCAATCCGACGAGGCGGGCGACTACGGGCGCGGCAGTTACATCGTCAATGCACCTGGTACCGAACATTCGGTCTGGAGCGATACCGGTTGTGTCGTGCTGATCCAGTGGGACCGGCCGGTGAAAATATTGGACGACGAAGCAGCGTGAATTCGAAGGCCCATACTTCATCGCCCCGAAAGTTCGGCAAGACTCGCAGATAGACCAGCCCTGCGTTCAGAGGTTCCTCAGGCCGACTGGATAGCCTTGATGCGGTCGAGGCCGCCTACGATCGGGGCAAAATCGTCCCAGACGCCCTGCGCGCCCTTCTGCCATTCTTCCGGAGCTTCCGGCTTCAGCAGCTTGCCACCGTTCTTCAGCGAGATTTCCACCGAGGCCGCCTCGTCATCGACAATCAGTTGGTTGAAGTAGGCGGCACCTTCTGTGGAGGCTTGCTGGAAGACAGCCCTCTGCTCGTCATTCAGGCCACCCCAGAAGGTCGAGGAATAATAGACGATCCCTGAAGCCCAGATATGGCCGGTCTCAGTCATGTAGGGCACGACCTCATAGAGCTTGAAGCCTGCATAAGCCGATTTCGTGAGGTCCATGGCATCTGCAACGCCCGTTGCCAGTGCATTATAGGTCTCGGTGATCGGAATCCCGATCGGCGTCGTGCCAAAAGCGCTCCAGAGCCTGGTATGCAACGGGCTCTGAATGACGCGGATGCGCTTGCCCTTTAGTTGTTCCGGACGCGTCACCGGCTCCTTGGTCAGGAGATGGCGGGCACCGTAATTGATGAAATCGCCGACGACGAAATTCTGTGCCTGTAACTTGCCCTTCAGATCGGCACCGACATTGCCACTGACGGTGCGGCGGACATGATCGGCATCGTGAAATAGGAAGGGAAGGTCGAGGATCTGAAGTTCCGGCGCCCAGCCGGAGAGCGAGGAAACGGTGGAAAGACTGGCGTGGATGGAACCGAGGCGGACGCCTTCGGCCACTTCCTTTTCACCGCCGAGCGCACCGTTCTTGACGATGTTGAACTTGAACTGGCCGGGCAGCTTCGCCTCGACCAGCTCGTTGATCTTTATCCAGATCTTCGTCTCCGGCTTGTCGTCTCCAAGCAGCGAAGCGACGGTGATCGTCGTCGTGCGGGCGGCCGCGGTGCGAACGAAAGCCGGTGCGGCAAGAGCGGTACCGGCAATCGCCGTGGTCTTCAGAAAATTGCGGCGATTGAGACTGTCCATGAATGAAATCCTGTCCGTTAGAAGATGATCGCCCAGACGCAAAGGATTGCGAGCGAAACGAGAAGGGCAAGCAGATAGGGAACGACCGCCTTGAAAAGGGCGGATGCCGGAATGCGGGTCACCCCGCTGACGACGAAGATCAGCATGCCCAGCGGCGGTGTCAGCCCGTGTATCATCAGGTTCACCACGATGATGACGCCGAAATGGATGGGATCGATGCCTGCGGCGACGGCGGCCGGCAGAAGGATCGGGCCGAAGAGCAGGATCGCAGCGCCGATATCGAGAACCAGTCCGACGACCAGCAGGATGATGTTCGACAGCAAGATCACGGCAAGCGCACTGCCGCCGAGCGCCGTCGTCAGATGAGAGATCAGGCCCGAGACATCGTCAACAGCCAGCAGGAACGCAAAGGGACCGGCAGTGCCGATCAGCAGGCCAATAGCTGCCGCTTCGACAGCCGCCTGGCGAAAGGCGGCATAAAGCGAGAGCACACCAAGCCGAGCGCCGATGCCGAGCAGGAAGGTATAGAAGGCAGCAAGGGCTGCGGCTTCCGTCGTCGTGACGATGCCGATGCGGATGCCGACCACGACAATGACGCCAAGACCGAAGGCCGGGATCGCCTGGACGGCCGATTGCCGGCGTTGCGCCCCTGTGGCCCGCGGGATGGGCGTCTGATCGCGAACCGTCAGATGAATGGCAATGGCCAGACAGATGGCCATCAGCCCACCGGCAAAGAAGCCCCCAACCAGCAGCGAACCGACCGAAAGATTCGTGGCGGTTGCCAGGATCAGGAAGGCGATCGATGGCGGGATGACATTGTCCAGCACCGAAGTCGCCGCGATGATCGCCGCGGCTTTGGCCGGCGGATAGCCGTGACGGACGAGTTCCGGCTGGAAGGTCGATGCGCCAAAAGCGGCATTGGCAACGGATGAACCGGAAGCGCCCGAAAAGAGCACACTGGTCAGCAGCGTCGTCTGGGCAAGACCAGCGCGGCGATGGCCGACCATGGCGGCGGCGAAGCGTACGAGCTGGTTGGCAACGCCCGATGCCGTCAGCAGACCGCCGGCGAGCAGGAAGAAGGGGATGGCAAGCAGCAGGAATTTCGAAATGCCCGTGACCGTCGACGAGACGATCGCCGGCTCCGGCAGGCTGCTGCCGAAGGCGATAACCACATAGGCCGCGGCCAGGAAGGCATGTGGCAGGGGTGCCGCGAGTACCAGGCCGATGGCAGCAATCAGCCCGAGGAAGATGCTGGGCGGCCAATCAAGCTCGATGGAGATAAAAGGGATACTGGCATAGAGCGCGGCGCCGACAGCAAAGGAGAGCAGGACCGGCCACGCCTTTCCTTCGACGATGCGCTGCAGCAGAAGCACGACGAGGATCAGCGCGCCGCCGGCGCCGAGGAAGCCGAAGCGAATCCATTCCGGCACGCCCAGTGTCGGGGAAGTACCTCCGAGCATAGTCATGATCTCGGAGCCGCCGAAGCTCAGGATAAGGCCGGAGAGCACAGTGAAGACATCGGCGGCCACCTGCGTTGCCGGATGCAAACGCTTCGGCATCATATTGGCGAAGACGTCGAGACGCATGGCAAGCGCGCTATTGAGGCTTAGCGGCGCCCCGAGCGCAATCAGCAGCACATGCAGCCAGATGCCGAGATCCTCGGCGCCGATGAAACCGGCGGCGAAGAAATAGCGCATGCAGACCGTGACCAGCACCATGAAGAGCAGCACGGCAAGGACCGACGCGGCGGCGACGCCAAGGACGGTTTCGATCGCCTTTAGAATGCGGCCGGCGAGGCCACCACCTGTCATCTCCCGTTCGGCTGGGTGGAATTCGCTTGCTGCCACAGGATTTTCTCTCTTGCCGAAGGATCAGGCACTCTTAACGGCAGAATGTCGCAAATCAAAGAGCTTTGACCCGGTGTCGCCGCCGCCGCATGTGCACCCCTTCCGCCTAAGGACCCCGGATCCCGGGACTTCGAGATAGCCGGCAAAAGTGACCGGTCGCCAGTCGGCTCGTGCCCTCCCTCAAGGCAAGGGCGCGACGCAAGACAGTAAAGGGATTTCAACTACCCGGATGGCCGAAAGCAACGAGTTTGAACGCGAGGCAGCATCCAGCCGTTCGCGCTACTTCTTCTCACGCGTCCGATTCGTGAAATGGGCGTTTCCGAGGCCGGTGCCGATCGTGAGGACCGCCCAATTCGCAACGTCCTTCATCTGCGGCATCTGAGAAAGCCCCTGCACGACCGCGTCATTGTGCATCATGATGAACGTGTCATCGCCGCCGATCTGCGGAATAGCCTTTTTAAGTTCGAGCGGAAGATTGAAGTGATCGCTTTCCCAGTTTCCACCGGGCAGATTTTGCCCACCGCGCGTGATCGAACCATCGGCTTCAATCACTCCGGGACATCCTATACCGATCAGCGGGGCAAGCCTCAGCTGAGACGCTGTCGCCTCTCCTATGAGCTCCTCGATCATGGAGGCGAGCTTGGAAATGGTGGCGGTACGACTGGGCTCGTCATCGGCATGGCGCCAAAGGATCGATTTCCGCACATGGGTTTCATCAAGATCCCGGCTTTTCCCCTTGCCGAACTCGACGATACCGGCGCGCACGTTGGTGCCACCGATATCGACAGCCAGGATCGCTTCGTGGCCGTTCAGCATCCAGTCCGGCATAAGATAGACTGCACCGATCAGGCCGGCTTCGTCCGCGTGATGGACGATTGGGACAAGCTCGACGCCGAGACCCGACGCGTTGAGCAGGATCTGCGTCCTGGCGATCGCCAATTCGCCGACACGCCCCTGCCGGAATCCACCGCCGACAACGATCCGTTCGGTTTTCGACCAAGCGCTGTCTTTGAGAAATTTTTCGATCACAGCAGCAAAATCCTGCGCAAAGCCCTCGATTGCAGCCATGACGATGGCGACCGCCCCGACATCGTCACCGCACAGGAAAGCATCGATCTTCTTCTTTGAGAGCTCTTTCGTCGGTGTCCGCCCCAGCGGATCCTTCCCGTCCATGCGCATCAGTTTACGGAGCTCTTCGAGCTTCAACTGGAAGGTTTTCTTGTTGGCGTCGTCGCCCAGAAACCCATTTTTGCCGCGCAATTTAGAGCTGTGGCCGTCGACGATGACCGACGACAGTTCGGCGGCGCCGTGAACCAGCGGCGCCGTCCGGGTCTGCTTTTCAGATTTTGCTTTTGGCATCGATGAACCTCGACGTCGGCAGAAACCGCAAAGGATGGGACAGTGTAACGCGGGGTCAATGAGAGAGGTTCCACGAACGTCCGAACCGCTGGGGATAATCGACCGCGATCGAACGAAACCGGCTCTATCCGGAACTCTATGGGCTTCCAAGGATTTTGCATGATGCAGGTCAGGTCAAGGAGTGGAAAACGATGACGCAAAGCGAAGCCGACAAAAGCCCATACCGGTCCCTGACTTTGACATCCCTCTTTGATGATCGAGACGTCGCCGCACAGGCGGTTGAGAGTCTGAGGGCGGCCGGTATTCCGCAGGCAAGCATCAGCCTGATCGCAGAGGCGGAAAATGCAACGGAAAACGCTGACGAGAAACCTGGCCCGTCACACAAGCTCGAAGATTTTCTGTTCCCAGAAGCCGACCATGCGATCTACAGCGAGGGGATCCGACGAGGCGGCCATGTGCTGACCGTGCGCGGGCTGGCACCTGACCGGCACGAACTCGCGCTCGGCATTCTTGAGGACGCAGGCGCTGTCGATCTCGACGAGCGCATCGAGACGTGGCGATCTGAAGGCTGGAGCGACACACAAGCCTACCTTGACGAACTGCAGGAGCCGCCCACGGTGATCGATGGCGATGTCGCCGCCTCGCTTATCGGCAAAGGTCGAGGCAATGAGGTTGTACCTGTCATCACCGAGAAGCTTAAATTCGGCAAGGCGAGTGATGGAAGCCGCCCTCGCGTGCGAATCTACACCGTTGAATACGCATTGAAGAGCCCGGACGACAGGAAGGGGTCCAGTTCCCGGTAAAACGCCTGCCCGAACGAAGTTTCTCGACCTGAGCAAGTGGGCGGCGCCTTCTCGGTTGCTCACCAGATGCTTAGCACCTCCAGCGCAATGCAGCGGTGGCAACGGGCGAATCCCATAGCGAAAACTCCTCATCCGTGAGGAAGGCAAGCGTGATGGAAAGGCCCTGCATGTCGAGCGAGGTCGCATAGGTGCCAACAAGCGAGCGTTCGACCTGCAGACCGTACTCCGACACGGTGCGAAGCGCAGAATTATAGGCGAGATAGAGTTCGGCAGGCGGTGTGCCGCCAAGTCCATTCACGAGAAGCAATGCTTTGTTTGTGCTTCGGTTGATATCGCTGAGAATCGTCTCGCTCAGATACCTGACAATCGTGTCAGCGTTGGAGAACCGCTCCCTTGAATGGCCAGGCTCGCCATGAATGCCAACGCCCATTTCCACCTCGTTCGGCCCGAGCGCGAATGTCGTGCGCTGGGTGTCCGGCACCGCGACGCCGGTCAGGGCAACGCCCATCGACCGGATGCGTGAGGAGAGACTGTCGCCAAAGGCCTTCAGTTCCGAAAGGGACCGGCCCTTCTCGGCAGCCGCTCCGAGCAGCCTTTCCGTGATAAGCGTACCGGCAACCCCGCGTCGCCCACGACCGTCGCCGCCCCTCGTCGTTTCGATGTCGTCGCAGGCAAGGACCATTTCAATTTTATGCCGGTCTGACGCCATTTCTGACGCCATTTCGAAATTCATGACGTCGCCATCGTAGTTCTTGACGACGAGCAGGCAGCCAGCACCGGTGTCTGCTTCCTCTATCGCACTGACGATCTGGCTCGGTGTGGGCGATGTGAAAATATATCCGACACAGGCAGCATCGAGCATGCCGCGACCGATGAAGCCGATATGCATCGGCTCATGGCCCGCCCCGCCGCCAGAAATGATGGCGACCTTGCCAGGAACCAGCTCACGGCGGCGAATGCATTTGCGGCCGGCGCCGAACACAACGAACTCCTGATGGGCGCGCACGAAACCTTCGATACTCTCGGCGACCATAGTCTCTGCCGTGTTCATGAATTTCTTCATCAAGCCCCTCCCAAGGCGATGATCATGCCAATCCTTTTGCATGTGCCACAAGGGCTTGCTTAATCCGGCAGCCCGGAAATTGCTGCGATCTTCTGCACCAAATCCGCAATCGCCTCCTCAAGCAGCCGGTTGCGTCTCTCGTCGCCGAAATCGGGCACCATCAGCGAAAGGTGCCGCAGTTTTTCCGAGGCGCCAAGTTCCGGCAGCTTGCCCGGATGTGCCGCTTGATAGGCATCCAGAAAGCGCTCCTGTTCAGCGGCACTGAAATGGCACACCCGGAAGATCGTGGCGAGGTGTCGGGCAGGAAGCGGCGTTGCATAGGTCGGGCTTGTTATCTGCGTTACGAAACTGCGATGCTTGCCGAGTTCCGTCGCAAGGCGCTGGCGTGTTCCGGAAGGCCTGTTGTCAATGATTTGCGCCAGAATAGACTTATAGGCGATAATGGCGTCTTCCGTGTCTTCGCGCGCCATCCTATTCTCCGGCTGCCTTTGTCCCATCTGCCCTCAGGCCGACGATTGCCGATCTTATCGCGGGAAGCTGAGCAGGCGCCACGGAAAAATACCGTATGCCTGCGGCAAGCAGGTTCGCGGTGAGGGACGGATCCCCCGCCATGTCGCCGCAGATGCTGACCGGTTTGCTCCCGGCGAGTTTTATAGCCTGAGTCAGCAGACGCAGTACGGCCGGCACCGCCTTGACCTGATAACGGGCGAAGTCGGCATCCTCGCGTGGCGATGCAACGAGATATTGTGCAAGGTCGTTCGTCCCGAACGAAAAGAAGTCAGCGCTTTCGAACTCATCCAGCATGAGCGCGGCCGCCGGGACCTCTACCATCATCCCGATCGGGGGTATGCGATGCGGGACGGCTCGCCGAGCAAGCTCGCCAGACTCTTCACGATAAATCTGCCTGATATCGTCGACGTCGGATGGAAACATCACCATCGGCAGCATGATATGAAGATTGCCGAAAACTGCCGCGCGTAGCAGCGCGCGGGCTTGAACACGTGCGATCTCCGGCCGGGCGAGCAGAAGACGGATACCGCGCAGCGATGGTGCTTCGGCAAGTCCGGCGAGCGGTTTGTCGCCGCCTATATCCAGCATGCGAATTGTCGTTGACCGGCCGTCCGCCCAATCCAGCAAGCGGCGGTAGATCTCGAACTGTTTTTCTTCGTTTGCGGCGTCCCCAAGCGATGTCAGGGCAAATTCGGAGCGCATCAACCCGATGCCGGCGGTTGTCGCAGCATCGACCGCATCGATTTCGTTGGGAGCGTTGACGTTGATAGCCAGCAGGACCGGAGAACCGTCGGCCGTGCACAAGGTGCCGTTGTCGGCTATCGATACCATGCCCACCGGGCGATGATCGGGCGGAGCCAACTGCTCCCTCCGCTCGGTTATCTGAAGCGTGATGATACCTGACTCGCCATCAATCCCGATATGCTGCCCCTTCTCCGTCGCGAATTGACCGGCACCAATGACCATTGGCACCGAGCGAGACCTGGCAAGAAGGGCGACATGGCCGACGGCACTGCCCGCATAAAGAGCGATACCCCCGCCTGCCGACCAGTCATGTGCCAAGAACCGACTGGGCTCCATGTCTTTTCCTACATAGATGGAGCCTGCGGGAAAGTCGTCGATCGGCGCCCCGGCAAGGATCGAAAGGACGCGATTTTTGACGTCGAGAATGTCGACCGCACGCGCCTGCAAACGCTCTTCCTCCGCGCATTCCAACTCGCGGATGTAGTCATCGAGTGTCTCGACCCAGGCAAATTCAATATTTTCGCCGGCATCGATCAGGGCACCGACCATCTCCATCAACGTCGGGTCCTGTAGCACTTCGATCTGAAACTCGATGATCTCGCGACTTTCGGGATCTGTCCCAGCTGCAAGGTCGCGTAATTCGCGGATGGCCTTGTCGATGGCATCGCCTAGGGCTGCGTGGCCGGAAAGGCTTGATGCCGGCGACGCGACGGCGGGCATCGGCTGAGCGACATAGACGGGTCCGGTTGCAATGCCTGGCGACGCACTTGTCGCTTTCAATTTAGGCTGAGCGACCATGCTTCTTTTCCTCATCGAAGTTACGCTCGACGAGACCCTTCAATGCGCGAACCGCTTCCTCGGCGAGGATCCCCTCTGCGCGAATCCTCAGCAACGATCCCTTGCGGATCCTGGCACCCATGATCTTGATGATGCTCTTTCCATTCAGCCAGAGATCACTCCCGTTGATCGCGACTTCGATCGAGCAGGGAAACGATTTTGCAAGCCGGGTGAATGTGACCGACGGCCGGGCATGCAACCCTACACCATGCTTGACCTCGACTTCCGTCTGGCAGCTGGCGTGCATCTGCTCACCCTCGCGGCTTTCTACGCGCAATCCACCGTTCATGAGGGTGATAGCTCCTCTGCCGTCGCAACGACCTTTGTCAACGATGCGCCGCCGGAAGCCTCGGCTGCTGCGATAACAGCCCCCTCCACGACGGGCGCATTGCAGATCGTTACCTGCTTCGACCGCGGCAAGCCAAGCATCTCAACCGCCATTTCACTGTTGGTCTCGGCTCCCCCAAGATCCACGAAGACGGCGACGCCCGCGTCAGACCAGGCCTCCTCGATGGCTTTGAGAATACCGCGGGCATCGGTTCCAAGCTCGCCGTGGCTGTTGCCGCCCGACCAGGCAAGCGGCACGCTGTCGCCCACCATCTGCTTCACCATATCGGCAGTACCACGCGCAACAAGCGGCGAGTGGGAAACAATCACAATCCCAACATTGGGGCCCTTCCCACTCATACCGGTCGGTACTCCTCGAGGTAGCGGCAGATCGCAGTTGTCAGCAGCGCACAACTTGAGGCGCCCGGATCGACATGGCCGATCGACCGGTCTCCGAGATAGGAGGCACGCCCGCGCATTGCCCTCATCGTTGCGGTCAGCTCGGCAGAACGTTCGGCCTGGCGTGCAATGTCCGTCCAAGGCAACCGATGAGCGAGCGCGTCCTGGACGGGATAGAGAACGTCAAGAAGCGTCTTGTCTCCGGGATGCGAGCGGCCACGACGCGCGACAGCGTTGATCGCCTGTTTCAGTGCGGAAGAAAAGTCTTTCTCTTCCTCTGCGGCACGGAGCTCACGGCCCATTTCCATGAGCAGCGTTCCGTAAAGCGGGCCTGCCGCTCCGCCGATGCTCATCACGAGCGTAAGGCCAATTTTCTCAAGCGCATCAGGCAAGGGAAGGGTTGAGACCGAGGCGTCCTCGGCACTCACCGCTTCGCAGCCCCGCCGCATGTTCGTTCCGTGATCGCCATCACCAATGGCGCGGTCAAGAGCGCACAAGTGCTCGCTGTTTGCAGCGATCGTCGCACGGCAAGCTTCGATCAATCCCATGAGAAGAACCGGTTCTGCCAGCACCCAAGCCTCCCGCCTCCAGAACTCATACGAGCGTTGCGACGACCTCGAATACACCCGCCACGGCCACGGCACCCGGATCGGGGACGCCTTCGAGATCCCTTTCGCCAACGTAGGAGGCACGACCGGCCTTTGCCTGTCGCATCGCTTTTGTCGACTCAGCACCTGCCGTTGCCGCCCTTGCCGCGGCTGCGACACCCCCTGAAGAAAGGGCCGCCAGCGCAGGAGAAAGGGCGTCGACCATCGTGCGGTCACCCACAGCAGCGCCTCCATAGAACGTCATCCGATCAAGCCCGGCAAGCAGGGCAGCGGCGATATCGTCCGTTTCGGCCATGGACTTGGATGCGGCCGTGAAGAAGATCGAGAGAAGGACGCCGCTGGAGCCTCCCATGCTTGTGCTCAGGATCTCGCCGATGGAGGCCATCGTCGCGGCAGGATCTTTCAGTGGAAGCATGTCGATGCGGGTAAGAATGCTGCGGGCTCCGGTCGCGACGGTGGAACCGGTATCGCCATCGCCAACCCGGCCATCCAGTTGGTTAAGCTGGTCCTCCAGCGAAATCAGATGCTCGCAAAGTGCGGTCAGCAGACGACGATTATCCCTATCATCGCTGGCGGGTACCGCTTCGCTTTGCGTCGACGCCCGTTGCGGCGCGGCAAGGATAGCGATCTCGTGTCGCTCCGTCGCGGGCGGCCAGGCATGGGGCTCGACGGCGGCCCTAAGAGCGGCTTCACGCTCGGCGTCCAGTCGAATGAGCGACAGGGAAAAGCCGTTCATGTTGAGAGCGGTCATCATTGGCGCCGGTCCAACGATCAACCGAACACTGCTGGCGATCGGTGACGACAGCACAGAATTGGCGATGACACCCATTTCAAGCGGTGGCACGGCGCCCAGGTTGTTGATCAGCAGCGCATGATCTTGTGCAGCATCGAGCTTCGCCGCCAGTCGCTCGGTCATGGTCGCAACCAGATTGGCAATCGGCTGCAAGGAAATGCGCTCGACCCCCGGCTCGCCGTGGATACCGAGACCGAGTTCGCCTTCATTGGGACCCAGTCGATCCTCATGCGTTTGGCCCGGCACGCTACAGGTTGACAGCGACATGCCGAGCGAAACAATGCTGCCCGCTGCAGCGGTCGCAAGGCTCCCCACCGTCTTGAGATCGGCGCCTGCTTCGGCGTGATAGCCGGCGATCTTGTGCACGAAGAGCGTACCGGCGACGCCGCGGGGCTGGATGATACCGGGGGTCGCGATATCGTCGGCAACGATGACCATCTCGACATCGAAACCTTCGGCACGCGCCTTTTCGGCAGCGAGACCAAAATTGAGGCGATCGCCCGTATAGTTCTTGACGACCAGCAGAACGCCCTTGGGCCCGGTGACGGCGCGGATCGCCGTCAGCACCGCATCGACGCTCGGCGAGGCAAAGATCTCGCCAGATACTGCCGCAGTCAGCATGCCCTTGCCGACGAAGCCCGCATGCGAAGGCTCATGCCCTGCGCCCCCGCCGGAGATAATGGCGACCTTCGACTTGTCCCAGTCGGCACGCAGGATGACCTTGATCTCCGGGAACGCGTCGAGACGGGCAAGACGACCGGCGCCGCTTGTCTGGATCAGGCCATCCAGGGCTTCGGTGACGATGGTTTCCCGGCGATTGAAGAAATGTTTCATGGAGAGGACCCGTCTTTCATGCCAGTGAGTTCGTTTCTTTCAGTTGCTTATCCAAGGCGTTGGCCGCTGGCATCGAAATAGAGTGGATCGCGCAGCGTCAAGCTTATTCGATCACCCGGCCGGATCGCCAGATATGGATCGGCAAGCGTAACCAGCTTGTGATCTCGCACCTTTATATGAAGGTGGTTCTGATCCCCCAGATGTTCGATCCAATCGATCTTCGCTTCAGCATTCTGATCGACAAGGATGTCGAGATGTTCTGTTCGCGCGCCGATCGTCTTCGTTCCCGGCGGCGGATTGGCGCCCGGAAGAAGATCGGTCGGCAGAAGGTTGATGTGGGGCTGCCCCAGACGCGCGGCGACGTGAAGGCTGGCCGGATTGCCATAGATTTCACGGGGCGTTCCGATTTGCAGCAACCTTCCTTCCGAAACAATGCCGATCCTGTCCGCCATCGTCATGGCTTCGACCTGGTCGTGGGTTACGTAGAGAAGCGTCGAGCCGAGTTCCTTCTGGATGCGTTTTAGTTCCAGACGCAGTTCCGCACGCAGCTTCGCATCAAGCGATGATAGCGGTTCGTCCATCAGATAGATGGCGGGCCGGCGCACCAGCGCCCTGCCAATTGCAACGCGCTGCATTTCGCCGCCCGACAGACGCGTCGAACGGTTTTCCAGCTTGTGGTCGATCCTGACCATGCGCGCAATTTCGCGGACGCGACGGTCGATCTCTTCGTTTGTCAGCCTGCGCACCGGCGCCCGCAACGGAAATGCAAGGTTGTCGTAGACCGTCATGTGCGGATAGAGCGAATATTGCTGGAAGACGAAGGCAACATCCCTCTCGGCCGGTGCTTCGCTTGCGACGCTTCGACCGCCTATGTCAATCCGACCGCTGTCGGGGCGCTCCAGGCCGGCAATAAGGCGCAGCGTCGTTGTCTTGCCGGCGCCGGTCGGTCCAAGCAGAACGACAAATTCGCCGTCGCGGATGGAAAGGTTGAAATCAGAAAGAGCCTGCGTGTCGCCGAAGCGCTTATTGAGGCCCTTGAGAGCGATGTCAGCCATGACGCTCCTCCGAATAGAGTGCCGAGGCGATGGCGCGGCCCGATTGGCAATCGAATAGTGCAAGCTTGGCCGGATTGAACTCAAGGCCAACTGTCTCTCCGATGCGGAAGTTGCGGTTCGCCGGAACGCGTGCCTTGATGACGCCGCTCGAGGTCTCGATCGCCACCACCTGATTGGTTCCGAGATATTCGCTGCCGTAGACGGCTCCGCGCAAGGGGGAACTATCACTGAAGCGGATGTGTTCCGGCCTGACGCCAAGCGCCAATTCAGTCTCCGTCAGATCCTGGCGCACCTCCGGTATGCTGACATCGACGCCATGCAGCGAGACGGATTGGTCGCCGCTGCGAAGGCCTGAGGTGAAGCGCATGAAATTCATCGGCGGTGAGCCGATGAAATCGGCAACATACATGGTGGCCGGCTTGCTGTAGATTTCCTGCGGCGTCCCGAATTGCTCGATGACGCCGTGGTTCATCACGGCGATTTTGTCGGCCATGGCCATCGCCTCATGCTGATCATGCGTCACATAGACCGTCGTCGCGTGGATGCGGTTATGCAGTTCGCGCAGCTCATGGACCATAACCTCGCGGAATTCGGCGTCCAGCGTCCCAAGCGGTTCATCCATCAGGAAACACTTCGGGCGGCGTACGATCGCGCGGCCGAGGGCAACGCGCTGACGGTCGCCGCCCGCGAGTCCGGAGACGGTTCGGTTCAGAATATGATCGATCTGCAGCAGCCGTGCGGTCTCTTCCACGCGTTGGCGGATCTCAGCCTTAGGCATGCCTTGCGACAGCAGCGGAAAGCCGATGTTCTTGCGCACGTTCATGTGGGGATAGAGCGCAAAAAGCTGAAAGACGAAGGCAATATCGCGGGCGCTGGCGCGGTTGAAGGTGACGTCCTCCCCGTCGAGATAGATCTTGCCGCTGGTCGGCAATTCCAGGCCGGCGATCATACGCAATGTCGTCGTCTTGCCGCAGCCCGAGGGGCCGAGCAGAGCCAGGAACTCGCCGTCATGGATGACGAAGCTCGAATCCTGCACAGCCACGAAGCTGCCGAACTGCTTGCGGAGATGTTCTATCCTGATGTCCGCCATGGCTCACTCCGGAAACTTCGAGACGATGATGAACATGGCAGTGCCTGCGAGCAGCGTTACCAGCGAATAGGTATAGAGCATGAGAAAAAACGGCTGGAAGAGCATGAGGAAACCAATGGCAATCAGGGCGGTTGCAATGTTCTCCATGGGCCCCCTGCGTAAAAAGAAGGGTCGTTTCGGGCGGGAGGATGGGCGCGGGGTCTCGATGAGATTGGTCATTTGCGAACCGCTCCGAAAGTGATGCCGCGCAGGAGCTGCTTGCGTAGCAGGATGGTAAAGACGAGGATCGGGATCAGGAAGATCGTCGTTCCCGCAGCAACGGCGGGCCAATCCTGGCCGCCTTCGCCGATGATAGTCGGGATGAATGGCGGTGCCGTCTGGGCTTCACCCGAGGTCAGCAGTGCGACAAAGGCATATTCGTTCCAGGCAAAAATCAGGCAGAAGATCGCAGTGGCGGCAATGCCTGTGGTTGCTTGCGGCAGGACGACCTTCCAGAACGCCTGCAGCCGGGTGTATCCGTCTATCATCGCAGCCTCTTCATATTCGCGCGGGATCTCGTCGATGAAGCCTTTCAGCAGCCAGACAGCAAGCGAGACGTTGACCGCCGTATAGAGCAGGATCATGCCCAGCGCCGTGTCGGAGAGGCCAAGCTCGCGGTACATCAGATAGATCGGTATGGCGACCGCGATTGGCGGCATCATGCGCGTCGACAGGATGAAGAACAGAAGGTCGTCGGCGAGCGGCACCTTGAAGCGCGAAAATCCATACGCGGCAAGGGTTCCCAACGATACGGCGAGGAAGGTCGAGCCGAAAGCAATCACCAGAGAATTGACAAAGCGCGGCAGGAAATTCGAGGGTCCCGCAATGACCATGTTCCGCTTGCGGGTCACCTCATCACAGGTGCCGGTCGGTGCAGGAAGAGAGGCGATGTATTCCGGCGTCTGGCGCGTTCTCGTCGTCAGCAGATTGCAATAGCCTTCCAACGTTGGCTGGAAGATGATCTTCGGAGGGTAGCTGATGGAATCCGGCGGGGATTTGATGCTGGTCAGGAAGATCCAGACGAGCGGGATCATCGTAATGAGGGCGTAGAGGATCACGATAGCGCCGGCAATCCTCTTGCTGGTCGGGCTCGGCTCGACGACCGAATGGGCTGAGGTAACCGAGCTCATCGCTGCTTCACCTTGTTGAGTGCCTTGACATAGATGTTCGCGAGACCGAACACGGCAACGAAGAGGACAATGGCAAACGCCGACGCCCGTCCGGTTGCCCAGCTTTCGAAGGCGGCCCGCTTCAAGGTGATGGAGGCAACCTCGGTGGTCGAACCCGGGCCACCACCTGTCAGCAGTGTCACCATGTCGAACATCTTGAAATTCTCGATACCGCGGAACAGCACCGCAAGCATGATGAACGGCAGTGCCATTGGCACGGTGATCGACCAGAATTGCCGCCAGGCGGAGGCGCGGTCCACTTCGGCTGCCTCGTAGATATAATCGGGGATGGAGCGCAGACCTGCCAGGCAGATCAGCATGACATACGGCGTCCACATCCAGGTATCGACGATGATGATCGCCCAAGGGGCCAGTGATACGCTGCCGAGCATCTGGATGTCGGCTGTGGGGATGCCGGTGACCAGGGAAACGGCATAGGCGAAAAGACCGATCTGCGGCTCGTAGAGGAAGCGCCAGAAATTGCCGACGACAGCTGGAGACAGCATCATCGGGATCAGGATCAGCGTCGTCCAGAAGGCGTGGCCGCGAAACTTGCGGTCGATCAGATAGGCGAGCGTAAAGCCGATGACGGTCTGCAGCAGGATCGTCCAGAAGACGAAATGCGCCGTCGTCTGCATCGCCTGCCAGATATCGGGATCGGTCAGCACCCGCTCGTAATTGCCCAATCCAACATTCTGGACCGGGGCATTCGGGCGGTTGGCGCGATAATTCGTGAACGACAGGTAGATCGCCCAGATTAGCGGAAAGATGTTGATAGCGAGAAGCAGGATGATGGTGGGCGCGATAAACACCCAGGCAATCGCTCGATCGGACAGTCCGCGGACGCGGCGGGCAACCGGTGTCGGTGTCGCCCTGGCAGTCGCATCTGCAGCTTTCTCGACCATGGAGGAAGAGGAAATGTTCAAGGTATCACCTGGTCCTTGCGTATGTGACACATGTGGCGGCCCGGCAGTCTTGGCGATCCGGGCCGCCACTCTGGCAAGAAATTTGCGCATCCAGCCGGACACTAGATCTTGCCGTCGTCCTTGAAGACTTCGGTCCAGTCCTTCACCAGTCCATCAAGCGCCTCTTGCGCGGTGCCGTTGCCGGCCACCACATAGTTATGAACGCGCTTCTGCATGTCCTGTAGAAGGGTCGCGTAGCTTGGCTCGGCCCAAAAATCCTTCACGATCGCCATCGAGTCCAGGAATGCCTGGGCATAGGGCTGACTGGACGCAAAGTCAGGAGCGTTCACCACCGATTTCAGGCAGGAATAACCGCCGAGCTGCCACCATTTTGCCTGCACATCCGGCTGGGCGAACCATTTGATATATTGCAGGGCGGCGTCCTTCTTGTCGGAATAGGAAACAACCGAAATGCCCTGTCCGCCGAGCTGAGCGAAGTGCTTCTTTTCAGCCGGATTGGGGAAGAAGCCAATCTTGTCGCCACCCACCTTCTCGTCCTTGTAGAGGCCAGGCCAGGTGAAGGCGAAATTCATCTGCATGGCGACCTGGCCGGATTTGAAAGCATCGGCAGATTCGACCATGTAGACGTTGGAGCTGCCGGGCGGAGTGCAGCAATCATAGAGCGCCTTATAGAATTCCAGTCCCTTCACCGCATCGGGAGAATTGACGAAACCTTCCATCTCATATGGCTTGTCAGGGTTGTCGTACTGGAAGCCCCAGTCATACAGCACGTTGGTCACGCCCATCGTGATGCCTTCGGAGCCGCGCTCGGTATAGATCGAAGCACCGTAGACGGTCTTCCCGTCGATTTCGCGCTTCTGGAAGAACTCGGCGATCTGTTTCAGTTCGTCGTAGGTCTTGGGCGCTGCGAGCTCCCGTCCGTATTTTTCCTTGAATTCTTTCTGCAATTCAGGCCGCTCGAACCAGTCCTTGCGATAGGTCCAGCCTACGACATCGCCCATGGCGGGCAGCGCCCAGTAGTTCGGCGTATTCTTCGGCCATTCCGAATAGCCAACCACCGTCGCCGGCACGAAGTCATCCATCTTGATGCCTTCCTTGTCGAAGAAGTCGTTAAGCTTGACGTAGTGGCCGTTTTCCGCCGAGCCGCCGATCCACTGGCTGTCGCCAATGATCAGGTCGCAGAGCTTTCCGTGAGAGTTCAGTTCGTTGAGAAAACGGTCGGCATAACTCGTCCACGGCACGAACTCGAACTTCATTTCGGTGCCGGTTTTGGCGGTGAAATCTTTCGAGAGCTCAACAAGCGCGTTGGCCGGGTCCCAAGCCGCCCAGCAAAGTGTCAGTTGATCGGCTTTTGCGAGATTGGGCAGCGCCGACGACATGACAAATGCCGAGGCCAGCCCGAGAAGGGCTTTCGATTTCTTTTGCATACGTTCCTCCCAGAACCAAAGCCGGCTCCCCGCCGACATGCAAGTCCACCAATTTCAGAGACTGCCTACATGAACTCCTCAACTCTCATGTTTAGCAATATGTTTAGTAATAGACACATTTATAAACATTGCAAGCGACAATCTCCGCAGCCAATCATCCATCCCGTGACGATGCAGCCCGGCGGTGGCTTGATGACTTGAGGTCAGGACGAAGCTATGGGCAGGAGGAAACGCGCGGGGTATGCTCAATCAGTTGAAAGGAAATCGGCTGGTGTCTGCGCAGATGGATCACAGCGGGGATATGCAACAGGCGGCGGCCGGTCTTTCGGACATACTCGGCCCTGGTCTGTCGGTTGTCTTTTGTGGCTTGAACCCCGCGCTCACAGCAGTCCGGGACGGCCACAATTTCTCCTCTCCCAGCAACCGCTTCTGGAGGGTGCTGCACCTTTCCGGCTTTACGTCGCGCCTCCTGCGCGCCGATGAAGAGCGAGAGTTGCTCCAGTATGGATGCGGCATCACTGCCGCTGTCTCGCGGGCCACGAAGAGCGCCAGCGAATTGAGGCTGGACGATTATAAAAGGGCAGCACCGCTGCTCGAAGCGAAGATAGCCAAGTTCGCGCCGGCCAATCTGGCCTTTCTCGGCAAGGCTGCCTTTGCGGCGATCAGCGCGCGGGCGGACTGCGACTGGGGAAGACAGAGCGAGGTGTTCGCCGGCGCTAACACCTGGGTTCTACCGAACCCCAGCGGGCTCAACAGAGCTTTCGGTCTCGATCGGCTGACTGCCTATTACCGCGATCTGAAAGCCGAAATCCAGCCACGCATCGGTTGAGCTCCATCCGCGAGCGTGCCGACGCCTACTAGCTTACTCCATTGAATACGACCATCTTGTCATCGGCCATCTCCTGCATTGTCCAAGGGATACCGCCGATGCCGTAACCGGACTGACGGCGACCTGCAAACGGCATCCAGTCCGTCCTGAACGCAGTATGGTCGTTGACGAGAACGGCCGCGGCATCCAGACGTTTCGCCGCACGGAGCGCGACGGCGATATCGGAGGAAAATACGCTCGCCTGAAACGCATATGGCAGCGAATTGGCACTCTCAATCGCATTGTCGAGATTCCGGTAACCGTAGACGCAGGTCAGTGGGCCGAAGACTTCGAGTTGCGAAACTTTTGCGTCCGCAGGCGGATTGAGCAGGACCGAGGGCAAAAGCGTCGTTTCCGACAGACGGCCGCCTCCGAGCTGTTTTGCTCCTGCATCGACGGCTTCCCGGATCCAGTTCGATACTCGCTCCGTTTCGCGGGGCAGGATCAGCGGCCCCATTTCGGTTTGCTTGAGGGTTGGATCGCCAACCCGAAGGGCTGCGACCGCGGCAGCAAGTTTCTCGGTGAACGGCTCCAGAATATCGTCGTGCACGAATATCCGCTGGACCGAGACACAGACCTGGCCAGCATGATAGTAGCCGCCTTTGACGATGGGATTGACGACTGCGCCCGCATCCGCACTTCGATCAACGATAACCGGTGCGGCACCGCCATGTTCAAGCGCGCATCGCGTGCCGGGCGGCAGCTTGCTCTTGAGATACCAGCCGACTTTCGCAGATCCGATGAAGCTTAAAAACGCGACGCGGGGATCGGTCGCGAAGGATTCAGCAAGCACATTGTCATCGGTGACGAAGCTCTGGCACCAGCGTTCGTCCAGACCGGCTTCCCAAAGCAGCTTCACGATTTCGACACACGAGATGGGTGTCGTTGCCGCAGGCTTTACGATGACTGGGCATCCGACGGCAATGGCCGGCGCAATTTGATGAACGATGAGATTGAGGGGATGATTGAACGCCGAGATCGCCGCGACAACACCGAGAGGCTCTTTCGTCGTGAAGGCCAAGCGGTTCAGGCTCGCTGCAGTCAACCCCATCGGGATTTCCTTGCCGCCGAAGTTGCGGATCTCATCGGCGGCATTGATCAGCCCGTCGATCGCTCGCGTGACTTCGATGATGGCGTCCGTCAGCGGCTTGCCGCCTTCCCGCGCAATCATCATGGAGAAACGGTCCTTGTTGTCGCGCAGCAGTTCCGACGCCCTTCTCAGGACAGCCATGCGCTGATGCGCAGGCATCCACCCGTCGCGATCGGCAAAGGCTTTCGCCGCAATATCCAGCTTGCGATCAAGTGCGGCGGCGTCATCGACCGGCACCTCGGCGATGATCGCTCGATCAAACGCCTGATAAACCTTCAGGGTAGCCGACATCTCATGCCTCCAGAATTGTCGGGAGCCGTTCGCGCAGCTCCTTCACCAGCACACGTTCATTCTCGGAATAGTCGACGGGGACATTGACCAGATGCACGCCCCCACCCCTAAACGCATCCTCGAGAACCTGTTTGAACTGACCGATATCGTCGACCCTGGTACCGTTGGCGCCATAGGATTCTGCATATTTGACGAAGTCGGGATTGCCAAACGTCATTCCGAAGTCCGGAAATTCGTCCACGGCCTGCTTCCAACGGATCATCCCGTAGGCATCGTCCTCGATGACGAGAACGACAAGGTTCAGTTTGAGCCGCACGGCAGTCTCCAGCTCTTGCGAATTCATCATGAAGCCGCCGTCGCCGCAGATCGCCATGACCCGTCGTTCCGGGTAGAGCATCGAAGCGACCATTGCCGACGGAAGGCCAGCTCCCATCGTCGCGAGCGCGTTGTCGAGAAGCAGCGTGTTCGCCATCCTGGTGCGATAGTTGCGAGCGAACCATATCTTGTACATGCCATTGTCGAGAGCGAGAATGCCATCATGGGGCATGACCTCCCGGATGTCGTGGACAAGCCTCTGGGGTGTAAATCGTCCTTCGGTCGCCCGGTCTGCAATGCGGTCCAGAATTCGCTCCCTCAGGTGAAGAAGTGCCTGCGCGTTCGGCAGCTTGCCTTCCAGGCGATCGGCGAGCGCCTTCAGTGAAGGCCCCATGTCCCCGATGACCTCGGCTTGAGGAAAATAGACCTGCTCGACTGTCGCGGGCTGATATCCGACATGGACGACTTTCGGTCCGCCCTTACCCATGATGAACGGCGGTTTTTCGATCGTGTCATGACCGATCGTGACGATCAGGTCTGCCTGCTCGATGGCCTCGTGGACATAGTCGCGCTCCGAGAGGGCCGCTGTGCCCATATAGAGCTCGGTTCCGCCCGGAACCGTTCCCTTCCCCATCTGGGTCGTGAAATAGGGGATGCGCGTTCGAATAACGAACTGGGCAATGTCCGACGTGGAGCGAGGGCGCGAGGCTGCTGCTCCAAACATGAGCAATGGACGCTTGGCTGATGCAATCAGCTCAGCGGCGCGATCAAGCGCAGCGTCACTTGCAGTCGGCAGTTCAAGCTGATGCGGCGCCACCAGCGCGACATCTTCGCACTCTTCTGCCGCGATGTCTTCAGGCAGTTCGAGATGAACTGGACCAGGCCGTTCCTCCTGCGCGATCCTGAATGCCTCCCTCACGAGAGTCGGGATCATCTGCGGCGAGACGATCTGACGCGTGAGCTTGGTCAGCGGCTTCATCGATGCGATGACGTCGACGATCTGGAAGCGAGCCTGCCGCGATGAAAGAATACCTTTCTGGCCGGTGATCATCACCATCGGCATCGCGCCGAGAAGAGCATAGGCCGCTCCTGTCGACAGGTTAAGCGCTCCCGGACCAAGCGTCGTAAGGCATACGCCAGGCTTGCCCGTCAGCCGTCCGTACGTCGCTGCCATGAACGCAGCTGCCTGCTCGTGTCGGGTGAGCACGAGCTGGATTGAGGATTTGCGGATGGATTCGACGACGTCGAGGTTTTCCTCGCCGGGAATGCCGAAGATACGCTCCACGCCTTCATTCTCAAGAGCCGCAATAAGGAGATCCGAGCCTTTGGTCATGGAAGGTGCCCTGTGCTTTGACGACGCGGTCAGCGACGCGATGAGAACTTGAGGCACCGAACATAGGCCGATTTACCGTCCGAACCAACCGCACCCTCAATGCGGATTTTGCATGCGAGATATGCTCGCAAACCCTCCCTCGGATTTTGGAGTTTCACTGCGTCAAGCCATTAACGGCGTACATCGCGTGCGCGGCGCCTCGACGTCGTGCATTTTTTATTCAGGCTGCCGGAAAGAGGTTTGGATTTGTCCGCCCGGTGGTGCGTTCAGCTTGTAGCCCGCCCGCGATAAAGCGCGGCACCCAGGCGCCGCACCCCATCTCCCGGTCGGCTGCCGCCAGGTCTCTGATCGTTGGTTGCCGATAGGCAGTCCCTATCGCGTAAACATCAGCCGCATGCGCGCCAGAATGCCCTTCACGCCCGGTATGGAGGCGGCTCTCAGATGGCGGGCGACGATACCAGCGTCGACCCGTGCTCCAAAATGGCAGGAGCAGACGAGCCCATGCAATTGGCGATCGTTAAGATCAAAGAAGCTCTGAGCATCCCCATAGGTATCGCCCTCTAGACCGGCGGCACGCAGAACCGGATCGGCATAGGCTACGGATATGGGAGACCCGGTGATCCGCATCATTATCCGCTGGTCATGGGGGAGATATTCGGTTTCCCGAAGGGTAACGAGCGAACGCGCAGGATCGTCTTCCAGGAGCTCCGCCCACCGGCCCAACCGCTCTGCCCGAGACAATTGTGGCGTGGTACGGCTGACCCTGGCTATAGCCTTCAGCTGATCGACTGCGTATTGTTCCATGGCGGCCTCCTATTTGGAAAATAGACTGCACGCCCCCATCTAGAACGTTGATCCCAACTACGCTGCCTGTCCAATCACGTTTGAAGAATCCGATCTCTTGAGAAGTCTACCCCACGCATTCACGCGAATTCGCTTTGTCTCGAAAAGGTCCGAGGATGGGCGATGTGCTTCCGGACGATACTCTCCTTGCTGTCGAGTTCTTCCAGCAGAACGTCATAGCTCCAGAGATCGGCAAGGTGCTGCAGGACGAGCTTCAGATCTTCCTCTTCCAGGAACTCGTCATTGGTTGCTCGGTGCTGCAACAGCAATCTGCGGTCGCCGGCAAGATCGACGTCGACGATCTCAATCGCCGGGTCGGTATGACCGATATCGTAGTCGCGGGAGAGTTGCCGGCGAATACGCCGATAACCGCGCTCATCATGGATCGCGGAAACCAGGATGCCTTCCTGAATCTCCGGATCGTCGTGGAGGTGGAACATGCGCCACCGCCGCATGAGGCTTGGGCTCAGGAACTGGCTGACGAAGCTCTCGTCGCGATAATTGGCCCAGATATCACGCAGGACCGCCATCGGGTCGCCCCGCCCGGCAATATCCGGGAACCAGTCGCGGTCTTCGCCGGTCGGCTCCGTCACGATACGCTCGATATCCTGCATCATCGCAAAACCGAGCGCGTAAGGATTGAAGCCCGAGAACCGCCGATCATCATACAACGGTTGGAACACGACATTGGTGTGCGATTTCAGAAACTCGAAATAGTTGCCGTCGCTGATCTGACCGCGCTCGTGCAGGCGCTGCATGATATTGTAGTGGACGTAGGTGGCTGTACCCTCGTTCATCACCTTGGTCTGGCGCTGAGGGTGAAAATACTGGGCGACGTGGCGAACGATGCGCAATATCTCGCGCTGCCAGGAATGGAGCCGAGGCGCAGATTTTTCGAGGAAGTAAAGGATATTGTCCTGCGGCAAGCCGAGCGCGGCACGCCGGCGCTCGAGATCGCGGTCTGACTTGTTGCGTTTGTTACCGGTCGGCACGGTGCGCCAAAGATCGTTGAAGATCTTTTCCTCGTGAGCGCGGCGCTCCTGCAGCCGCTTTTCCTCCTGCCTGAGGTCCACCTGGGTCTTGCCGGCGTAGCGGTGCACCCCGTGCGACATCAGCGCATGTGCGGCATCGAGCGTGCGTTCGACGGCCGCTTCTCCGTATCGTTCTTCGCAACGGGAGATGTAGCTCTTGGCGAAATCGAGATAGTCGAGAATGCCCTCGGCATCGGTCCAGAGCTTGAACAGATAATTGTTCTTGAAGAAGTGGTTATGGCCGAAGGCAGCGTGCGCTATTACCAATGTCTGCATGGTCGCCGTATTCTCTTCCATGAGATAGGAGATGCAGGGCGAACTGTTGATAACGATTTCATAGGCGAGGTCGCGCATGCCGCGGCGGTAGAAGGCCTCGTGATGGGCAAAATGCTTGCCGAAGGACCAGTGGCGATAGAAGAGTGGCATGCCCGTCGAGGAATAGGCATCGAGCATCTGCTCGGATGTGATGACCTCGATCTGGTTCGGGTAGACATCGAGCCCCAGTTCCCCAAGCGCGATATCCTCACAGGCATCATGAATGCGCTGTAGGGTCGGAAAATCCCAGTCAGCGCCTTCGAAAAGGAGCTTTTCCTTGTGCCGCGTGCTGATTTTCATGGCGTAGCCCCTGCCGTGGCAGCCTTTTTCTGAAACAGGTCGTGGAAAACAGGGAATATCTCGTTCTTGCGGCAGACCTTGCGCATGGCAAGAGGCAATGCAGCAGAGCGGATTTCCTGATAGAGCGCCCAGAGCGGTGACCTCGACGTCGAGGAATCTCCATCTTCCTCACCGACTTCGATATAGGCGAAGTACTGGCAGACCGGCAGGATTTCCTGCTGCAGCAGTTGCCCCGTCAGAGCACCGTCGGAATAGGAGTTGTCGCCATCGGAGGCCTGCGCCGCATAGATATTCCACTCCGTCGGATCGAAGCGCGCAGCAACGATCGAGCGCATCACCGCCAGCGCACTGGAAACCAGCGTGCCGCCTGTCGCCGGGCTATAAAAGAAAGTCTCCTCATCGACTTCCTCTGCCTTTTCCGTATGACGGATGAAAACGATCTCCACCTTCTCGTAACGCTGCGACAGGAAGAGGTAGAGGAGCAGGTAAAAGCGCTTGGCGAGATCCTTCATATGCTCGCTCATGGAACCGGAAACGTCCATGAGGCAGAACATCACCGCTTTGACGACAGGCTTGGGCGTATTCTCAAAACGCCGGTAGCGGACGTCGAGCGGGTCGATGTAGGGGATACGCTTGCTCTTGAGCGTCAAGGCCTTCAGCCTGTCTTCAAGTACGACGCGTTCTTCCGCATCATCGCATTCGTCGATCTGCTTCTGAAGCGCCTCTATTTCCTCCGCCTTCGGGCGATGAAGCGCCAGGCGGCGCATCATGGCAAGGCGTGTTGTGCGCCCGACGGCAATGTTGGAGGGGGAGCCGGAAACGGAAAAACCGGCTCTTTGCGGTGTCACCTCCTCGGTTTCGCTCAGCCGGCGCTTGGCAAGGTCGGGCAGTTCCAGGTCTTCGAGGAAGATGTTGAGGAATTCCTCTCGGGTCAGTACGAAGCGGAAACCGTCTTCGCCGTCGCCCTCCCCCGCCTCGGACGAACGTCCGCCTCCCGATGCCGGTGGACGCTTTATGAAGTCGCCCTCTACGAATTTCTGATTGCCGGGAAGGATGCGATCCTGGACTCCCCCACCGCCCCGGTGAAGACCCGGTTCGGTCATGCCGCCGATTGGAAGAGTGACTTCACCGCCATCAAGCACATCGCGGATGGAGCGGTTTTGCAAAGACCGTTTAACCGCTTGTTCTACGGCGTCCTTGGCACGCCGTAGAAACCTTTGTCGATTTTCCAGACTTTTACCGCGCGGGTTAAGCCGCCGGTCTATGATGTGCATGTTTGCTCCTACCTGGGTACTCGCTCCGACGGCCTACCTAACTCGCCTGCTTGACGCGCATGTACCATTCCACCAGCCGGCGAACCTGCCGTTCCGTGTAGCCCCGCGCCACCATGCGCGAGACGAATTCGCTATGCTTCTTTTCGGTCTCACTATCCTTCTTCGATCCGAAAGAGATGACCGGCAGCAAATCCTCGACTTGCGAGAACATACGCTTCTCGATGACTTCCCGGATCTTCTCATAGCTCGTCCAGGAAGGATTCTTGCCGCCATTGGCAGCCCGCGACCTCAAGGAGAACTTGACGATCTCGTTGCGGAAATCCTTGGGGTTGGCGATGCCCGCCGGTTTTTCGATCTTCGTCAGCTCCTGGTTCAGAAGTTCGCGATCGAGCAGCTGACCAGTATCCGGGTCCTTGAAATCGGTATCCTCGATCCAGGCGTCCGCGTAATCGACATAGCGGTCGAACAGGTTCTGACCGTAATCGGAATAGGATTCCAGATAGGCCTTCTGGATCTCGTTGCCGATGAACTCCGCGTAACGCGGTGCCAATTCGGCCTTGATGAATTCCATGTAGCGCTTTTCCGTCTCCTCGCCATACTGCTCGCGGCGGATAGCCTGTTCCAGAACATACATCAGATGCACAGGGTCCGCACCGATATCCGTCGTGTCGTGGTTGAAGGTCGACGCAAGAACCTTGAACGCGAAACGTGTCGATATTCCGTCCATGCCCTCATCGACACCGGCAGCATCCCGATATTCCTGCACGCTTCTGGCACGCGGATCAGTTTCCTTGAGGCTTTCGCCGTCATAGGAGCGCATTTTCGAGAAAAGATTGGAATTCTCATGCTTGCGAAGCCGTGACAGCACGGAGAAACGAGCCAGCATCTCCAATGTCGCCGGTGCACATGCCGCATCGGCTAGCTCCGATCCTTCGATCAGTTTTTCGTAGATCTTCTGTTCCTCAATCACCCTGAGGCAATACGGAACCTTGATGACGCAGATGCGGTCGATGAAGGCCTCGTTGTTCTTGTTGGCCTTGAAGGTTTGCCACTCCGCTTCGTTCGAATGGGCAAGGATGATGCCAGAGAAGGGAATCGCACCGATGTTTTCGGTGCCCATGTAGTTGCCTTCCTGCGTCGCCGTCAGCAGCGGATGCAGCATCTTGATCGGCGCCTTGAACATTTCCACGAATTCCAGCACGCCCTGATTGGCGCGGTTGAGACCGCCGGAATAGCTGTAGGCATCAGGATCGTTTTGCGAATAGTGCTCGAGCTTGCGAATATCGACCTTGCCGACCAGCGACGAGACATCCTGATTGTTTTCGTCACCCGGCTCGGTCTTTGCAATCGCGATCTGTCGAAGCCTTGAGGGCTGGATCCTGACGACCCGGAAGCGGGAGATATCACCATCGAATTCGTCGAGCCGCTTAAGGCACCACGGGCTCATCAAACCGCTGAGGCGACGAGTCGGGATGTCGTATTCTTCAAGCAGCATCGGCCCCATGGCTAGGGGATCAAAAAGGTTGAGGGGGCTTTCAAAGACCGGGCTCAGTTCGTCACCGGCTTTTAGAACATAGATGGGGTTGACTTCCATCAGTTGCTTCAGACGCTCTGCAAGCGAAGACTTACCACCGCCGACCGGGCCGAGCAGGTAAAGGATCTGCTTGCGCTCCTCCAGACCTTGGGCCGCGTGCCTGAAAAAGGAAACGATCCGCTCGATCGTCTCCTCCATGCCGAAAAACCCTTCGAAGGCGGGATAGGTTCGGATGGTCCTGTTCATGAAAACCCGGCCGAGCCGCGAATCCTTGGCGGTATCGATGATTTCGGGTTCGCCAATTGCCGAAAGCAGCCGCTCGGTCGCGTTGGCGTAGGCCATCGGATCTTTTTTACACAAGGCAAGATAGTCTGCTATAGACATATCCGTCTCTCGCCGAGACTCGTAGTTACGGGTGAACGCATCAAATAGGGAGTTGTTCAGCATAGGCCCTCCTATAAAGGTCTGCCTCAGCGATTTTCGCCTTCGCTAAGTAAGATGGTGCGCCAATGTTTCGAAAGATCAAGGTCCTCCTCGGCGGAAATAAGACATGGTCGACATTCCGGCATCGCTACACAAAAAAGTGCGCGTAACTTGCCAATTTGATCCTCGAAATCTGACGGCCTCTATAGCTTTGCGACCGTGCCGGGAGTATTATTCGCGCGCGGTTTAAAAGAGGACGCCGCGCACCTTCACGCCGATGACACGAATATGTGTCGGTGCCGCTCAAAAGGCCACCTGATTCGCTGGAGCGAGAATTTCTCGCCTTCCAAAAAAGACAGCTGTCTTCAAGAACTCCGCAAGAAAGCCAGCAGTGGTTGAGAATTGGCCTCAACCCAGTCTTTATGGTTGCGGCTCGTTGTTACATAGCAATCTGTGCAGCGACCTGTTCTGCGGCAACCGACGCGTCAGCTTTCGGGCTTTGACGAGCTGAACGCAGCCCGTTCGATGCCGTGCCGCTGCAGTTTGTCGTAAAAGGTCTTGCGTGGAATGCCGAGGGTTTCGATTGTCCGGCGTACGTCGCCATCGTTCCGGGTCAGCGTCTCGCGGATGATATCGGCCTCATAGCGGTCCATCCTCGCCGGCAGAGGCAAGGGGGCATCTTTGTTTTCAACCCCGTTTTGCCTCGGCTCCACCGGCACCGCTTCAAGACCGAGGACGAAGCGTTCAGCGAAATGAGAGAGTTCGCGCACATTGCCCGGCCAGTCATGGCTCTTCAGGTGGCGGTGCAGTTCGGGCGAAGCGACGGGTACCGGACGCTTGAAGCGGGTGGCGGCCCGTTCGGTGAAGTGGGCGAAGAGGAGCGGGATGTCGTCGCGCCGGTCGCGCAGCGGCGGGATGCTGATCGTCACGACATTGAGCCGATAATAGAGATCCTCGCGGAAATCGCCGCGCTCGCGCGGATCGCCGAGATCAACCTTGGCCGCAGCCACGACACGCAGGTCGACCGGCCGCACCTCGTTGGTGCCGAGTGGCATGACTTCGCGCATTTCCAGGACGCGCAGCATCTGCACCTGGGCGGGGGCCGGCATGCTTTCGATTTCATCGAGAAACAACGTCCCACCGCTCGAATGTTCGATGCGGCCGATGCGTTTCTTCTGGGCACCCGTGAACGCCCCGGCTTCGTGACCGAAGAGTTCGCTCTCGATCACCGTTTCAGGCAGGGCGCCGCAATTCAGCGCGACGAAGTTTCCCTTCGAACGACGGCTCCAGCGATGCAGCAGGCTTGCCACCACTTCCTTGCCGCTGCCGGTTTCGCCAGTCACCAGGACGTCGACATCGGTGTCGGCGATCTGCCGGAGCGTTCGTCGCAGGCGCTCCATGGCAGGCGTCTGGCCAATCAGCGGCAGATCGCCCTGCGCCTGTTCAGCCGCGTCGCGCAGCGACCGGTTGTCGAGCACGAGCCGGCGTTTTTCGGCGGCGCGGTGCACGCTTTGCACCAGCCTGTCGGCTGCAAAAGGCTTGGTGATGAAGTCATAGGCCCCATCCTGGATTGCCTTGACGGCCATCGGGATATCGCCATGCCCTGTGATCAGGATCACGGGAAGGTCTTCATCGAGGCGACGGATTCGATCGAAGAGCTGCAATCCGTCGACATGCGGCATGCGGATATCGGAAACGACGACACCCGAGAACTCCGCGCTCAGATCCTTCAGAGCTTCCGTAGCGGCGGAAAAGGTCGAAACCGAAAAGCCGGCAAGCTCCAGCGTCTGTTTCGTCGCCTTCAGGAGATCCTTGTCGTCATCGATAAGGAAGACGGGGATAGTTTCACTCATGCCTGTGCCTTCTGCAGATAGACGGTAAAGCGGGTGCCGCTCTCGTTGCTGTCGACCTCGATACGGCCGCCATAATCGGCAACGATATCCTTCGAGATGACGAGGCCAAGGCCAAGGCCCTTTTCCTTGGAGGTATTGAAAGGCGAAAAGAGCGAGCCGAGGATGTCCGCAGATATGCCTGGGCCGTTGTCGACGACGCTCACCGCCACCTCGTTGCCCATCTCCTCGCAAAAGACCTCCACCTTTGCGCCATTGCGGCCCTCCAGCGCCTCCAGCGCGTTCTGAAAGAGATTGATCAGCACCTGCTCCAACCGGATGCGATTGCCGGTTACCTTCAGATCGGCAGAAGGCAGCTTGATATCGAGCGCATCCAATCGGCCAGCAAAACGGCTCCGCAGCAGAACGACCGCGCCTTCGATGACCGCGTGCAGTTCTATCGGCTCCGCCGCGGTGCGACCCTTGCGGGCAAAAGCCTTCAACTCCTCGGTGATGGCACCGATGCGTTCCGTCAGGCTGGCAATCGCACCGAGATTGTCGTCGGCCGAATCCGGCTGCCTACGTTTGAGGAAGGTGCGGGCATTGTCGGCATAAGCACGGATAGTCGCGACCGGCTGATTGATCTCATGTGCCACGCCGGCGGCAACCTGCCCCAGGATCGCCAGACGGTTCGCCTGCACCAGCTCCTGTTGAACCACCTGCAGCCTCGCTTCGGTGGCGCGATGGTCGGTTATCTCCTCCTGCAGGCGATCACGGGCGCGGCTCAGGTCCTGCGTGCGCTCCAGTACCCGACGCTCCAGCTCCTCGCGCGCGGCGCGCTCGGTCGCAATACGCATGACGGCGATCTGGCGGCGGCGCAGCAGAAACGTCATGATCGCGAGCACGGGAATGAGGGCTGCCAATGTCAGCAGTCGCCATTCGCGCACGGAAGAGGCTATCGGCGCCTCGGTCGGCACCAGATATTCGAGTTGCCAGGTTGTTGATGGCACCTCCGTGCGCAATCGCAGGAACTCGCCCTCCCCGGCGCCCGGCATGATGGCGTGGACGATCGCGGCCCCAGGCCTCAGTTCCTGCCGTTCGTCGATCGGCAGTGGCAACAGCGGCGCCTCGCCGAATTGTAAGCTCGTCCTGATCGCCGCAAGGCTTTCCTGCGGCAGAGGCTTGGCCGTCATAAAACGCCAGGACGGCAAGCTGGTGATCAGCACGACGCCGTGCTCATCGATGACATAGGCCGGCCGGGCTGCATCGCGCCAGTCGGATTCCAGCTGATCGAACTCCATCTTGACGACGACGACGCCAAGCGGAGCCGCAGCATCCCCGACCCGTCGGGAAATATAGAGCCCCGGCCGGTTGCTGACATTGCCAAGAGCAAAATGCTCTGCCGTACCATTTTCCATCGCACGGCGAAAATAATCACGGAAGGAATAGTCGTTGCCTACAAAGCTCAGAGGCTCCTGCCAGTTGCTGGAAGCGATTGCGATACCGTTCCTGCCGGTTACATAGAGAACCGAGGCGCGGGTGCCGGCGACAAGGCTCTGAAGCTTGCGATCAAGCCCCATGACGGCCTCCCCCTGTCCTGATGCCAGAGCGTCTCGCACCTGCTGGTCATCTGCAAGGAGCAGCGGCAGAGCCCGGGGCCCCTCCAGCACGGCACGCAGCAGCGCCACCTTGAGATTGGCGTCGGTCTGCCCCTGATCCTCCAGTGCCGCAATTGCCTGCAGTCGACCATAGACGCCGGCGCCGTAAAGGGCCGTGCCGATCAGAATGGCCGCGAGCGCCGCAAAGACCAGCCAGACCGACCGGGAGCGCCGGCCAAGCTGTTCAGGCGTCAGGAAACGTTCGTTTGCATTCCTCTGGAGCATGGCCGCATTGTGCATGTTTTCGCACGATCGACAAATCACTTTGTGCGAAAACTCGCACTACCTCATCTGCATCAACCAGTCCCATTCAACAATATCAATGAATTAGGAAATCAGAGGAAACTGGCACGCGCGTTGCAAAACAAGTCCTCATCAGTCGGGAGGCTGTTTGACCATCATGACTTGGCCGTCGCCCTATTGGCGTCCGGCATAGTGGAGGACACCATGGATATTGCAATGCACGCCGCTGCAGATCGCGGCAAAACTCCCTTTTACCGGCACCTCTACGTGCAGGTTCTCGCCGCCATCGCGGCCGGCATTCTGCTCGGCCACTTCTACCCGTCTCTCGGCGCTTCGCTGCAGCCGCTCGGAGACGCGTTCATCAAGCTTGTGCGCATGGTGATCGCGCCCGTCATCTTCCTGACCGTCACGACCGGCATTGCCGGCATGGCAGATCTCAAGAAGTTCGGCCGCGTGGTCGGCAAGGCGCTTGGCTACTTCCTTGTCTTCTCGACGCTGGCGCTCGTCGTCGGCCTCGTCGTTTCCAACGTGCTGCAGCCAGGCGCCGGCATGCATATCGATCCGGCGACGCTCGATACGAAAGCCGTCAACAACTACGCCGCTCAGGCCCATGACGCGACAATCGTCGGCTTCCTGATGAACATCATCCCGGACACGATCGTCGGCGCTTTCGCCAAAGGCGACATCCTGCAGGTGCTGTTCTTCTCCGTCGTCTTCGGCATCGCGCTCGGCTCTGTCGGCGAACGCGGCAAGCCAGTTCTCGACTTCTTCCAGGTTCTGACAGCTCCAGTCTTCCGCCTCGTCGCGATCCTGATGAAGTTCGCCCCGATCGGCGCCTTTGGCGCCATGGCCTTCACGATCGGCAAATATGGCATCGGCGCGATCGCCAACCTCGCCTTCCTGATCGGTACCTTCTATCTGACCTCGCTGCTCTTCGTGCTGGTCGTACTCGGCGCGGTCGCCCGTTATAACGGCTTCTCCATCCTGGCGCTGCTGCGCTATATCAAGGAAGAGCTGCTCTTGGTGCTCGGCACCTCGTCGTCTGAAGCCGCCCTGCCCGGTCTGATGAACAAGATGGAACGCGCCGGCTGCAAGCGCTCGGTTGTCGGTCTCGTCATTCCGACCGGCTATTCCTTCAATCTCGACGGCACCAATATCTATATGACGCTGGCGGCACTCTTCATCGCCCAGGCGACGGATACGCATCTGAGCTTCGGCGACCAGATCCTGCTGCTGCTCGTGGCGATGCTGAGCTCCAAGGGTGCCGCCGGCATTACCGGCGCCGGCTTCATCACGCTTGCCGCCACACTCTCGGTCGTTCCCTCGGTTCCGATCGCCGGCATGGCGCTCATCCTCGGCATCGACCGCTTCATGTCGGAATGCCGCGCGCTGACCAACCTCGTCGGCAATGCGGTTGCCACCATCGTCGTTGCCCGCTGGGAAAACGAACTCGACCAGACCCGTTTTGCCGCGGCGATGGCCGGCAATCTGCGCGATGAGAGCGACCTGCTCGCCCCGGTGGCAGTGCCCGCCGAGTAAACAGCGAGACAAGAATAATCCGCCGCCAGTCAGACGATTGGCGGCGGATTTCATTTGAGATCGATTGGACGGGCCAACGAAGCCCGCTCGCTATCTCTTAAACTTAGAGCGCCAGACCCGTACCCCGGTCGAAAATATGGACCTGCTCGCTGGAAATATTGGCTTCGAAACGCGCACCGTAGCGGGCAGCATAATCCCCATCCACCACAGCGGTGACCGGCTGACCGGCGAGATCGAAGACGACATGCGTCTGGGCGCCCGTCGGCTCGACCAGCAAGGTCTGCCCGGCAAGCGCATTTCCGTCCCTGCCGCCGGGTGTCAAATGTTCAGGACGAAGGCCGACGGTCACTGCCTGGCCGGGGCGAACCTTGCGGTCAGGCGCGATACGGATCGCAGTCCCGTCCGAAAGACGTGCGGCCGGCCCGCCACCCTCACCTTCGACGACGCCTTCGATGAGGTTCATCGCCGGAGAGCCGATAAAGGCGGCGACGAAGAGATTGGCCGGCTTCTTGTAGAGTTCGAGGGGCGTGCCCTCCTGCTCGATCTTGCCCTGGTTCAGGACGACGATGCGGTCGGCAAGCGTCATCGCCTCGATCTGGTCGTGGGTAACGTAGATCGAGGTCGTCTTGACCTTCTGGTGCAGCGTCTTGATTTCCGAGCGCATCTGCACGCGCAGCTTCGCATCGAGATTGGAGAGCGGCTCATCGAACAGGAAAACGGCCGGATTGCGCACGATGGCGCGGCCCATGGCGACTCGCTGGCGCTGGCCACCGGAAAGCTGTGCAGGCTTGCGATCCATCAGTTTCGTCAGATCGAGCATGCGGGCGGCCTCGGCCACACGCTGCTCGATCTGCGGCTTGGGAAGACCTGATAGTTTCAAATTGAAGCCCATGTTTTCGGCGACCGTCATATGCGGATAGAGCGCATAGGACTGGAACACCATGGCGATGTTGCGCTCGCGCGGCGTCAGCTCATTGACGACGGCGTCATCGATCATGATCTCGCCGTCGGTGATTTCCTCAAGGCCGGCGATCATGCGCAGCAGTGTGGATTTGCCGCAGCCGGAGGGGCCGACGAGGGCGACGAACTGTCCATCCTCGATCGACAGCGAGATATTGTGGATCACATCGAGCGATCCATAGGCCTTGCGGATATTCTTCAGTTCGACGGACGCCATGTGCGTGTCTCCTATGCGGGCTCAGGACTTCACCGCACCAGCTGTCAGGCCGGCGATGATGTGCTTCTGGGCGAGGAAAAAGACGATGATGGTCGGCAGGATGGTCAGCGTGATGAACGCCAGGATGAGATGCCAATCGGTGGCGAACTCGCCTCTATAGACCATGATGCCGAGCGGCCAGGGATAGAGGCTCTCGGAATTGAGCATGATCAGCGGCACGATATAGCTATTCCAGCTGCCAACGAAGGAGATGATGCCGACGGTGGCGACGATCGGGCGCGAGAGCGGCAGCGATATGTGCCAGAAGAAGCGCATGTAGCCGCAACCATCGACAAAAGCCGCATCGAAGAGCTCTGACGGCAGGTTCCGGAAATAATTGCGGAAGAGCATGATACTCATGCCGAGCCCGAAGGCCACCTGCGGCAGCACCACGCCCCAATAGGTATTGAGAAGCCCGAGATCGCGGATGCGGATGTAAAGCGGCAGGATCGCGGTGGCGGCCGGGAACATCAGCCCGATCAGGAAGTAGTTGACCAGATAGGTCGAGCCGAAGAAACGGATATGGGCAAAGCAGAAAGCGGCCATGGCGCCCAGCGTCAGCGTCAGGAAAACTGTGAGCAGGGCGATCAGCAGCGAATTGCCCATCTGCAGCCAATAGCGCTGGCTGACGATGATGTCGATGTAGTTGCTCCACTGCCATACCGTCGGCAGACCGAAGGGATTGCCGCGAAGGTCGGACAGCGTCTTGAAGCCGCCGAGCGCGGTGCTGATCAACGGGATGACGACGAGGCCGGCAACGATCAGCAGTGAGACATACATGTAGATCTGCGTGCCGGTACGGACCTTGCGGCCAGCGCTGTTTGCCGTGGTGGCGTCGATGGGTGGTGCGGTCGAGATATCAGTCATTGCGCATGAAAATCCGCTTGTAGCTGAAGGCGAGCGTGACGCAGATCACGAACAGCACGACACCAACGGCGCTGCCGAAACCGACCTGCATGCGGGTCACCCCGAAATTGTAAAGGAAGGTCACCATGGTCTGCGTCGAGTTCGACGGACCACCGCCGGTCAGCGGCATGATCATGTCGAAGAGCTGCAGGGAGCCGACGACACCGAAGAAGACCGAGAGGCGAACCGTGGAGCCGAGTAGCGGCAAGGTTACGTGCCGGAATTTCTGCCAGCCGGTCGCACCATCGATATCGGCAGCTTCCAGCACGCTTTTGTCGATCGCCTGAAGGCCGGCAATGAAGACCATCATGTGAAAGCCGAAATACTTCCAGACGATAACGCCGAGAATGGCATACATGGCAACGTTGCGATCGGCCAGCCAGAAGGGCGGCTCGACGCCGATCATATGCGAAATGCCCGCAACGAGGCCGAAATCGCCATCATAGACGAAGCGCCAGATCATGCCGGCGGCAACGTCGGCGAGAACATAGGGCAGGAAGAAGATCAGCCGGAAGAAGAGCGCGCCCTTGATCTTGCTGGAAACCATTGTCGCAAGCCATAGCGCCAGCGGAATCTGCACACAGAGCGAGATAAGGACGATCAGGCCATTATTGACGAGCGCCTGGGTGAAGGCACCGTTGCGGAAGATGAGCTGGTAGTTACGGAAACCTACCCATTGCGTCGGGTTGCCGTAGCCGTTCCAGTTGTAGAAGGAATACCAGGCGGCTTCGCCCATCGGCACGATGACGAGCAGGGTGAAAAGCATCAATGCGGGCGGCAGGAAAAGGATCAGTACCGGCCATTTGCTGTGAGCCAGCGAACGCTTGTGCCGGCGCGGCGCAACTTTGGCGCTCGTCCCTGCCACATTTGCTGACATGAAAGTATCACTCATTGGTCTCTAGGACTCCTCGGGCGAATTCGCGACTGCGCCGCGAGTGAGAAGAAGCCGGCGCTCTGCTTGAGCGCCGGCGGATTTTTACTTCGCTTCGAGCGAGTAGGCGTCCTGGATCTGCTGGGCGGCGTCGGCCGGCGATGTCGAACCGGAGACAATGTCCATCGTCATGTCGTTGACGACACCGCCGACATTCGGACCGAGATCCTGATCGAGGAAGTTCTGGTGCCAGGTTTCCTGATCGAGAGCCACCGCACTGTCCTTCAGAAGCACATTCTGAACGCCATCGGCCGAGCCCTTGGCGACAGGAATGATGCCGGTCTTCTGGGCCAGCAGTTTCTGATTTTCCGGGTTGCCGAGGAATTTCAGGAATTCCTCGGTTTCCGGGGGCGCATTCTTGGTGACCACCCAACCGTTCAGACGGCCAAGATAGTCGGTTGCCACACCGGGAGCACCTTCAACGACCGGGAACGGGAAGCGGCCGATATTGTCGTCCGGCTGGCCCTTGCCGCTGGTCGAGCTGGCGCGCGAGGTGTCGTTGGTGTTTTCAAAGCCGAGCAGCATCGCCGCGCGGCCATCGCCGAAGGCAGCAAGCGCGTCGTTCCAGGTGGCACCGAGATAACCATTCTGGAAGGGTTCGAGCTTGCCGAGCTCGGCAAGATGCTCGCCGGCCTTCACGAAGGCCTCACCGGCGAAACCATCACCCTCGCCGGCCTTGGCCTTTTCGAAACCGTCGTGACCGGCTTCGCGCATGGCGAGATAACCCCAGTAGAAATGGATCGGCCACTTGTCGCCACCGCCGCCGGCGATCGGCACGATGCCTGCGGCCTTGAGCGTCTTCACAGCGTTAAGGAAGTCACCCCAGGTCTTGATTTGGGTGGCGTCGACATTGGCCTTCTTGAACAGTTCCTTGTTGTAGAAGAAGGAGACGAGGCCGGTCTTGTAGGGCGCTGCCCAGACCTTGCCGTCGAAAGTCATGCCATCGATCGTCGCGGCGCTGGTGCCGTTGCGCCATGCGCCTCCATCGGCGTCAAGCGCGGCATCGATCGGCCGCAGCATTCCGGTCTCGGCCTGCGCCTTCAGCACGCCGCCGCCCCAGGTGTAAAAAAAGCTCGGCGCCTCGTTTGACTGCAGCAGCGTCGGCAGCTTGGCCTTGAAGGCCTGGTTTTCAAGGAACTGCAGTTCGATCTTCACGCCAGGATGGCTCGCTTCGAAGTCTTTGGCGAGCTTGTTCCACACTTCGATGGTGCCCGGAACCTGCTCCAGGTGGAGCCAGCGGATGGTCGTATCGGCGGCAGCCGTTACCGTCGATGCGCAGTAGCCGGCAACAGCAATTGCGATCGCCGACAGCATGTTCATGCGATGAGTTTTGGTGGTCAGCACGTGGCACTCCTCCCGAGGCGCTTTATTTCTGTATCCGGATTAAATAATCGCAGCCTTTGCCTCTCTGTCAATACCCTGCCTGAAAAAGCGGCAAAGGATGCGCAAAATGATGCAATTACGGAAATTTCTATTGCGCGATTGCGAAAATCAGATCTACAACAAGGCGAATTTAATTTGCCTCTCGAAAAAAATCGTGGGGCCCTATGACAGTTTAGGTGCGCACGAGACGATGAAGACTGCCGATCCTGAATTGATGCGTGCCATCAACCGCTTGAACGTGCTGGATACGATCCGGCGCCACGGCCCGATCTCCCGCATCCAGATCAGCGAACGCACTGAATTGTCCACGACGACAGTTTCGGCCATTACCGCCTCGCTTCTCGACGACGGGCTCATTTTGCCGATTCACGAGGGCGATATCCGCAACGAGGCGGTGCGTGGCAGGCCGCGGGTCATGCTTGAGGTCAATCCGGATGCTGCCCGCGTCGTCGGCGCCAAGATCGCAGCCAGCCGCATGATCTTCGTCGTGACCAATTTCCGCGGCGACGTGCTCTCCAAGCTCACCCTGCCGATCCGCATTGATCGACAGCCAATTGCCGTGATTGCCGACCTCATCGAGGATGGAGTGCGACGCTGCGTCGTCGATATCGGCCTCTCGCTCGATGATATAGACAGCATCTGCCTGGCACTTCCCGGCGTCATCGAACACCGTACCGGCCACATCCGTTCGAGCCCCATATTCCGCGAAGTCAACATTGATTTTGCTGCGGAAATGTCCGCCCGCCTGTCGACGCCGACGATCATCGAGAGCGACGCACATGCCGTAACGCTTGGCCATCACTGGTTCGGCAAGGCCCGTGATCTCGAAGACATGGTGCTGATCTCGCTGGAGCAGACGCTCGGTCTCGGCGTGCTGCACGACAATCAGCTCTTTCGCGGCGCCGGCGGCCTCAGCCACAATCTGGGCGACCTGGTTCTCGGCATGGGCCAGCAAGGCGTCGTCAGACTTTCCAGTCAGGCCGGCGAAAGTGCCATTCTCGGCGAACAGCAGGCCGATGGACGCTTTGCCGAAGCGGTGCGCCTCGGCCGCGGAATGACGCATGTGCAGGCGCTGATCCAGGCCGACGACGACCGGCTCATTGCCGCGGCCGTGCGCGCCGGCGAGGCGGTGGGGCTGACAATCGCCAATATCGTCACGCTGTTTGCACCGCCACGCGTCATTCTCGTCGGCTCCTCGCTTGCGCTGGGTGAGCCCTTCCTCAACAGCCTGCGGGATGCCTATTCTCTGGCTATCCCACCGTCTCTCAAAGGCGTCAGCGAACTCGTCTTCGACGATTCGACCGACGATTTCTGGGCGCAGGGTGCAGCCGCTGTCGCCCTTTACGAACTCTACGAATCGCCTTGGAGCACAACAGGGCCTGCGCTTTGACGCGCAAAAACCAGTATTTATGGAGGACATGATGGAAAAAGTCGGTATCGGCATCATTGGATGCGGAAATATTTCGGGCGCCTATCTGAAGGCGATGACATCGGCATTTCCGATCCTCGAGATCCGCGGTCTGGCCGACCTCAATCGCGAACTTGCAGAGGCTAAGGCCTCGGAATTCAACCTTCAAGCCCGCACGGTCGATGAGCTTCTCGCTGATCCTAAGGTCGAGATCATCGTCAACCTGACCATTCCGAAGGCCCATGTCGCCGTCGGGCTGCAGGCATTGGATGCTGGCAAGCACACCTATTCGGAAAAGCCGCTGGGGATTAATTTCGCGGAAGGGAAAAAATTGGCGGATGCCGCAAAGGCCAAGGGCCTGCGCATCGGTGCGGCCCCCGACACGTTCCTTGGCGGCGGCCATCAGACTGCCCGCGCACTGATCGACGAGGGCGTGATCGGCATCCCGGTCGGCGGGACCGCGACCTTCATGTGCCCCGGCCATGAGCGCTGGCACCCGAACCCGGCCTTCTACTATGAAGTTGGCGGCGGCCCGATGCTCGACATGGGTCCCTATTACATCACCGATCTCGTCAACCTGCTCGGACCGGTCGCCAAAGTCGCCGGCTTTGCGGTGACCCCGCGCAAAGAGCGCATCATTTCCAGTGAGCCGCGCAACGGCGAGCGCATTCCGGTTCATATTCCGACGCATGTCGCCGGCGTCATGGCTTTCGCCAACGGTGCTGTCGTGCAGATCGGCATGAGCTTCGATGTCGCCGGCCACAAGCACGTGCCGCTCGAAGTCTACGGCACCGAAGGCACGCTGATCGTGCCGGACCCCAACCGCTTCGCCGGCCCGGTTGAATATCTGAAGAAGGGCGGCGAGTTTGAGGACCAGCCGGTGACCCTGCCCTATGCCGACGGCAACTATCGCTCTCTCGGTGTGGCCGATCTCGCCCATGCGATCCGGTCGAACCGGCCGCATCGCGCAAACGGCGATCTGGCGCTGCATGTGCTCGAAGTCATGGAAGCCTTCCAGAAGGCATCCGACGCGGGCAGCACTGTAAGCCTTACCACGACAACGGAGCGCCCTGCTCCGCTTTCTCAATCCCTCGTCGACGGACTGCTCGGCAAGTAATTTTCAGGAGGAATACACGATGCGTGAAGCACTGATCGTCTGGGGCGGCTGGGCCGGCCACGAACCGGAACAATGCGCCGCAATCATCAAGGACATTCTCGAGGATGACGGCTTCAAGGTCTATGTGGAGCACAGCACGGAGGCCTTTGCCGATCCGTCGATCCATGATCTCAGCCTGATCGTCCCCGTTATCACCATGTCGAAGATCGAGAAGGAAGAGGTGAAGAACCTCGCTGCCGCGATCGAAAGCGGCGTCGGCATCGCGGGTTATCACGGCGGCGCCGGCGACAGCTTCCGTGAGTCGACCGACTACCAGTTCATCATCGGCGGCCAGTGGGTTGCCCATCCCGGCAACATCATCAACTACACCGTCAACATCACCCGGCCGGACGACCCGCTGATGGAGGGGATCACTGATTTCCCCTACAATTCCGAGCAGTATTACATGCATGTCGATCCCTCGAACGAGGTGCTGGCGACGACGACCTTCACCGGCGAACATGCCTATTGGATCGACGGCGTGACGATGCCGGTCGTCTGGAAGCGCAAATACGGCAAGGGCCGCGTCTTCTATTCCTCGCTCGGCCATGTCGCCAAGGAATTCGACGTGCCGCAGATGAGGACGATCTTCCGTCGCGGCGCCAATTGGGCAGCTCGTTGATCGCCTGATATCAGGGCTGCCGGCTTCTCGCCGGCGGCCCACATGAAAAGCGCATATTTGGGCATGACACGGGTGCCAAACCCGTCGATATGCGTTACTGCTGTAGGAAGGACGAACCAGACAGCAAGACCATGAGCGACAACGTTATCAAGTTTCGCAAGCCGAAGCCCCCGCCAAAAGCTCCCAATCCCCTGCTCCGCAAGCTCATGATCATCGCTGCGGTCATCGTCGTGTTTGCATTGGCCTGGATCTATGTCCAGGTCACCGGCGTGCCGCCGCAATAATCCAGCGAGGGATAGTCCGATGAGCGTTCGCCCGCCGCAATCCTTCAGGCAGTCCTTTTCGGCCGAAGGCGGGGTGAATGTACTCGAATACGAGCTCATGTCGGAGCGCGCCAGTTCACTCGGGCGCAACGGCCTCAAAGTCGAATCGGCCCTCTCTGCCCTGAAGGCCTGGAATCCCGATCGCCACACCGCCGAGCAACGCGAAACGCTGGTCAACGACGCTTCGGACGCCGTTTGGGCGCTCTTTGTCCAACGCGAGATTTGCGGGCTGCGGAACAATAAGGATATTGTCCAGCGATACGGCATTCCCGGCGAGGTGCTGGCACGAGTTGGCGTCGTCAGGAAATAGCGGCTGGCGCCGGATGCGAGAGCGGGAATGCGCGCGCCTCCTTTTCCAGCCATTCGCAGAAGAGCGAGGATTTGCGGTTTCGCCTCGCCCGGCGCAGCGCCACATATTCATGGCCGCTTTCGAGAAATCCATGCGGCGCTGCCAGCCGGCCGAAGCGGATATCATCCGTCACATAGGGCCAGGGAACAACGCAGACGCCAAGCCCGGCATTAGCCGCCTCCAGCATGAAATAGAAATGCTCGTATTCGACGCGGCCACCTGCTTCCAAGACAACACCGGAGCGCGCAAGCCAGTCGCCCCAGGCACGCAGCCGGCTACGCGTGTGAAGCCGCGCAGCACCACTGAAGCGCTTACCTACGGTCTCGGCCAGCGACGGTGACAGCACGGGGCCGGTCTGCTCCGGAAAGAGCGGGATGACATCTGCGCCGGCGGGCCAGGGCGCTGTTCCGACGCGGATCGCGACATCGAAACTGTCGCGAGCAAAATCCACCGGGCGCGAGGAGGCGGTCAAGCGCACATCGATATCGGGATACTCCGCCTGAAACCGATAAAGCCTCGGGATGAGCCAGCGCATGGTGAAAGTGCCGGGGCAGGATACATCGAGCGCGCCATCCTCGGTATCGGCGACGGCGCGAACGGAATTATCGATCTGGTCGAAGGCAACGTTCAGCCCCGACAGCAGCGTCTTACCGGCTTCGGTCAGACGCAGCCTGTTCTTCGGACCCTCGAAGAGGGGAACGCCGAGCACGTTTTCGAGATGCTGAATCTGACGGCTGACGGCGCTATGGGTGACATTAAGCTCATCGGCAGCAAGCGTCATGCGGCCGAGACGACCGGCGGCTTCGAAAGCACGCAGCGCATTGAGCGAGGGAATACGGCGAGCCATGTGCGTTTTCCGAACAATATCTGTTCGATCATATCGGTTTTCACACGGAATTCCATGGTGTTTATTATGGTTCGCGAACTATCGAATGCCTTTTCAGGAACAAAGGATGCTGGACTGCAACGCGTGCCGGCAATGGCGAAGCTTTGCTTTTGAAGCAATTTATGGAGAGTGATCGTGAACAGCAGACACAGTGACGGAAGTGCGGGCGACGCCAATTACGGCGTGATCGGCGCGAACTACTCAAGGTATCGGCAACCCGACCCGCATATCGCAGAGTTCATTCGTACAGCACTCGGCAATGCCGAGACCGTTCTGAATGTCGGCGCAGGCGCCGGCTCCTACGAACCGATCGACCGGAAGGTGACGCCGGTCGAACCGTCTGCCTCCATGCGCGCGCAGCGACCGGCACATCTGCCCGAGGCGATCGATGCGACGGCGGAAAAGCTGCCCTTCGCCGATCAGTCCTTCGATGCGAGCATGGCGACCTTCACCGTGCATCAATGGTCCGACCTCAAGGCCGGTCTTGCAGAAATGCGGCGCGTTTCGCGCGGTCCGGTGCTGGTCCTGAGCTGCGATCCCAATGAGCTGGAACGCTCATGGCTGTTCGACTATGCGCCGGAGATGATCTCCGTCGAGGCGAGCCGTTATCCGGCCATGCAGACTGTTGCCGACCACCTCGGCGGTACTGTCGAGATATTGCCCGTACCAATCCCATTTGCCTGCATCGATGGTTTCGGTGAGGCCTATTATGGGCGGCCGGAGCGTATGCTCGATCCCGGCTCCCGGCTCGCAAATTCGGCCTGGAGCTTTGTCGATCCATCGGTCGGCAAGCGTTTCGTAGCCGAGCTCGGCCGAGATCTTCAGGACGGCAAGTGGGATGCGCGCTATGGATATCTGCGCACGCAGCCCTTCTTCGAAGGGTCGCTGCGCCTGATCGTCGCCCGCCCCTGACGGCCTCAACTAAAGAACCGGTTCTCCGGTCGCGGCAGGCCGAGATGCTCGCGCAACGTCGTGCCCTCGTATTCCCTGCGGAACAGGCCACGGCGCTGCAACTCAGGCACCAGGCGCATGGTGACGTCATCCAGCCCCTGCGGCAGATAAGGGAAGACGACATTGAAGCCGTCGGACCCCTCTTCATCCAGCCAGCGCTCCATCTCGTCCGCAATGCTCTCGGGCGTACCAACGAAGGCAAGGCCGGAATAGCCGCCGTAACGCTGGGCGAGCTGGCGGACAGTCAGGTTTTCCTCCTGAGCCAGCTTGATGACCTGAGCGCGACCCGTCTTGCTGGCGTTTGTGTCGGGAATATCGCTGGGCAGCGGCGCATCCGGATCAAAGCCGGAGGCATCATGGCCAAGCGCGATCGAAAGCGAGGCGATGGCGCTGTCGTAGTGTACGAGGCTGTCGAGGGAAAGACGTTTGGCGCGGGCCTCGTCGATACTGTCGCCGATGACGACGAAGGCGGCGGGCAACAATTTCAGGTGATCGCGATTGCGGCCAATAGCCTGCATCCGGCCCTTGATGTCAGCGTAGAGTGCCTTGCCGCCGTCGAGGTCGCGCGGCGAACAGAAGACCACCTCGGCAGTTTCGGCAGCGAGCTGGCGGCCGGGATCAGACTGGCCGGCCTGCACAATGACGGGCCAGCCCTGAACCGGGCGGGCAATGTTCAGTGGCCCGCGCACGCTCAGTTCGTCGCCCTTGTGGTTGAGCACGTGCATTTTTTCGGGATCAAAATAAATTCCGCTCTCGCGGTCACGGATAAAGGCGTTGTCGGCAAAGCTGTCCCAGAGACCGGTGACAACATCGTAGAATTCGCGCGCCCGTTTGTAGCGCTCGCCATGTTCCACATGCTCGTCGAGACCGAAGTTGAGCGCCGCATCAGGATTGGACGTGGTGACGATATTCCAGGCGGCGCGACCATTGCTCAGATGATCGAGCGAAGCAAAACGGCGGGCGACATGATAGGGCTCTTCAAAAGTGGTGGATGCCGTTGCCGCAAGCCCGATCCTGTCGGTAACGGCAGCGAGCGCCGATAGCAGTGTGAAGGGCTCGAAAGAGGTGACGGTGTGGCTGCGCTTCAGCGCCTCAACCGGCATGTTGAGCACAGCCAGATGATCCGCCATGAAGAAGGCGTCGAATTTCGCGGCTTCGAGCTTCTGCGCGAAGGATTTGATGTGAGCGAAATTGAAATTGGCGTCTGGATAGGAACCCGGATAGCGCCATGCGCCGGTATGCAGGCTGACGGGACGCATGAAGGCGCCGAGGCGCAACTGCCGTGAACGGGTCATGTTTTTCCTCGTGGATCGGAGCGAAGCGACCGCCTGCCCACTGCTGAACGCGGATGCCGGAATGACGTATGCCTGCGTTTACGTAGGGGTTCGCGCGCCGTTATTCGAGATTGGTTCGCGTTTTTCCGGCAGTGATTTCATCGGCAAAGCGGTCAACTCGCGGTGATATGGACGGAGGCATAGGCTAGCCGCCGCCCGGGCCCCGGATAAGCAAGCACTTTCCATTTTCTATCGCATCTATAGAATTTATAATCTTACCTCTCGTGTTGATTTCTTTCACCCATACGACGGTCAGAACTGGAGAAATCGATGACGACCGTGCTCAGGCAACAAGACCAGATCCGGCCCGTGGCCGCCCGCATTGCCAGCGACGAGGAGGCACTTGCGACGGCCCGCGGGCTTGCCACCCAATTCGCCGCCACCGCCGTCGGGCGCGATGCTGAACGCCGGTTACCTTTCGCCGAACTCGACGCGCTTGCACAATCCGGCCTGCTGGCGATTGCGGTTCCCGCGCAATATGGCGGACTTGATGTCTCGAATGCCGTTCTGGCCGAAGTGACCGCGATCCTGGCGGAAGCAGATGGCTCGATCGGCCAGATCCCGCAGAACCATTTCTACATTCTGGAAGCCTTGCGGGTGGATGGCAGCGAGGAGCAGAAGCGGTATTTCTTCGGCAGGGCGCTTGCCGGTGACCGTTTCGGCAATGCGCTTTCGGAGCGCGGCACGAAGACCGTCGGCCACTATAATACCCGCATTGTCAGAGACGGACCCGGCTATCGCATCAACGGCGAGAAATACTACTCGACGGGCGTGTTGTTCGCTGACTGGGTCACCGTGTTCGCGCTCGATGAGGAGGACCGGCTTGTCATGGCCTTCGTGCCGAAGGGAACCGAGGGCGTCGAGATCATCGACGACTGGGACGGTTTCGGCCAGCGCACAACGGGCAGCGGCACGACGATCCTCAACAATGTCTATGTCCACGCCGATTCCGTCGTTCGTCACCACAAGGGCTTCGAGCGGCCGACGACCATCGGCTCGGTCGGCCAGATCGTCCATGCGGGCATCGATCTCGGCATCGCGCGGGCCGCTTTCGCTGAGACGCTCGAATTCGTGCGCACCAAATCCCGCCCCTGGATGGACAGCGGCGTGGAACGTGCCGCAGAGGATCCGCTGACGATCTCGAAGGTCGGACAGATCGCCATCCGGCTGGAAGCTGCTGCAGCACTCCTCGAACGTGCCGGTCAGAAAGTCGATGCGGCCCAGATCGAGACGACGGAAGCAACCGTCGTTGAAGCCACGCTTGCCGTCGCCGCTGCCAAGGTGCTGACGACCGAGATCGCCATCGAAGCGACCAATACGCTCTTCGAGCTTGCAGGCACCTCCGCCGTCAAGGCCGAACTCAATCTCGACCGGCACTGGCGCAATGCACGCACCCACACGCTGCACGATCCCGTGCGCTGGAAGTACCACGTCGTCGGCAATTATCACCTGAACGGCGTGATCCCACCGAAGAACGGCGCACTCTAACTCTCTCCTCAACTAAAACCCCATTTCCGTCACCGGAAATGGGGTTCTTTTCGCGACCACTCCCCGTCTCAGCTATAGAGGCTGACTTCGGGGATCTTGTCGTTCAGCACGAATTCGCCGACTTCCTTGGCCTTGTAGAAGACCGGATCGTGCAGCGTATGGGTGCGCACATTGCGCCAGAAACGGTCGAAGCGATATTTCTCCGCCGTGGAGCGCGCGCCAGTTAGTTCGAAGAGGCGAGACGTGATATCGAGCGAGACATGGGTGGCGTGCACCTTGGCGGCATAGGCTTCCGCCGCCGCCTCGCCGCGCTCACGGGCGGTGACAGCATGGCCCTTTGCAAGTCCTGCCTGGACAGTCGCCGCTGCCGCATCGGCCAGGGCGGCGGAGGCTTTCAGCGCGGCGGTGAACTCACCAACCCGCTCCAGGATATAGGGATCGTCCGCAGCCCGCTCGACGCCCGAAGTGACCCAGGGACGCGTCGTCGTGCGCACATAGTCGATGGCAGTCTGGAGCGCGCCTTCAGCGCTGCCGAGATAGAAGTTGACGAAGACGAGCTGGATCAGCGGCGTGTTGAAGGTGGAAAGTACCTGCGGGGCGGCATCGGGAGCAACCGGGACGCCAACGAAATCCTCCTCATAAACAGGGAAATCGTGGAACTCGACGCTGCCGCTGTCAGAGAGCCGCTGACCGAAATTGTCCCAGTCGTCATTGGCCTGATAGCCGGGCCGATTGGTCGGCACCGCGAAGCCGACGATCTTGTCGCCAAGCGCGGCGTTGGCATTGATGTAGTCGGAGACATGAGCGGCGGTGGAGAAGGACTTACGCCCGTTCAGCACATAACCGTTACCGCGACGGGTTAGAACAAGACCTGGATCGCGCGGATTGACGGCAGCACCCCAATAGAGGTTTTTCGCCACGGTTTCAGTGCCTAGTGCATGAGCGCGGGTTTCGTCAAGCGCCCAATAGACATACTGGCTATTGACGAAGTGATAGCCGAGAAGCTGGCCGATCGAGCTTTCGCCGCGCGCCAGGATGCGCACGAGCCGCAAGCCATCCACCCAATCAAGGCCACCGCCACCGATCTTTTGATCATGTAGGGCATTCAGCAGACCGGCATTCTTCAGCTTGACGATCTCGGCAAGCGGTGGGCGACCTTCACGGTCGAGTTCGGCGGCGCGCCTGGAAAGATCGGCCGAGATGTCCTCAGCGCGGGCAAAGAGGTCCGCTCGCGTCGCGCTACGGTTGGTCGCGAAGACGACATTGGACTGGCTCATGGAATGAAACTCCGGTTTCTAGAAATGGGGCCGGCGGGGGCCGCACAACCCCCGCCGGAAGATCGAGGCAGGCAGCTTAGAAAAGCTTGTCCGGGATCCAGCTCGCGGTTGCCGCGTCGCTTGTGCTGAAGGCCGGGATTTTCTGCGCCAAATCCTCGATCGTCTTGACGCCGGCGGCACGCAGGCTTTCCTGCGTCAGGAGCGTCGGCTTGACTGTGATCTGATGCGGGATTTCCTGCCCGGCGATCTGAAGAGCGGCGGCACGAACGGAGACGGCACCGACAACAGCCGGATTGGTGGCGACGGTTGCAACCCAGGGGCTGCCCTCTTCGGTGATCTCCTGAATGTCGGCAGTGGAGACATCTGCCGAATAGATCTTCACCTTGCTCGCGATGCCAAGGTCATTGGCGGCGAGCTTCACGCCACGAGCAAACTCGTCATAGGGAGCGAAGACGACACTGATATCGGTGTTGGCGGTCAGCGCGGCTTTCGCCTGATCGGCCGTCGAGGTCGCCGTCGTATCGCTCACATTGCCGAAACGGGCCTTCTCGACGACGCCGGAATTCTCCGATTTGAACTTCTCCCAGACCTCGTTACGGCGGTCGAGCGGCGCGAAGCCTGCGACATAGACATAACCGGCCTTGAAGCTCTTGCCATTGTCCTTGACGACCTGTTCGAGCCCGAGCTGAGCGAGTTCATGGTCGCTCTGCTCCACCTGCGGCACCTTGGGATTGTTGAGGTTGACGTCGAAGGCAACGACCTTGATGCCCTTGTCCAGCGCCTGCTGGACGACATCGCCGAGCGATTCCGGCAGGCCGTGATCGACGACGATACCGGCTACGCCGAGATTGATCGCCTGCAGAATCTGCTCACGCTGCTCGGCGGCATCCTGCCGACCGGGAAACACACGCAGATCGATATCCAGCGCCTTGGCCTGGGCTTCCGCACCGGCCTGATAGGCCTGAAAGAAGTCACCCGCCGAGATGTAGCTGATCAGCGCCACCTTGACGCCGCCTTTGTCGAAGGGGGCCGGTGCGCCGTTGAGACCGGCGGCAAAGGAGGTCTGATAGAGAGTGAAAGAAATTGCGGCTGCAGAGAGCGCCAGCCGTGCGAGGGATTTCATCGTCGCGATCCTCTAGTCAATCGAGAGCGTCGTCTGACAGGTTGGCAGCTCCCTGCGACGCATGAAATTATTAGATATAAACTCTATGTTTTTAGTAGATTTAATGATCCGATTTTTGGCGATTCAGGAGATTCTTTGTTCCCGTCGCTGGGCGACCGCGGCAAAGGCTTGCCTCGCAGTTCAGGCATGCGTCAGGCCAATATTGCGGCTCGAAAGCAGACCCGGATATGCCCGATGCCGCTCCTTCACGTTGACAATATCACCCGCAGTTTCGGGTCCACCCGCGCGCTTTCCGGCGCACACTTCTCTATCGAGCGGGGCGAAATCGTCGCGCTGATGGGCGCCAATGGCGCCGGCAAATCGACGCTGGTGAAAATTGTTTCGGGCGTGCTTGCGGCTGACGGCGGCACGATCAGTCTGAATGGCCGGACCTTTTCACCCAAAACGCCATCCGAGGCGGCAAAGGCCGGCGTCGTCACCGTGCACCAGTCGACAGATCTTGTCGGAGCGGCAGGACTGACAGTTGCCGACGCCCTGCTGCTGCATCGCTTTGCGGAGGGCAGCACACCCTTTTTTCTTTCTCGGACAAGCGTGCGCCGTGAAGCGCTTGCCATGCTCGACGCGGCCGGCTTCTCGCTGCCGCTCGACCGGGATTTCGGCGATCTGACCGCCGCCGACCGTCAGCTCGTTGCGATCGCCCGCGCGCTTGCCGACAAGGCCGAGTTGCTGATCCTCGACGAGCCAACCGCAAGTCTTTCGGCGGAAGAAAGCCGGCGCCTGTTCGACATCCTGCTCACCTTACGAGCGCAAGGCCTTGCCATCCTCTACATCTCCCATCGGACCGCCGATCTCGAATCGATCGCCGACCGGGCGCTCGTCATGCGTGGCGGCCGCATCGTCGGCAGCTTCAACCGGCCGATCGACTTTTCCAGCGCCATCGAAACGATGATCGGTCGCAGGCTTGAAGCAGCGCGGCCAGCCGCCCGCCCGGCGACTGGCTCAGCCATTTTCGAAATGCATGGCATCCGCCTTCTGCCGTCAAGCAAGCCCTTCGACCTGACCCTGCATGAAGGCGAGGTCGTTGCCGTCACAGGCGTGCTGGGAGCCGGCAAAAGCCGCCTGTTGTCGTCGATCTTCGGCATTCGAGACATGGCTGACGGCGCGATGCAACTCGACGGCAAGCCTTATCGGCCGAAATCGCCGGCCGAGGCGATTGCTGCAGGCGTCGCCATGGCAGCCGAGGATCGTCATCGCTCCTCGCTGATGCCGGCGGCGTGGCCCGGCAATTCGCTCGCAGCCACCATCAGCCTTCCGCATCTTGCCAAATGGTATCCGAGCGGCCTGCTTTTCGGCGGCCGCGAGCGGCGCGAGGCGGAACAGGCCATTTCCCGGCTCGGCATCAAGGCCGCCGGTCCGCTCGCTTCGATCTGGTCACTATCGGGCGGCAATCAGCAGAAGACTGTCATCGCCCGCTGGGAGGCGGAGCCAAGCCGGCTGCTGCTGCTCGACGAGCCGTTCCAGGGCGTCGATGTCGGCGCCCGCCACGACATCATCCAGGCAATCCGGGCGCGCACCGACCGCGCGACGCTGATCGCGACATCCGATCCCGAAGAGGCCTACGAGGTCGCCGACCGCATCCTGACAATCGAGCACCACACCTTGCTGCGCGACCTTATCGACGATGCCTCTTCTTCATCCCGACAGGAACTTTCCGCATGACAACCATCGATGAAGAGGCCTTGCCAAAGGCAGGCTCGACCACACAGAACCACAGCCAGGGTACCCGCGTTCCAGCGCTCGGCAGCTTTCTGCGCGCCGGCGCGGTGTTCATCCTGCTCGGACTGATGATGATCGGCTTCACGATCGCGCAACCGGCCTTCGTCAATATCGGCAACCTGATGAGCATCCTTCAGTCCGTATCTGTCGTTGCGATCCTCGGTGCCGGCGTGACGGTAACACTTGCTGTCGGCGGTTTTGACCTCTCGATCGGTGCGGTCGCCGCCTCCAGCGTCATGGCCGCGAGCTATGCGATGATCGTCTGGCATCTCGATGTTTTCGCCACAGTGCCGTTGGTGCTTGCCTTCGGCGCCACGGTTGGGCTCGTCAACGCCTTGCTCATCGTGCGGCTTCGCGTCCCCGACCTGCTGGCCACCCTTGCCATGATGTTCCTGCTCTCGGGCCTGCAGCTTATTCCGACGGCCGGGCGGTCGATTTCGGCAGGCCTTGTCCTGCCAGACGGTTCCAAGGCGACCGGCGCCTACGATCCGGCTTTCCTGCTGATCGGCCGCTACAGCCTCTTTGCCACCCTGCCCGTCTCCGTGGTGCTGATGGCCATCGTTGCCATCGCCCTGTTCGTGTTGACCGAGCGCACTCGCATTGGCCGGCTGCTCTTTGCCACCGGCGGCAACGAGGTGGCGACGCGGCTTGCCGGTGCGTCCACCACGCGGCTGAAGACGCTCGCCTACGTCATCTCGGGGACCCTGGCATCCCTTGGCGGTATCGTGATCGCGGCCCGTGTGGGGCGCGGCGATGTCTCCTCTGGCGGATCGCTGCTGATGGACTCGGTCGCGGCCGCCCTCATCGGCTTCGCCGTTCTCAACCTGCGCCGACCCAACGTGCTTGGCACCATTGCCGGCGCCGTCTTCGTCGGCGTGCTGCTGAATGGCCTGACGATGCTGAACGCTCCCTACTACACGCAGGATTTCGTCAAGGGCGCCGTGCTCGTCGGAGCCCTTGCCCTGACCTATGGGCTCGGTCGCAACAGCGATCGCTGAAGCCAGCTTTAGCTTCAGAAAATTTCCTGTGGCCGCATGCTTTTGGAATAACGTACCTCTTATGCGCCTTAAATCTATATAATTTATAGCCTATCAAATTGAGAGGGTATCGTCATGAATGAAGGACTTGGAGGCGGCTTCGGACGCCGTGAAATCTTGAAACTTGCTGCCGTCGCAAGTGCCACCTTTGCAGGCGCCAGCATGCTGACCGCGCCGGCTGTAAGGGCCGACGACGAAGGGCTTTCCCTGAAAGGCAAGCGCATCGCCATCAGCGCTACCGGCACGGACCACTATTTCGATCTGCAGGTCTATAATGCCCAGATCGAAGAGGTGAAGCGGCTCGGCGGCGAGCCGATCGCAGTCGATGCCGGCCGCAACGACGGCAAGTTGATCGCCCAGTTGCAGACACTCGTCGCCCAGAAGCCGGATGCGCTGGTACAGATCCTCGGCACGCTCAGCGTCATCGATCCCTGGCTGAAAAAGGCCCGTGACGCCGGCATTCCGGTACTGACCGTCGATGTCGGCTCGACCAATTCGATCAACAACACGACGTCGGACAATTGGGGCATCGGCAAGGACCTGGCCCTGCAGCTCGTTTCCGATATCGGCGGAGAAGGCAATATCGTCGTCTTCAACGGCTTCTACGGTGTCACGCCCTGCGCCATCCGCTACGACCAGCTCGTCAACGTCGTCAAGTATTTCCCGAAGGTGAAGATCCTGCAGCCGGAATTGCGCGACGTCATCCCGAATACGGTCCAGGATGCCTTCACGCAGATCACTGCGATCCTCAACAAATATCCGGACAAGGGCTCGATCAAGGCCGTCTGGTCGGCCTGGGATATTCCGCAGCTCGGCGCAACGCAGGCGATCGCCGCCGCCGGCCGCAACGAAATCCGCACCTATGGCGTCGATGGCAGCCCGGAGGTTCTCCAGCTCGTTGCCGACAAGAATTCACCGGCTGGCGCCGATGCTGCCCAGCAGCCGGCGGAGATCGGCCGTGTCGCAGTCCGCAACGTTGCCAGGCTGCTCGCCGGCCAGACGCTGCCGCGCGAGACCTACGTACCGGCGCTGCTGGCCAACAAGGAAAACGTCTCCGAGATCATCAAGAAGCTCGGTATCGGCTGATATCAAGGCGGGCCTTGCGGCTGATGCCGCAGGGTCCGCATGTCCCTGGAAAGCGGCATCATGACTGTACCCGTCCCGACGCAAGCGACAGCCGACGATAATGTCATCATTCGCTTCGATCATATCGTCAAGCGCTTCGGCGGCGCCCAGGCACTGGCCAGCGCATCACTCGCCATACGTCGCGGCACCGTCCACGGCCTCGTCGGCCAGAACGGAGCCGGCAAGTCGACGCTGATCAAGCTGCTTGCCGGGCTGCATGTCGCGGACGAAGGCACGATCGAAATCGAAGGCAAAGCCTATGATCGGCTGACACCGCATCTGAACGAAGAGCTGGGCATCCATTTCATCCATCAGGACAGGCTGCTGGTTCCGACATTCACGGTCGGCGAGGCACTGTTTCTCGGCCGCGAGACGCGGCGTGCGGGAACACCCTTCCTTGATCGCCGGGCAATGCAGAAACGCGCCGGCGAGATCCTTGCCAATTATTTTGGGATCACTCTGCCGAAGAACGCCCTTATCGGCGAGCTCTCGACCGCCGAAAAGCAGATCGTCCAGATCACGCGGGCATTGCTCCATCAGCCGAAAGTTCTCGTCTTCGACGAGCCGACCGCTGCATTGGTACGGCGCGAGGCTGAAATCCTCTTCCGCCTGATCCGCCGGCTGCGCGACGAAGGTGTTACCATCATCTACATCTCGCATTATCTCAACGAGATCGAAGAACTCTGCGATCACGTCACCGTACTGCGCAACGGCCGGGATGTGGCCTCGCTGCCGATTGGCGGGACCTCGGCCAAGGCGATCGCCGGTCTGATGATCGAGCGTGACCTCACCGAAATGTTCCCCAAGCGCCGGGTCGATCTCGGCGAAGCGATCCTGAATATCCGGGGGCTTTCGGCACCCAACCGCTTTGACGACGTCAGTTTCAGCCTGCGCCGCGGCGAGGTGCTCGGCATCACCGGCCTCCTCGGCTCCGGCGCCAAAGACCTGATCCGCACGCTTTTCGGTCTGGAACAGGCTGCAAGCGGTCAGATTGAAATCGAGGGACGAGCAGTACGGCCCGGCAGCCCCGCAAAAGCGGTGGACCGCAGGCTTGCGCTTATTCCCGAGGACCGGCGCGGACACGGCGTCGGCCTCGATCTCAGTGTGACCGAAAATATCACCCTCCCGAGCCTTGCCCGTTACAGCCGTTTCGGTTTCCTCAATCGCAAGCGTGAGCGCTCCGACACGGAAGACCTGATCAAGCGGCTGCAGATCAAAACGGCCGGGCGCGATGCGTTGGTCCGCACACTCTCGGGCGGCAATCAGCAGAAGGTGGCGATCGCCAAATGGCTGAGCCGCCAGTCGGAAATCTACCTGCTGGATGAACCGACCGTCGGTGTCGATATCGGCTCAAAGGTCGAAATCTATACGCTGATCGGCGAACTGGCCGCACGTGGGGCCGGCGTTATCGTTCTCTCCTCCGACCTGCCGGAGCTCGTCGGGATTACGGACAGGATCCTGGTATTTTTCCGCGGCCGGCTGATCCGCGAGCTCGATTCCTCGAAAACCACAACGGATGAAGTCCTGTCGATCTCGACCGGCGCTTCGGAAGGATTGCGCCATGTCGGCTGACGTTCATTTCGGGCCTCTTCCCACCGCGTCCACGGACCCCGTGTCGCAAGCCAGGGGCGCAGCGGCGGTCGCGGTGCTCCGCTTCGGCTCGCTGCTTGCCTTCGCGTCCATCCTTGTCGTGTTCTCTTTGACGGCGCCTTATTTTCTGTCTGTTGGCAATATCGGCAATGTTCTCGGCCAGTCCGCCATTTCCGGTATATTGGCGATCGGACTGACAGTCGTGCTGATCGCCGGAGGCTCGAATGTGGTCACCGGCGGCATCGACCTGTCGTTGGCGGCCAATATGGGCCTGAGCGCTGCAGTCTATGCGACCCTGATCCAGCTTGGCTATGGTGACGCAACAGCGGCGGCGGCGGCTTTGTTGACCGGTGTTGCGATCGGCGCGGTCAACGCTGTCGCCGTCGTACTCGCGGGAATCGTCCCGCTGCTAGCTACGCTCGCAGTGATGAATGTTGTCGCCGGCCTCGAACTTGTCCTGACGCAGAACACCGTCGTACCTGCGTCGACCGATTTTCTGACGGCTGTTTCGGCCTCCGATAGTTTCGGCATCCCCATTCTCGCCTACGTGCTGCTCGGCTTCACGGCAATTGCCACGGCGATCGTGCAATATACGCCGATCGGGCTCAGGCTTTATGCCGTCGGCGAGTTTCCGGACGCGGCACGCGCCGCCGGCCTGCCGCTCAAGCGGCTGCTTGCCGGCGCGTTCATCGCCAGCGGGCTCTGCGGCGGTTTTGCCGGCATTCTCTCGGTCTCCTATCTCAGCGGCAGCACGACCGGTTCGGGCGAGGCGCTGCTGCCTGTCGTCGTCATTGCGCTGCTCGGCTCGATCTTTTCGCGGCGGCTGGTGCCGACCATTCCGGGAACGCTGATCTCGGCGCTGTTCATCGGCTTCCTCACCAACGGCTTTCAGCTCCTGAACCTGCCAAGCACGCTCGTCAGCGGTGTGCAGGGCCTTCTCATCCTGATCGTCGTGTCGGCCACGACATTACTGCGCAAGCGGGAGATCTGATATGTCCGCCTCAACTTCAGCCGGACGCTCGCTCGCCGGCCTCGCACGCTTTGGCCTGATCATAGCGCTGATCGTGGTTTTCTCTGTGTTCTCCGTCCTCGCGCCCACCTTCTTCACTCCCGGCAACCTGCAAAGCATTCTCGTCAACAATTTCACGCTGCTTGCCATCGTCTCGATCGCCATGACCTTCGCGGTCTCCGCAGGCGGCATCGATCTCTCGGTCGGCACGGCCGTCGATTTTGCAAGCTTTGCCTTCGTCTCCTTCGTTCTGGCGGGCCAGCCGGTGCCGCTCGCACTCATCGCCGGGCTTACAGCCGGCGCGCTGGTCGGCGCGTTTAACGCTGTCCTCGTGTCCGTGATCGGCGTCGCACCGTTTCTCGCGACACTCGGCACCCTCTTTATCGGCCGCAGCGTCCAGCAATTGCTGACCAATGGCGGCAACCCGGTTTATCTTCCGCCCTCGGGAGTGCCGGAAACCTTTCGCTTTCTCGGCCATGGCACGATTGCCAACGTTCCGGTGCCGTTGGTGATCGCTGCCATCGTCATCGCGGGCGCAGCCGCAGTCTTCGCTCGGACCCGTTTCGGGCGCGTAGTCGTCTCGATCGGCATCCAGCCGAGCGTCGTGCGCTATTCCGGCATCGGTCTCGGCGCGCCTGTTGCCGCCACCTTCATTCTCGCTGGGCTGATTGCCGCCGTTGCCGGCCTCATCCTGACGGCGACGGTAACCGTCTACATCCCCTCCTCCGGCAATGCGTTCCTGCTGAACGCCATCGGTGCCACCTTCATCGGCACGACGCTGTCGCCGCTCGGCCGGCCCAATGTGCTTGGCACCGTCCTCGGCGTCCTGCTCCTCAGCATCGTCGCCAACGGCCTGCTGCTAACCGGCCTGAACTTCTACTGGCAGCAGGTCGGCACCGGCACGCTCATCTTTGCCGTGCTCGCCCTCAGCTTCATCAACAGAAAAACCGTCGGCGCCTGAAGCGCACCTCGCCGACAACGCAGGAAGAATGACATGACCCGTGAAATCAGGCTCAACGCCTTCGACATGAATTGCGTCGGACACCAGTCGCCGGGGCTCTGGCGACATCCGCGCGACAAATCCTGGACCTACAAGGATCTCGATTATTGGGTGCATCTGGCAAAGACGCTGGAGCGCGGCAAGTTCGACGGTCTCTTCATCGCCGACGTGCTCGGCGTCTATGACGTCTTGAACGGTAATGTCGATGCAGCGCTTCGCCATTCGGCGCAGGTGCCGGTCAACGATCCGCTGCAGCTCATCCCGACCATGGCGTATGAGACCGAACATCTCGGCTTTGGCCTGACGGCTTCGCTCTCTTTCGAACACCCTTATACTTTTGCCCGGCGCATCTCCACGCTCGATCATCTGACCAAGGGTCGCGTCGGCTGGAATATCGTCACCTCCTATCTGAACAGCGGTGCGCTCAATATCGGCCAGGCCGCGCAGACCAACCATGACGACCGCTACGACCTCGCCGACGAATATCTCGAGGTCTGCTACAAGCTCTGGGAGGGAAGCTGGGAGGACGATGCCGTCGTGCGCGACCGCGAAACCGGCATTTTCACCCATCCGGAAAAGGTCCATCCGATCAATCATTCGGGCAAATATTTCAACGTTCCCGGCATTCACCTGAGCGAGCCCTCGCCACAGCGCACGCCGGTGCTCTACCAGGCCGGCGCCTCGAGCCGCGGGAAGGATTTTGCCGGCGCGCATGCCGAATGCATCTTTGTTGCAGCTCCCTCCAAGGCAGTACTGAAGCGCTATGTCGCCAATGTCCGCCAGGCGGCCGAGCGGCTCGGACGCAATCCGCGCGAAATCCTCGCCTTCAACCTGCAGACCGTCGTCCTCGGCGAGACCGATGCCGAGGCACAGCGCAAGTTCAACGAATATCGCCAATACGCCTCCTTCGAGGGTGCGCTGACGCTGATATCAGGCTGGACCGGCATCGATTTCGGCCAGTTCGGTCCGGACGAAGTTCTGCGCCATCGCTATACCAATGCCGTCCAATCGGCTGTCGAAACCTTCACGACCATCGATCCGGATAAGGAATGGACCGTACGCGAAATGGCCGATTGGGTGGGCATCGGCGGCTTCGGCCCAGTCTTCGTCGGCTCACCGTCGACAGTCGCCGATCTGATGCAGGAATGGGTCGAGGATACCGACGTCGATGGCTTCAACCTCGCCTATGCGGTGACCCCCGAGAGCTTCGAAGACACCGTAGACCTGTTGGTACCTGAACTGCAAAAGCGCGGCGTCTACAAGACCGAATACCGGCAGGGTACGCTACGCGAAAAGCTTGGTGGCGCGGGACCGCGGCTGGTTGCGCCGCATCCGGGAGCGTCCTATCGCAATCTCGGCATTGACGCGCCGCGGCTCGTTGTTGGCAACCGCTGAAAAATAATGGCTGGGTGACAAAAAATATCTCGCCTGGCCATCCTGTTCGAATTTAATTCCTGTCACAATTAACGTTTCAACTCGAATATAGATCATTGAATTTCTTGGATATCAGGAGCGGGCATGACTATTGCAGATATCTCTCGGCGCGGCCTGCTGAAGGGCACGGCGTTGCTTCTCGGAACGACAGCGTTGTCGCGTATTGCGCTGGCGCAGGACGTGCCGGCCGGCGGGCGCCTGATCGTTGCAGCCGATTCCGAGCCGAAGAACCTCAACCCCGCAATCGTCGCCTCGAACGGCGTCTTCTTCATCGCAAGCAAGGTGATCGAGCCGCTCGCGGAGGCTTCCTACGAAGGCTCGGACGGTCTTGCGCCGCGTCTCGCCACGTCCTGGGAAGGCTCAGCCGACGGGCTCTCCGTCACCTTCAAGCTGCGCGACAACGCCACCTGGCATGACGGCAAGCCATTCACCTCGGCCGACGTCGCCTTCTCGGCGCTCAACGTCTGGAAACCGCTCCAGAACCTCGGCCGCCTGGTCTTCGCCAATCTGCAAGCAGTCGATACGCCCGACGATCACACGGCGATCTTCCGTTTCTCGAAGCCGACGCCCTTCCAGCTCATCCGCAATGCGCTTCCGGCCGTCACCAGCGTGGTTCCTAAGCATATTTTTGAAGGTACCGATATCGCCAAGAACCCGGCCAACAACACGCTTGTCGGCACCGGCCCGTTCAAGTTCGCCGAATACAAGCCCGGCGAATATTACCGGCTGACGCGTAACGAGAATTACTGGAAGAAGGGCGAGCCAAAGCTCAACGAAATTGTCTACCGCGTGCTGCCTGATCGTGAATCGGCCGGCGCCGCACTAGAGGCCGAGGAAATCCATCTCGCCGCCTTCTCAGCCGTGCCGCTTGCCGATCTCGACCGTATCTCCAAAGTTGACGGCATCAAGGTGATCTCCAAGGGCTATGAGGCGCTCACCTATCAGCTCGTCGTCGAGATCAATCATCGCCGCAAGGAGCTCTCCGATCTTCGGGTCCGTCAGGCGATTGCCCACGCGATCGACAAGAAGTTCGTCGTCGATACGATCTTCCTCGGCTATGCGACGGAATCCACCGGCCCTGTTCCGAAGAATTCGAAAGAATTCTACACGGCCGATGTCGCCAACTATAATTTCGACGTGAAGGCGGCAAACGAGCTGCTGGACCAGGGCGGCTATACCAAGGGCTCCGACGGCAATCGATTCCAGCTCAAGCTGCGGCCGGCACCCTATTTCAACGAGACGCGCCAGTTCGGTGATTATCTGCGCCAGGCGCTCGCAGCCGTCGGCATCGATGCGGTCATCGTCAATGCCGATGCCGCCGCACATCAGAAGGCCGTCTATACCGACCACGACTTCGATATCGCCGTCGGTCCGCCGGTCTTCCGTGGCGATCCGGCCATCTCGACCACCATTCTCGTACAGTCCGGAACGCCTGATGGCGTGCCCTTCTCAAACCAGGGCGGCTATGTCAGCGCCGAGCTCGACAAGATCATCGCGCAAGCAGCAGTGACCGTGGACACCGCCGCGCGCACCGACCTCTATTACAAGTTCCAGCAGCTTGTGGTGGCCGAACTGCCTTTGATCAATGTCGCCGAATGGGGCTTCATCACGGTTGCCCGCGATACGGTGCTGAACGTTTCGGACAATCCGCGATGGGCAGTTTCGAACTGGGGCGATACCGCGCTGCAGTCGTGATAGGGTCGAAGGCGCAATTGCGGCAGAGGCCTCATCCGGCGTGAAACGTGCACTTCTCCTCCTGAGACGCAGGATCATCAGCAGCATCCCGGTGCTGCTGATCGTCGTGATCTTCACATTCTTCCTGCTGGAATCCGCCTCCGGTGACGCCGTCGATGCCTATCTCGGCTCGATCGGCGGCGGCGATGCTGCACTCATCAAATCGCTGCGGGAAAGCTACGGCCTGGACCAATCGGTCTTTTCCCGCCTTTGGCTCTATCTGTCGTCGCTCGTTCGCCTCGATCTTGGCTGGTCGGTGGCTTTCAACCGACCGGTACGGGACCTGATCGCCGAGCGGCTACCGAACACGCTGCTCCTGATGGGAAGTGCTACGGCGCTTTCCTTCGGCCTCGGTTCGGCGCTCGGTATCGTTGCCGGCGCAAAGCCGGGCAGCCTGCGCGATCGTCTCCTCTCGATCGGCTCGCTGATCATCTACGCCATACCGAGCTTCTGGCTGGGGCTGGTGCTCAGCATCCTCTTTTCGGTCAAGTTGCGCTGGCTGCCGATTGCCGGCATCGAGACCATCGCCTCCGGCAAATCAGGACTCCCGCAGGTGCTGGATGTAGCGGAGCATCTTGTCCTGCCGGTCGGCGCGCTCGCCTTCATCTATCTCGCATTGTTTCTGCGCGTCATGCGCTCAGGCATGGCGGAAGCCTGGAAGCTCGATTTCGTGCTCTTCGCCCGGGCCAAGGGCCTGTCGCGCAGCCGCATCGTGCTTCGTCATGTCGCGCGCAATGCGCTGCTGCCGCTCGTCACCATGCTCGGACTGCAGTCCGCTGCCATGCTCGGCGGCAGTGTCGTCATCGAAAGTGTCTTTGCCATTCCGGGCTTCGGCAGGCTGGCGCAGGAGGCGGTCAACGGCCGGGATGCGCCGCTGCTGATGGGCATCATCGTCACGAGCGCCGTCCTCGTCATTTGTGTCAATTTTGTCGTCGATCTGGTCTACGCCGTCCTCGATCCGCGGATCGGCGCGTCGGAGGGCCGGGCATGACCCTGCTGCGCCGTCTCCTTCGAACCTCCGAAGGTACAATCGGGCTTGCCATCCTGGCAGCCCTTCTCGCCGCCGGCTTGCTGGCTCCGGTCCTGTCGCCAGGAGATCCGCTGCGGATTGCCGGGCGGGCCATGCTCACACCATTCGCCGATATGAGCTTGCCCCTCGGCACCGACAGACTGGGGCGCGACGTACTGGCAGGCCTGCTCTACGGTGCGCGGACTTCGTTGGCCGTCGGCATTGCAGCAGCTTTTTCCGCCATGGTGCTCGGGCTCCTTGTGGGCATGGCTGCGGGTTTTGCTGGCGGTGTCATCGACGAGGCGCTCATGCGTATTGTCGATGCTTTCCAGATCGTTCCGGGCTTCCTGCTGGCGCTTGCCTTCGTCAGCGTCATCGGGGTTTCAACACCTGTCGTCGTCTTTGCCATTGCGCTCGGAGCCTGGGCCGATCCTGCGCGGCTGGCTCGAGCGCAGGTCCTGTCCATCCGCGAACGGGATTATGTGGCTGCTGCACGCGTGATCGGCATGCATCCGGCCGAGATCGCCTTCAAGGAAATCCTGCCGAATGCCCTGCCGCCGGTGCTGGCGCTGTCGGCCACAATCGTTGCCGGCGCAATCCTCACGGAAGCGGCACTTTCCTTCCTCGGTCTCGGCAATCCCAACCTTGCCACCTGGGGCTCGATGATCGCCGAAGGCCGCAGCGTGCTGCGCTCGGCCGCCTATCTTTCTGTGCTGCCCGGCATGGCATTGGCGATCACGGTGCTTGGCGTTCACCTTTTCAGCGAGGGCCTGACCAAAGCGCTCGACAGTGGCGGAGGGCCGCAATGACCGCTCTCTTCTGCTGCGTGAAAGGGCTTTCTGTCCGTTATGAACACGAGGCGGCGTTGAGTTCCATCGACCTCGATCTCATCGAGGGCGAGAGGCTGGCAATCATTGGCGAAAGCGGGTGCGGCAAAAGTACGTTTGCCCGGGCGCTCGCCGGCCTTCTGCCGGTACAGGCAAGGATCGAAGGCAACATAATCTGGCCGGCGCTCGGCCATGCTCCGCTTCCCGGCCGCGATTTCGGTTTTGTTTTTCAGGACCCCGGCACCAGTCTCAATCCGGTGCTGACGATCGGCGAGCAGGTTGCGGAGGGTGCCCGACGACACCTGGGCCTCGGCTGGCGGCAAGCCTATGCACGCGCCGAGGAACTGCTGGAGCGCGTAAGCCTACCGCAGCCGACAAACATCATGCGCGCGTTCCCGCACCAGCTCTCGGGTGGTCAGCGGCAGCGCGTGGCGATTGCGGCAGCGATTGCAGCCAGACCCGCCCTGCTCATCGCCGATGAGGCGACCAGTGCGCTCGATGTCGTGGTGCAGGCCGAGATCGTCGAACTTCTCGACAGCCTGGTGCGCGAAGAAGGCATGACGCTTCTCTTCATCACCCATGATATCGCGCTTGCCTCCGGCTTCGTCGATCGCGTCGCCGTCTTCCACGGTGGAGCGTTGGTGGAGACCGGCCCCGTCCGGTCGGTGCTGTCATCGCCAGCCGACGGCTATACGGCTGCCCTGATCGCCAGTCATCGCGATCTCTCCACGCCGCCACTGATCGCCGAGGTGGTGTCATGACCGGGCTTCTGACGGTAAATGCACTTGCCAAGGCTTACTCCAGTTCCGGACGGCAGGTTGCGGCTCTCGACGCTGTTTCGCTGACAATCGCAGCCGGCGAAACCCTGGGGCTGGTTGGAGCATCCGGCAGTGGAAAATCGACCCTGTCGCGCGTCCTTCTGCGCCTGCTGGAACCTGATTCCGGCTCTATCAGCTTCGAGGGACAGGACTGGCTTGCGCTGCGCGGAGCCGAGCTGCGACGCAGGCGTGCGCGCATGCAAATGGTGTTTCAGGATCCACTCGCAGCCTTCAACCCATTGGCCTCCGTCGCCTCCGTTCTCGACGATCCGCTGCGGATCCACGCCATTGCGGACAGGAAGCAACGGCCGGCGGAAATCACTGCCCTGCTGGAACGCGTCGGCCTGCCCGCAACCCTCGCTCCCCGCCCGGTTCGCACGCTGTCGGGCGGCCAACGACAGCGCGTTGCTATTGCCCGCGCTATCGCGACGCGGCCTTCACTGTTGGTGCTGGATGAAGCCGTTTCCGCGCTCGACGTGACGGTTCGTAGCCGCATTCTCGAATTGCTGGTCGAACTGCAGCGCGAGCATGGCCTTGCCTATCTCTTCATATCCCATGACCTTGCGGTGGTGCGCGCGATCTCGCATCGGATCGCGGTCATGGATTCCGGCCGGATCGTCGAGGAAGGGCTGGCGGCAGATGTCGTCAATGCGCCGCGATCCGAAGCGGCGCGCCGGCTCGTTGCGGCGGTGCCACGCCTTGTAACCGAACCCGTTTGATGGAGCTGCGCATGACCGAAGTCGCCTGGAACCCGCTCTATGGTGCGCCGGTCTATCCGGCTGAACGCTACGCCGCCCTCACTCGCCGCATCGGCGGGATCCTGAAGACGAACAACGACGTCCTGCTGGTGCAGGCCGAGGCCGTGGTCGCGCTCGAAGCCGTTGCGACCAGCCTTGCCAGACCTGGCCTCTCTGTACTCAACATCGTCACCAGCCCTTATGGCAACTGGTTTGGACAATGGCTGCGACGGGGCGGCACTCACGTCGTCGATATCGTCGCTCGCCCCGGCCTGCCGATCGAGCTCGACGCGATCACAGTCGCGCTCGATATCAACCCCAATGTCAGCGTAATGGCGCTTGTCCACGCAGAATCGGCAAGCGGCATCCTCAATCCATTGCCGGAGATCATCGCTCTCGCAAAGGCGCGAAGCATTGTAACTATAGTCGATGCGGTTGCCTCCGTCGGCGGTCACTCGCTCGATGTCGATGCGTTGGGTATCGATATCGCCGTGATCGGTCCACAGAAAGCACTGGGCGGGCCGGCAGGCGTTTCCGCGCTGTCGGTCAGCCGGCATGCCTGGGAACTGATGCTTCATGACGGCGCACCGCGGGATTCCATCCTGTCGCTGGCCGACCTGAAGGCCTGGGTGGATGCCGGCCGTGGCGTGCTGCCGGGAACGCCGGCGCCGTTGGAATTCTTCGCGCTGGAAGCCTCCCTCGACCAGGTCGAGGCCGAAGGGCTGGCGCAGATCATTGCCCGCCATGAGAAAGCCGCTTCGGCGAGCCGAGCCGGCCTGACAGCGCTGGGCACGAGCCTTTGGGTGCCGGCCGGACAGGGTTCGAACCTCGTGACGACGGTCTCGCTGCCGTCAGAACTTGGATCTGCGTCTGTGATCGCCTTTGCCGCAGGATTAGGCGTCGAACTGACGCCCGGTGTCGGCACGGGCTTGTCTCACCTCATGCGTATCAACCACACAGGCGCGCGGGCAAGCTTCCCGACCGTGCTTGCAAATGTCGTGGCTTATGGCGCTGCACTTCGGCAGGCTGGGTTCCCGGCGAATATCGGCGCGGCTTCGGAAGCTGTCACGAAGAGCTATTGCGGCTGATTGCTCCTCAGTACCAGGAGTTCGGCGTTGGCTGCCAGAAGAACAGTTCTTCCTCCCGCAGGCTACGCAGACGGCTTTCGGCATCCGCTCCCGCAGCGCGGCCAGGAGTTTCGGGCGCCACGTGGTCACGGCCCCGGAAAAGCTTCGCTAGGAAAGTTTTGAATGCCGCAAACATACGTCACCTCCTGGAAAACCGAGCCTGGATTCTCGCACGTATCGCCGGCGCAGAAAATATTGTCTACAAAATTAGTATTCTAATTTGCGCTGTTACGCTGCATGCGGACACCATCGGAAGACCGACTCACGAAAAAGACCATGTTCGGTGCAAGAGAAGCGACTGCCGGGAGATCGGGCTTAATCTGCCGCAGGCCCTTGAGAATCGGATCTTTCCGATGCACGAAGAGGCAGAAACGAACAGGCCGAGGATGATGGAATGGCAGACGCACGCGGGCTTCAGATAGTGTTCGAGAACCATGTGACCCTGCTGAAATGGCACCGGCTGCGCCGGCGCATGGCCGATCCGTTGTTTTCGGCAGAAGTGATGGCAGACGGCTTCAAGGCCGGCGCCTCGATGGAGCTTGATCTGAGGGTGCGCGCCGATGGCGGTTTCGTCGTGCTGCATGACAGGGAGCTGGAAGGCGAGACTTCGGGGCACGGCATCATTGCGCAAAAGAGCCTTACCGATCTACGCGATCTGCGCATGAAGGACGGCAATCGTCCGATCCTCACCAGCGAGGATCTGGCTGCCATGCTGCAATCGGCCCATCCGGACGCATTGCTGCAGTTCGACATGAAGGACGATTACGAGGTGATCGGCGAAAAGGGCATCGCCCATCTTGCTGAAAACCTGCAGCAGATATCCGCCTCCGTTATCGTCAGTGCCGGAAGCCTGGAGCTGATGCTGGCCGTCAAGGAGAAGCTGCCGCATCTGCGCCGCGGGATCGATCCCACCGACAAGCTCGGCAATATCTACAAGGCCGAAGGCTGGAAAGCGGTCGAAAAGGAATTGCTCGCCGACCTGCGTGGGCCAACGGAGCCAGAGACAATCTACCTCTACTGGCCGATACTGCTCGATGCGGCAGAGGCTGGCCTCGATATGATCGCGCTCTGCCACGACGAGGGCAAGCGGGTCGACGCATGGACCTTCACGCTGAAGGATCCCGACGGCGGCTTCAGCGATACGGAATGGACGAAGTTCTCGGCCCTGGTCGCCTTGAAGCCGGATCAGATCACCACGGACGAAGCTCAGGCGACCGAACGGGCGTGGTTGAAGCGCATGGCGGGCTAGAGAGCCAGACCTTCGAACTCGACGAGGAAGGCGAATTCTTCTGCCAGTCCAGGCGAATGGGCGATAACAGGACCGCCGTCCTCCAGCAGCATGGCGACAGGCGGAATGGCGACCTTCGCACCGGCCTCCGCGGCGATCAGCGCGCCGGCCAGCATGTCCCAGGCATTCAGATGCCGTTCGTAGAAGAGGTCGGAAACACCTTCCGCCACGCGTACGAGATCGACTGCCGCCGCACCCATGCGGCGATAATCCATTCCACGTTCGTAGAGCCGCTTGGAAAGCGCCGCATAGTCATCGAAGCTCGTCTTGCGCGAATGGCCGAGCACAACAATCGCATTGGCGGGATCGGTCGTCGGAGCGGCGTGGATCGGCTGGCCTTCCTTGAGGGCGCCGCGGCCGCGGATCGCGGAGAAAACCTGGTCGTTGGCCGCGTCGTAGACCACGCCGATCTCTACCTTGCCACCAACAACGAAGGCGATTGAGACGCCCCAATGGCGGAAACCACGGATATAGTTGGTGGTGCCGTCGATGGGATCGACGACCCAGGTGCCGGCAGAGCCGGATTTGCCGCCGCTTTCCTCGCCCATGAATGTGTCATCGGGAAAGCGCGCCAGCAGCCCTTCGCGGATAGCCTGTTCTGCCTGCCTGTCTGCGACGGTGACGAAATCCTGCAAGCCCTTGTTTTCGACATGCAACGCGCCCGGGTTTCCTTCACGCCTGAAGCGCGCAGCCTCGCGTCCAACCTTGCGGGCCACGTCGATTGCGACCTCCGCCCGCGCGGTCAGAGCGGAGGTATCGAATGCGGATTTCATCAAGCAGTCCTTCTTTTGATCAGCGTCACGGGGGTAAATTCGACGCGGGCGGTCATATCCGGTTCGGCCATCCTGCTCATCAGCAGATCGACGGTCTGTTCGGCCTGCAAATCGCACGGCTGGCGGATGGTCGTAAGGTCATAGGCCGACCAGCCGGCCTGCGGAATGTCATCGTGGCCGACGATGCGGAACGGCGGCTGGTCCTCACGACCAAGCCCCTTCATGACGCTATCGATCACGCCGCAGGCCATATAGTCGTTGGCGCAGAACAGGCCGTCGATACCGAGCGACAGAAGGTCGGCGGCTGCGTCATAGCCACTCCGATAATCGTTGATTTTCAATTCGATCATACGCGGCTCGAGGCCAGCCTGCCGACAGGTGGTCATGAAGGCTTCACTGCGCCGTCGCGCCGTATAGGAGATAGCGGGTGCGGCCATGACCGCCGGCGCCCTGACGCCGCTTTCCAGCAAATGCGTCGCGGCAAGGTGGCCAGCCATCCGGTCATCGGAGATGATGCGGTCGACGAACGGGATATCGTCGCCCTTGTTGATAAGGACGATCGGCACACCTTCGGCGGCACATTGCTCGCAAATCTCCGTCGGCGGCGCATCCGACGTGACGATAACGCCTGAGACTGCATAATGCAGAAGCTGGCCGATGACCGTTGAGGTGTCTGCTTCCTTCGACGTCGGCAACAGGATCGGGCGGAAATTGCGGGCGATCAATACACGCGCCAGATGCTCGATCTGCATCGTGCGGAACGGATTGTCGAGGCCTGCGGCAACGAGACCAACGAGATCGGAGCGCTTGTTGGTAAGGCTGCGGGCAAGATAATTTACCCGATAGCCGAGTTCCTTGGCCGCCTGATAGACCTTCTCGCGAGTCTTCGGCGAAACGCTTGCGTCCGGCGTGAAGGCGCGCGAAACGGCAGCGCGTGAGACGCCTGCCACACGCGCCACATCGAAGGACGTGACCTTTCTCGGTCCCTTGTTATCCCTGTCGGCCATGCTTCTCATCCCTGGCGGCCGGGCGCATCAGATCTGGCAGATCCGTACAGATGCCGAGCACCGGAAGCTTCATGATGTCCGCCAGGATGGCCGGCCGCTCCTCGTGCCAGAGCACGATCTCGCGGCCTTCGCCGAAGGCTCTCTGCGTCAGCTCATCGGTAACCAGGTCCTGCGGCCGATCGCCAGCCCTTTCCCAGCAGAGGTGCAGAATATCTGCGCCTGCCTCGTCGCCAGCCGCATGCGGATCATGGCCGACGCGGATCAGGACAGAGAGAGGATAGTCGCAGCCGGCATCGCGGAGTTCGCGCACCTGTGCGGCGTCGAAGGAACCGAGACAGGCGAAACGCTGGTTCTTTTCCCTAAGATGCTTCCAGCACAAAGGTCCCGTGCCCGGCGCCTTGAGCTCGATGTAAAGGCCGGTATTGGTCCGCCGACCGAGGGCCGCGACCGCCTCGAAAGTCGGAACGTTGACACCTTCGAGGATGGCAAGCTCGACAGCCGTCATCTCCGAAATGCGCCTGTCGATGCCGAAGACACGTTCGAGGTGATCGTCGTGACAGACCACGACCACGCCATCCTTGGTGAGCTGGGTATCGAGCTCCCACATTTCCGCGCCGAGTTCGGCGGCACGCTGGAAGGCTTCCAGTGTATTTTCCCGCTCATGGCCGCTGGCACCGCGATGGCCGATACAGAACGGCAGGCTTCCCTTGTTTGACGGCCAGCCATAGCGCTCGAAGAAAGACGAGAAATCACGCATCGCTCAAAGCCTCCGGCCTTCCTCGTCGAAAACGAAAACGCCTCGGCTATCGATTGCCCATTTCACCTCATCGCCGACAGTGATGTCGTTGCGAACAGGCTGAATGGAACGTAGCAGCGAACCGCCGGCAAGCCGGACGTCGTAGAGGTTCTCGCGACCCTGCGTTTCGGCGAAAGTGACCTTACCTGGAACGGCGACATCACCGGCCGGGCTGAAATGTTCGGGGCGCACGCCGAGCGTCAGCTTGGTGCCCTCCGCAGCCTTGACCGATACCGGAACGCGGATTTCGCTCTCCGGCATGGCGAAAGCGCCGTCCTTCATGACGCCGCGCAGGAAGGTGATCGGCGGATTGCCGAGGAAGCCGGCGACAAAGGAGGTGCGCGGGTCGTGATACATTTCGGAGGGTGTGGCGATCTGCACGATCTCGCCTTCCTTCATGATCGCGATGCGGTCGCACATGCTCATCGCTTCCACCTGATCGTGGGTCACGAGAACGGCGGTGATACCGGTCTCGCGCTGGATGCGGCGGATTTCCGAGCGCATTTCGAGGCGAAGCTTCGCGTCGAGATTGGCAAGAGGTTCGTCGAGCAGTAGGACATCCGGCTTGCGGATGAGCGCACGGGCGAGCGCCACACGCTGCTGCTGGCCGCCGGAAAGCTGTGCCGGCCGGCGCCCCATCAGATTGCCGATCTGCACGAGGCCGGAAATGCGTTCGACCTCCTTGCTGATCTCAGATCCGTTGACACCCTTGACCTTCAAGGGAAAGCCGATGTTCTCGGCAACCGTCATATGCGGATAGAGCGCATAGGACTGGAAGACGACGCCGACATTGCGCATCTGACTCGGCAGGTTGGTGACGTCACGATCGCCGAAGAGAATACGACCGCCAGTCGGGCGATGGATGCCGCAGATGGCAAAAAGCGTCGTCGACTTGCCGCAGCCCGAGGGTCCGAGCAGCGCCAGCATTTCGCCGCTGCCGACTTGGAGCGTCATGTTCTCGATGACCTTGGTGGAGCCGAAGCTCTTCGAAAAATTGTCGAGGAGGATACGCATCAGCCTTTGCTCCCGCCGCCGTAGATGTTCATGAGATATTTGTGGAAGAGTGCGTAGGCGATCAGAACCGGGATGACGTAGAAGACGCCGACCGCCTTGAACATGTTGAAATCATAATTGTTATCGTCACCGAGGAAGCCGGCGAGATAGACCGAGAGCACCTGCACCTGATTGCCCGGGGCGAGGACCTGCGGCAGGATGAATTCGCCCCAGCCCGACAGGAACGAGAAGAGGCCGAGCGCCATGATACCCGGGCCGACCTGCGGCAGAACGAGGCTGCGCCAGACACGGAAGCGCGAAGCGCCGTCGACGACGCCAGCCATCTCGATTTCCCAGGGAACGGTGTCGTAAAAGCCTTTCATCAGCCAGATGCCAAGCGGCAGGTCGATCGCCGCCTTGACCAGGATGACGCCGATCAGGGAATTATAGAGGCCGATCATCTGCAGCACGATGAAGATGGCGATGATGAGCGTCACCGACGGGAAGGCGTGCAGCACCATGACACCGGCAAGGAAGAAGCCGCGTGCAGGTACATTGAGCCGCGAGAGCACATAACCCGCCATCGACGAGACGATGACGACCACGCTGGTCGTGGAACTGGCGAAAAGCAGCGTATTGAGCGTCACGATCCAGATGTTCGGTTTGCCTTCGGTCGTCTGCCACAGGAAGCGCCAGTGCTCGATGGTGAAGCTGGAGGGTATGAGCGAGCCGGCCTCTTTCACCGTTACCGTGTCGATGAAGAAATAGGCGTACATCAAAAGCAGCGGCAGGCTGACGACGGCGAGCACGGCAATGACCGGCCAACTGCTGAAATTCGCGGAAGGTTGCGCTTTTTCGGCCATGGATTAGTCCTCGATCAGCGGCTTGGAGACAAGCGTGCCGTAGTTGAAGATGCGCAGATAGATCAGCGACAATGTCACGCCGATGACCACAAGCACGAGGGCCATGGCAGCACCGAGACCGTATTCCAGGTTGCCGGCGTAGTTGCTGAGCGCCGTATGATAGGCGGCGAGCGCCCAGATCTCAGTCGCCCTGCCGGGTCCGCCGTTCGTCGAAAGCAGGATTTCGTTGAAGGAGGCAAGCAGCGAGAGCGTCTGGTAGCAGGTGACGAAGAGGATCGGCCAGCGCATCTGCGGCAGGATGATGTAGCGGATCTGCTGCCAGCGCGACGCGCCGTCGACCTCGCTCGCATAGAACTGGCTCTTCGGAATGGCCTTCATCGCAGAGGAGAAAACCAGCATGCCCATGGAGGCGCCGATGAAGCCGTTGATCATGACAACGAAGATCCAGGCGTTATAGGCGTTGTCGAGCAGGTAATTCTTGGGTGGGTAGCCGAAATTGCCCATCAGCGTGGAAATGAAGCCCGTGTCCCAGGCAAGCCATTTCCAGAGCATGACATAGATGACGACAGGCGTGATACGCGGCAACAGCCATACGCCGCGGAAGAAGGAAGCCGGTGCCGCCGGCATATAATGCGTCCAGATGGCAAGCAGCAGTGCATAACCAACGTTGAAGATCGTCAGCACCAGCGCGACATAGAGCACGGTGTTGAGAAGAACGCGGGCCATATCCGGCGAAGAGGCCATGCGTGAGAAATTGTCTGACGTCCAGATCCAGCCGGTATAGGTGGCCTTGGCGACAGCCTCCTTCTGCTCCGGCGTCAGCTTGAAGCCGAGCGTATCGAGGGCGGAAAAGAGCTGATCCTTGCTGTCGAAACGTGCGTTGACGACCGAGCGGTTGAACTGGTCGGAGATCTGCTTGACTTCGCGCGTCGAGGGGCGCTCGTTCAGGTCCTTGATCATGCGCTCGATCTCGCGGCGCGAAGGAAAGACCTCGTTCATATGCTTTTCCCGCAGCTCCGAGACGATGCCGGCGGAGAGATTGAGGCCTTCGAGGGCCTTGAGGCCTGCCTCGTCGATCGTGTAGCGCGGCTCGCCGAGCTGATCGGCAATATCCGGCATGGCCGATTTGAGCGTGATCAGCGAATTCGGCGCGACCTGATAGACGCCGCCGGAAATGCCGGTCGCCGTCGTCATGTTCGTCATCGAGAAGACGGCCGTCAGAACGACCGGCAGCAGGAAGAACAGAAGGATCATGATCGCTGCAGGTGTGATCATCACCAGCCCAAGCGTTCTGGACGATTTCATGGAAGTCCCCTCATGGACGACGCTCCGGAAAGCGGTGTTTAGCCACCGCCTTCCGGCAGAGTGCGTCGATCTTAGCGGATGACGATCTTGTCGCCGAGCGTGCTCTTCAGCTCGCTCTCGGCATCGTTGACGGCGGCGTCGACAGTCTTGGCGCCGGTCCAGGATGCTTCAAGGTTCTTCCACATGATGTTCCAGTAGGTGCCGAAATCGGAATTGTTCGGCATCGCGTTGGCGTGGGGTAGCAGTCGCTCCGTCGCCTCGCGGGCCCAGCGATTGGCGGCGTAGAAATCAACGGCCGATTCGGACTTGGAGACACCGAGATGCGCCGACTTGATAGCGTGCAGCGCATTGGTGCGCGGCTCCGAAGCGATCGTGATCAGCTGGGCTGCGATCTGCGTGTCCTCGTCGCTATGACCCGATGTCAGCAGGTAAACGAGAGGGTGCGTCAGCGTGTTGGCCTTGCCGCCTTCGCCAGCCGGAATCAGCGTGAAGGCGATGTTGCCGAAGAAGTCTTTCAGGCCTTCCTGGTTGACCATGCGGGCATAGTGCCAGGTGCCGGCGTCCCAGATGCCGGCCTTGCCGCTGGAGACTTCCTTCCACCACTGGTCGCCCGGCATGCCGATGTGGTTCTTCTTGGTGACGCCGGAAGCAACGGCATCAGCAAAGAACTGGTAGGTGCGCTTCATCGCGGCCTTGTCGAAAACGAGTTTGCCGTTCTCTTCCATGACGCCGCCGAAGGAGGTGTAGAACTGCCAGTAGTCAGGACCGTTGCTGGTGCGCGGATAGAAGCCGTAACCGGGCTGTACGAGGCCCTTGTCCTGCATCTTCTTGGCGTCTTCGAGCAGGTTCTTCATCGTGTACTTGCCGTCCTGGACGTTCTTCGGCAGCGCGTCGAGGTCAGCGTCGCTGTAGCCGATCGCCTTCATGTGCGGCTTCCAGAACAGCATCGGGCGGGATTCAGCATCCTGCGGGATGCCGTAGACCGAGCCATTGTAGGAGGCGATCTGCATCAGGTTTTCATAGATGTCGTTGAGCGGCCAGGAGTCGAGATCGACATAGTCCTCGATCGGAACGATGAGGCCGGCCTGCGACCAGGGAGCGATGTCTTCATGGCCGCTGACGACGATGTTCGGTGCCTTCTTGGCTTCGGCAGCAAGCGTCAGCGCCTGCTTGAAGTCGTCCCAACCCGAGTAAGGGGTCTTTTCGACGATGATCTTCAGATCTTCGCCCTTCAGCGCAGCTTCTCGCTGAAGCTGCTGAGCAGCGATCTCGATGGCATCGAGGCGGTAAACGTCGTTCGGACCAGTACCGCCGGCCCAGACGCTGATGTGAACGTCCTTGGCAAGTGCAAATGCGGAGGTCGAGGCCAGGATTGCGGCCGCAATAGTGAGGGATTTCAGTGTCGGCAAAATGGTCATCTTCTTCATCTCCCTGGAAGAACAGTGTGAGGCCTCTTGACGGGTCATCACTGGTGTTGATGGCCGTTCCAATCGCCCCACGAAAACGTGGCATGTCCCGCTCTAGGGGGCGAACGTAACGACCAAATGACAAAATTGAGCACGTGTGCAAAATTATTATGACGATGTTCTGGGCGCGGTCAATTGCCGATCAAAAGACCCAGTCAGTTGCCGGTGGAAATCGCGATCAGACGGCGGCGGAGCGCCGTCCCAGGCTGGCGATAGGTGGCCCCACATCCGAACGAGTGCCCTTGCCTGCTCATTCCCGATCGGCTAATGATTGCGCCGGAGTTCATCAACAATGGAGGCGTGCAATGACAGATATTTCTTCGTCCCGCGCCTCTTTGGCATAGGTCCTCGAAGCTCCAAACCTCGGCCACGTCCGAAACTTTCAAGCTTCACCATCCAGAGATGGCGTTTTTTTCGCGCGCAGCGTCCGGCTACGGCAACGTCCGCTCGGTATGGCGCTATGCATACTCAGCTTGAAAGAGGGCGGTTCAGATTTCTGGCCGCAGATCATCACCATGACCAATCAACACGCCGGCGACAGCCTGGCGGCATCAATGCGCGAGCTTTGCTCGCGATTCAGCTTCAGGGAAATTCTGCTCGCAACCATCATAGCCCGATGGAGGCGTCAGCGCATGGCAAACAGCGCCAGCAGTCTGCCTGCATGGTTGCGCCATGACCTTGCCCTGTTCGATGACTAGAGGGCCTAGCGACGCATATGCAGGGGGCTGTCCGGCAGGGATGGTAGCATTCCTGTCGGTATCCCGGACGTTATGGCCATCAGATCGCGGCCCAGAGATCGAGAAGCATCTGGCGGAGCAGCAGCGCTTCCGCCCACCGATCGGTACTGTCGTTGCCGTCTCGGCTGGAAATCGCATAGGGCTTCGGACCCAGCTCGCAGGTAAAGACGAGTTCCGCGTCTGAAGCGGCGCGACCACGCCAATCGCGCATACCGTGGTCCCACCATTGCAGGAAGAGCTCGACCCAGGGCCGGTGGTGCGGGAACGAGATTTCGATCTGCACCTGCTCGCGCGATGCGACCCGGCCATGAAAGGCGTGAGCATTGCGGAGAATGCGGTGGATCATGGCATGGTTCTCGGCATCGACAGGAAAGGCGAACTCGCGGGCGACCATGAAATGCGACAGATCGGCAAGCAGCGGCAGATCCGGCCGCCTGTCCAGCAGATCCAGCGTGAAGAAGAGGTCCGTCGTCATCCGGTCGCGGTGGGTCTCTATGAAGACGGGAATGCGGGCTTCCTCGGAAAGCCGCATCCAGCCATCGAGGATCGGCAGGCAGTCTTCGACCCGCCGCATGCGGATATCGGGCTGCAGGTTGATATGGTTGACGGGAAACTCCGAAGCCAGTTCGAGCGGCAGGCGCAGATCCTCGACGGTGCGAGGGAAGCAGACAGCCTCGATCTTCAGCCCGGTGCCCCGGATCGCGTCATTCAGCGTGACGACATCGGCCCGGTTGGTATAGTGGGCGCTTATGCCGTCGAATCCGGCTTCCGAGATCATCGCGATATTCTCGCTGAGGCTGCGCTCGTACCCGTCGGTGTGCCGGCGCTCCATGGCCCAGAGTGACTGGAAGATCAGCAGTCTCTGCATCACGCCGCCTTCTCCCTTTTCAGAAGGGCCTTTAGGTTCAGGCCGGGATCGGCAAGTGCGGCCGGATCAGGATGGATACCAGCTGCAATCAGCATTTCTGCGAGCTTGATATCCCTGGCCAGGGAATTGCCGATACCGAGGCCGGCTGCGGCCACAAGGCGCCCATCGTCCAGATAGAATTCAAGCTCGTTATCGCCGAGCGAACGGATCACGCGCTCGTGCGTCGGCTGCGGCAGCCCCACCACCTGCAAGCCGAGGTCATACTGATCGGACCAGAACCAGGGGATCGCGGTAAAAGGCTCAGCGATGCCGATCATGTTGCGCGCAGCAGTTTCTGCCTGCGCTCTTGCATTCCGCCAGCTCTCGAACCGGGTATGAATTCCGCTTTGCTGGCTCACCGCCGCACAATCACCCGCTGCAAAGATATCAGGTGCGCTGGTGTGAAGATGGCGATCGGTCAGAATACCGTTCCCGGTCGCCAGCCCAGCTTTCTCAGCGAGCGTGACTTCCGGCGTCACACCGATGGCACTGACGACCAGATCGGCGCGCACCAGGCTTCCATCACTCAGCAGAACACCATCTTCATCGATGGCGACAACGCCCCGGCCGAGGTGGAAAATGACGCCTTCCGAGCTGTGCCTGGCATGAAGCTTGTCGGCAAAGCGCGGCGGGACCGCGCGTCCCAGCGGCTTGGGTGCCGCTTCGATGACGCTGACCGCGATATCTTTTCCGCGAAGGACGGAGGCGAGCTCCATGCCGATCAGGCCGCCGCCGATAATGGCAACGCTACGCGTGATCCCCGCTTTGGAGAATATCGCTTCGGCATCGGCATGAGTGCGAAAATCGAGCGCACGCCCGGCACCCGGGCAGGCAAGCCTTCTTGGGCGCGCGCCGGTGGCGAGTAGCAGCTTTTCGTAGACCAGGACCTGCCCGTTGTCCAAGGTGACTGCAGCAGCATCGGCATCCAATTCCGAGACCAACACGCCCCGGAGATATTCGATCTGGGCTGCAGCTAGCGCATCGTCCGCGCAGATCAGCTTCATCTGGACGGCGCCATCCATCGGTTTCGACAAGGGCGGCCGTTCGTAAGGCAGATGCGGCTCGGCACCAAGCAGGGCTATTGATCCGGAATATCCGGTCTCGCGCAGGGCGAACGCCGCGCGTGTTCCGCATTCTCCTGCGCCGATGATGACAATGCCGCTCATAAAGCTCTCCATGAAAGGAGGCCGGCGCTCGTGAGGAAGAGACGCCGGCCGGGGAGGATCAGTTCTTTTGCCGGTACTGGTCCATGTTTTCGGGAGTGACCAGTTCGAAAGGAGCCCAGACCTCCTTTTCAATGCCCTTTCCTTGAGCGAGCGCAACGGCTGCATCGACGGCGCTCGCCGACTGTCCCTTGGCGTTCTGGAATACCGTCACGTCCAGATCGCCCGCGGCCATCGCAGCAAGGGCATCCTGCGTCGCATCGATGCCGACGACGACGACGCTGTCCATCGAGACGCCGGTGGCCTTGAGTGCCTGGATCGCACCGATTGCCATTTCGTCGTTATTGGCAAAGACCGCGTCGATCGGCCGGCCGGCGGTGATCCAGTTGGTTGTCAGATCCATGGCGTTCGTGCGCGTCCAAGCCGCCGATTGCTCGTCGGCGATGCTCACGTCTTTGCAGTCGCTCGCCGCAAGCGTTTCCTTGACCGACGATGTGCGATCGCGCGAGGCCTGATGTGCGAGATCTCCCATCAGGATATAGGCCTGGGCACTGCTTGCCTTGCCATTCTTCTTCAGGATCTGACAGGCGGCTTCCGCACCGAGACGCCCGGAGTCGGTTTCCTTGGAGCCGACATAGGCCTGCTTTTGCGGTAGCTGAGCGAGATTTCCCGGCTCAAGGTTGAGATAGACGAGAGGAATACCAGCCTTCTCGGCCGCCGCGCTGATGCCAGGCGCTGCGGATGTATCCGCAAGTGTCACGATGATCGCATCGACGCCTGCAGCGATGAAATTGTTCACCTGATTGAGTTGCTTGGAGACATCGGTCTGAGCGTCCTCGATCTGCAGGGTGACGCCACCCACTTCAGATGCCCTTGCGCTCAGACCTTCTCGCAACAATGTCTGAAAGTTATTGTCGAAGCTCTGCATCGACACGCCGATGGTCTCGGCCGAGGCAGCACTTGCCGTCAGGGCGACCAGGATGGCCGCCACACAAAATGACTTCATGATTTCCTCCCATGGGTGCCGGGCCACCCCACGCATTCCGGAGGCCACTCAGGCCTGCAAAAGATGCTGGCTCAGGCGAGAGCCACGCGCACCTCCCCGTCGATCACCTCGGCGGGATAGGTCTTCAAATTTTCGCAGGCCGGAAGCCGCAGCGCCTCGCCGGTGCGATAGTCGAAGGCGCCGGAATGTTTGGGACATTCCACTTCGAAATCCATGACCAGACCTTCGGCGAGATGGATGGCCTCGTGGGTGCAGAGGCCGGCAGTGCAATAGACGCTGTCATCGGGACCGCGATAGATCGCATAGGTGCGGCTGCCGTGATCGAAACGCATAGCGCCTTCCTGTTCGATGTCTTCGAGTTTACAGGCAGTGATCCAGCTCATTCGGCTGCTCCCTTCACTTGCATGCCAGCCTTGCGGGCGGCGAGCTTTTCCTTGCGGCGGCGGTAACGCTCCTGCATGCGCGCCTCGCCTTCGGACGAACCGTCGTGCCAGGTGCCGAACCACTTATCGAGCGGGATCAATGCATCGCCGTAATTCACCTCGAAATATTTGTGATGCAGGTAATGCGCATAGGCGTGGCTATCGACCAGCGTGTCCTCGCCGACCTCGACTTTGTCGAAGCCGACATGGCCGGGGATGGCGCCGAAGCCCGCATAGTGCAGCTGGTAGAGCATCAGGATCGGATTGGACGGCAGGACCAGGTGGTAGAAGGCCGTTCCGAGATAGAGCAGATGCTCGACCGGATGCATGGATAGCGACGACCAGGGCGACGGATTGACAGAGTTATGATGGACCGAATGCACCCACTTATAGAGGAAGGGCGTGTGAATGAGCCGGTGTATGCAGAAGAAATGGAACTCGTGGATGATCGGCACCGCCAGCGCGACCAATGCCAGCGTCCAGGGATGTTCGGCAAAGCTCAGCCATGGCGCGTAACCATTGGCATAGGCCCATAACATGCCTGCTTCGATCGCCGTCCAGATCGTTACCCCCGACAGGAACGTGCGCAATATATTGTCGAGGTTTTGGCTTTCGAACCAGAAGGCCTTGTTCTTCTGCTCGGAGGGAAATTTGCCATTGTACTTGAAGCGGCTCTCCTGCCGCTTCAGCACATAGAGATGCAGCTCGAATGCGCCGTAGAACAGGAGTACGCAGACCGCATTGACGGCATATAACCAAGCAATCCAGCCAATGCCCGGCGTCCGCATTGTTTCGACGGGCGGAATGACCCAGGCCCAATAGGCAACGGCCGAAGCGGCGAAAATCGCATTCCACGGAAAGAAATAATGCGGCAGCCATTTCACGACGGCCATCAGCCTCGGCGGAAACGCAAATAGCGGCGCGGTCTCGACCGGCTGGTTCGGCGCCCAGTCGCCGCGCTTGTTGCGCGTGCCGAATTTCAGATCGTCCATTGCACTCTCCTTCAGGTGGATCCGATATCGGTCCGCGCAGATCTGATGAAGGAGAGCGCCTTCTGCGCCCTGTCCGGTGTCGCTCCTCGCGACGCTCGGGCTCTCCCCCTGATGCAAAAGTAACAGGAGAGCGCGTCGGAGCCGAAGCCATTCTTGATCAAATCAGATCAAAGCGCTTCCTTGGTGATGGTGATGAAACGGATGGGGGCCTGATCCGGCTCGATATCGGTCAGGCCAATGCGGCGCAGGATGAGATCAAGCGATCGCCTGGCTTGCGCTTCCGGCGCCTGATCGAGGACGACATCCATGATGCCATCCTGAAGTGCCTTGCGGGTGTAGTCCGTCAGTTCGTGGCCGACGAAAAAGATATCGCGCTTGGCGGCTTGGCGTCGAAGCACATCAATGAGAGCGGAATTGGCGCCGCCGGCATTATAAAGACCGGCCAAGTCCGGATAGGTCTTCAGAGCTGACGCGAGAAGCTCGGCGCTGATATGCTCCTCATCAAGACCGAAGCCCAGCCACTGGAAGCTGGTGGCACCGGCATGCTCCAGAAAATATTCGGAAAATCCGCGGATACGATCGCGATGGACCTGATAGATCGGATGGCAGATCGCCACGACAGAGCCCTGCCGGCGGGCCATTCGACCGATGAAGAGTGCTGCAGTGCGTCCGGCAGCATAGTTGTCGATGGCGACTAATTCGCCCGAGCGATCGGAAGCGCGGGTCACGACATGAACCACAGGCAACCCTTGGGCGACAACCTTGTCCACCGCCGCCTTGATGACAGGGTTGCTCGGCACCGCGAGGATGAGGCCCGCGCGCGGCAGGTCGGTCGACAAAATGCGCCTGGCGATCTCCTCGGGCTTCATTTCCTCGGTGAAGCTGCGATGTACGACGACGAGAGCATCGAGCGTCGCCGCGATCCTCTCGAATGCCTTGGAGAGCCGCTGATAGAATGTGGTCTCAGGGCGAACCATCAGCACTTCGATGCGTAAAAGGCCGCGACGCGTATCGGGGAGTGTTCGTGGGTAGTCCAGGCTGCGCGCGGCAATGATCACCTTCTCGACGAGTTCGGGCCGCACACCGCCGCGCCCGTTGAGCACGCGCTCGACAGTCGCGGTTCCCACGCCCGCCTGGCGGGCGATATCGCGATAATTCGGCTTGCTCACTCTGGAGTCCTTATTGCGCAGCTGCCAATTTTTCCAGCAATATCCATGACTTAGAATTTCGGAACAATCCGCGCCACTCAAAAGGACGACCGAAAACGATATTGCGGCAACTAAGCAATTGAATTCTCTAAAATTTAAATATTAAGTTGGCCCGCAAGTGCGGGAATTCACCGCCGCTTCGCGGCCTCCCTGTCGATTGTCGATCCAGAAGTATCCTATCCTATGAGCCTTGAATCCGTTCGCGCCTTCTTCGCCGCCAATGCCCCCGATATCGCCATCGTCGAAACGGCCGGCAGTTCGTCGACAGTCACTCTCGCCGCCGAAGCGCATGGCGTCGAGCCCGCGCAGATCGCCAAGACGATCTGCCTTCGTGTGGGCGACCGCACCATGCTGATCGTGGCAAGCGGTACCGCGCGTCTCGACAACAGGAAGTTCAAGGACACGTTCGGTGGAAAGGGGCGCATGCTCGATGCCGAAGAGGTGCTGGCAGTGACGAGCCACCCGGTCGGCGGTGTCTGCCCCTTTGGCCTGCCTGCACCGCTGCCGATCTATTGCGACGTATCGCTGAAGCAGTTCGGCGAGGTCGTTCCGGCCGCCGGTTCGACCAATTCCGCCGTGCATATTCCGACCGAACGATTGGTGGAAATCACCCGCGCGGAATGGGTCGACGTCTGCCAGTAGCATCCCACAACTTCACAGGGCAGAAAGAATACCTATATTATCTCCGAACATGCCATTCAGCGCATGATAGGAGATGAAGAATGCCCAGTGCCGTTTCGCGTTTTGCCAGGATTGCGGCTATCGCTGTACTTGCGAGCGCCACCGTCTTTGCTTCGATCGGAGACGCCGATGCGCGCCGCGCCGGCGGCTTTGGCGGATTCGGAAGCCGTGGCACGCGCACCTTCAACGCGCCTCCGATCACACAGACTGCCCCGGCCCCGGCCGCGCCCATCGAACGCTCGATGACGCCGCGCCCGCAGACGACTGCGCCTTACGGCACCCAGCAGCCCGGTTTTGCTCAGCAGCGCCCCGGCCTCTTCAACGGCTTCGGTCGTTCGATGATCGGTGGCCTGATTGCCGGCGGCCTTCTCGGCATGCTGCTCGGCCATGGTTTCGGTGGCGGCTTCGGTTTCCTTGGTATGCTCTTGCAGATCGCGCTGATCTTCGGAGCGATTACACTCGCCATGCGTTTCTTCGCCAATCGCCGCCAACCCTCGTATGGAACAGGCGGCCAGAGCTATGGTGGACCGCAGGCCCATAACATGACGCCGGCCAATGCCGGTTCGTCCTTCCATATTCCGGCGATCGGCTCGGGTTCCGGCAGCCAGCAGCGCAATGCCCGCCCGAGCGATGAGATCGGCCTTGCCCAGGCGGACCTCGACCAGTTCGAGGAATTGCTGACAAAGGTTCAGACCGCTTATGGCGCAGAAGACTACGCCGCGCTGCGCCGCCTGACGACACCGGAAGCCATGTCCTACCTTGCCGAAGAGCTTGGCGAGAACGCCACCAATGGCGTGCGCAACCAGGTATCCGACGTGAAGCTTCTGCAGGGCGATATTGCCGAAGCCTGGCGTGAGAACGGTCAGGAATATGCAACACTCGCGATGCGTTATTCCTCGATCGACGCCATGGTCGAGCGCGCGAGCGGCCGTGTCGTTTCGGGTGACGATCGCCGCCCGAGCGAAAGCACAGAGGTCTGGACCTTCGTGCGCAAGCCCGGCGCCGATTGGAAGCTTGCCGCTATCCAGGGCACCGGCCAGCGCGCAGCCTAATTGACCGACACGGGTTTGGAGCGCATTCGGGACACCGTTTCGCGCTCCGCCCGCTTGCAGCGCATCGGCGGCAGGCCGCGATCCATCAGATCCATGTCTTCGAGCACCATGTCGCCCATCCTCTTGAAGGCGATATCGAGCGCACCTGCCCGATGGGCCGAGCGGAGGAAGCCTTTGAGGCTGCGGACGGGATGGTCGAGCGGCAGCGGTTCCTGAGGATAGACATCGCTTGCCGCCACGATATGGCCTGACGCGACGGCCGCCATCAGCGCTTCGAAATCCACGACATCGGCACGGCTGAGCAAGATGAAGGCCGCACCCTTGCGCATGCTGGCGAAAGCATCCGCGCCGAGGAAGCCCCTGTTTTCGCTGGTGACGGAGGCAACGACGAAGACGAAATCGCTCTGTGTCAGCACGTCGTTCAGGCTCGCTGGCTCGACGCCATTTTCTTCCAGGATCGAACGAGGCATCCAGGGATCGAAAACCCTGATTCTGGCGCGAAAGCCTGAAAGGACGCGGCGCAACGCCTTGCCGAGATCGCCGAAACCGACAATCCCAATCTCCGAACCCGCGATCAGCCGCGCGCTCGTATTGCCCTCGCCGCCCCAGAGTTCCTTGCCCTCCCGGAAGGCCACATCGGCGTCGACGATGCCACGGGCAAGGCTCAACGCAAAGCCGAGGCCGATCTCCGCCACGGGCTCTGCGAAAACCTGACCGGTCGTCACCACGTGGATGCCGCGCCGGAAGAGGATCTCATAGGGCATGTTATTGAGGAGGTTGCTCTCGACGTTGAGGATCGAGCGAAGCTGCGGCATGCGGCCGAGTGTTTCCGCCGAAAGCGGCGGCTGGCCGATGATGTAGCGCGCCTTGCCCAGAATATCCTCTCCGAGGCCGGCGATGTTTTCGGCATCGGCCTCGACAATCTCATATTTGGCATTGAGTTCGGCACGCGCCTTGTCGCTGAAGATCAGGTCGAGCGTGCGCGGTTCCGGCGCACTGATTGCCAGCGGCTTTTCGGTATTCGTCATGGAATCCTCCTCAAGATGCGGCGGCTCTCACCGCCGCAACGTGATTGATAATACCGTTGGCGGGCGCTTGTGAAGACGCCTTTCAAAACGGCAATTGCCTACGATATAAGCACTTGAAATTCCTACCTATTCTTCTCCTTTCCGTTGACGATGAAATTTCGCTGGATTAGCTTGTGGAAGCGACTTGCAACCGGGACTGAGCGATCGGCGGCCGCAGGATCTATAAAACAGAGGGAATTCCATCATGAAATCAGTCTTCAAGAGCGGCGTCCTTGCGCTTGCTGCCGCAGCGCTTCCGGCAGCTGCCTATGCCCATACCGGCGTCGGCGAGACGGCCGGCCTTGTCCATGGTTTCAGCCATCCGGTGTCCGGCCTCGATCACATCCTGGCCATGGTCATGGTCGGCGTTCTTGCCTTCCAGCTTGGCGGCCGCGCCGTCTGGGCTGTGCCAGCGACCTTCGTGCTTGTCATGGCCTTCGGTGGCGCGCTCGGCATGGCCGGCATCAACGTGCCTTTCGTTGAAACCGGCATTGCGCTTTCCGTCATCGTGCTCGGTGCTGTCGTCGCTCTGAACATGCGCGCCTCCACAGCGGCCGCAATGGCTGTTGTCGGCCTGTTTGCAGTCTTCCACGGCCATGCGCATGGGGTCGAAATGCCTGAAAATGCGGGTGGTGCCGCCTATGCCGCAGGCTTCATGTTCGCAACGGCCCTGCTGCATGCAGTCGGGCTCGGCGTTGGTTTCCTTATCGCTCGCTTCGGCGAACGGCGGGGTGTCTTTGTCATGCGTACGACAGGCGGCCTTGCAGCCATTGCCGGCGTCGGCCTCCTGACTGGCCTCATCTGAGGCTTACGCCTCACCGACAAGTTCAAATTCAAACAGCATCTGGCGCCCGGCAGACACCAGTCTGTGGGCGTTTTATGTTTGCAGGATTTGATTCAAGTCAATTCCGGGCGCTCAGCGCCGGTCTATGAAGAAGCAGTTCACCGAAGAATGCTTCCAAATTGACGCAGGTCAAGCTCGCCAATTGCGGCACAAACGCGAAAGTCTGTATAGTGATTTCAGAAATTTCTGAAATCACAGACGCAACGGAAATGACAATGAACCTTCCGCCTCTCGTTCAGTCCTTCGTCCTGCACTTCGGTGAAATGGGTTCCCGCTGGGGAATCAACCGTACGGTCGGCCAGATCTATGCTCTGCTCTACGTCTCGCCAGCGCCGCTCTGCGCAGAGGAAATCGTCGATGCCCTCGGCATATCGCGCTCGAATGTTTCCATGAGCCTTCGCGAGTTGCAGGCCTGGAACCTGGTGCTGCTACGCCACAAGCCGGACGACCGGCGCGACTTCTTCACGACGCCGGACGACGTCTGGGTCATCCTCAGAACGCTTGCCGAAGAGCGCAAGAAGCGTGAGGTCGATCCGACGCTTTCGGTGCTGCGCGAGATTCTCATGCAGCGCCCGGCAAGCGAGGCCGAACGCCATGCGCAGGAGCGCATGAGCGAGATGCACACGCTGATCGAGCAGCTGACGCATTGGTACGAAGACGTAAAGCAACTTGAAACAGAGAGACTTGCAACGTTACTCTCGTTAGGCGCAAAAGTGACCAAATTGCTGGAGGCCAAGGACAGGGTCGTTTCGCTTGGCCGCCGCCGTCCCGATCCCGCGAACAAGAGCTAGCGCCATGACCCGTGCTTTCTTCGACGCGAGAAACCGGCGAGAGGCGGGGACACGCAAGCCCACCGCAAACAGACGCCGCTTGCGCAGCGCCGCAATGCTCCAGGCCTTCGCGGCCGCGCTCTGGATTCCGCAGGCGGGCCTGCTTGCCTGGTCTGTCGGCAGGCTTGCCGATGGTAGCGGTCTTAATGATGTCCTATGGCCGGCTGTCTCTGTCTTGCTGCTCGGCATCGTCAAAAGCTGTCTTGATGCAGTCGGCACCCGCCTCGCCTTTCGCGCGGCCCGCGCTGAACTCAGCGAAAGGCGGGCGACAGCCGTCCGCCTGCTCGCACGGCTCTCGCCCGTCGATATCGGCCGTCCAGCTTCCGGCGAAGCAGCGAGCATTCTCGGCGAACAGGCTGAGATGATCGTACCCTTTCTCTCCCGGTTCCAGCCGACGCGGATGAAGGCAAGCCTTGTGCCGTTCATCATTCTCGGCTGCATTTTCCCCATCTCCTGGATTGCAGCACTCGTGCTGCTGTTCGCTGCGCCGCTCATTCCGATCTTCATGGCGCTGATTGGCTGGCGCGCGCAGGCTGCAAGCGAAAAACAGCTTATCGCAACGGGTGGCCTCAACGCTTTCCTGCTCGACCGTCTGCGCGGTCTTGCAACGATCCGCTCTCTCGGCGCCGTCGATGCCACTGCGCACCGGCTCCGCGCGGAAGCAGAATCGCTTCGCACGCGCACTATGGCAGTGCTGAAGATCGCTTTTCTGTCTTCGGCTGTGCTCGAACTCTTTTCGGCACTCGGCGTGGCGATGACCGCCGTCTATATCGGCTTCAGCCTGCTCGGTGAAATCCGCTTCGGCGCATGGTCGGCCGGCCTCAGCCTCTCTGAGGGCCTGTTCATCCTGCTGCTGGCACCGGCCTTCTTCGAGCCACTGCGTGAACTCTCCGCTGTCTGGCATGACCGTGCCTCGGGCGAAGCCGCGCTGAAGGCACTTAATGGATTAGCTGCCGGAGGCATGACGCTTCCCGAACGGGAGAATGTCGCCGCCGCCGGGGCCTGCGACATCCGTCTGGTAGACGTCGGCTTTCGCTACCAGCCCGATCAGGAGCCGGTGCTTGACGGCTTCAAACTCGATATCGCCGCTGGCGAACATCTGGCGCTGCTCGGCGCGAGCGGCAGCGGCAAATCGACCATACTATCGCTGATCGCCGGCCTGGCACCTTGCGGAGAAGGTCAGGTTCTGATCGGAGGCGTGCCGGCAAGACGCGGCGGGATGGCCTGGATCGGCCAGAAGCCGCACATCTGTGCCGGTACGATATCGGGCAATATCGCGCTCGGCAGGCCCGGAATGACAAGAGACAAGGTCGCCGATGCACTCGAACTGGCAAGGCTTGCCGGCGTCGCGCAAGCCTACGGCCATCGCCCGCTCGGCGAAGGCGGCATCGGCCTTTCCGGTGGCGAGGCGCTGCGGCTGGCGATCGCACGGGCGGCCTGCGATCCCGATGTCCGCATCATCCTTGCCGACGAGCCGACCGCCCATCTCGATGCCGAGACTGCCGCTGAGATCACCGCCAGCCTACTCGCCCTCGCCGAGGATCGCACGCTGATCGTGGCCACGCATGACCCGCTGCTGGCCGCGCGCATGCAACGCACCATCCGCCTTGACAGCGAAACCCTTCGGGAGGCAGCCGAATGACCTTTTCCCTCAAGGATATCAAACCGGTCCTGCATCTCTTCCTCGAGACACGCCGTAGGGAACTGCTGCTCGGCGCGGTGCTGTCGGCCGCGACTGTCATCGCCGGCATTGCTTTGCTCGGCCTGTCGGGTTGGTTCATCACGGCGACCGCGCTTGCCGGGCTTTCGATCACGGTTGCCGCGACTTTCGATGTGTTTGCGCCATCGGCAAGCATTCGCTTCCTCGCCATTCTGCGTACAGCAGCCCGCTATGGCGAACGGCTGACAACTCATAATGCCACGCTTGCCGTCTTGGCTGCCCTGCGCGAGCGGCTGTTCCGAGGCTGGGCATCGGCGGGTGCTGCGCGCACGCTTCTCAACCGACCGGCTCGACTGCTCTTCCGGCTGACAGCAGATATCGACGCGCTGGATTCGCTTTACCTGCGTGTTCTCGTGCCGGCGACCGTGGCGATCGGTGCAGCACTCGTCGCCAGCGTCACGCTCGGGCTGATGCATCCGCTGTTTGGGCTGCTCTTCGGCCTTTGCCTTATACTGGTTGGACTTGGTCTGCCGCTCGCTGCGGGTCAGGCAGCCCGCAAATTTGCACGGCGGCGCGCTTATGGCATCGAGACACTACGGTCGCGGACGATCGATCTCGTTGCCGGACAGGCCGATCTTCTGATGGCAAATCGGCTTGCCGCCCAGGAGCACGCGATATCAGCCGCAGACGCCTATGTGGCAAACGCCGACGACCGGTTGAACCGGATAGAGACCGGCGTGGCCTTCGGCTTCGGGCTCTTTTCGACCGCCCTGCTGGTCGCGGCACTGCTCTCCGTAGCGGCGCTGATGCAGGCAGGGGCGATCAGCGCTCCTGTCGCAGCACTGGGCGTGCTCGTTGCCTTTGCCGCCGCAGAACCCTTCGCAGTATTGCGCCGGGGTGCCCTGGAATTCGGACGGACGCTGCTTGCCGCCGGACGCATCGCACCGCGCCTTTCCGCAGTCGAGGCGGATTTCGCGCCCAAGGCGCCTGCACATGAACTCGCCTTCGCACTGCAGAACGTGACCGTTATCCACGATGGCGCGGCCCTGCCGGCCTTACGGAATGTGACCCTGGAAGTAAGCCGCAGCGAACATATCGCCGTGATCGGCTCGAGCGGAGCCGGCAAATCGACCCTGTTATCGCTGCTTGCAGGCGAATTGCCACCGGCCTCCGGCATGGCCGCTGCACTCGACGGCACGCTGCTGACCCAGCGGACGGAACTTTTCCAGGATACGCTGCGCGGCAACCTCGTGCTCGCAGCGCCAGATGCCGATGACGACCGGTTGCGCGATGCGCTTGCCGCTGCCGGCCTGATTGCCGATGTCGATGCGCTGCCATCGGGCCTCGATACACTGCTCGGCGAAGGCGGCATGGGGCTTTCCGGCGGCCAGTCGCGTCGGCTGGCGCTCGCCCGTCTCTTTCTGCGTGACACGCCGCTCTGGCTTCTCGACGAACCGACCGAAGGTCTCGATGGGCGCACGGCGCGCGACGTACTGCATCGGCTCGCAGTCGAAGCGGAAGGCCGGGCACTGCTCATCGCAACCCATATTCGCCGCGAAGCGGCGCTCGCAGACCGCATCGTCGTCGTTGAGGGCGGCCGCATCACAGAAGTTTCGCGCCGTGGAGAGGCGGCGTTCGAAAAGGCGCTCGATCGGCTTCGGCCGGATTGAGCGAACAGGCCTACCCCGCGTGGCCGGCCGGCCACGCGGAAACTCTTGATACCGCGTGGGACCGTGGGAGAAAGATAATGGAACTAGACATCGTAGCGCTATCGCGCTTCCAATTTGCGCTGACAGCGCTTTATCACTTTCTGTTCGTACCCCTGACGCTCGGCCTTTCCGTGCTGCTTGCCATCATGGAAACGACCTACGTCATGACCGGTCGCCAAATCTGGCGGCAGATGACGAAATTCTGGGGCACTCTGTTCGGCATCAATTTCGTGCTGGGCGTCGCCACCGGTATCGTCATGGAATTCCAGTTCGGCATGAACTGGAGCTATTACAGCTATTACGTCGGCGATATTTTCGGCGCGCCGCTGGCGATCGAAGGCCTGATGGCCTTCTTCCTCGAAGCGACTTTCGTCGGCCTCTTCTTCTTCGGCTGGGACAAGCTGTCGAAGGTCGGCCATCTGGTCGCAACCTGGGCGGTGGCGCTCGGCTCGAATTTCTCCGCGCTCTGGATTCTCATTGCCAACGGCTGGATGCAGAACCCGGTCGGTTCCGCGCTCAATCCGCAGACGATGCGTATGGAGATCGTGAGCTTCTTCGACGTGGTCTTCAATCCCGTCGCGCAGGCAAAGTTCGTCCATACGGTCTCGGCCGGCTACGTCTGTGCCTCGATCTTCGTGCTCGGCGTCTCGGCCTGGTACATGCTGAAGGGCCGGCATATCGAGCTTGCAAAGCGCTCGATGACCGTCGCCGCATCCTTCGGCCTCGCCTCGGCACTCTCGGTCGTCGTGCTTGGTGACGAAAGCGGTTATCTCGCTACCGAAAACCAGAAGATGAAGCTCGCCGCAATCGAGGCCATGTGGAAGACGGAGCCGGCTCCGGCTGCCTTTACCGCCTTCGGTTTCCCCGATCAGGAGGCGCGCGAAACCCATTTTGCCGTCCATATCCCCTGGGTCATGGGGCTCATCGGCACGCGTTCGCTGACGACGGAAATACCCGGCATCGACAAGCTGGAACAGCAGGCCGAGGCCCGCATCCGCGACGGCATCAAGGCCTATGATGCGCTGATGCAGATCCGCTCCGCGCCGACGCAGGATCAGGTTGCCCAGGAAGTGCGCTCCTCGTTCGAGGATCTAGGCCACGACCTCGGCTATGCCCTGCTCCTGAAGCGCTATGTCGATGATCCACGTCAGGCGAGCGACGAGCAAATCGCCCAGGCCGCGCGTGACACGATCCCGCACGTGCCGACGCTCTTCTGGTCGTTCCGCATCATGGTTGGTCTCGGCATGTTCTTCATCGTGCTGACGGCAACCTTCTTCTGGCTGTCGGCTCGCCGGCATCTCGACAAGTACCCGCTGCTATTGCGCATCGCGGTCTTTGCCATCCCGCTGCCCTGGATTGCCATCGAGGCAGGCTGGGTGGTTGCCGAAATCGGCCGTCAGCCCTGGGTGATCGAAGGCGTACTGCCGACGGCGGTCGCCGTTTCCAACCACGGCGCCTGGACGGTGCTGCTCACCATCATCGGCTTTGCCGCGCTCTATACGACGCTGATCATCATCGAGATGAGCCTGATGCTGAAGGCGATCCGTCAGGGGCCGGAACCGGACCACGAGCCGGAAGCCAAGCTGATCTCCGAAACCCTCGTTCCAGCTGCGGAGTGACCTGTCATGATCCTGTACGAACTCATCGACTATCAAACCTTGCGCCTCATCTGGTGGGTCCTGCTCGGCGTGCTCCTGATCACCTTTGCCGCGACCGACGGCTTCGACCTCGGCGTCGGCACACTGCTGCCCTTCGTCGCAAAGACCGATGCGGAACGCCGTATCGCCATCAATACGATCGGCGCCACCTGGGAAGGCAACCAGGTCTGGTTGATCCTCGCCGGCGGCGCCATCTTCGCCGCCTGGCCGCCGCTCTACGCGGTTTCCTTCTCGGGCTTTTACCTGGCGATGTTTGCGATCCTCTTTGCGCTCATCCTGCGCCCTGTCGGATTCAAGTACCGTTCCAAGCGGGACAGCGCCAACTGGCGCAATGGCTGGGACTGGGCGCTCTTCATCGGCGGCTTCGTACCGTCGCTGATCTTCGGCGTTGCCGTCGGCAATGTGCTGCAGGGCGTGCCCTTCCGCTTCGCGGATGACATGCGCATCTTCTATGAAGGCTCGTTCTTCGCGCTTCTGAACCCCTATGCCCTTCTCTGCGGCCTGCTCTCCGTCGCCATGCTCATCATGCACGGAAGCGCATGGCTGGTGCTCAAGGCAACGGGGCCGGTCGCCGATCGCGCCCGCCGCTTCGGCAGCATCGCAGCGCTTGTGGTCATCGTGCTCTTTGCGCTTGGCGGCCTGTGGCTTTGGGCCGGCGTCAGCGGCTATCGCATCACCAGCGATATCAGCCCGATCGGCCCGTCAAACCCGCTTTTGAAAACGGTTGTCGCAGGAAGGCGGGGCCTGGCTTGCCAACTACGGCACTTATCCCTGGATGATCGTTGCTCCGATCCTCGGCTTCCTCGGTGCTGCGGCTGCCTTCATCGCGATGCAGGCCCGGCGCGAGGTCGTGACTCTGCTCTTCAGCAAGCTCTCGATCCTGGGCATCATCTCGACGGTGGGGCTGTCGATGTTCCCATTCATCCTGCCCTCCTCGCTCGATCCGAAGTCGAGCCTGACGGTCTGGGATGCATCGTCGAGCCACCAGACGCTTTTCATCATGCTGGTGGTCACGGTCATCTTCCTGCCGATCATCATTGCCTACACCGCCTGGGTCTACAAGGTTCTGTGGGGCAAGGTCGACGAGAAGAGCGCCACAGACAAGAACAGCCACGCCTATTGAGGAGACGAAACGATGTGGTATTTCGCATGGATACTCGGTCTGCCGCTGGCAGCCGCCTTCGCCGTCCTCAACGCCATGTGGTACGAGCTCACGGATGACGAAGCCAAGAAGAAGACTTCGGGCGAACGCCGATAAATTCGAAGGGCGCGGTTCACCGCGCCCTTTATCTTTCGACCGGGCGCGTGGCAGCCGTCAGCCAAGCCGATTCTGTGAGCGCTCCGCAAGCTCGACGATGATACCGTCGGGATCGCGAACAAAGGCGATCTTGTTCAGCATCTCGGAATGGACGGCGAAGCGCGGACGTTCCTTGATTTCGACGCCCGCCGCTTCCAGCCGCGCGAAGGTCTCTTCGACATTCTCGAAATGGAAGGTGATGTGCTTGACGCCAGCCGTCCCCTCCGGGAGATCGACCGCCCTCGCAGCACCGCCGGGTGGTCCGAAAACCTCCAGCATGCCGCCGCCGGCATCGAGAAAGGCGACCTGCATGCCGTCAGGCATCTGCTTGCGCAGATGCAGCTTCAACCCCAGCAGTCCGCAATAGAATTCGATGGCACGATCCATATTGCCGACCGTCATGCCGATATGCTCGAATGATTTCAGCACCGTCTTTTCCTCAGACGCTGGCGGCTGGGCGCCGCTCTTCTTCCGGCAGCCAGGAACCGTATAGGGGATGGTCGGCCGTAATCGGCATCGGCGTCGGCCGTCCGGTGCGCTGCGAATAATAGGCGGCCGTTACCAGCTCAAGCGAATTGCGGGCATCCTGCAGGGTAACCGGCGGATCGCGGTCATCCATGATTGCCTGATGGAAAAGCTGGAATTGGCGCGTATACCCGTCCTCCCCGGCTTCGTAGCCGGCAAGTGCCGCATCGATGCGCGCCTGATGCTGTTCGCTTCCGGCGATGAAGGTCCAGGGATCGCGGCCCATCGTATAGGGTTCCAGAATGCTTTCTGCGACGAGATCGCTGAAGCAGAAGCGCAGCCTGGAGATTTCCTTGCGAGAGCCGAGGGTCATGGAAAGCGTCGCAAGGGAGCCGTTCTGCATCTTCACCGACAGTGACGCGGTATCCTCGACCTCGATCGGATTGACGAGCGTCGCACCATAGGAAAACACCTCGGCACAGGGGCCGTGGACATAATTCAGCATGTCATGAGCATGGATGGCATGACCGAGCAGGCCGCCGCCGAGTTCCGTCGCCCACTTGCCACGCCAAGGCACCGCATAATAATCCGGGCCGCGCCACCAATGCGTTTCGATCGTGGTGAGGAAGGGCTTGCCGGCCAGGCCGCGCTCGATCAGCAATTTCAGCTTCTGCAGGCCGCTGCCATAGCGATACTGGAAGATCGGCATCAGCTTGCGCCCGTTCGAACTCGCAAGGATCTTTGCCATCTCATCGACTTCGGCAATCGAACCGAACAGCGGCTTTTCGCAGATCACATGCTTGCCGCTCTCGATCGCCTTCTTGCACAGTTCGAAATGCGAGCTCGGCGGCGTGGCGATATCGATGATATCGAGATCGTCGCGCGTGAAGAGCGAATTCGTATCCTGCGTATATTCGGGGATCTTGTGCTCCTCGCAGAGCGGCTGGCCGCGATCGGCATCGAGAGAGCAGAGAACGGGAATCTCGAAGAGATCGCTGTTCCAGGCGAAACCTGCCAGGTGCCGCTCAGCGATGCCTGCACCGATGACGCCGACGCGCAGTTTCCGTGTCATGGTGTCTTCCTCAGCGATTACCGATACGGGCGGCTTTCGACTGCGCTTCAAGCGACAGACGGCAAACCTCGTAAACGTGGTTATGCGTCATCGCCGTTTCGCTGCGGTCACGCACGTTGGCGACAAAGGCGTCGAAATAATCAAGCTTCTCGCCGCTGCAATCGATATGCGTCATCTCCTTGCCATTGACGAGGAAGAGATGATCCTTGCCGGGACGGCCGGCGATATCGATATATTTGCGCAGCTCGATATAACCCTCGGTGCCGAGGATGGTCAGTCGACCGTCTCCCCAGGTGGGCAGCGCTTCCGGCGTGAACCAGTCGACGCGGATATAACCGCTTGCCTTGTCGGAACGCAGCAGCACTTCGCCGAAATCCTGGAAGGCCGGTTTTTCCGGCATGCCGAAATTACCAACAGAGCTTGCGACCACCTCACCCGTCGACGAGCCTGTGTAGAACAGGAACTGGTCGACCTGATGCGAGGCGATATCGACGATGATGCCGCCGAAGGCTTCCGGATCGAAGAACCAGTCCGGCCGTGTCGGCAGTTGCAGCCGGTGCGGCCCCATGCCCAGCGTCTGGATGACCTTGCCGATCGCCCCTTCCTTCACCAGCTTGCCGGCCTTGACGGCAGAGCGCACACAATGGCGCTCGGAAAAGCAGATGGAGAAGATCTTGCCGGTCTCGGCAACGGTAAGTTTGACCTCTTCCAGCTGGGCGAAGGTCGTCACGCCGGGCTTGTCAGTCATGACATCCTTGCCGGCTTTCATCGCGCGGATGGCAAGGCCGGCGCGGTCACGCGGGATCGCGGCAATGCAGATAATGTCGATGGAGGGGTCAGCAAAGATCTTCTCACGGTCGATCTGCGGCGCGTCCGGATAGGTTTTCTCGAACATTTCGCGGATCGCCGGCACTGATGTCTGCGGGCAATAGCCGACGAATTCGGCGCCGGCGGCCAACAATCCCTTCACATGATCGAAAGTGTGCCCATGATCGATTCCGACGACGGCAAATCTTAGCATCGCAATATAATCCTCCCGGGAATTATCCGGGTCGGCTTGCGCCGACCCTCCTTCGTGTTGCAAACCAGACAGCGAAAGCAAAGGCCTGTCAAGGCGGGATTGATGGCAAAACTCTTTTGCCTCTTTTGTAAATATATGAAATAGAAAGATTATTTTGTATCTAAATAGTTATAAGTTAAGATGAAATGCCTCTTGACCGCGCCATCGTGCGGCACTCCTACGAACCGCTCCAGCCCTTTGAGGCTTGCTCTTGGCCGATGAATATGCTCGATTTTGGTGGCCGTCGGGTAGGAGGACGGCAGCTATCCCATTCTGCAGGAGCGCTCCCCGCTCCGCCATGTGACGGAAGATCACCATGTCCCAATCCCCCCTCGACGCTGCCGCTTCGGGCGGTCTCTTTGTCGGCCGTGCCTGGAACCCCGATGTTGCCGGGCCGAGCATCGTAACGCTGCGCGATGGCAGCCTCGTCGATATCACCTCCGCTGAAGCGCCGACGCTGAGCGCTCTCCTGGAGCGAGCCGATGCGGCAGACTTCGTCCGTACCGCCAGCGGCAAGGCGCTTGGCACCCTCGAGGCGATTGCCGCCAACAGCACTGGCAAACCAGATACGAGCAAAGCCTATCTGCTGGCACCGGCCGACCTCCAGGCGATCAAGGCCTGCGGCGTGACCTTCGCCCAGTCGATGATCGAACGCGTTATCGAGGAGAAAGCCGCCGGTAATCCGGATCGCGCAGCGTCCATTCGCGAGCGCGTCAGCACGCTGATCGGCGGCAGCCTGACCAACATCAAGGCCGGCTCGCCGGAAGCCGCCGAGGTCAAGAAGGCGCTGATCGAGGAAGGCATCTGGTCGCAATATCTCGAAGTCGGCATCGGCCCGGATGCGGAGGTCTTCACCAAGTCGCCGGTGCTTTCATCGGTCGGCTGGGGTTCGGATGTCGGCCTCCACCCGATCTCGACCTGGAACAATCCGGAGCCGGAAATCGTGCTGGCTGTCAACAGCCGTGGCGAGATCAAGGGCGCCACGCTCGGCAATGACGTGAACCTGCGCGATGTCGAGGGCCGCTCGGCGCTGCTGCTCGGCAAGGCGAAGGACAACAACGCCTCCTGCTCGATCGGCCCCTTCATCCGCCTCTTCGATCAGAGCTACAGCCTCGACGACGTCCGCAAGGCCGAACTCGATCTCAAGGTCACCGGCCAGGACGGTTTCGTGCTGCACGGCAAGAGTTCCATGTCGCAGATCAGCCGCGACCCGACCGATCTCGTCAAACAGACTGTCGGCGCCCACCACCAGTATCCCGATGGCTTCATGCTCTTCCTCGGCACGCTCTTTGCGCCGACGCAGGACCGCGACGCGAAGAACCAGGGCTTTACCCACAAGGTCGGCGATGTCGTGGAAATCTCGTCCGCCGGCCTCGGCGCACTGGTCAATACCGTCCGGCTGTCGACGGAATGCCCGCCCTGGACCTTCGGCATCTCGGCGCTGATGAGCAATCTCGCAAAACGCGGACTGCTCTGAGCTACTGGTTTCGCCTGATCCCCTGCAGGAGGTCGAGAACGGAATTCGCGGCCTCCAGCACATTGGTACCCGGGCCGAACACGGCGGCGACGCCGTGTTCGTGCAGGAATTCATAATCCTGCCGCGGGATGACGCCGCCGCAGACGACGATGATGTCACCGCCACCCTGTTCCTTAAGCCGGTCGATCAACTGCGGCAGCAGCGTCCGGTGACCGGCCGCCAGCGACGAAACGCCGATGACATTGACCTTCTCACCGAGCGCCATGCCGGCCGCCTCCTCCGGCGTCTGGAATAGCGGGCCGGCGAGCACGTCGAAACCGACATCGCCGAAAGCCGAGGCGATGACCTTGGCGCCGCGGTCATGTCCATCCTGGCCGAGCTTGGCGACCATGATCTTCGGCTTGCGGCCCATCGCCTCGGTTACCTCGGCCATGCGGGCTTTCAGAACATCCAGTTCCGGTTCGTCGCGATAGGCGGTTCCATAGACGCCGCGGATGACCTTGGGTGTGGCGAAATGATCGCCGAAGACCTCACGCATCGCATCCGAGATTTCACCAACGGTCGCTCGCGCACGCGCCGCTTCGACAGCGGCTGCGAGCAGATTGCCGTTGCCGCTGCGGGCAATGTCCGAAAGCGCGGCTAGCGCCTCCTTCACCTTCATGCCGTCGCGGCGACGCTTGGTTTCCTCGATCCGGCGGATCTGCGCTGCGCGCACCGCGCTGTTGTCGATTTCGAGAATGTCGATCGGCTGCTCGGTCTCGAGCCGGTACTTGTTGACGCCGACGATGACCTCGTCGCCCTTGTCGACCGCGGCCTGGCGACGGGCGGCAGCCTCCTCGATGAGCCGCTTCGGCAAGCCTTCATTGACGGCCTTCGTCATGCCACCAAGCGTCTCGACTTCTTCGATCAGCGTCCAGGCCTTGTCGGCAAGTTCCTTCGTCAGGCTCTCGACGTAATAGGAGCCGGCAAGCGGGTCGACCACCTTGGTAACGCCGGTCTCGTGCTGCAGAATGAGCTGGGTGTTGCGGGCGATACGGGCCGAAAATTCCGTCGGCAGGGCGATCGCCTCGTCGAAGGAATTGGTGTGCAGCGACTGCGTGCCGCCGAGCACGGCCGACATCGCCTCGAAAGCCGTGCGGATGATGTTGTTGTAGGGATCCTGCTCCTGCAGCGACACACCCGAGGTCTGGCAATGAGTTCGCAGCATCAGCGAAGACGCTTTCTTCGGCTCGAACTCCTCCATGATGCGGGTCCAGAGCAGGCGGGCGGCGCGAAGCTTTGCGGCTTCCATGAAGAAATTCATGCCGATCGCGAAGAAGAAGGAGAGCCGCCCGGCGAAATCATCGACATTCAGGCCCTTGGCGATAGCCGCACGCACATATTCGCGCCCGTCGGCAAGTGTGAAGGCCAACTCCTGCACCAGCGTCGCGCCCGCCTCCTGCATGTGATAGCCGGAGATCGAGATCGAATTGAATTTCGGCATCTCCTTTGCCGTATATTCGATGATATCGGCAACGATGCGCATCGAGGGTTCCGGCGGGTAGATGTAAGTGTTGCGGACCATGAACTCCTTGAGGATATCGTTCTGGATAGTGCCTGAAAGCTCCGCCTTCGAGACGCCCTGCTCCTCGCCGGCGACAATGAAATTCGCCAGAATTGGGATGACGGCGCCGTTCATGGTCATGGAGACAGACATGTCCTGCAACGGAATGCCGTCGAAGAGGATCTTCATGTCCTCGACGCTGTCGATGGCTACCCCCGCCTTGCCGACATCGCCGACGACCCGTGGGTGATCGCTGTCATAGCCGCGATGGGTAGCGAGGTCGAAGGCCACGGAGAGGCCCTTCTGACCCGCGGCGAGATTGCGGCGATAGAAGGCGTTGGATTCCTCGGCGGTCGAGAAGCCGGCATATTGTCGGATCGTCCAGGGCCGGCCGGCATACATGGTGGCGCGCGGACCGCGGGTGAAGGGCGCAAATCCCGGCAGGCTGTCCACGCCAGTGCTGTCGATATCGGCTGCCGTGTAAAGCGGTTTGACGTCTATGCCTTCGGGTGTTTGCCAGGTCAGCGTCTCCGGTGCTGCGCGCAGCTCCTTCTCCGCCAGCGCCTCCCAGTCCGACAGCGTCGTCTTCGTCATATCATCCTCCGGCATTATCTGGCACCACGCTACCATCATGCGGTCGCGCGGCGCGATACAGCCTTAGGATAATTTGATCGGCAAGGCGATGATAGACGTTCAGCGATGAGCAGCCCAGGGCACGAGGACCCGTTCGATCAGCCGCGCCAGTATCTCTAGCAGGAAGGCGATGGCGGCGATCACGATGATTCCACCGATGACGATATCGGTCACCAGGAACTGCGCCGCGGACTGGATCATGAAACCAAGGCCCTGACTTGCCGCCACCAGCTCGGCAGCGACCAGCGTCGACCAGCCGGCGCCGAGCGCGATGCGTGTGCCTGTCAAAATCGACGGAATGGCGCCTGGAAGAATGACATACAGCAGCACCTGCAGCCGGCTTGCGCCAAACGAGCGGGCGGCGTTGACGAAATCAGCCGGAGCGGATTTGACGCCTGATGCCGTCGACAAGATGATTGGGGGCAGCATGGCGAGCGAGATGACCGTAACCTTCGACGCCTCGCCGATGCCGACCCAGATGATGATCAGCGGCAGATACGCAAGCGGTGGCAGAGGGCGCAGGAATTCGACGATCGGATCGAGGATGCCCTTGCCGATGCGGCTGGTGGCGATGGCAAGACCAGCGGGCACACCGATGAGGAGCGAGACGGCGAGCGCTGCGAAGATGCGCAGCAGACTTGCCAACGTATGCTCGGCGAGCGTGGAATCGACGAAGCCGTTGACCGCGACATTGGCAAGCGATTGCGCCACGACAAACGGCGACGGCAGGAAGACCGGTGAGATGGCGCCATAGGCGGAAGCAAGGCTCCAGCCGGCAATGATAACGGCAATGGTTGCGAGCGAGATCGGTAGGGTACCGCGGCGTTTCGGCCGCGCCTCTACCGGGTGATCCGAGACTGCCGTCGTGAGTGCTTCTGCCTCGACGCTCATGCGGCAATCTCCTCTTCATCGGCGTGGATGAGCGCGGTCAGCTCGTCATTCAAGTGCTTGAATTCCGTCAGCGCCTTGATATCCTTTATACTTTTTCCTTCGAGCACCGCCTTGCCGAACTCCGTCTTGATATCGGCAACGATGCGACCCGGGTTGGGAGCAAGCACGATGACGCGCGTGGCAAGCAGCAAGGCCTCGTCGATGCTGTGGGTAATCAGCAACGCGCCGGTCTTGCTCTCGGCCCAGACGTCGAGCAGGAATTTTTGCATGCGGCTGCGCGTCAAAGCATCGAGCGCGCCGAGCGGCTCATCGAGCAACAGGAAGCGCGGCCCGGAGGCAAGCGCGCGGGCAATGCCGACGCGCTGACGCATGCCACCGGAGAGTTCCCAGATATTCTTCTTGCCCGCGCCATCGAGGCCGACCTTCACCAGCAGGTCTTCCGCGCGGCGCTGCCTCTCGCCTTTCGGGATGCCCTGAAGCTTCAGCGGAAAGGCGACGTTGCCGGCGGCCGTCAGCCATGGATAGAGCGCGTCGTCCTGAAAGACGACAGCTCGGTCTACATCAGGCCCGTCGATCTCTTTGCCGTCGACCAGCACGCGTCCCTCGCTCGGCTCGGTAAAACCGGCAGCAATATTGAGAAGGCTCGTCTTGCCGGAACCCGAACGGCCGATGACCACCACGAACTCGTCGGAGGCGATATGCAGGTTGACGCCATCCAGCACACGTCTTTTCCGGCGAGTGCCTGCCTCGGCATAATCGAGCGACAGGGACTGTAGTGAAAGTATGCTCATGGGCATCACCTGTTCGAGGAAAATCGGCGCGGCGAAGCCGCGCCGGGACCCTTGGGAGGATCAGAGACCGGCCTTGGCGGCTTCCTTGACCCAGCGGTCGGAAACATAGGGGCTGTAGTCCTTCAGAACGCCGGGGATCTTGCCCTGCTCCAGAAGGAAGGCCGAGGTTTCAGCAACGGCCTTCGTCGTACCGCCACCGAGGAGATCGGCGCTGGCCTGCTCCTTCAGGCTCGGGAAGGTATAGCCCTTGAGAAGAGCCGGCACTTCATCGGTCTTGGCGCCGGTGAGTTTGGCAATCTTTTCGGCTTCCGGTGATTTCGCATTCCAGCTATCCGGATTGGCGAGATAGGAGGCGTAAGCCGCGCCCGTGACCTTGACGAAGCCGGTGACGACTTCCGGATGGGCGTCGGCAAATTTCCTGCTGACGATCCAGGCATCGAAGGTCGGGCCGCCCCACTTGGCGACATCTGCAGAGGTGGCGAGCACGCTGCCGCTCTTCTTCAATTGCGCCAGGACCGGATCCCAGACATAGGCGCCGTCGATGTCACCGCGCTCCCAGGCAGCAGCGATTTCCGGCGGACGCAGATTGAGGATCTGCACCGACTTCGGATCGACCTTCCAGTGCTTCAGCGCCGTCAGCAGGCTGTAATGCGCTGTCGAAACGAAGGGCGTGGCGATCTTCTTGCCCTTCAAGTCTTCTGGCTTGGTGATGTTCTTGACCGCAAGCGCTTCAGCGTCGCTGATGAGGCCGACGACATAGATCGTCTCGATGGGCAGTTCGCGGCTGGCGGCCGCGGCAAGCGGCGACGAGCCGACATAACCGATATCGATAGAACCGGAAGCGATGGCAGCGATGACGTCGGCGCCGCCATCGAATTTCTGCCAGTTGATCTTGGCCTTGGTCTCCTTTTCATAGGTGCCATCGGCCTGCGGCACGCGCGACGGCTCGACGATCGGCTGGTAGCCGATATTGAGCGTGACGTCGGCAGCGTGAGCTGCATAGGTGGTCAAGGTGAGGACAGCGGCAGCGGCCGTGCCCAGCAGGTTGCGTCGGTTGATTTTCATATCCCTCTCCAGCAATGTTAAAAATCATTCCGCCTCGGGAATGTCGATAGATCATTGTAAAATTCATAGATTTTATAGAGATAGAATATTTCAGGAATCAGCGATGAGGGACAATTTGCTTCTAATTTGAAGGGAAGAAGCGGTGGTTTCCCGACCCGCTCGACAATTCCTGCCACGTGGCCGACGAAATCTCAGGACAATATTCGATGAAGAAAATGCAGATCTACGCCTTCGACATGAACTGCGTCGGGCACATAAACCACGGCATGTGGACGCATCCACGCGATCGCTCGGTCAATTACACCGATCTTGACTACTGGGTCGATTTTGCGCGCACGGCCGAACGCGGTAGGCTGGACGGCATTTTTCTGGCCGACATCGTCGGTATCTATGATGTCTACAAGAACAGCCCAGCCCCGGTCATCGAGACGGGTGCGCAGATCCCGGTCAACGATCCGCTGATGCCGATTTCGGCCATGGCTTATGTCACGAAGCATCTAGGTTTCGGCGTCACCGTCAATACGACCTATGAATCGCCCTTCCTGCTGGCGCGGCGCATGTCGACGCTCGATCACCTGACCAAGGGCCGCATCGGCTGGAACATCGTGACGGGCTATCTCGACAGTGCTGCCCGCAGCATGGGTTTCGAGAAACTGCCGGAGCATGATGCGCGCTACGACGCCGCCGAAGAATATCTCGAAATCCTCTACAAGCTCTGGGAAGGCAGCTGGGACGATGATGCAGTGCTACGTGACCGCAAGCGCGGCATCTTCGCCGATGCCTCAAAGGTGCGTGCGGTTAGCCACCAGGGCCAGTATTACAAGATGGAGGGCATTCATCTCGCGGAACCGTCGCCGCAGCGCACGCCCCTGCTCTTCCAGGCCGGCGCATCGGCCCGCGGACAGGATTTCGCCGCCCGCCATGCCGAATGCGTCTTCATTGCCGGACCGACGCCGCAGTCGGCGCGTCCGACTGTCGATGCGCTTCGCGCCAAGACGCTGGCGAACGGCCGCGGTGCAGACGCGATCAAGATCCTGAGCCTGATCACCGTCGTCGTCGGCAGGACCGAAAACGAGGCACAGGAGAAGCTTGAGGACTATCGCCGGCACGCAAGCATCGAGGCGTCGCTCGCCCATTATTCCGCCTCTGTCGGCGTTGATTTTTCGAAATACGAGCTCGATGACGTAATTGACCAGAGTTCGACCAACGCCAATCAGTCGGCACTGGCGGCAATCACCAAGCAGGCGGCAAAACCTGTCACCAAGCGGCAGATCATCGACCAAATGGTGCTCGGCAGCCGCATGAAGCCGATCGTCGGCTCGCCGGAGCAGGTCGCCGACACGCTTCAGCGCTGGATCGAGGAAGGTGGCATCGACGGCTTCAATCTGGCGCGCACCGTGACACCTGAGAGCCTCAACGATTTCGTCGATCTCGTTGTTCCCGTGCTGCAGGAGCGCGGCCTGTTCAAGGCCGATTACGCGGAAGGGCCGCTGCGCCAGAAATTGTTCGGCGGCAATGGCCGGCTATCGGCCAGCCATCCCGCCGCGCAGTTCAGAAGGTAGAGTCTTTTCGTTTTCTTCGAAATACGAAAATGCTCTACCTCGTCGTGTTCACGCAATCTCGTGCGCAAGAGCGCTGCAAACTTGCGCTGGAATTGCTCTAGCGATGATCGAGGCGGGCGACCAGCCGGTCGCCCAGCCACTGGATGCCGCAGACGAGAACGATGAGCACGACGACGACCGCGATCATCACATTGGTCTCGAAACGCTGGTAGCCATAGCGGATGGCGAGGTCGCCGAGACCGCCGGCACCGATGGCTCCGGCCATCGCCGATGCGCCGATCAGCGTTACGAGTGTGACAGTGAAACCGGCAACGATTCCCGGCAGGGCTTCCGGTACCAGAACCTCGCGAATGATCGTCCAGCGGTTGCCACCCATGGCACGCACGGCGTCGATCAACCCACGATCGACCTCGCGCAGCGAGACCTCTGCAATACGGGCATAGTAGGGCGTGGCCGCAATGGCGAGCGGAACGATGGCCGCCCAGGTGCCGATCGCCGTGCCGACGATCAGGCGGGTCAGTGGGATCAGCGCCACCAGGAGGATGATGAAAGGCACGGAGCGGAAGCCGTTGATGACACCGCCGAGAACGCGGTTGACCCAGGCATTTTCCGCAATGCCGCCTCGGTTCGTCAGCACCAGCGCCAGTCCGAGCGGCAGTCCGGCAATGAGCGAGATCACGCCGGATGCCGCCGTCATCAACACCGTCTCCCAGAGGGAGCGCAAAAGCAGATTAATCATGATCGGTGACATAACCAAGCACCTCCACCCGGGCGGACCGGGCCTTCAGAAATTGTTCGACCTTTCCGGCAAGCGCAGGATCGCGCGCCGGGACAGCAATGAAGAACCGTGCCACGGGCTGGTTCTGGATGTGATCGATGCCGCCATGGACGAGGCGGAAGGAATGCGGCAATACCGCCGAAAGGTCGGCAAAGAGAGCGCCCTGGGCTTCCGGACCGGAGAGATCGACACTGACGATCGCTTCCGTGCCACCTGACTGCGACAGGCGAGCGGCAATATGTTCGGGTAGTTGCGGGCGGATGCCACCGAGCAGGCTCTTGGTGATCGCCGTCTGCGGATTGCCGAAGATCGACCAGACCTGTCCCTCTTCCACGATCCTGCCAGCGTCGATGACGGCGACGCGATCGGCAATGCCACGCACCACCTCCATCTCATGGGTGATCAACAGGATAGTAAGTCCGAGCTTACGATTGATATCTTTCAGCAGGACAAGGATCGAGCGCGTCGTTTCCGGATCGAGTGCTGAGGTCGCCTCGTCGGAAAGTAGCAGGGCCGGGCGTGCCGCAAGTGCGCGGGCGATACCGACACGCTGCTTCTGGCCGCCTGAAAGGGAAGACGGATAAGCCTTGGCCTTGTCGGAAAGGCCGACGAGATCCAGAAGCTCATGCGCCCGCTTCAGTCGCTCGGCCTTGCCGATACCTTCGATCTTCAATGGCAGCGCGACGTTCTCTTCGACTGTCTTGGCCGAAAGCAGATTGAAGTGCTGAAAAATCATGCCGATGCGGCGGCGCAACGGCTGCAGGTCCTTCTCGGCAAGGCCTGTAATGTTACGGCCCTCGATGACGATCTCGCCGCTATCAGCGCGCTCAAGACCGTTCAGGCAGCGGATCAGCGTCGACTTTCCGGCGCCGCTGCGTCCGATAATGCCGAGAACCTCGCCCTTCTTCACACTCAACGAGATGCCGTCAAGCGCCGGTGTAGCACCGAATTTACGCCTGACATCCGTCAGCCGGACGACCTCTTCGGCGTCAGCGGGGCGCGTCTCGATCCCTGAAGCGGAGACAATTGAATTCATGCTCATTCCTTCACAAAAGCCGAAGGCGGCCCCGGCAAAGGCCCGGGCCGCCTCGGTCATTGGCGCCCTCGGAAGGGCGGCTGATCAGTAGGCGCTGAGGCCCGTACCCTTATAGACCTTGTCGAACTCGGCCTTCACGGTATCGTTCTGATAGGAAGATACCAGGGTCTTCACCCAATCGGCATCCTTGTTTTCTTCCTTCACGGCAATGAAGTTGCGGTAGGGATTGTCGGCGATCGGCTCCTGCGCGACGCGCTCTGCCGGCGAAAGGCCGCTCTTCAACGCCCAATCGGTATTGACGACGCCGGCGTCGAGGTCATCGATCGAACGGCCGACAATGCCGGCATCCAGTTCCTTGATCTCGATATTCTTCGGATTTTCAGCGACGTCGGCGATCGTCGCAAGAATGCCCGTGCCGTCCTTCAGCTTGATAAGGCCTTCACTCTGCAGAACGCGCAGCGCACGACCTTCGTTGGACGGATCGTTCGGCACGCCGATCACGGCGCCTTCCGGCAGCTCGGCGACGGACTTGTGCTTCTTGCTGTAGAGGCCGATCGGCCACACGCCGGTATAGCCGACACGGACGATGTGGTAGCCGTTCTGCTTGATCTGATTGTCGAGGTAGGGCTGGTGCTGGAAGGCGTTCGCGTCGATTTCGCCGCGCTCCAGCGCTTCGTTCGGCTGGGTATAATCGTTGAAGGTGATCGTCTCGATCTTGAGGCCCTTCTTGGCGGCTTCGGTGGTCACGACACGCCAGACATCCTCGTCCTCGCCGCTCATGATGCCGACCTTGATCGACTTGTCTTCCGCAAAGGAAGGAGCCGGCGCAGCAAAGGCGATGAGCGCAACCGCAGATGCGGCAACAGTGAGTGCCGCGCGGCGCGAAATCGAAATGGTGCCGATATTCTTGTTCTTGGTCATTTTTTATCCCGTCTGACTGAATGAGGCCGAGCCCCGAGCAGGCGGATAATTGCAAATACGGTCATTACGAGCGAAGCAAGAACGTCCGATGTCTTGTTAATGCCAGAAAAACTCTTGCCCCCTTGTCGATGCCGGCAGGATAAAATTCTATCAAATTTATGGATTAATGTCAGCGTAAAAATAGCCGTCAAACGAAAACGGCGCCCAATGGGCGCCGCGAAAGTCAGTCTTGGGATAAGATTCATTCCGCCGCGATCAGCGCGGAACTTCTGGCCGGAAAGAAAGCGGAAAGCTCGCCGATGACCTCCCCGATACGCTTGGAAAGCTGTTCGGAGGAGACGCGATAGTCAGTGAAATCGCGATCTGAGGCGTAGACGGCCGTCGGCAAGGTATGGGCCATGAAGAAGCCGAAGAGCGGGCGAAGCTGATGTTCGACCATGAGCGCGTGGCGATCGCCGCCGCCCGTCGCCGTGATGACAATCGGCTTTGCGCGCAATTCATGCGGATCGATGAGATCGACCAGGTGCTTGAAAAGGCCCGGATAGCTGCCCTTATAGGTCGGCGCGCCGATGACGATAGCATCCGCAGAAACGATATCGGCGATGACTTCCTTGGCGCGATTGTCGAGATCGTCACGGCGCAACGCCTGCCCAAGCGAGGGGCCAACATCCGTCAGGTCGTAAATCGTATTGCGGAAGCCATATTTTTCCGCGGCGAGGCCGGCGATATTCTCGACCAGCGCAAAGGTCTTCGAGGGACGATTGAAGCTGCCGGCAAGACCGACCAGTTTGGGTGCTGACATATCATTTCCTTCCGCTATCGCGCCGTCGATGGCTCCATCACAAGACAGATATTATCCATCAAAATAGTAGATTAAAGAAATGACGATCCGTCTTCGCTGAAGGCCGGGGAAAAAATGTTCGTTTCAACGCGACGCCGCGCCGTGCGCCTGCCGGGATACCAAGAGGCACCGAAAGCATTTCGGTGCCTCTTTCCGAGTGCGAAACTTAAACCGCTCGATGTTTTGGGATGCGCGGCAGGAAGATGGTGAACAGGCCGAGGAGCGGCAGGTAGGAGCAGATACGATATACGAAGGCGATGCCGTGCGAGTCGGCAAAACCGCCGAGCAAGGCCGCACCGAGACCGCCCGCACCGAAGGCGAAGCCGAAGAAAACGCCGGCGATCAGCCCGACGCGACCTGGCACCAGTTCCTGCGCGAAGACGACGATGGCAGAAAAGGCAGAGGCGAAGATCAGGCCGATGACAACGCTGAGCACGCCCGTCCAGAAGAGGTTCGCATAGGGCAGCAGCAGCGCGAAGGGGATCACGCCGAGGATCGAGAACCAGATGACGAAACGGGCACCAAAACGATCTCCGATCGGGCCACCGAGGAAGGTGCCGGTCGCAACGGAACCCAAGAACAGGAAGAGCATGAGCTGCGCCTGCTGCACATCGAGTTGGAAACGATCGATGACATAGAAGGTGAAGTAGCTCGAGACGCTTGCCATGTAGACGTTCTTCGTCGCCGTCAGCAGCACGAGGATTAGCAGCGCCGTGACGACCTTGCTCTGAGGCAGCGGCAGCGTGCGGCTCGGGGCCGCCTTGCTGGCGTTCTGACGACGGTGGCTCACGTACCAGCTGCCGACCCAGCTCAGGACCACAATGCCAACCATGGCGATGCCGGAAAGCCAGGACACGCTGTGCTGACCGTTCGGCAACACGATGAAGGCGGCCAGCAGCGGACCGATCGCCTGGCCAGCATTGCCGCCGACCTGAAAGAAGGACTGGGCAAAGCCGTGGCGGCCGCCGGAAGCAAGACGCGCGACGCGCGAGGATTCCGGATGGAAGACGGCCGAGCCGAAGCCAATCAGGCTGGCGGCGAACAGGAGCAACTCAAAGCTGCCGGCATTGCCGAGCAGGATCAGACCGCAGAATGTGCTCGCCATGCCGATCGGCAGCGAATAGGGCATCGGCCAACGGTCGGTGACGATGCCGACGAGCGGCTGGAGCAGCGAGGCCGTGACCTGGAAGGTCATCGTCAGAAGGCCGATCTGCACGAAATCGAGGTTGTAGTTCGCCTTGAAGAGCGGATAGAGCGAGGCAAGCAGCGACTGCATGATGTCGTTGAGCATGTGGCAGAAGCTGACTGCCACCAGAATGGACATTGCGGTCTTTTCAAAGCGGGGGGCGCTCTCGGCAACGGATGCCATGGATCTTCCTCCTGAGCGGCCGGAATCATATCGGGCCGTCGTCGGTTTTCGTGCGGGCTGTTTATGAGGCGATCGGGGCTTGGGAAGTGAATTGTCAGCGGCGGTCGCTGAAAAAGCATTTATCGTATGGAGGGCGACGATTACAGCCCAGTTTTGCGCGGATCGGTACGCAGTTTTAAGATTTTTGCTCCCGATTCTGCAATTCGGCCTCTCATGGAGCCAATTCTGTACTGGTGATCAAAAGAGCGATGCGGTTCATCACCGGCTCCCAATCGAAAGGGCCTCACAATCAAGACCGACGTTTGAATGTATGTTTGTCGGTGGGGAATGCGCGGGAACGCACCTCGTCTGCATAGGCGGCAATCGCCACCGCTGCCCTTTTTCCAAGTTCATCGTAACGTTTGACGAAGCGCGGCGTGAAGTCGTTGAATAGTCCGAGCATGTCGTCCGAGACGAGGATCTGGCCGTCGCACGCAACCGAGGCTCCAATCCCGATGGTCGGAACAGGAATTGCCGTTGTCACCTCACGCGCAAATGTCTCCACCGTACCCTCGATGACGACGGCAAAGGCCCCCGAATTGCCGATCGCGTCGGCGTCACGCCGGATCTTGGCAACCTCCTCCTCGGAATGACCGACAGATCGGTAGCCGCCGGCGGTATGAACCTGCTGCGGCATGAGCCCGATATGGCCGAGCACCGGAACGCCGCGCGCAGCGAGGAAGGAAATTGTCTCGGCCATCTCCTGGCCGCCTTCGAGCTTGAGCGCGTCACACCCGGTTTCCTGCAGAACGCGTACGGCATTGCGGTAGGCAAGCTCCTTCGACTCCTGGTAGCTGCCGAAGGGCATATCGACGACCACGCAGGCTCTCGCGACACCACGCATCACCGCCTTGCCATGGGCGATCATCATGTCGAGCGTCACCGCCACGGTGCTGTCCATGCCATAAAGGACCATGCCGAGCGAATCTCCAACAAGCAGGAGATCACAGTGTTCGTCCAGGAGCCGCGCCATCGGCGTCGTGTAGGCCGTCAAACACACGATCGGCGTGCCGCCCTTCATCGCCCGGATCCGTGATGGCGTCAGGCGCTTTGCGGAACCGACAGCGCTCATGATCTCTCCCCCGTTCCAGACGAACCTTTTTTCGCAATCACCCGGTTGTCCAGAAGCTTGGTCGTGCCAATCCGCACGAACAGTGCGACAACCACCGGATCGTCGATTTTCGCGACGTGCTTCAACGTCGAGGCGTCCCTTACAGCGACGACCTCAGGCTTCGCTAAAGCTTCACGCCCGATGAAGTCGACGAGCTTTGCCTCAAGAAGCTGCGGATCGGTCAGGCCTTGGTTGACAAGGCGCTCGGCCTCGTCCAGCGCGCGAGGGACGATGACTGCAGCACGTCGCTGCTCTTCGCTGAGGTAGACATTGCGAGAAGAGAGAGCGAGACCATCGGCATCCCGCACCGTCGGCACGGAAACGATGCGCACTGGCAGCGCCAGATCGTCTGCCATCCGTTTGATGATGGCAACCTGCTGGTAATCCTTCTCGCCGAAATAGGCGTTGTCTGGCTGTACGATGTTAAAAAGCTTGCTGACGACAGTGGTCACGCCGGCAAAATGCCCTGGTCGGACGGCACCTTCCAGCTCGCAGCCAAGCTCGGGCACATCAACGACGGTTTTCATCGGGTGCGGATACATATCCTCGACGCCGGGCGCAAAGAGAATATCGACGCCGGCCTCTTCCAGCATCGCCTGGTCACGTTTCAGATCGCGCGGATACCGACTGAGGTCCTCCGTCGGCCCGAACTGGAGCGGATTGACGAAGATCGAGGCAACGACAATCTGGTTCTGAGCGCGGGCTCGCGCGACAAGTTCCATATGTCCTTCATGAAGATAGCCCATCGTAGGCACGAAACCGACGTCTCCGCCGTTTGCCTTTGCTGATGCCAGTGCTACGCGCATCGCGTTAATGCTCGATAGGACTTGCATATGCCCTCCTGCCAGCCTTCCTCATGTGGGGGCGGATAGAAGATGCAAGCAGGGCGTCAGGTCAATGGATTCTTTTCGATAAGATCGATTAGATGACGAAGGTTCCATCAACGCGTGTTCAATGGTGCCGATCGCAACCGAGGCGGCGGATTTCGGCGCGAACATTCTGCGGGCTCAGAACGGCGCCTTCCCTGCCATCGACACTTCGGTCGCCGCATATGGGTTCGAACCCGCATCATGTCCGCATATCTAGAGTTCGTACCATATCTTCGGATCATCGCCTGACTGGATCATCAGCCAGCGAAGATCCGTATCCTTCCAGCCCTTGATCGCATTCGTGCGGTTGTCGAGCACCAGATCGCCGCGATCGGTCTTGACGACCAGAACCGCGTGACCTTTACCGGCAGGCGTCTTGGTCACGGCGATCCGCAGTGCTTTCGACGACCAGCCCATGGCGATGAGGTGGTCGCGTTTCGTCAACGCGAAATCCTCACAATCGCCTGCCTTGACGTTCACCTGCCAGACATCACCCTGCCGTTCGTCCGTCGGACGGATCGAGCGGTTGACCGACGCGTTGATATCGCCAAGTTGCTTCTCCGCAAGGGGGCTCAAGGGAACTTCGGAAACATCGCCGCGAACCGTACATTCATCCGGATTTCGAGCGCAAAACATCACATGCGCGAAAGGTGCTGCAGTTCGGCGCTTTTCAGAAATATAGCTGAATACGGGCGCCGTCTTCAGCCCGCGGGCTGCACCGGCAGGACCGTCCGCGCGGGCAGCCTGAACCGTAAACAGGGATACAAGCGTCGCTACGACAACCACTTCACGCTTCCACATCGTCTACCTCTCCGTGTGGTAATTCATCGAACAATGGTGAGGCACGACCAGCGGTGATGGAGCCCTTTTGGGCATGTCATTCGACGGCTGGGCTCTCGGTCGCAGTCCATATTTCCAGGATGTTTCCGGAGAGGTTCATTTCTCAGAATGCAATAATTTAGGGGGTTTTCAGGCATTTCCGGTCCCTCAGTCGGAGCAGAGCTGGCGGCATGCGTATCACGACCAGACGCATCGACGCCAACGTCTTAACAATTTAAACTAGCGTAACGATACTCCTTTTCAATCGATGCGATAGGTATTAATTTAAAAAAATCATGCGCTCGGCGACAGGAGAGATCGCGCTATAGGCGAGCGATGACGAAACGAGATCTTATCTCCCGTCGCGGGCTGCATGCTGTTGCAAAAATGGGATCGCGCTTTTAGGGATTTTGACAATCAGGCGCGACTTCACGGCCTGGAAGAATTTCCTTCCGGGCCTTCAACCGATTTGTCCGGGCTCGCCCTGAACATCGGATATCAGTAGCCGACCGGGACACCGGCCAGCGACGTGCGCGACCGTTCTAGTGGATGCGGATTCCGGTATACATCATTCGATGCAGGCTTTCGCAGTCGCGCTATCCCCTTGGGGACACAAAAGAGATACTACCCTTCTCTGCGTTCTGGCTTCATCTTTCGAAACCAGCCGCTTCGGGACTGCTATCTTTCCCCAATTGGGAATAACAAAAGCATCATTGCGACCAGACCTAGTCCCGCGCCTAGCATCTGCGACGGAGCAAGACGCTCGTCAAAAACAAAATATGCAATCACGTTGATGAGCAACAGCTGAGCAACGGCGGAAACCGATATTGCAAGCCCCATTCCGCCCTCTCTCATCAGCCGCACCATGATGAGATTACCCACGCAATAAAGGGCGAGAGACAGGATCAACACAAGAATGCTGTTGGTCGCGATATAGGTGCGCGAAGCGGTCGCCGCGCCCAGGAATGTTGCCATCGCGCCAGCGAGCCAAAGCAGAAATTCTATTCTCATCGGTGACCTTCGTTCGTCTTCCGCAAGCTGCATACAGCTGTCGGCCAAGGATCGCCAGCATTGGATTTCCACTTTACGGACTGGCTGCCCGCCCCCGTCGGACGGTTCCCGGGCATCGCGCCAAGAGCCCAACCGTCATTCTCGATGCGCAGCGGCAGCCACTCGCCGACAATGTCTTTCAATATTCGCCGGCTGATTGCAGGACTCCAGGAGCGCCTGCGGTAGAATTTGTCAAAGAGCGCCTCGTTTTGAGTGCCATATACTTCGCATGAAAAACGACCTTCGGTCATCATCGCGACAGTTGGCGATCCACGGCGGTCCATTCCTCCCGGCCCGCTACGTCAGCTGTTCCCCTCTGGAGGTTTTTTGACCTTCACACCTAAAGGCCCGGCCCTACGCTCGCGGCCTCTTTTTTTGCTCACCAGGCGACAGCCCCCGTTAGGGTTTGATCAAGCCTGTCAGCTTCTGGTCGGCGCTCGAACGTGGCCCGGCGGCGTATCATGAAGTCGTCTCCAGGCCCGTCGAAACTGGCGAGCTGACGAAAAGCCGATGCGTTCAGCGACGTTTTCCATATCGAGCCTCGAGCCGGTGATGAGTTCTCTTGCGAGCACAATTCGCATGCGGTTGACATAGTCGGTCACACTCATGCCGGTGTGCTCGTTGAAAAGCCGTGACAAATTGCGCGGGCTCGTCGCGGCGATCTTGGCGAGCGTCTCAACGGACCAGTTTTGCGAGGGGTCGGCGCCGACGGCATCCTGGGCTCTGTGGATTGCCGGATGGAGATGATTTCGCCCTTCCAGCCACGGCGACAACTGAGGATCACCGCCAGCCCGCCGGAGATAGATGACCAGAGTGCGTGCTACGGCAAGCGACACAGCATGACCGACCTCTTTTGCGACCACCGCAAGCATGAGATCGATCCCCGCGGTGACGCCCGCACTGGTCAGCCGCTCACCATCCTCGACATAGAGCCGGTTCTCGCGGACGCGGGCGGTCGGAGCAAGTCGGACGAGTTCCTGGAGCATGGAATGGTGGGTCGTGCATTCATAGCCCTCGAGCAGTCCCGCCCGCGCCGCAAGCAAGGCACCCGAACAGATCGTCGCGAGGCGGATGCCAGGCCGAACGGTCCCCCTTAGCCATTCAACGATCTCTGCCTCAAGGGCCGCATCTCCCGGTCCGCTTTCGACCGATCCGGCAAGCGGTTCATCCACCGCACCGGAAACAATAAGAAGCGCGTCGTCGGGCAAACGTACCGGAAGCGGAGAAATCTTGGCGAGGTCGAGGCCGGTCGAACTTCGCACCTCAGCGGCAGGTCCGATGTAGCTCGGCACGAACTCTGTCGATCCCTGCTCGAGGTTGGCTCTGCGCAAGACTTCCATCGGACCTGCGATATCGAGCAGGAGCGCCCGCGGCGGCACGACCACGAAAACCGGGATGATGCGCCGGGGGCCATCCACCATTACGCGGCCGCTCGTGCTGAAAGTCCGTTGAGCACCTGCTCTACAGTAACGATACGGGCAAAACGATCGGCAAGGACCAACTCCGTGCGCGCCCTGATCTCGGCGGCACTCCATTCGCGACCCGACCTATCGGTCATCGGAAAGGTCAATGTCGCCTCGCCGACATAGTCGACCTCGTAACCGAGATCGGAGGCGTGCCTTGCCGTCGTCTCACAGCACTGCTCGGTGCGGATGCCGGAGACAATGACGCGCCGGATATGGTTTTCAGTCAGCCAGACGTCCAGGCCACTGCCGACAAGCGCGCTGTGGCGGCGCTTGCGAAACACCGCATCCGCCTCAATCTGAAGCGGCGCCAGCGGGCGGACGAAGCCCGAACCTTCAGAGAAAACGCCTGCCTCCTCGACGTGAAATATCTGGACGACCGGAAGAGCGGCCCTTTTCGCGCCATCGATCAGCGCTTGCTGGGACGCGATATAAAGCCCGACCTCATCTTCACGAAAATAGGGTCGATGACGGAAGGATTCCTGGGCGTCGATGACTAGGAGTACGGTATCTGCGGACATTTGGTTATCTCCAAGGATGGGCATGAAGACATTCTATCGAGAGGAGCATACTGCGAAATGCCGATTGCGGACAGATAGGGGACAGATCACGCCAACATGATGCATGCCCTGATCGCTCGGTCCATCGCTGTCATGATGGCGAGGAAAAGCGCCATGATCATCAGCACGACGAGAAGCTGGGTGACGATGCGGCCGGCGCCGATCAGGCCGCCTGGCGCTTCGGCGGCACCGGTGCCGTCTACGATCCCGGGTGCCAGCATGCTCGTATGACCAGGCACGCCCTGCAAGGCGAAGGGAACGAGGAAGAAGAACAGGCAGCAGCGCAAACCTTGAGGCCAGGTAGACTCACAAAAGCCAGGCCCACGGTTAGGAGCTTAAAACAACGAACATAACCTCAGAGCATCGTAGACGGCCGCATGGATGTTGCGGCTGGAAACCGCGTCGCCGATACGCACGAGGTCAAAATGCCCCTCGCTATTGCGTTGTGGCAGCGGTGGCCGACGATTGATCAGGGCGGAATAATCCACGGCACCAACATTTCGTGAAATCGGCTTCAGTGCGAGATAGAGCCCGTCATTGGCAAGCGTGCCATGTTCGACAACGACCTGAGAGACACGCCGCTCCCACTCTACGCCGTCCGCGAAATCCGATCCGAGCATGGCGACAAGGGCATTGCCGTCGCGGCGAACGGATTTGAGCCGCGTGTTGATGGTAACCCTGACGTTGCGTTCGGCGAAGGCACGGGCATAAGGCACATGATTCATGCCGCCCATATCAGGCGCGAAGAAGCGTTCGGGGGAGACGAGCTCGAGTTCGGCACCGCTTCTGGCAATCACCTCAGCCGCCGACATTCCCGGATGTCCGCCATTGTCATCGAAGAGCAGTACCGTGTCGGCGATCCTGGCGCCGCCGGCGAGGATTTCCCAGGAAGAAGTCACCAGCTCGTCGCCTGCATCGAGTTCTGGCTGCTGCGCAATGCCACCGGTCGCGATGACAACGAGATTGGGTTCAAGAGCAAGGATATCACCTGCCTCGGCGTAGACGTCATAGTGCATGCGAACACCCAGCCGCTCGAGTTCCGCCAGCCGCCAGTCGATAATGCCTACCATCTCCTTGCGCCGGGGATTTCGGATGAGCAGATTGACCTGTCCGCCGGCCTTTCCCGTCGCTTCCAGAACATCCACCTGATGACCACGCTCCGCAAGCACGCGAGCGGCCTCGAGGCCGGCCGGCCCCGCACCGACCACGACGGCCTTGCGGCGGATCTCCGCCTTGGGGATCTCGTGCGGGATTTCCCCTTCACGACCGGTCGCGGCATTGTGGATACAGAGTGCCTCCCCGCCTTCATAGATCCGGTCGAGACAGTAGGTAGCGCCGACGCAGGGCCGGATGCGTGCCTCCTCGCCGCTCTCGATCTTTCGCACTATATGCGGGTCGGCGATATGGGCGCGCGTCATGCCGACCATGTCGAGCTTACCCTCGGCGATCGCATGACGGGCGGTTGCTACGTCACCGATGCGCGCGGCGTGGAAGACGGGGAACTTGGTTATCGCCCTCACTTCGCCGGCAAAATCGAGATGCGGGGCAGATGCCATGCCCTGGATCGGGATGACCTTGTTGAGCGCGACATCGCTGTCGATATGACCGCGAATGATATTGAGGAAATCGATATCGCCGGACCGGGCAAATCGTGAAGCGATCTCTATGCCTTCCTGCCGCGATAGTCCCTTCTCCCAGTCCTCGTCGGCGACAAGGCGCATGCCGACGATGAAATCCGGCCCGACGGCTTCGCGCACCGCCTGCGTGACCATGACAGAAAAACGCATGCGGTTGTCGAGCGATCCGCCGAATTCATCTTCACGCCGGTTGGTTGCCGGCGACCAGAAACCATCGAGCAGATGGCCGTAAGCTTCGATCTCGATACCATCGAGGCCGGCTTCCTGCATGCGCTGCGCGGCGCTTGCGTAATCGGCCACGATACGCTCGATGTCCCAGTCTTCCACCTCTTTCGGGAAGGCGCGGTGCGCCGGCTCGCGGATCGGCGAGGCCGCCAGAACGGGCAGCCAGTCGCCCTTGTTCCAGCTTGTACGGCGACCGAGATGGGTGAGTTGGATCATGACCGCCGCGCCGAACTCGTGACAGTCGTCGGCAAGTCTCTTCAACCAGGGCACGATCTCGTCGCGATAGGCGTGGAGATTGCCGAAGGACGGCGGGGAGTCAGGCGAGACGACCGCCGATCCCGCCGTCATGGTCAATGCGATGCCCCCTCTCGCCTTTTCCCTGTGATAGAGCCGATAGCGATCCGTCGGCATGCCGTTTTCCGAATAAGCCGGCTCGTGAGCGGTCGACATGACGCGGTTTTTCAGCGTCAGGTGCTTGAGCCGAAACGGCTGCAGCAGGGGGTCTTTGGAGAACATGTCCGCACTCGTTGCTTGGGTGGGAGTGGCAATCGAAGCGCTATTCTGACCCATGCCGCCTGAAATGACGATCCGATCGGCGTCGCTTTCTAGCCGGGATGCGTCCGCCGGCTGCGGCTGAGGTCGACGGCGGTATGCCAGAGAACGGCTGCGAAGATGATGGCGCCGCCGAAGAAGGTGGCGACTGGCGGTTGCTCGGAGAACAGAAGCCAGACCCAGAACGGGGTCAGCACGATCTCCATCGTCCCGATCAACGCAGCTTCGGCCGGCGGCATTCGCCTGGCCCCGGCCAGGAAGAGCACAAGCGCCAGCGAAAAATTGGTAGCACCGAAAGCAGCAAGCACGATCCAATTGTGAAGATCAAGGGAGCCGACCGAGCCGAATGGAGCGAAGATGACGAGTGTGAGGAAGGCGCTGACAACAGTCGGCGGCAGGCTCGGCACTTCAGGATTGATGCGCGGGATGATGATGACGAGCGCGAAGGAAACCGTCATGCCAAGCGCCAGCAGGTCGCCGACCCCGGTGCCACCGCCGATCGACGAGGCGACGATGACCACAACACCCAGAAGAGAAATGCCCCCGGCAATCAGCGTGCGCCTTCCGACACCCTCTTTCAGGATGATCCATCCGAACAGAGCGGCGATAAAGGGTGCGGTCGAATAGATCATCGTCACATTCGCGACGCTGGTCATATAGAGCGCGCCGATGAAGCAGCCCTGGCTGACTGTCTGGCAGACAATCATTGCCAGGCCGGACGGATGCAGGACCGAACGCCATTGCTTTCGTGATATCCCGCCTTCGAGGAACAGGCAGGGGATCAGCAGGAACAACCCGCCGAACAGCGAGCGCCAGGCGATCGCTGTCCAGACGTCTGTCGTCAGGAGCCGCGAGTAGACCCCGCTGGCACTCCAGGCAAGTGTCGCCGCGATGACGAGAAGGATGCCCTTCTCGCGCTCGCCGGCACCGAGGCGCCTGGCCGGATGGTCAATGGTCACGCAAGTTAGTCTCGAAGGAGGAAAGTCGAACGCACCTCCTTTCTGCACCCGCAATTGACATCAGACAAACGAATAGTAGAGATGGATGTCATCGATTTTTTCTATGGCTGTCCATGCGCGAGCCCATTGAGAGTGATCTTCTCCGGACCTTCCTCGTTGTCGTCGAGACCACCAATTTCTCTGCGGCCGCACAGCGCGTCGGCAGAACGCAATCTGCGATCAGCGCGGCGATCAAGAAGCTGGAAGACACGATCGGCGAAGCACTGTTCGAACGCGGCGCCCGAGGGGTGGTGCTGACACGTCAGGGCGTCCAGCTCGTCCCCTATGCCCGCCGCGTCATCGATCTCCTGAGTGAGGCCGCGGCGACAATCCGCAGCAAACCGCTTGGCGGACCGGTTCGCATCGGCATTCCCGAGGAATATAGCCAGACCGTGCTGCCCGCAGCACTTGCGGCCTTCGCCGTGCGTCATCCGGCTGTCGAGGTTACCATCTCCTGCGACTATACTGTCCGCAACATCGCCGCCCTGGAACGCGACGAACTCGATCTCGCCGTCGTCTTCGACTGGAGCGATCAGATGAGTGGCGAGGTGCTCTGCATCGATCCGACCGTCTGGGTGACCTCGATCGTCCACCGGCTGCACGACATCGACCCGCTGCCGATCGCAACCTACAGAGACTCGAGCTGGTGTCGCGAGTTTGCATTGAAGTCGCTGCACCAGCTCGGTCGCAACTACCGGGTCGCCTTCATTGCCGATACCAGCTCCGGACTGAAGAACGCCGTGACTGCCGGTCTTGCCGTCACCACGCTGTCGCGCAGCAACATCCCGGCCGGCTGCCGGGAGCTGACGACCGAGGACGGCTTCCCGCCGGTCGATTCCTCAAGGGTCGTGCTTCGTCGCAATACCTTTCGGTCCAGCGAAGCGGTTCGCGAGCTGGCCGAGATGGTACGCGATGCCTTCCAGCCTATGGCCGGACCTCCGATGGCCTGACCGGACGCCGCAGCCGACGCCGCGTTTCCGAGGGGCTTTCGGAATAGCTTGCCCGATAGCTTCGCGCGAAAGCTGAGGCCGAATTGAAGCCGGTTGCGGCGGCAATGTCGGCGAAGGACGCCGTCGTCTCTATCACCTTGCGCCGCGCCGCGTTCAATCTCAGGGCAAGATAGTGGATATGAGGGGGCGCACCGATCGAGGCCTGGAAGAGATCCTGCAGGTGTCGGGCGCTGATCCCGACCCTGCGGGCAAGGCGCGCCAGCACGATCGGCTGCTCGATATTGTCCTCCATAAGCCGCACGGCGTGGGCCACCCGCGGATCATCCACGCGCAAGCCTGCCGACAGCGCGTCGTCGGCATGAAAGGATGGCTGCTCGTAGCGGAACAGCCGGCTGACCTCAAGCGCCAGCGAATAGCTCTGGCGCCGCCGGATGATCTCCAGCATCAGGTCCACGGTCGGCAACGAGCCTGATGTCGTCAGCCGCTTGCCGTCGATTACGAACCGGTCCTTGACGGCCGACACCTGCGGATAGGCGAGCGCGAAATCCTCGTAATCCTCCCAATGCACGGTTGCCGACAAGCCATCGAGCAGGCAGGCTTCCGCGAGCAGCCAGGTGCCGGATTCGATGCCGGCGATTATGGTCCGGTGGCGTGCCGCCTGCGATAGCTGCATTTTTAGGCCCGCTGTCGCGCTTTGCCGCCAGTTGTAGCTCGCCAGCACGAAGAGCGGTGTATCCGATGCCGTGGTCTGGAACGTTCCCTGCGTCGGTATGGCAATGTGGCTGGTTGTCGGCACAGCTTCCCCATCTGGCGTGAAGATGCGCCAGCGGTAGAGCTCGCTGCCGGAAATGCGGTTTGCCCCGCGCAGCGGTTCGATGACGGAGGCAATGAGGATGAGATTGGTGTCCGGCAGGACAAGAAGATCGATGTCGAGCCGTTCGGTCGATCGCTCCAGCAAACTCCCCTCCTTGGTGTTCCGATAATGTATCGATCGATTCCGAAAATGCAAAGCATCCTCTCCCATCCTGGCGCGTAATGCCCTCAAGACGAGGGAGAACAACAAACATGCCTCTTGCGATGAACCGCGATGTTTTCATCACGTGCGCCGTCACCGGTGCCGGCGATACGGTTTCGAAATCCAGCCACGTTCCCATTACTCCCAAGCAGATCGCGGATTCCGCGATCGACGCCGCCAAGGCTGGGGCGGCAGTCGTTCACTGTCATGTCCGCGATCCGGATACCGGTGCCGCAAGCCGCCGCAACGACCTCTACAGGGAGGTCACCGACCGCATCCGTTCGGCCGACGTCGACGTGGTGCTGAACCTGACGGCCGGCATGGGCGGAGATCTGATTTTCGGCGATGTCGAAAGCCCCCTTCCCCTGAAGGCGTCGGGAACGGATATGGCAGGGGCAACCGAGCGCGTCAGCCATGTCGCCGAATGCCTGCCGGAAATCTGCACGCTCGACTGCGGCACGATGAACTTCAATCTCGGCGATTACGTCATGACCAACACGCCCGCCATGCTGCGGGCAATGGCGAAGAAAATGACTGATCTCGGCGTGCGCCCCGAGATCGAGGCCTTCGATACCGGCCATCTGTGGTTTGCAAAGCAGCTCGCCGAAGAAGGCCTGATCGAAGATCCGGTGCTGATCCAGCTCTGCATGGGCATTCCCTGGGGTGCCCCTGACGATCTCAACACCTTCATGGCCATGGTCAACAACGTGCCCGATAGCTGGACCTTCTCGGCCTTTTCGATCGGTCGCAACGCCATGGCCTATCCGGCTGCAGCGGTTCTGGCGGGCGGCAATGTCCGCGTTGGCCTGGAGGACAATCTCTATATCGGCAAGGGCGCTCTCGCCACCAATGCGCAACTCGTCGAAAAGGCCGTGCAGGTGGTTGAAGGCATGGGTGCCAGGATCATCGGTCCTGAGGACGTCCGCAAGAAACTCAATCTGACGAAGCGCTGAGGACGACATGACAGGGATTACCAAAGCGGCCTGTATCGGCGGCGGCGTCATCGGCGGCGGATGGATTGCACGTTTTCTGCTTGCCGGCATCGATGTCAGCGTCTTCGATCCTCATCCGGAAGCAAGCCGCATCGTCGGCGAGGTCCTTTCCAATGCGGAAAAAGCCTATGCCATGCTGACTAGCGCACCGCTGCCGCCGCGCGGCCGGCTTACCTTTGAAACGTCGCTGCAAGAGGCTGTCTCCGGTGCGGATTGGATCCAGGAAAGCGTACCGGAACGGCTCGACCTCAAGCGCCGCGTATTGACGGAAATCGATGCTGCGGCACGACCGGACGCGCTGATCGGCTCGTCCACATCAGGCCTGCTGCCGAGCGATCTGCAGCGCGACATGAAACATCCCGAGCGCCTCTTCGTCGCCCATCCCTACAACCCCGTCTACCTGCTGCCACTGGTCGAAATCGTCGGCGGCGAGAAGACCTCGAAAGCGACCATCGAGGCAGCGATGGAGCGGCTCGCTCCAATCGGCATGAAGGGCGTTCATATCGCCAAGGAGATCGAGGCCTTCGTCGGCGACCGGCTGCTCGAAGCGCTCTGGCGCGAGGCGCTCTGGCTTATCCATGACGATATCTGCACCGTCGAGACGCTCGACGACGTCATCCGCTATTCCTTCGGGTTGCGCTGGGCCCAGATGGGCCTGTTCCAGACCTATCGCATTGCCGGCGGCGAGGCCGGAATGCGCCATTTCCTCGCTCAGTTCGGACCCTGCCTTGCCTGGCCCTGGACGAAACTGACCGACGTCGTCGACCTCGACGATACGCTGATTGAAAAGATCGGAAAACAGTCGGACGAACAGGCCGCCGGCCTTTCGATCCGTGCACTTGAGCGCATCCGCGACGAAAATCTCGTCGGCATCCTGCAGGCGCTGAAGGCCGGAAACGATGGCAAGGGCTGGGGCGCCGGCCAACTGCTGAAGGATTTCGAACGGTCCCTGTGGGCAGCAGGCGGCGGGAAAACCACTACTGCCGATCGTTCTGGCCCCCTCAAGCTCGTCGAGACCAAGGTGAGCCCCGCCTGGGTCGACTATAACGGCCATATGACGGAGCATCGCTACCTGCAGGTTTTCGGCGATACGTCCGACGCGCTTCTCCGGCTGATCGGAGTCAATCTTGCCTATGTCGAGGCCGGGCAGAGCTACTATACGGTCGAAACCCATATCCGCCATCTTGGCGAGGCCAAGCTCGGGCAGGCGATCCATTCGACCTGCCAGATCCTCGCAATTGACGAGAAGCGGCTGCACCTCTTCCACACGATCCACGACACGGAGAGCGGTGCGGTGCTCGCCACTGCCGAGCAGATGTTGCTGCATGTCGATACCGAAGCCGGCAAGGCGACACCGGCGCCAGTCGCAGTCCTCGACAAGGCAAATCTGATCGCCGCGGCCCATGCAAAGCTGCCTCCCCCCGATGGGGTTGGCCGCCATGTCAGCCAGAAACGATAGGGAGATCGACATGGATTTCGGCCTCGGCGAAGAACAGGAAATGATCGTCAAGACGGTCCGCGGCTTCGTCGAAACCGAAATCTATCCGCATGAGAACGAAGTCGAGCGCACGGGTTTCGTCCCACCGGATCTAGCAGCTGAGATCCGGCGCAAATGCATCGACCTCGGCTTCTACGCCTGCAATTTCCCCGAAGAGGCGGGCGGCGCCGGCCTCGATCATGTCACCTTCACGCTTGTCGAGCGGGAACTCGGCCGGGGCTCCATGGCCCTGACGGTCTTTTTCGGCCGTCCCTCCGGCATCCTGATGGCCTGCGAGGGCGAGCAGCGTGAACGGTATTTGCTTCCTGCCGTCCGCGGAGAAAAGATCGACGCGCTGGCGATCACCGAGCCCGATGCCGGTTCCGACATGCGCGGCATGAAATGCACCGCTCGCAGCAACGGCAGCGATTTCGTGCTCAATGGCACCAA